>NZ_OBDR01000009.1 GCF_900215215.1 Methanohalophilus euhalobius | reverse complement strand
CAATCGAAGGGAACTTTATCTGCAAAACGTATGTTAAAACATATTGCAGGTAAAGAGAAACGTCTTATGCGAGATGTAAACCACACAATCTCAAAGAAAATTGTGAAGTTCGCAACTGAAAAAGGTGTATCTGTAATAGGTCTTGAAAATTTATCAGGAATACGTGACTCCACGCTTCCCAAAGTTTCTAAAAAGAGAAGACATAATCACAGTAGTTGGGCTTTCCGCCAATTGCAAACATTCATTGAATACAAAGCAAGAGAAGCAGGCATAATTACACATTATGTTGACCCCTCTTATACCTCTCAAACCTGTATTCGATGCAATCATATCTCTAAGAATAACCGTAACAGGTTGTCTTTTAGATGTGAAAAATGTGGTTATGAGAACAATGCCGACCTGATTGGTGCAATGAATATTGAACACAAAACACGGGATTACAGGTATATCCTGGAATCTCAGGGGTGCTTGTCAGCCACCCGGACGAATGCTTAATTGACATTCAAGCCCCTTGCCGTAAGGGAGGGGTAGTTGACGCAATTGTATGGACCTCCCTGAAAAGAAATGTACATCCCATAATATAAACCCGTATTTGTGTTGCATTAATCTTATGTAGGATATATATCATTTCATTCTCCATTCATGCCAGAGTATGCCACATTCGCACGTAATGTATTCATTCCTGTCACAAACATCTGCAGGAACAACTGCCATTACTGTACCTTCCGTCGTGAACCATCCCATCCTGATGCACAATTGATGAGGGAAAAAGAGATATATGATATTCTAAACCATGGAAAAAAGGCGGGTTGTACAGAAGCCCTGTTCGTGTTCGGAGAGTATGCCGAGGAAGTGCCCGAATATATGGAATGGCTGGAACAAAGAGGCTATTCTTCAACTGTGGATTATGTCTACAAATTGTGTGAAATGGCAATTGGAAAAGGACTGTTGCCCCATACAAATGCCGGGATACTGACCTATGAAGAAATGGAAGTCCTTAAACCTGTAAATGCAAGCATGGGCCTCATGCTCGAAACCACTGCACGATTACCTGCCCATGAACTGTCGCCGGGTAAAGAACCCAAAATCCGTCTTCGCATGATAGAAGATGCAGGTAAACTACATATTCCGTTCACAACGGGCATCCTTGTAGGTATCGGGGAAACCCGCGAAAATCGTATCGATTCCCTTGAAACCATTGCTGAAATACAAATCAAATACGGACATATCCAGGAAGTAATTATCCAGAATTTCATGCCCAAACCTGGCACCCGGATGGAAAGCATCAAGCCACCACCAAAAGAAGAGATGCTCGATACTGTACAACTGGCAAGAAGAATACTGCCTGCAGACGTAGAAGTGCAGGTGGCCCCAAACCTGATTGATCCTTACCTGCTGATTAAAGCAGGTGCCAAAGACCTGGGAGGAATATCCCCCACAACGATTGACTGGATAAATCCCGAAGCTGAATGGCCGGATGTTGAAAAATTGAAAACTATGGCAAGAGATGTCCCATTAAAGGAAAGATTACCAATCTACCCGCAATACATAAGGAGGGGATGGTATAGTAAACAACTTGATGGATTGATAAATTCCCTTGCAGATTCCAAAGGTTATCGAAAATAACAGAAGGATTCCTATGAAAAACACAATACCTGATGATATCATACAGCAGGCATATGAGGGGAATGTTACAAAAAAAAATGCCCTCAAATTGCTGGAAGTTCCCCCTTTACAACTATTTTCCCTTGCTGACAGATTACGCAAGCAAGCTGTCGGCGATGATGTGACATATGTTGTCAACAGAAATATCAATTTCACAGACCAATGCATAGGCAACTGTGGTTTCTGTGCTTTCAGGAACCAGGAAAATTACTTTCTGGAAAAATCTGATATAATCAGAAAAACAAAAGAAGCGGTAGAGTTGGGTGCTACAGAAGTCTGTATCCAGGGCGGATTACTTGAAGATGCAAATCTGGAATTTTACCAGGATATTCTCAGTTCCATCAAAGCAAATTATCCCAACATACATATTCACGCCTATTCCCCGATGGAAGTATTCCACCTTGCAAAGAAAAACGGGCTTTCTATCGAATCTACAATAAAAAAACTCAAAAACAGTGGCCTTGAAACTATGCCCGGTACTGCTGCAGAGATCCTTTCAGACAGGGTGCGCGAAATAATATGCCCCGGAAAACTGAACACCCTGCAGTGGGAAAATGTAATCACTACAGCCCACAGGCTTGGAATCGCCACTACTGCGACCATGATGTACGGACATGTGGAAACAAAGGAAGAAAGGATAGATCACATACTGAAAATAAGGGATATCCAGCAAAAAACCGCTGGTTTTACCGAATTTGTACTTTTGCCGTTCATGCCCTATAACAATCCTATCGGCAAAAAGATGATAAAAGAAGGCAAGTATGCCACCGGAGGCATAGAGGATTTACAATTTTATGCGCTTTCCCGGATCCTCCTGCATACCCACATCCCCAATATACAGGCAAGCTGGGTCAAACTCGGAAAGAAACTTGCACAGGTAGCTCTTGCCTGTGGTGCCAACGATGTTGGGGGGACATTGATGGAAGAGAAAATATCCAGCTCTGCAGGTGCAAAAAACGGGGAAAATATGGAAGTTTCTGAAATAAAATGGTTGGTCCGAACGGCCGGTCGCAAACCTGTGCAAAGGAATACTCTCTATGAAAGCATTGAGGCAGAAAATGATTCCTGAAGATATTGAAAATCGGGCTAGAAACGGGTTGGCCACCAGGGAAGATGCCCTGAAACTCCTGATAGAAAACCCTTTTGAACTTTTTGACCTGGCAGACAGGCTTCGCAGGGAATCAGTAGGTGACGATGTGACCTATGTTGTGAATCGCAATATTTATATCACCAATATGTGCAAGGGTGGCTGCAAATTCTGCTCCTTTAACCAAAGAGACGGCTATATACTAACAATCCCGCAAATTCTTGAAAGGGTAAAGGCCGCACATGAAGCAGGTGCAACCGAGGTTTGCATCCTTGGAGGGTTTATACCAAAACTCGATCTTGACTTTTATCTTGATATTGTAAAGGCGATCAAAAAGGAATATCCCAATATAAGCATTCACGGGTTTTCCCCGATGGAAATAAGTCATGCAGCCGGAGTCTGCGATATATCTACAGAAAGAGCATTCAGGAAACTGAAGAAAGCGGGACTGGGCACACTTACCGGAACTTCCGCAGAAATCCTTTCCGAAAGGGTGCGCGGGATGATTTGTCCTAACAAGATTACGACCGAAGAATGGATTGAAACAATAATGACGGCTCACAAAGCAGACCTTGTGACAAACTCAACCATTATGTACGGGCACATAGAGACCTGGGAGGAAAAGATTGAGCATCTGCTTATACTCAGGGATATCCAGCAAAAGACAGGGAAATTCACAGAGTTGGTCCCCATGCCCTTTATGCCCTATAACAACATAATCGGAGAAAAAATGATGCGAGAAGGCAAATATGGACCCGGTGGAATAGAAGACCTCAAACTCCATGCCATTGCACGACTCCTTCTCAATAAACATATACCCAATATTCAGGCCAGTTGGGTCAAACTCGGGAAAAAACTGGCCCAGGTGGCCCTGAATTGTGGTGCAAACGATCTGGGAGGCACACTCATGGAGGACCAGATTACTCTTGCTTCAGGTGGCAAAAATGGTGAATATTTACCCTCCGGGGAAATGGAATGGATAATAGGAGAGATCGGACGCAGGCCTGTCAGACGTGATACATATTACAGGGAATGTAAATGAGAGCAGTGATACCCTACAAAAAGGAAAATGCCAAATCCAGACTTTCAACTGTTATGACAAGGGAGCAGAGGGAGACCTTTGTCGAAAAAATGCTTCTGGATGTTGTTGCAACCTTAAATGAAGGCGGTATCCGGAATCTAGATATAATCACCCCCAAAGCCTGTGACGTGAAAAAGGAAGTGAAAGCAAATATAATTGAGGATGACACGGACCTCAACGATTGTTTGAATGAATATCTCTCTCAAAAGGAAGAGCCGATACTGATCATAATGGCTGATCTGCCCCTTGTGAAATTCAGTCATATAAAAGATATAGTAGCGAGTAAAGCGGATGTGACAATTGTCCCGGGCAAGGGAGGCGGCACAAATATACTGTTCATCCGCAAACCTGAGAATTTCAGGGTCAAATACTACGGTTCAAGTTTTGAGAATCACTGCATGATTGCCGCACAACAAAAACTCTCTATTCGGGTATATGATTCATTCCTTGCAAGTACGGATATTGATGAACCACAGGATATTACAGAACTCCTATTACATGGACAGGGAATTGCAAAGGATTATGCCGAAAGAAGGTTCGGAAAAACAGAAAGTAAAGGAAGGGTGAAAATAAGCCCCTTTAATGAGATACTGATGTCCTGATCCATTCCAGGAATTCAGGGTCTCCCTCAATATCCCATGAAACAATTGCAGGCAATTCATAACTGTGTGTGCTGCGCACAAGCTCTCGCACAGGTTCAAAATTGTTCCTGGTCGTTTTAGCAAAAAGGACGACTTCATCGTCCTCGTTTACTTCCCCTTCCCACATAAAAACCGATCTTATAGGATACATATTCACACAGGCCACAAGACCTCTGGAAACCAACTCGGATGCTATATTGCGTGCCTCAACTGTACCAGAAGTTGTGATATAAATGATAATAAATTCCATAATAAATGATAACATGCAATAACTTATATATCTCCTGCCTATATGATACAGAAAAGGTAAAATGTAATAATTTTAAATCTTTACTGACAAAACATATATCCTTACATGTGTTATTAGGGTAAATTCATATCTTATTTCGGTGATTGGATGAGTATTAAGATAAATCGATACAAGTGCGGATACTGTGGTGCATGTGTGGGTGTATGCCCCGGCGGAGCCCTCGAGCTTGTAGAAACCTGGGTGGAAGTTAATGATTGCTGTACAAGTTGTGGCCTCTGTGCTAAAATCTGCCCTGTAGGAGCTATTGAGGTGAATAAATGAAAGAAATGTATGACTTAATAGTCGTAGGTGGTGGACCCGGGGGAGCAATCGCCGCAAAAAATGCTGCAGAACTCGGACTTGATGTACTCCTTATCGAAAAAAGGCAGGAAGTAGGCGACCCTGTGCGCTGTGCAGAGGGAGTTTCTAAAATTTGTCTCAGTGACCACATTGAACCTGATCCACGATGGATATGTGCAGATCTTACAGGCTCCCGTATATATTCCCCGGACGGCACAATGGTTGAAATGAGTGAAGAAATGTCTGGAGGAGAAGTAGGTTATGTCCTTGAGAGAAAAGTTTTCGACCGTGCCCTTGTAGACCAATGTGCCAGGGCAGGTGCAGAAGTTAGAGTCAAGACCCGGGCAACCGGGCTTATAATGGAAAAGGGTGTTGTATGCGGAATATATGCAATGCACCTGGGCGAAGAATACGAAATACACTCAAAGATCGTGATCGGCGCTGACGGTATGGAATCAAAGGTCGGCAGATGGGCAGGAATCGACACCTCCCTGAAACCAGCCGATATGGAAACCTGCGTACAATATCTTGTAACTGATATTGATATTGATCCACAATTCTGTGATTTTTATCTCGGAAACGAAATTGCACCCGCAGGCTACCTCTGGGTATTCCCGAAAGGTGAAAATATGGCAAACATCGGTGTTGGCATCCTGGGAAGTAAATCCGGTGACCACAGAGCCATCGACTATCTTGACAAATTTATGAGAGATGTTTACCCCGAAGGGAGGATCATCGAAATGGTCTATGGAGGAGTTCCCGTTAGTGGACCCATCGAAAAAACCGTTAGTGATGGCTTAATCCTTGTGGGTGATGCTGCACGTCAGTCTGATCCAATTACAGGAGGAGGCATAATCAATGCAATGGAAGCTGGAAAGATTGCTGCAGAAGTCGCTGCTGATGCCATCAAAAAAGGAGATTACACCACAGATACCCTGAACGAATATGAAACTCTCTGGAGATCCACCATCGGAAAGGAAATCGAATATAGTCTGGTAGTAAAAGAGACATTTATCAAATCTACAGACAAGGACCTCAATCACCTTGCACAATCCCTGTCCAATGTTAATTTCTATAGCCTGAGTCTTAAAGACCTGCTTTATGCCCTATTCAAAGCAAACAAGAAACTATTATGGGACCTGAGGGGTCTTTTCAGAGATGTTGTTAACAACAACTTTGAATTCAAATATAAAAAGAATCAGTTTGACTGATTTTTTATATTTCCAGAATTCAGGAGTTTTCGACTTCTCTATCCTACAGTCACCGGATATGGACACCCAGAAATGTACTTACTTGAACAGTTTTTCTACAGCCTGATGTGCCGTGGGCAGGGAAAATACAAGCAGGTGATCTCCCTCCCTTATCCTGTAGTTACCCCGGGGAATAATAGTTACTCCTCCATGTACTACCATGCTTACGAGTGAATCATCCGGGAAATTCACATCTTTTAGAAGCTTTCCTGTCACTCTTGATTTGCGAGATACGGTATATTCGATAATTTCTGCCTTTTCGCCTTCAATAGTCGTCAGGGCTTCGATTCCCGTTCCCATAGTAAGTTTGAGTACTTCATTAACCGTAGCTTCCCTGGGACTGACAGCACGGTCTACACCTACCATTTCGAAAAGTGGCACATAATCAAAGTGATCAGCTCTGACAATTACCTTCTTTGCTCCCAGCTGTTTGGCCATCAGTGAACACAATAAATTCTTTTCATCATTGTCTGTGACAGAGATTACTACGTCTATCTCACCGACACCTTCTTCCTTTAGAAGATTCAGGTCGGAACCGTCCCCATGCAAAACAAGTGCCTTTTGAAGATTATCGGCTACCATTTCAGACCTCTGGCGACCCTTTTCAATAATCTTTACGTTCAAACGGGTATTTTCAAGCAGCTGTGCCAGATAAAATCCAACTACCCCCCCTCCAATTATCATCACGCGGCTACGTGATTTAGTGATCTCACCAAAAAAGGAAGAAATGTCCTTCATTGCTTCTGTTTTACCAATAATTACGATGTGGTCGCCGGCCTGAATAATATCTTCACCATGAGGAATGATCAGTTGCGAACCCCTGAAAAGAGCACTTACGATACAGCAATCGAGCAAATCTATGTCCCGAAGATGTTTGCCTGCAATATTACTATTGTCCTTAACAACAAACTCCATCATTTTTACTTTTCCATCTGCAAAGGATTCAGAATCAATAGCAGAAGGAACTGATAAAATGTCAGCAACTTCAGATGCAAGGGCAAGTTCAGGACATATCATTACATCAATACCAACCTGTGTACGTTTGGCTACCGGCCTATCTATATAATCAGGATTACTGACCCTTGCCATGGTCTTGAAGTTCTTATTGGACTGTTTTATCAATTTAGCAGCCATACATGAAACTATGTTTACTTCATCATCACCGGTTACAGCCACAAGGAGATCTGCGCCTATCAAAACTTTTTCAAGAACTGTAGCATTTGCACCGTTGCCCCGGATGACCTGAACATCGAATTCATCGACCCTCAGGCAAGCATCTTCATCTTCATCAATAATAACAAGATCATTTTCCAGGTACAGTGATTTTGCTATATGATATCCAACTTCACCTGCACCTATGACAATGATTTTCATAAAAGTACCTCTATCCAATTAACATGAAATAATGAACTGGATTGGGCGATAATATATGCTATTATTGTTAAAGCTTACTGAAAAAAAGAAAAATCAGGCAGGAGAATCGCCCGGAGAGTCATCAGGAGAGATTACAGATTCAAAAGCATTTTTGAATTTATCAAAAACACCACCTTTACCTGAACCGGCTGATCCTCCACCCAAACTGTCAAATTCCCTGAGAAGCTTTTTCTGCTCCTCATTGAGCTTTGTAGGAGTCTGCACGATAACTTTTACTAGTTGGTCCCCCTGTCCATGCCCATGCAGATGCGGCATCCCCTTGCCTTTCAGACGCAATACTGAATGGGTCTGTGTACCGGGTTTTATATTCATCTTTACATCACCGTAAAGAGTGGGAACCTGGATGCTGTCACCCAGAGCAGCCTGTGCAAATGAGATAGGGATTTCACATACTATATCGTCACCCATCCTTTCAAAGAATTCATGAGGCTTAACATGAAGGACAATGTAAAGATCCCCCGGCGGGGCACCTGGACTTCCGGCTTCTCCTTCTCCAGTCATTTTCAAACGCAGACCGGTTTCCACACCTTTAGGGATGTTTACCTCAATGGTCTTTGTCTTTCGGACTTTGCCGGTACCATTACAGGTTTCACAGGGCGATTCGATTATCTGTCCCCTGCCGTGACATTTGTCACAGGTAGTGGCTGTCATAAAATTACCAAGGGGAGTACGACGGGCATGGGTTACCTGTCCACTGCCACCGCAGTTAGAACAGTTGACTGGTTCTGTACCGGGTTTGGCCCCGGTCCCACCACAGGTGTCACAATTCTGAGCCCTTGGGACATCGATGTTAACCTTGTCTCCGAATGCAGCCTGTTTGAGGGTAATATCCATGTCATATCTCAGGTCAGAACCTCTCTGTGGGCCCCTGCGTGAGCTGCGTGAACCGCCGAAACCGCCAAAACCACCAAAATCACCGAAACCGCCGCCGAAGATATGCTCGAGGATATCCTCGAAACCTCCGAAATCGGCTGTGCGGAATATATCTTCTTCCGAATACTGGTTATCAATTCCCGCGTGTCCGAAGCGATCATATTGTGCTCTCTTTTCCTCATCAGAAAGGACGGCGTAGGCTTCGGATATCTCCTTGAACTTTTCCTCAGCATCCGGTTCCTTATTTTTGTCCGGATGGTATTTCATTGCAAGCTTTCGATAAGCTTTCTTTATATCGCTGGCTGATGCGTCCTTGGAAATACCCAGTATTTCGTAGTAATCACGCTTTGTAGACATGGGAAAACCTGTAAAGATGTCTTTTGTTTATAAAATATAATAGGCAGGGAGGAATCCTGCCTGAATTCGATTACTTTTTGTCGTTGTCGTCTACTTCTTCAAAGTCAGCATCGACAACATCTTCATCTGATCCACCTTCAGCACCAGATGTAGAAGCACCTTCTCCGCCTGCTGCCTGTCCAGAAGCCTCAGCCTCTTCCTGTGCCTTCTGGTAAAGAAGAGCAGAGATTTCATACATTGCTTCCTGCAGAGCCTCGGTTTTACTCTTGATTGCTTCAATGTCACTACCTTCAAGAGCAGTATTGAGATCCGAAATCGCAGATTCTACCTTGGATTTCTGCTCATCTGAAGCAATGTCTCCTGCCTCCTTGAGAGCCTTCTCGGCAGAACTTACCAGAGTTTGTGCATTATTCCTTGCCTCAACCTCTTCTTTCTTAGCCTTATCCTCTTCAGCATGTGCCTCTGCATCCTTGACCATCTGGTCGATCTCCTCATCAGAAAGACCACCTGGCTTCTCGATTGTTATAGATTGCTCTTTGCCGGTTCCCTTATCTTTTGCAGAAACATGGAGGATACCATTGGCATCTATATCGAAAGTTACTTCGATCTGTGGTATTCCACGCGGTGCAGGTGGTATGCCGTCAAGGATAAAACGTCCAAGGGTCTTATTGGCAGAAGCAATGCCTCTTTCACCCTGCAATACGTGAATTTCCACAGAACTCTGGTTATCCGCAGCTGTCGAGAACACCTGACTCTTACGTGTAGGAATTGTGGTATTTCTCTCAATCAAGGGTGTTGCGACACCACCCATTGTTTCGATACCCAGGGTAAGAGGAGTGACATCCAGCAGCAATACATCTTCAACTTCTCCTCCCATTACACCGGCCTGTATGGCAGCACCTACAGCAACCGCTTCATCAGGATTGATATTCTTGTACGGATCCTTACCGATGAATTCCTTCACAGTCCTGACGACTGCAGGCATCCTGGTAGAACCACCGATAAGCAGCACCTTTTCGATATCTGAAGTTTTAAGATTTGCATCGCTGAGAGCTTTTTTCATGGATTGGAGGGTCTTGTCGATAAGATCCTCGGTCATCTTTTCGAACTGTGCCCTCGTTATATCTATGTCGACATGTTTTGGCTGGCCGTTTGAATCAGCTGTAATGAAAGGAAGGTTGATATTTGTGGTACCAACACCGGATAATTCAATCTTGGCCTTCTCCGCGGCATCTTTGAATCTTTGCATTGCTGCCTTGTCACCGGATAGATCGATACCTTCTTCCTTTTTGAATTCACTTATGATGTGGTTGACAATCCTGTCATCGAAGTCATCTCCTCCAAGATGGGTATCACCACTTGTGGATAGTACTTCAAAAACGCCGTCTCCCAACTCAAGGATGGACACATCAAAAGTACCGCCCCCGAGATCGTAAACAAGAATCTTGTGGTCACCGGTTTCCTTGTCCAGTCCATATGCCAGAGAAGCGGCTGTGGGCTCATTTATAATCCTCTTAACTTCAAGCCCTGCGATCTTACCGGCATCCTTTGTAGCCTGTCTCTGAGAGTCGTTGAAATAAGCAGGGACTGTGATTACAGCATCTGTAATTGTTTCACCAAGGTAACTTTCTGCATCTTCCTTGAGTTTGCGCAGTATCATTGCAGAAATTTCCTGTGGCGTATATTCCTTGCCGTTGAGAGTTACCTGATAGTCCCCTTCTCCAATATGACGTTTGATTGAGCTTACCGTATTATTCGGATTTGCTACCATCTGTCTTTTGGCTACCTGACCCACAAGTTTTTCTCCCTTTTTTGAGAATCCAACTACAGAGGGAGTCGTCCTGCTGCCTTCTGCATTCGGTAATACAGTTGGTTCGCCACCTTCAATCACTGCCATGCAGGAATTTGTAGTTCCCAGATCAATTCCAAGTATTTTACCCATATAGATTACCTCTTTGTAATATTATCAGATTTATAGTTGATATTTCTTATCTATTCATTTCAATGAACTTTACTTCTCTTCTTTGTCAGAACACTTCTCCTCTTTGTCAGAAGACTTCTCCTCTTTGTCAGAAGAAGTGTTCTTGGAGACCGTCACCATAGCGGGCCGGATTATCCTGGAATTTAACTTGTATCCAGGTTTACAAACATCAATGATAGTATTGTCAGGATGATCCGCATGTTCAACGTGCATCATGGCTTCATGTTCGGATGGGTCAAATTCCTCACCTTCACATTCAATCCTTTTGAGACCTTCTTTTTCCAGGATCGATACAAATTGCCTGAACACCATTTCTACCCCTTCAACCACCGAATCCACATCATTGGTATTGTGAGCGGACTCAATGGCCCTCTCGAAATTATCATAGACATCAAGCAATTCCATCATTAGGTTTTCCACCGCAAAATTGCGGAATTCTTCCTGCTCCTTGCGGGTACGTTTACGGAAATTATCGAATTCTGCTCTCTTACGCAAAAGGTCTTCCTTCAGAGATGCAATTTCCGCATCCTTTTCCTGAACCAGCTGTTCCAGCTCTTCAGGAGAATATCCCGCATCTGAGGAGTTATCATCTTCTTGTTTATCTTTACCTACCATCACTGACATCTCCGCCTGTGTATTGAGCGGTCCAACTTATAATAGAAATTGCAATGAATTGGATGTATGATATTCTATAAATAGTTTGTGGGAAGAGAGTATCTAATCAGGAATACTGGTTCTGGATCCTGTAAGAGAAGAATTTGACAACCAACATACTAACAATCATACAAATCGCCAGTGCAGAAACTAGTCTATTCCATCCTATGGAAAAAAGTCCATCATTAAAAGCAAAACTCAGTCCTCCCAGAAAAGAGATGATTGAAAAGGTACTTACCGAGGATACAAGTGCTGCACCAGCAATTGATCCCAATTCGTCAGCCCCTCTCTTTTCAAAGAAAACAGAGCCAAGAATGAAGATTATGGCGAACACCAAAAGTATAATAGCATAAGGTACGGGGTTTGAACCGGTGGTTACTATTTGCATTATACCCATGGCCATACCCACCATGAAAATTGCCATTGCAAAAGATATTAACAGTGCCTGAATAAAAGGATTTTCTGACATTTCCATATCCATCCCTCTCTGCAAAAAAGAGGTCCTGATAGTATATATTTATTGTCTCAGCGATATAAACCCAAAGCATATATTAAATAAAACATTTCTCGAAATATGAACATCTTAATTTGCGAATATGCCACAAGTACCGGAATGGGAGGTACCTTCCTGCTTGAGGGTAAAGCCATGCTAAAAAGCCTTGCAGAAAGCTTTGTCGCAGGCCATCATGAGATCAAATATACGACATCTGCAACCGAAATCCAGGTCGGCACACCTGTATACTGTACTGAAGAGAATATAAAGACGGTTTTACAGGACGAGGGCAAAAAATGTGATGCTGCACTGGTAATTGCACCCGATGACCTGCTTGCGGGGCTTGTGGAAGAAATAGAAGAATATACCTCAAATATGGGATCATCCCCGAAGGTCATCCGGGAGTGTGCGGATAAATTCAAGTGCGGAAAAATCCTTGAAAAAAATGGAATATCTACACCCCGACTTGTTGAAACGGTGGAAGAGCTCAAAAAAGATACCAATTATGTGGTTAAACCCCGTTATGGATGTGCTGCAGAGAATACGATCATTACATCCAATCCTTCAATATCCCAGGACATGGTCGTAACCGAATATGTAGAAGGAGAACACCTGAGTGTGAGTCTTGTCTGTGCCAATGCGCCTCTTCCCCTGACAATCAATCGCCAGTACATAGAAATTACAGGAAAGGGGGATAGAACTGCCATCGATTACAAAGGAGGAATAACCCCCTATGAAACACCTGACAGGGAACTGATTATTGATACTGCAAAAAGGGCGGCCCGGGCACTTGGATGCAGGGGGTACACAGGTGTTGATATTGTAATGGGTGACAGGCCCTATGTAATAGACATAAATCCCAGGCCTACCACTTCGCTTGTGGGTATCTGCAAAATAATCAAACCCCAAATCGGAGAATTGTTGATTGGTGCTATGGAAGAGAATTTACCACCAACAGTACATATTACCGGCAATTATGAATTCCGAAAGGAGGACCTTTTATGAAAAAACTCGGGATAGATATCGGAGGGGCAAATACAAAAATAGCCTCCTCCGACGGCGCTGTCTGTGAACTTCACTATGTACCCCTCTGGAAAGAAACAAAACTTCCAACGGTTCTGAAAAATATCTCAAAAAAGCACAATCCATCTCATGTGGGCGTTGTGATGACCGGAGAACTTGCCGATTGTTACGAAGACAAAACAGCAGGGGTTGTTGGCATTATGGATATCGTAAGAGATAGTTTTGACTGTGAGATTGATTTTCTGGACCAGGAAGGCAATTTTATAAAACATACACAAAATCCCGCCTCCCTTGCCGCAGCAAACTGGATGGCTTCTGCAAGTTTCATTGCCAGAAAAATGAAAGATTGCCTATTTGTGGATATGGGCAGTACTACAAGTGATTTAATCCCTGTAAAAAACGGGAAAGTAATTGCACACAATACCGATACACAACGTCTTGCAAACAATGAATTATTGTATCAGGGAATCCTGAGGACAAATATCGCTGCCCTGCTGGATAGTGTGGCGATAAGGCCGGGGAATTGCCAAGTCGCCTCTGAACTCTTTGCCACAAGCGCGGATGCTTACCTCCTCCTGTCATATATCGATGAAGATGCATACACATGTGAAACTGCTGACGGGCATGGAAAATCAGAAAAAGAGGCTGCCAGAAGACTTGCAAGGGTTGTCTGCGCAGACCTGAATGAAATTGACATGGCAGATGTCAGAAAGATAGCAGTGGCTGTAAAGGATAGACAGAAAGAAAAGCTCTCAGAAGCAATCTCAGAACTTTGCCACAAACACGACATTAATATTGTCCTGGCAGCAGGACTTGGCGAATTTTTGATCAAAACCACATGTGAAGAACTGGGTATTGAGTGCATATCACTTGCAGAGAAATGGAGCCTTGATGTATCAAAGGTATTCCCCGCCTATGCAGTAGCCAATCTGCTGGAGTGAAACTGAAGAAAACATGAAAGAAAAAGTTGTATTAAAGTTGGGCGGGAGTCTGATAAAACAGGGGCCTGAATTACTGCTGTCACTGAAAAGTTGGGCAAAGGGTAAAAAAGTACAGTTGCTCGTGGTTCCCGGCGGAGGACCCTTTGCAGATAGAATAAGGGATATGGAAAAGAGAGCAGGTTTTAATGATGATATCTCTCACTGGCTGGCAATCCTGTCCATGGAACAGTACGGCATATACCTCAGGGAAAAAACGAAAATTGAAACAACCGTTACTCTCAGACCTGTTGAAGGGATACGAATTCTGCTACCCTACAGACTTCTTACAGATAGCGACGACCTGCCTCATTCGTGGAAGGTCACATCCGACACAATAGGTGCAAAATTTGCCCAAATGATGGGAGCAGAATATATTAAAGTAACAGATGTGGACGGGATCCTGGAACAGGGAAAATTATTACGGGAAATTACCGCTTCTGACATCATAAGAATGGGACAGAGTTGTGTGGATTCCTATCTTCCACACTACCTTAAACAACATGAAATGAATTGCACTATTGTAAATGGCAACTATTTTTCCAGAATAACAGGGGCTATTATGGGAAACAGAGATACAGGTACCTACATCAGGGGGAAATTTTAAATTATATACGGATTATGTACTCAATCCGTCATACTTATAGTAAAATCACAATAAGGAGAAATACAATGGAGAAGGTCAATTACTGTACCTCCTGCGGTGTACACCTTTCGGACAAGGGTTTTGCACGTTTTGCATGCCCCGAATGTGACACCGAACTTGGAAGATGCATAAAATGCAGACAGCAGAGTAACAATTACGTCTGTCCTAAATGTGGATTCATGGGTCCATGAGGTGTAAATATGGGAGATGTTGCAGCTACTATTAAAATAATGCCAGATGGCGTAGAAAGAGATCTAGAAGAGATCAAAGCAAAGATTGCAGATGTTTTACCTGAAGGTTCAGAACTCTTCGGAACTGCCGATGAACCTATCGCTTTTGGCCTCAAGGCCATTAAAGCTACAGTTCTTGTAGGCGACCTGGAAGGCGGAACCGAGCCTGTTGAGGAAGCCATAGCAACTATCGAAGGCGTCGAAAGCGTACAGGTAGAAGAAGTAGGAAGACCTGTCTGAAGGTCTTCACAGTCTTTTTTTTGGGCTTGTAGATCAGGGGAAGATCGTTACGTTCGCAACGTAAAGGCCGCGGGTTCGAATCCCGCCAGGTCCACGTCACAAGCTTAAATAAATCTGATATAAGTCCTTCATTTTCTTTTTATTATCCTGTTTGCCCTATTCATAAATCAATTCAATGCTACAGGATCCAATGCATAGTCTACAAAAAATGAAGAAGTGTCCTGGCCCAACCACAATACAACATCCATCAGGGCACCAGAATCGTCCCTACCTGTACAGACAAAATTACCATGACAAAAAGCAGATATAACATAAACATCCATTTTTATAGGGTGGTTAAATGGGAATCGAAGACTATATACCTGATGATTTTTTGTCAACAGCGTGGGCGGTAGAACATGAAAACGCAAAAGTTGCATTAGGGCTTGTAATACTTGCCCTCTACGCAATTCTGCTTACAAGATGGCTGGAGGGTTTTTAATTCCTTGATAGTTTAACCCTATCAAGCCTTATTTTCACTCAAACTCATACAATACCTTGGCATTTGCCAGGGAATCGTCAATAAGACCATCAACATCCAGTTTTGCTTCCTCTTCAACTACCGCATCATACATAGCCCTTACCTCCGGACGTTCAGGGACAGCTCCACATCCTGCAGAACTGAGTATGGATATATCAAAAGTACCTATTTTTTTAGCCATATCGATAATCTCAGTCTTATCAAAACTTATGAGCGGATGATATATAGGAAATCCCAGACCATAAATTTCAGCATGCAGGTTGAAAGTTGTCTGGGAAGCCACCTGACCCAGAGATGACCCGGTAATAATACCTGATGCTTTTTCTTTTTCCATAACTTCAAAAGCAATCCTGTACATCGCCCTCTTGCATAATATGCAGGTATTTTTGAGAGAACAGTTGTCCCGAATTGCCTGCAAATTTTTTCCATTGGGAACTTCATACATTTTCATGGGGTTGCCGGCAGACCATTCGTTAAGCACTTTCACACATTTGATGGCTTTCTGCCGGGTTGCCTCATCGGAAAAGGGTGCATTATTGCAGAATACCGGAATGACCTTTACACCCCTTCTCATCAGCAACCAGGCAGCAACCGGAGAATCGATTCCCCCTGATAACAGAACTACCATTTTACCCTGAGTACCCACCGGCAGACCACCCATGCCTTTGGAAATACCCGTAAACACATAAGCGGCGTTTTGCCTCATTTCCACAAAGATCTCTTTATCAGGATTATCAAGATTCACCGAAGGATTCCTTCCCAGTGATTCAAGTTTCTCATAAACCGCATCCCCACAACTTCGCCCTAAATCTGTGGAGGTAAAAGAATGATTCCCTGAGCGACGTGGACGGATTGCAAATGATTCGGATTCTGCGATGAAATCACCAGCGATTGCAGCACATTCCTCTGCGGCTGATTTCAAATTTGGATCGACTTTACGGGCAAAAGAGGTAGAGACCACCCCGAAAACATTCGAACATACTTCTGCGGCTGCCGGATCATCGGATTCGACAAAAATACGCCCCCTGTCCCTGATAACTTCATTATATGAAACTGCCTGCTGCTCAAGCATTGCTTTAAGATTATTAACCAGTGTACGTTCGAAAAAATTACGCACACCCGGACTTTTCAGGGACAGTTCACCGTATCTTATAATGACTATATTGTTCATGGGAAGAAATATTCACATATGTTAATTAAACCTATTCCATAAAATATAACAATACATATTTAATAAGGAAGATGCAAAAACAGGTTGATGCTAAGAAAGGTTCGCAGATATCTGGAAATTCTCAAGGTTTTTACGAAATATAATCTTTTCAGTCTTCTATATAAAGAAATTAATCGCAACTACATATCCAGCAGACGTGGTACCTGTTATCTCGATGTTGAGAACCAGCAAAATGCCCGCAAAATGCGACTTGCTTTTGAGGAATTGGGACCTACTTTTGTTAAATTGGGCCAAATAATGAGTAAAAGGTCCGATATCCTGCCCCCAAGTTACATACGGGAACTGGCAAATTTGCAGGATCGCGTAAAACCCCTTGAGTTTGAACAGATGCTGCCTTCCTTTGCAAGCCTGCAATGTGCAATACCGGGCACCCAAAACGGTGAACCTGAAATATCAATGGAACAGGTGATGGGATATTTTGATGAATTTGATACAAAGCCTATAGCAAGTGCATCAATTGCCCAGGTATACAAAGCAAAGCTGAATGATGAGAAAGTGGCCGTAAAAGTTTCAAGACCCGGCCTTATAAACAAAATTAACATTGATCTATCCATAATCGAAGACCTAAAGCCTTTCATTGTAAGAATCGGGGGATTTGGAAACAACATCGATTTTGATGAATTCCTGTATGAATTTCGGGAATTATTGAACAAGGAACTGGATTTTCGCAATGAAGCCCGCAACATCAAACGTTTCCGGGAAAATTTTGAATCAATTGATGATGTAAATATCCCTCAGGTATACGACGACTACTGTACTGAAAGTGTACTTGTAATGGAGTATATGGAAGGAACCCCGGTGAAAAATATACAGGACCTGGATTCTGAACAGCGTTTAAAATATACCCACATGATTAGTTCCAGTTACTTAAAGCAGGTTTATCTCGATGGCCTGTATCATGCAGACCCGCATGGAGGGAATATCCTCATCCAGAATAATAGTATTGCCTACATTGATTTTGGAGCAATCGGAATCATAGATGGTGAACTGAGACGCAACATGCTCAACCTTTTCTACGGAATATACAAAAAGAATCTGGATATTGCTTTTGAGGCTTTCCTGAGGATCGCGGATATAAAAAAGGAAGATATCAATGTGCGTCATTTCAAACTTGATCTTGATGATTTGATAGCAAAGCAAAACTATGCGCTGGGCCAGAGACAGAATGACAGTTATGCAAACCTTGCCCTGAAATACAACCTATCTCTTCCAAGTGATTTTTCCACACTTGAAAGATCCCTTATCCTCATCGAAGGTGTTTGCCTCGAACTAAATCCCGACTTCAATCTTATTGATGACGCCAGACCTCTCATCACAGAAGTATTACTGCAGAGATATTCCCCGGCCAAGGCGATGGAATACTTCCAGCTTGAAGGAGATCGCTATTTTGACATTTTCAAAAATTTGCCCCAGGGAGTAGATGACGTTATCGAAACAATCCGGGGTTACAGGATAGAAAAATTGGAGAACAAAACCAATGAAATTAAAAGAAACAGGATGTATGAAAACTTCGCAAGCTATGTATTCCTGTCAATAATCCTGGTTACATCGGCCTATCTTGCTACCAGAGCCGACACAGCAACCAATGAACTGGGAATCGCCGGATTTGTAGTAGCCATCCTGCTTTTTGGATATTCGTTCCTGCGAAATACCTGAAGGACCAAATATACATGGAAAAAACAGTTGACAAAAACAAGTTGACTTGTCCCACTACATTTAAATGCAAAAATAATCTTATTATTCCAGACGGAATTTACTAAAAGATAGGATAAAATAATTTACTTTTAGAATTGATCCTATTTCAAAGACATATGGGGAGAATAATATGCCAAGACTAAACATATGTCCGCAATGTAATTGCAAAATGGAAGTCAACGAAAATGGAATAGAATACTGTAACGTGTGCGGTTACTGGACAATAGAGTAAACAGCACGCCCTTGATTCCATAACTATACTTGCGTGAGAGAGGTAGTATGATGCAAGCATCCTCCTGTAAGATCTGCACTCAATGCAGGAAAAAGTTAAAGGTAATGAAGATGAAATCCAATGTCCTTTACTACTGCCGCAAATGTGGCAGGACAACTTTCCGGAAATTACTTCACTAATACTGTTGTAAAACAGTATATCTCATTTTTTCCATGTGACTATCAAGACTTTCTACATCTTTTATCTCTTTTTGAACAAGGGACACCAATCTATTTCTGATAGAAGTATCCACATCGACACCCATGTATTCCAGGTCTGTAGATATCTTATCTGCAAGTATGTTTCCCCTTCTGTCCCAATCAGTCAGAACAATAACACAGCGATCCATTTTCCGCAGTTTTTCGGATAGATCAAGCAGGGGAATATGAGTTACTTTCTTAATAATACCACGTACACCGAGACTGCGCAATGAAGAAACATCCCTTTTTCCTTCAACCAGAATAATGTCACCTTCATCAGAACATTTTATGAGATCGTTCAGCAATTCATCAAGCAGTTCATACCTTCTCTTAATTTCATACATCGAAGAGGTAGTCAAAGAACTATTGTTCAAAAAAGAAGACATCAATAGCCATAGAAAGGGAGAACTTATAAAAATAACCCTTCTGTTAAGGGTCGAAAGTAATATATACAAATCTTTTCAAAATAAAATAAGAAGGAGGGGGTTTCTTGAGCTGTATATTTTGTGGAAAAGAATGTATGGATTACGAGATTGAGGGCGGATCCGAAAAAGATGCAGAATCGGGTAAAATAATAGGAAAAGTCCATGTATGCCTGGACTGTATCGAAGAATTACGAGATGTACTGGGAGTCACTTCTCTTGAGAGGGATGTTTCTTCCGTAGAATATGAGATACTTGAAGAGACTATCCGCTGATAAATAAGGAGGATGATTTTATCCCTTATTTTAACCCTGAGATGGAAAATCTCGGAAGAGGAGAACTGGACAACCTTGTTGATGAAAGGATTAAATATACTGTCAAGTATGCAGCAGAAAATTTGCCTTTTTACAGGAAATGGTTCAGGGAAAATAATGTCACACCTGCAGATATTACCACCCATGAGGATTTGCTGGAATTACCAATTGTTACAAGTGAAATCATAAGAAACAACCAGCCTCCTGAAACACCGGATTTTCGTTTTAAGAGTGCAGGCTGGAAAGATGTCTATACAGTGCATGAAACCAGTGGCATCAGCGGGGTGCCCAAATCGTATGTGACCGTGAGAAAGTCCAGGAGAACTTCCTGAAATGTTTCCTGCAATCCAAACCTGGTCTGCAGGATGCCTATAACAAGGAAGCCTTTGAGATATTATTCAATTTCCTTTCTAAAAGGGAGATGGAATTCTATAAAGTGAAAGGACGCCAAAATGAGTAATTGACAGGAGATAAATTATCTCCTGATACTGAAATCATTAAATTCGCCTGTTGGGGACTCCCAAACTATTTCGACATTATCTACCCGGGATGCAGGAGGACCTTCTTTGAGAGCATTCAACAGGGCATCTATTTTACCCTTACTACCTTCGACAACAGCTTTTACCCTGCCGTCCGGGAGGTTTTCCACATAACCTGTAAGTCCGATGCCGGATGCTTTCTGCATGGTAAAGGAGCGAAAGAAAACACCCTGCACAACACCGGATACATGTATTATTGCACGTTCCATATCCATAAATTAATTTTCGAGACGATATTATATGAATCTTGGTCTCATGCTAAGTTTTTGTGCAAGAGGCAGGTGACCCTGAGGCATCCCGGCAGTTTCTGCAATAATACGGCTGTTGAGTTCATCCACCGACATTTCAACCTTGGAAGGCTTCTTTGGTCTGGATTCTTCCCTCACAGTGACATTGATATTACCGCTTTCAGTTTCCCTGTCACCGACAACTACCACATAGGGAACCCATTCCTGTCCTGCATTACGTATCTTCTTGCCAACTGTTTCTTCCCTGTCATCTATATCCGCACGACACTGAAGACGTGATGCAATCTTTTCGGCAAATTCCATGTGTCGCTCTGCAATGGGTATGATCCTGACCTGTGTAGGTGATAACCAGACCGGAAGCATTGGGACTTCTCCCCCTTCAGCCTTCATGGAGGCCTTTTCCAGCAGGGAATAAATACAGCGTTCAATTGCACCGCTGGGTGAACAATGCAATACGACAGGTCTTTTAGCTTCCCCTGCCTGGTCGATATACTTAATATCATATCGTTCTGCATTTTCCACATCTATCTGGACTGTGGAAAGCGCACTTGCCTTTTTCAGGGCATCCACAAAATTGAACTCGAACTTGAGCACAAAGTAGAAGAAACGTTTCTCCCACATTTCCACAAGAACAGGTTTATTGACTTTCTTTGCAAGAGCAGTGATAAATTCCTTATTCTCCTCATAAAAGTCCCGGGTAAGCCTGATTGCAACTTCATAATCTGAAACATCAATCCCGACATCTTTCAACACATCTATTGACATCTGGTACTGGCGACCGAACTGTTCGACAGCCTGGTCCATATCCTCGCACATTGTATGCATATCCGGCATTGTAAAAGCCCGCAACCTGCGCAGGCCCACCAGTTCACCCCTCTGTTCCTTACGGAAACTGTAACGTGTAAGTTCCACCATTTTCATCGGGAGGTTGTGGTGGGAGATGGTCATATCATGACTCATCAGAAACTGGCCAAAGCATGCCGCAAATCTCAAAAACATCTGGCGTTTATCGGATTCGATGGAATACTGACGTGCAGGGAACCTGTCCAGGTATTTCTTGAGCGTTGGGTGATTCATATCGTACATCAAAGGTGTTTCTACTTCCATTGCTCCTTCTCTGGCAGAAGAATCCAGCACATACCGCTCAAGCAGGGATTTGATCAACCTGCCTTTGGGATAATAACGCATGTTACCGGAGTCAGACCCGGGTTCATAATCAGCAATCTCAAGTCTGCGCATCAATTCAACATGAGGAGGGACCTTTTCCACAGCCCTGCTTTTGGAGATTTCATGATCTACAAAGGTAGCTAGATTCTCATGATCATTGAGATTGAAATCATCAACATCATGCAGCACACCGTCCGGAGTCAGGACCTTCCAGTAAGATTTGGCCGTACTTTCGGCTTTCAGGGCTTCAGATACAACTTCTTCCTCTGTATCTACTACTTCACCACATGATTCGCTTTCTGGGTTGATAGTTCGGGAAAGTTCTGAGAGAGGATGCCCTTTGCAACTGATTTTGAATGATTTATACCACCCAAAAGGAGCACGTTTGACATTAAAAGAATCAATAAGGCTATTTTCAATATCCTTCATTACAGAAACTGCCACCTTAGGGGAAGAAAGGTCGGAACTTAGATGGGCATAAGGATAAAGCATTACATTGTCAGTATTTACCTGGGATGCAGTCTTTTTGATCTCAGTAACTGCCTTTTCAGCCACATCTCTCGGGTTTGCCTCATCAGTACTTTCCACCGCCATGAAAGCGGTCAAAGCTTCATCTAGTCTGCCTTTTTTGAAGGAATTCTCTATTTGCTCTGCAACAGGAGTACTTTTTTTCACTTCGTATTCAATATAATCGGAATGGATAAGCAATAATTGCATGAACTCACCTCGGGTCTTCTGGATAAATTGGAACAATCCTTATTAACCTTTTTCAAATGGAATCGTTCTTATGGCACGCTTCATCCGAATCCTTGCCGGAATCTTCGGTATCCTGACTGTTCGAATTGTCAATATATACCCGGTAAGCTGCCACCAAAGCCCCAAGGAGTACCGGTGCGGCAAAGAATCCCGCTATTCCTCCTGCAAAACCTCCACCCAGAAATACAACGACAAGTACTACCGGATGTATCTGGGATTTCATGCTCACAAAATACGGACGCAGAAAAAGCTCAGGCGGGACGTAGATTACTATAGAAGACACAATGAAAAAGACAATTGCAGCCTCTGCGCCCATTTCTATGTACCTGATAACAGACAGTGCCAGAAGTACCATATAACCGGCAAAAAGGGGAATCACAGAAGCAATAAATATCAGGGTCGCAAGTGCCGGTATATGAGATAAACCAAAGGCATAAAACACAATTACTGAAATCGTACTTACAGTCAGAGCAGCGTAGGCATTACCTATAAATATTCCACTCAGTATCCGGTCCAGCTCCCGAAGGTAACGGCCCGTATTTAACTGGGTTCCCGTTGGAGCGATACATACCGCAGAAGCATACAGTTTCTCACCTTCAAGCAACAGGAAATAGCAAACAAAGATTGCCACAACCAGATTGACCATAAACATACCCAGACTTTTGGCATACGAAACAAAACCCAGGCTACCTGCAAAAGAAAGAATCGAAAGCGATGAGTCCCAAACAAGCTGGTTGATATGTTCAAAATATGTACTCGGCACTATTGCCCTTATAAAATCAAATATGATCCCAAGTACCTGTGACTGGTTTTCGATGACCCAGATAAGCTGTCTGAATATCTCTACAAAACCGGTGCCTATTATGATAACGAGAGGCGTTACGATAAACATCGTCGCAATGAATGCCCCATAATGATTTTTCCTGTTTATCTTTTCATATATCGGCCTGCAGATATAGGCAAAAACCAGACCCAACACGATACCGTCTGCAAGAGGGAGAAGAATTTTCACAAGAGCCAGAAATACAATGAAAAAAGCAATAAAAGCAAGTATTTTCCACCTATTTTCGATAATTACGGATACGCCGTCTATATCTTTTAGCTCCATGAAACTCCCTTACATTATTGATAATAGTCTTCCAATAAACTATCTCATATTACTATTTCATTATATTGAACTACTCCACACTTACGCATGGAGATTCCTACGAGTTGTTATGTCATTCATTGGATGTATTTGGGATACATCAAATGTCAATAACCCTGTTTGTCGTAGATTATGAGCAAAATGCTCATAGCCTGTCCAATTGGCATTTTGTGATAGGTAACGTATCATGATATTGATAGCACTGTTTCTATCTCTATCAATAACGTTACCACAATCACATGTCATATCACGTCTATATAATGGCATCTTATGTTGTTTTCCACAAACATAACATGTTTTTGACGTATATCTTTCATCAATTTTAACTACTTGTTTACCTATAAGTTCTGCTTTATAGGTGAGAAATTCGATGAAACGTGATAAATAACCATTATTTTGTGTAGAACGATTCAACGTTTTGTTTTTCGATTTACCCATATTTTTAACGTGGAGTTTACCTGCAATAATTGTATTGGCTCTTGTATTCTCTACCATTGATTTAGATAATTTGTGTTGCCAATCTTTTATCTGATTATTTTTCCTTCTTACCATAGTACGAATAGTTTTGTTTAATCGATGCCATTTTTTACTGTATTTTTTGCAATGGTCACGCCTTGATTGAACTGCACTGATTTTAGAATCCCAATATAAATCATATCGTGGATTGTTTATTTCAAAAAATTTTCCTTTATCATTTATTGCAGTAATCGTTTTGGTAATCCCTAAATCAATTGCTTGAAAATGATTATTTTGAACATAAGGCACATTGATTTCAGGTTCATACGTAATCGTGACAAAGAAATCTCCATTACCCTTTTTATCTTCATTGAATATTTCGATTTGTTTGATTTTCAAATTTGATATATCTTGTTCAATATCAATTATCAAATCTTCATCATTCATTTTATGTGAAAATCTAATACTATTTCCAATTACTTTGAAACCACTCTGATTATATGTTATTGTAAAAAAGTATTTACGACTTCTAAATCGTGGAGTTCTTGCTTTTTTGTCTCCATTTTTGTGAAGTCCAAAGAATGATTTGTAATTAGCATCTAATTTACGCAAAACCATCTGGCATGATTTAGAATAAAGAATATTTATATCAGGATTCTCTTTTTTAATTTGTGGTAAATCATTCTGTTGTTTTTTATATGAAATGGATTTTTTATCATTTTTCCATGTGTCTTTTCTTTCAGATAATGCAATATTATAAAGAGATGTACATGCATTGGATAACTCCCAAAGCATATTCTTTTGTAATTCAGTTGGATGAATTTTGTATTTCTTTGTTAATTGCATTATTTGCCCTGATTATCAACATAATTTATCAAAACATCCAGTGTAACCTGTCCAGTTGTAACCAAAAAATATGATCTTATCCAGAATGCATCTTTGCACTTACATTATATACGGTTTTTTCAAACAATCAACTACAAGAGGATTCACCAGCATATCTCTTCTATATTCTACACTTTGTACAAAATAATATTGTAGTAAATATACAGAATGACTGGCCTTATCCAGATTGTTATTCATAGTTATCTGTATAAATTTATAATTACAAATAACTTATGCAACTTTTTATTTTATATAGCACGGCTTTCATCCCTTACCTTACGGAAGGGGACTTCTCACCTGTTTAGTTAAAAGCAGCGCATCAAATGTCAGGAATGATACGGTTAGCATAGCGGACTACCACACAGGACTCATTGCATTTTCCACACCCTGTGCAGGAGTCATGTATTTTAATTTTCCCGTTTTTCAATTCAATGGAACCTCTGGTACATGCATTGAGACATACCCCACAGCCACTGCAACGGGCAATACGTAGCAACTGTAAACATGCATTCCTGTACATCCTGTCTGCAACTTTCCTGTCAGCAGCTGTTACTTTCAAGTTACCCGATGCAAAGAATTTAACCGTACATGAGCGACTCTTTATGAGGACAACACCCATCTCAGGGGAATATACGACATTGCCCAGCATTCTCATTACATCCGCTGCTTCTGAAAGTGACACCCCGCGTATCCGGGCCTCAACTGAAAAATTGCCTCCACTGCATACAGAATGGCCGGAAACTGCACTTATGCTGAAATCTTCTGTTTCAACGGGTGTGATAGCTATTCCCAGCTGTTTTGCCAGGGCAAGCATTTTAGGAGGATGCTGCTGCCAGCGCCAGAAACCATATTCGGCATATTCCGGGGGCAGGCCTTTTGAAGCTGTCCATTTTTGCAGGTATGCCATCCATCTTTCATACAATCCGGGGAACAATTGCCTGACCCTCTCGAATTCACATTCAAGGGTCGAAGGACAAAGATAGCAACCCACCCTTTCAAAACCCATGTCATAGAGAGGGTTATAAGCAAGGTTTTTCCAGTAGATGTACAGCCAGACCTCAATAGCCCTCCACTGCCTGATTGGAAAAACGTTCAGCTGACCCGGCACAAAAGGATTGGCCTCGGTTGCAGCAGTCTCCTGCCTGGAAAAAGACTCATATTTGCGTTTACCGTCAATTGCAAGACATGGATTCTCCGCACTGCATGACTCAAAAGCCGAATTAGCAGGACCCAGTTTACAGACTTTACAACACCAGCGGAAATCCTTTCCAGGTGGACCGAAACTCTCCACATTATCCCAGAAAGCATTCTCTGCCTTTTTTTCAATAAGTTCTATGCCATTGGCATTGCAAAACTCATGTGCAAATTGCACTGTCTCAGGAAATTCTATCCCCGTATTGAGGAAAATTGCCCTGAGACGACTGGCATCCAGTGCCCTTCGGGCAAGGTCCAGCACAACCAGACTATCCTTACCCCCACTGAACGATACATTGACAGGAAAGGAAGAATAGGCGGGATCATTGCCAATCCCTTTTATCATGTTTACAGCATTGGATTCTATTCTTTTGAGAGAGGATTGGTTGGCCTTAATGACAGAATCCATGGAAGGCGCTGATTGTTTCAGGTTTGCAGAAATCTTTTTGATTTTTTTGACCCGAAGCAAAGGTTTGCCTGGCCTGTAATTAGCTGAATCCTCAAGAGAGGTGCCAATACCCACCAGTTTTCCACACCGCAGCAATACCGGGTCACCATTTTTGATATCCGGGGAAAAATGGTCGATACCCTCCATGGAGATTTTTTTACCGTTCAGATGGCGACCGGAATAATGAAGATGTGCTGTTTTTGAATGTGTATGGTTTAGCAGGACGCTGGCACCCATATCCGTGGGTTCAAACCTGAATTGCTTTTGCAGTATATCAAAATACATATGCCCGATACGTATGCCATCAACCAGTACCTCATCATTGCGGTCATCCCCTGCAACCTTGTTCAACAGTATGACTCTGTCAACAAAAGGATTACAATCATACAGTTGCCGTAGCAGGTCATCAAGTAGATCTCTTTCATAGGCAGAAGCAAATCTCACATCACAAGGAGAGGTCAGGGGTAATTTCGTACCTTCACTGCCACAAATATCACAGACAGGACCTATTAAAGGCACATTGCAGGAGTTACACCAGAAAATATGGTCGGCTAACACCTGTTTATCGGATCGTTTTCGGGTCTTCCTGGTCTTTGGACGACTCTTTTTGCCTACGGAAGCAAAAGTAAATGTAGAGCGTTTTTTTTGCATTTTATAATGATATGAATCCTTTCTTCAATTAACCTTTTGTCAGGACCGGTTTTCAATATACCGATTAATGGTTGCAACTGCCTGCTTACCCGCGCCCATTGCGCTGATTACAGTTGCAGCACCGGTAACCACATCACCACCCGCACATAATCCTGCCAGGGATGACATCGCATCTTCATCAACAACTATTGTGCCTTTCGAAGTGGTTTCAAGTTCTTCTGAGCCTGCAAAGATAACTGGATTTGGAGATGTTCCGATAGCAACTATTATTATATCAGCATCGATCACATGCTCAGAACCTTCAATTGGTATAGGGCGCCTCCTGCCGGATTCATCGGGTTCCCCGAGTTCCATATTTACGCATTCCACACCTGTAACAGTCTTATTCTCACCTTCAAGGATACGGACCGGATTGGTAAGCAGGTTGAAAACCACACCTTCTTCCTTTGCATGTTCAACTTCTTCAATACGGGCAGACATCTCCGCCTCACTACGCCGGTACACAACTGTTACTTCTTCTGCACCCAGCCGGAGGGCACTGCGGGCAGCATCCATCGCAACGTTACCGGCCCCTACTACAACAACCTTATTTCCGCATTTGATGGGTGTGTCATAATCCGGGAAACGATAGGCTTTCATCAGATTGACCCTTGTAAGGAACTCATTTGCAGAATAAACACCGTTGAGGTTCTCCCCTTCAATACGCATGAATCTGGGAAGACCGGCACCTGTACCTACAAAGACCGCATCGAATTCATCGCGGAGTTCATCAAGGGTTTTTATCCTTCCTATGACATAATCCACTTTTATGTCAACCCCAAGGTTACGGATATAATCTACTTCTTGCCTGACAATGTCCTTGGGTAGCCTGAATTCGGGTATACCGTAGGTCAGGACCCCGCCCGGTTCATGGAGAGCTTCATAAATGGTTACACCATGCCCTGCTTTTGCAAGTTCTGCTGCCGCAGTAAGTCCAGCAGGACCTGCACCAATGACAGCCACGTTTTTCCCGCTGGATTTTGGTTTTTCCGGGGATTTTACTCCTGCATCCCTTTCATAATCCGCACAGAAACGCTCAAGCCTGCCGATAGCAAGAGGCTGGCCCTTTTTGCCAAGTATACAGAATTTCTCACACTGCTCTTCCTGAGGACAAACACGTCCACAGATTGCCGGCAGGGCATTGGATTCCTTGAGTATACCAATAGCCCTATCAAAGTCTTTGTTCTTGATCCTTGAAACAAACCCGGGGATATCAATATTAACAGGACATCCTGCCACACATTGGGGATTCTTGCACTCAAGACAGCGTCCCGCCTCGATTACAGCCTGCTGTTCTGTGTACCCCAATGCGACTTCATCAAAGTTTCCAATCCTTTCCTCTGGTTTTTGCTCAGGCATTTCCTGTTTCAGTGACACTTACAATCATCCCCGCATTTTTTGTTGTAACTTTCAAGGGCTTCCTTTTCCTGCGGTCTGTAAAAAGAAAGCCTGCTCATCATAAGGTCAAAATCCACATCGGCTGCATCAAATTCCGGGCCATCCACACATGCAAATTTGGTTTCTCCGCCAACAGATACACGGCAACCACCACACATCCCGGTACCATCGATCATAATTGGATTGAGGTTTACAAGGGTTTCCACGCCATAGGAGGCAGTTACACCGGCCCCTACTTTCATCATAATAGGCGGACCGATTATGACAATACGGTCAACCTGCTGGTCACTATCAAGAATATCTTTAACAATATCGGTTACAAAACCGTGATGGCCTTTGCTCCCATCGTCAGTAGCCACATAGAGTTCATCACTCACCTCTGCCATTTCATCTTCAAGAATGAGCATTTCTTCATTGCGGGCACCGATTATAGATATTACATGGTTACCTGCCTCGCGATAGGCACGTGCCTGTGGGTACACAGGAGCTACACCGACACCACCCCCAACCATTACTACTGTGCCGAGTTTACGGATATCAGAGGGAGTGCCCAGAGGACCGACAAAATCCTGCAAAGTCTCACCTGTCTTGAGGGTTGTTAATTGTTTGGTAGTCTTGCCCATTACCTGATAGATTACCGTTATAGAACCCTCATCAACATCAAAGTCAGCTATTGTGAGAGGGATGCGTTCACCGCTTTCATCAATACGTAATATTACAAATTGGCCCGCTTTCGCTGCTTTTGCTATATCCGGAGCTTCGACCTTCATGAGGTTCACATCAGGAACAAGATTGCGTGTTTGAAGTATATTGTAAAACATATGATCACATCAACGATTATTGGATAAGAGGGAGAGATGTACGTATAAAGGTCTATCCGATGGTTTCAATTTACTAATAATATTTGTAGCTTTTCAATTGTTCTTAAAGCCAGAAATCACAATATCATTAGTTTTTGCGACGAAGCAATAGTAAACCCACTATTGCAAAAGCAAAAAGAGGACTGGCAAAACCAACAAATGAAAACCCTGAAGATGAGTCTGATCGTGGGATGTAGGAATTTAGAGAGAGGATAATTATCATCCCATATCCCGTCTTCAACATATTCATCCGTGATGTGGGGAATTACAAGAATAGAAGATTGCTCAATATTTAATTCAGGAGATTTTACAGGATTGATTGAATAGTGGAATCCAACCGGAACCCCACCACATGCCGTGTTTGCTGCCTCCCCCATTACCCACTTATAGGTAAATGTTTCATTGGGGGCAAACTTACGTGAAAGAGTTGAATTGAATGCACATGACCCTGTCTGTATTTCCAGAGATGCGCCATGATCCAAAATGTGTTGGATCGATAGTGACATCGACAACACTTGCCTGTTTTACGGTCTCTCAACTGCCAATGAGAAAGACTCATTTGCATCCATAACAGGAGAAGGAGTGAAATGTTCCGGATATAGTTCACCATTACAATAGACCTCAGTCACTGCATAGGAACCATTGGCAAACACGCCTGTAGAAAAAGATACTACCCCAGTTTGACAGTTTCTACTCTTTCTTGAAGAGAATGTCTTCTCTTTCAACCCAAAATTTTCATTTTTTTGTCAGAAAAAGCTATTTGACAGTCCAAACAATTTCATGTGAAAAACTCCGATTTCATCGGTTTTCCTTTAAAATGGATGCAATTTTCAGGAATTTTGGCCTGAATTTACTCGTTGAACCCTTATTTTCATAAGAATAATGCTCATCTGTCAAATTCCATTAAACTATTTTTGGATATTTTTTGCTTGAAAAGAAAATGAAATTGATCTAAGAGGCTTATTTAGAAGATTCAACAATGCTGTCAAATTCTTTGTCCAAAAAATGGGCAAAAATCAGAAAAAACACAATCCAATGACTTATGTGATACTGTCAAATCAATGGGGCAAAAAATGGATAAAATTATAAAAACAAGCATGAAGAAAGAAAAGATGCTAGCGAACGACTAAAAGAAAAAAGATAAACATAGAGATTAGAATAGAACCTAAAAAGAGAGACATTCAGTTGATTAAAAATAAAACTGTCAAAGTTGGGATACTATGAAAATGAAAAAGACACAGAGCAATCTGAATATGTAGTGATCTGTGATTCTGTTCCACAGCAATATTCTATCCGATATTCTGAAACAACTAAGGACGAGAACTATATAAAAATTATCGTTTTAGAACTAAGTAATTGTATATACACATGAACAGACGTGTTCTTAAAACAATAATGATACTACTCTGTTACAAAATTATAGAAAACAAAATTAGATGTGAGTTTTGGCCCCGGCAGAACCGGAGCCTTTCGGAAAAGTTTTGTACGCCCGAACCGGGATTCGAACCCGGGTCGGGGCCTCGACAGGGCCCCATGATAGACCTCTACACTATTCGGACAATGTCCGGGCACACTTTTCCGCTCACACGAGCAGCACTCAAATACATTTAATTATATATAAGGGTTTTGTTTACACCCTTTAGAAGAGGTGTTTGGTCCCGCCTCCCAGACTCGAACCGGGGGCATCGCGGTAACCGCGCGGTATGTGGATAATCCACACAAACCATACTACAGCCGCGCACTCTACCAACTGAGTTAAGGCGGGACATTACTCAGCGAGATATTCTCATCCTCACAATCTTATATAGACTTTTCGCCGAATTCCCATTCCAAAGGCATATAAATTCAATATCCGCAGGAAAAATCACCAGCGCTTAAAAGCAAGAATAAAAAACAAAATTCAAAACCACTGAAAAGAATAAAAAGAGGCAATCTTGTCTCAGAAAGTGTCAATTGCCCCGTTTATAACAAGATCGGTGATCTTGGTAATATTACCAAGCCACTCATCGGCAACTGCTTCGGCATCATCCTGAATTGTAGCGAAATTTGCCCCCTCTTCGGGAATTATTTGGATGCTGGCAACCATGGGCTGATCAATAGGTTTACCTATCTGTGATAGCAGTCGCACATATACTTCATCTACTTGTGGCACGGCTTCCACAATATCCCGGGCCATCTGAGTAGAAAGCAAATTGTATATCTTACCTACATGATTGACAGGGTTCTTACCACTCGTAGCCTCCATACTCATGGGCCTGTTCGGGGTTATCAAACCATTGCACCGGTTCCCCCGACCAACAGAACCATCGTCGCCCATCTCCGCAGAAGTGCCTGTTACCGTCAGGAAGATACAGCCACAACCACCCGCAGTATTATCGGCAGCATTGACATATGCATTAACGTTCCTGTCAGTGTATTTGCCCGCAATATCCAGAATATAATCCTTCATCTGTTCCTTGAAACTAATATAGGCATCCATATCATCAACATATTTGTCAACCATTCCACAGCAAACAGTCAGGGAAATATCATCTTTCTCCCGCAATCCCATGACCTTGATGTCTTCACCTATTGCAGGTAATTTCCCTTTCAGATCACCTATAAGCTGCTTTTCGGTATCATACACTATACGCTCAAGTTCGGAAAATGATGCATGGCCAACACCAAAAGATGTATCATTGGCAGTGGGAACTTTTTCCCGGCCAAATACATCCCGCAGGTCAGAAGATCCCGTACCAAGTTTGCAGTCAAGGATAATATCCCTGTCAAGATCAAGATTTACAATATTATTTCTCAGGTAATCATGTGCTGCCGAGACAGCTACTGTTTCAGCCGGGATTTCCACACCATTAAATTCCTTTGTAGCCCTCCCCACAAGAAGAGTATAGATTGGCTTGATGACCTCCCCACCACCAAAAGCAGGGGAAGAACGACCTGCAACAATCTGGGTTTCATCCGTGTTATGGTGAAGTACTGCACCGCATTTTTCGATATATTCAGCACAAAGGGCACGGCTTACAGCCTCTGCAATTCCATCAGATATACTGTCTGGATGTCCCACACCCTTACGTTCAACAAGCTCTATCTCCTGATTTTCCACAGGTGTCTGGACAAGTTGCTCAACCTTTATATTCCGCATAACCAAACCTCATGAAAATACTAAAATATGAATTAAATAAGGCTCCAGTATCAAATCTGTGTTGATATGAAAAACCCATTCTATATAAATTGGATACTATATGAAAGTGAATTAATTACTGGAAAACAAGATATCTTATGGATACTTTTTCTTCATCAAACCTTTATATGCAATGAAAGTATTGGAAATGTTGACCCAGATTCCAGAGGCAACCAGGATGATACGCATTGCAATACCAAATAAAGGCAGACTCCACGATCCGACCGTGAAACTCTTCAAAGAAGCAGGTCTCCCGGTACTTGAGGGATCAAGCCGCAAACTTTTTGCAAAAACAACAGACCCGGATATGACATTTTTATTCGCAAGAGCGGCGGATATTCCCGAATATGTGCAGGACGGAGCTGCAGACGTAGGAATTACCGGGCTTGATCTTATAGATGAAACTGATGCAGAAGTTGAAGTTATGCTGGATCTGCATTTTGGGAGGGCAAAGCTGGTACTTGCAGTTCCTGAAGACTCAGGGATTAAAGCCCCTGAAGACCTGAAAAATATGCGGGTTGCTACTGAATTCCCAAATATTACAGAGAAATATTTTAAAAATGTTGACATTCCAGTTGAAGTTATCAAAGTAAGTGGTGCCTGCGAGATGACACCCCATGTGGGAATTGCAGATGCAATTGTTGATATATCCAGTTCCGGCACAACTCTTGTGACAAATCATCTCAGGAAAATTGCAGAGGTGTTCAGCTCATCTGTGTACCTGATTTCAAATGCCGATAGTTCCCAAAGGGAAGAAAAAATCCAGCACATAAAAACAGCCCTTGAAAGTGTACTCCATGCAAAACAAAAGCGCTATCTTATGATGAATGCCCCCTCAGGCAAACTGGAAAATATCAAAGACATCCTGCCAGGTCTTGCGGGCCCGACTGTTATGAAAGTAGAATCAAAAAATTCCACCCATGCAATACATGCCGTTATTGATGCAGACCAGGTCTTTACAATAGTCAGTGAACTGAAAAAAGCAGGTGCATCAGACATACTTGTTGTACCCATCGAAAGAATGATACCCTGAGGAGAGTAAATAATGGAATTTGAGGTCATCCCCGCTGTAGATATGAAAAACGGGAAATGTGTCCAGTTGATACAGGGACTGCCAGATAAGGAACGTATTTCACTTGATGATCCCGAAGCAGTTGCGATTAAGTGGATCGGACAGGGAGCAAAAACACTGCATCTGATAGACCTTGACGGAGCCATCGAAGGGAAAAGGAAAAACGCCCCTATAATAGAAAAAATCATAATGCTGTGTGAAAGACAAGGAGTCGAAGTACAGGTAGGTGGCGGAATTCGCTCTTTTGAGGATGCTGCAAACCTCCTGCACATGGGTGCTAACAGGGTGATACTAAGCACCGCAGCTGTCCAAAATCCGGACCTGGTTGAAAGACTTGCCAGGCAGTTCAAACCCGAAAACATTAATGTCGCCCTGGATTCAAAAAATGGTAAGGTTTCTACAAAGGGATGGACCGAGCAATCCGAGTATACCGCGGTACAGCTCGGGAAAATGTTCGAAGAAAAAGGCGCAGGAAGCATTCTGTTCACCAACATAGACAAAGAAGGATTAATGGAAGGTGTGGACACAGAACCCACAACAGAGCTGGTTAATGAACTTACAATACCGGTGATTGCTTCTGGAGGAGTTACAGCCCTGAAAGATATTTTGACCCTGAAAACAACCGGTGCCTGCGGTGTTGTGGTAGGGAGTGCTCTTTATGCAGGAAATTTTACCCTTACAGAAGCGATAAATACAATCAGAGAGGAAATCTCTGGTGGAGAGTAAGTATGCCAAGAATTTCCACTGTATCCCGTACTACCAGAGAAACCAGCATAGAACTTACGATCAACATCGATGGCAAAGGGGATTCACAGATAAATACAGGCATCGGTTTTTTTGACCACATGCTGGTATGTTTTGCACGACATTCAGGTTTTGACCTTACAATCGATGCTAAAGGTGATCTGGAAGTAGACGGCCACCACCTGGTAGAGGATATTGGGATCGTAATGGGGCAGGCCTTTGACCGGATAATGGCAGAAAAGTCAGGAATTGCCCGTTTTGGAGAAGCAAGAATACCAATGGATGAGGCTCTTGCAAGCGTAGTAGTGGATATAGGAGGGCGCAGTTATCTGGTGATGAACACTACTTTTGAATCCGAAAGAGTAGGCGAATTCAACACCCAGCTTACAAGGCATTTCTTTGAATCATTCGTCTCCAATGCAAAAGTCACCCTTCATGCAGCTGTATATGGTTACAATGACCACCACAAAATCGAAGCCCTTTTCAAGGCATTTGCTCAGGCAATGAAAAAAGCAACGGTTATTGAGGGAAAAGAGGTCAAAAGTACAAAGGGATGCCTCTGATTAGCATCCTTTTTCGAATTTATTTTTCAAACGTCTGTAAAACTCCCTTTCAACTTCCCCTCCGCTTCTGAAAAGACGCTCCACGATTAATTCCGGAGTACTCTTTGCAATATGATTATAAATCGGATTGCGATCAACAATCAGGTTCAATTCATTATCAAGTCCTTTTGCTTCAATTCCATCCACTCTGATGGAAGCGTCGGTATTTTCCAGTATCTGGTCGGCAAGATGGGAAACAAAAATAGCCATTGTATTGGATTCTTCAGAAAGGGTTTCAAGGATACCGGCTATGATTTTTGCAGAAGCTCCGGGTTCGGTGATGGATTCAAGTTCATCGACAAGCACAAGTTTGGATCCCGCCCCTCTCAAAGCTGAAAATGAGCGTAAGGTAGTTTCAAATGCCCCCGCATCAAGAGTGCCCCTGGATTTGCTGAAATAATACAAACTATCAATCGGCCCGATCTTCAATTCATCTGCCGGCACAGGGAAACCAATGTGGGAAAGAATTGTACATTGAGCCACTAACTCCAGCATGGATGTTTTTCCTCCGGAATTCACACCACTTAAAAGAACTACGGAAGAAGTGGGAACCTGCGAAGGAGACATGATCGAGCCCAGAGAATAATCTATAGGTTCCACAGCAACACCCTTTTCACAAAGGAAAATATTTTTTCCATTCTTGAGACCCATACCACATTCATCTTCAAAGCCGGCAAGTTGCATCTGCAGAGAATGACCAAAACGGGCCACTGCCAACCCCACATCCAGATCAAGTAACCTCATAACAAGTTGTTTCAGGGGTTGCCTGAATTCGTGTAGCTCATATGCAATATTCCTTTTATGAGTAACTTCCCTGCGGAATATCTGCTGTTTGATCTGTTCTTTGAATTTTTGTAACTGGGACATGTCGGCTTCTACAGGATAACAAAGTTCAGAGGGGAAAAAATAATCCACTAATAGAGATTCATTTTGCTTCATTGAAAGGGTTTCAATGAATTCTTTTCTGGCATCATTAATTATCTGGCTGAAAGATGCCGATATATTGCGTGAAAGAATATCCTTTAACTCCATCTCATCCCTGATAACACCCAACATATCATTCCCGCTGAGTGTAATACTACTTTTTTGGAGGAGATCATTTATTTCCTGGTTGCACTGGTCTACATATTTTGTAAGTTCCGAATCCACATTATCCAGAATATGATGTAAGCGGTCTATTTCCCCATCCCTGCCTTCAACAATATTTCCTTCAGGATTAATGGCAGCCATGAGATTGCTAAGAGCCGAAATATCCGCATTGACTACTGGAGGTATGCCTGCTTTATCCAGTGCAATTGCAAGATCCAATGCATTCATTATTCGTTCATGATTGAAAGCAAAAAACGAAATCTGTTTTTCGGGTAAAATATGCCATTCCTCAATTTCCCGGGCATTTGTTATTATTTCAGGATTCGTATCCTCTGGAAAATCATATTCCAGGAAGGGTTCTCCTATGGCAATTACATGGGGATAACTGCGTGCAACATCTGCAAATTCCAGAGGATCTTCCACCAGCTGGACCTCAATGCTTTTACCATATTTTTCCTTTAAAGTGCTGTAATCATCTGTATTTGAAGTGACAATTACCCTATCCCTGATCCGGGGAATTGAAGGAGAGTTTTTCAGGGGTTCTATTCTGGAAAGACTTGCTGAAATCCTATCCATATCATCGAGCATGGAGAGGTATTCCATATGGTTTTCAACCCAGTCCCGGTTTATGTCAATAAGGTCTTTCCTGCTTGAAGGATATGGGATATAAGTGTGCAACTTATCCCTTGCATAAGGGGTAGAAGCATAATTTTTGATAGAATCGATTACCCGTTCATAAATATCGACTGAATCCCGGGTTTTCAAAAAAGAGGAGATATCAATACCATCCTGTGTAGACCTCACATCGTGTACAAGGGATATGGCATACCTTCTACCTACTCCTTCGATCTCCGATATACCGGCTATATCCCCTCTGAGAATTGCCGCCATGGCATCCTCTTCACATCCAAAATGAGATATAAAGCGCTGTGCCATTTTTTCTCCTATACGTGGAGCATCAACCAGTGACTGCATATTATTGACCACCTTGTTTCTCATTCACAAAATCAAGTAATGTAGATGTGGGAATACCCCGTTCTACAAAATACCGATCTTTTTTAGACATTGTACTATAGCCGGAATCGCCGCGGGGCTGTAATCTTTTTGAAAGCGAATGGTTACGTCTGTTGTCTATCATCTGGCTTTTGTAATAGGTATCCCACAATTCTTCCGGATTAGCAGAATCTTCAGAAGGAATCAAATGTTGTATTGAATCCACAGATGTTTTCAGGAAATGCTGCATCTTCAGGATTTCACCATTGCATACATAAGCAAACTTTCCACCAACAACAATTACCGCCCTATCTGGATTGCGTACTGCAAGCCACCTGCAAAGCATATCAGACACATGGTTTTTGGGAGTTACATTTACATAAAGGACTGTATCTCCGCAAACTGGCCGCACAAACATGCAAAGTCTGTGATAATTGTTTTTAACCTCACACATGTACCGGTAATATCGCTTGTAAAGTCTTTCTTTACCACAATAAAGACCATCCACCTCCCCTTCACACCCATGCAATAGTCTCACAAGCTCTGCAGGATTGCATTTTCTGTGCCTGAGCACCAATTCTATATAATTCAATGGAGGGGAATCAAAATTGGTTATTCTGTGCCACCCATCGGGAAAAACTCTTTTGGCCAACTGCTGATTATCAACCTTACTATTGAATCCAACCCGAATTATTTCAGCTGTCGGGTAGGTCATTTTCAATTTCGTTTCCCCTTCTTTGGGATCACAGGCAAAAACCAGATCTGCCTCTGGCCGTTGCCTCAATTCCAGACAGGCCAGTAAGACACCTGTTACAGTGGCCTTAAAAAGAATAATCATGTGCATTCTCCTGCAAACTGTATAAGGTTAGTTTGCCCGGAACCACCAATTTTGATAAAGGGGCGTGCACGACCTATAACAACACCCATACGTGCAAGTTCATCCTCCCCATAAATTGGCCTGGATCTCAGGATACGGGAAGCACTTATAGGCCCTATACCCGGCACCCTGAGCAGGGAAGAATAATCGGCGCTGTTTATTTCTACCGGAAACATTTCCGGGTTGACCCGGGCAAGTTCAAGTTTAGGATCATCATTCAAAAGAAAACCATCGTCATTATAGATTTGATCAATATGCCCGGAATCCAGGCCATAATCTTTCAAAAGATAAGATACCTGATAGAGCCTCTGTTCCCTCCATTTTGGAGATGTTGAACCATTCTCAAGCGGAGTATCAGGTACCGGGTCAAAACTCATAAAATAAGGTCTGCGCAACTGGTATTTTTCCATGAAATCATGCACGGTATTCACAATATCCCTGTCGGGTTCGTCAAGGGCACCCACAACAAACTGGGTATCGTTGGCACCTATGATCTTATGATCATATCTGTGCAATTTCCTCTGTTTCCTGATCAATTTGCAGATCCAGTTCAAACGCTGAAGGACATCATTTTTGTAATCGAAATTGGGACAGATTTCCGAATAGTTCACAGAACCCGTTGTTTCTGCATTTACCCCGAATTTGTTGGCAACCCCGGCTACCTCCTGCAGCAAATGGAAAGGTGTACCGGGCATGAGCCGAAGGTGGATATAACCATTAAACCCCTGATTTCTCAAGAGCCGGGCCACATGAAGCTGTTTTTCAGTTGTTGTTTCAGGATCCCCGATAACACCGGAGGAAAGGAAAAGGCCTTCGATCGCATTTTTCCTGTAAAAATCCCAGGTAATTTTCACAATCTCTTCCGGGGACAGGGAAACCCTGCGCACATCCCTGTGACAGCGATTAGGACAATAGGTACATTCTCCGGCACAGTAGTTGGTCAGTAATGTCTTGTATAATTGAATGCAGCGCCCGTCTGGCCCGAAAGCGTGGCATACTGCACTCTGATTACAGCTGTCATACTTTGTACCCGAGGAAAGGTATCGCATCCTCTCATGCAAAGTGAAATGATAGCCGTCTGAAGGAATACTCATTACATGTAACTAAGTTCATCGCCTATATAAGAGACAAGAAAGTGGATTGAAAGTATTCGTTGGGCACCTTCATTCCCTGACGTGAATGTCAAGCCGAATCCTTGTGATAGGTTCCAGCTTTTTCCAGTCCACGATTGTATCATCTTCCAGTACGCAGTCATTCACGTTTTTATCCCCCAATTGGCCATCAATCTCATAAACATAAAGGCCTTCCTCCCCATCAGTAGAAACAATCATCTCCCTATCTCCCTTTTTCCTGACATCAATATCTGCCACATTGCGCAGGGCTTCCATAAGGCAAGCACCTTTCTCGACTTCCACATGCCTGGTGGGAGCAAACGAATCAACAGCCAGATGAATATTTTTCCTGTTGGGTTTTAATACATGGGATTTTCCGAAAATATGTCTCTCAAGGAGTTCTGATTCTTCAAGCACCTTTACATGCTTGGAAACTACCGATACTGATATATCCAGTTCCCGGGCAATTTCAGATATATGCATTTCGTTGCTGCTTAAGAGTTCCAGTATTTTAATCCGGGTTTCACTACCAAGTGCATGAAATATCCTGCATCCCATAGAACTCATATACAAATCAAGTGAATTGTAAATATATAAATTTAACTGGATTTGTTCATTTGATACCCATATTTTTCAGAGCAGAAATACTCTGAAGGGCATCTTCAGCTGATTTATTCTCAATTATCTTAATAGAATTGTTTTGGCGGAGTAATCCCTGTATGGCCGAAAAATCAATGTTTCCCTCACCAGGGGGCAAATGTTCATCGTTATCCCCGTGGTTATCATGAATATGAAAATGGGAAATCTCACGTTCAAGAAATGCCTCCAGATTGCCCATTGTGTTGGCATGACCAATATCCAGTACAAAATCATTTGCCCCTATCTCAAAATCCGGTTTTCTGAAAAGGAAACATTCCCATTTGGGCATATTTTCCACACATATCCGCACACCGGCATCCTCACCAATCCTTTCCAATACAGGCAACGATTTTTGGAATGCATTAAATGCAAAATCCCTATCATAAGCAAAGGGGAAATAACCGGGATGGACAACCATGACTTCAGCATCAATTTCATTGCAAACACCTGCCATGTCTTCCACAAGTTGGAGAGCTGCATTCCTTATAGGTTCACGAATGCTTGCAAGATTGAGGTCTGTACTGGGAGCATGAACCGTATATTTCAAGTCATAGGAAAAGGCGATTTCATCCTGCCTGAATAGGTCATGTCTTCCTTCAGAAAAGATTTCTGCACAATTGACAACGTGTTCAATATTTTGCAAAGCTTCACCAAGCGATAAGTCGTGATAAGCAAACGAAGAGATACCGATCATAAGTAAAATACTCCTGGAATATAAATAATAACCCTGATTACTTTAACTTATGGCAAGTGTACTTGAGACTATATTAAACTTATCTCGAATCCACCAAAATTAATATAAAAATTGCAACACGGAATGGATAGCCTGAAATTTTCAGGATCTATTGCGTAATTCAAGCAAGCGCAGGAAAGAAGATGCAGTAAATGTATCTCCCAACCCAACTGTCACTGCCGGCTCATTGACCACAAGCGTGGGAATTGCACAAAAATAATACTCATTGAAGATACCACATATCCCAAAACCATACTGCCTGGCTCCAGTAATAGACTTTATTCTCTTAACCTGCAGGCTACCGTATTCACTGCGCTTGAATTGACTGCACCATTCCTCCAGTTTGGACCTGTCCGGCAATAATCCTGAAGAAGCAAAGTATGCCGCACACTTCAAACCAAAATCAATAGCATCTATTTTCTGCTCATTCAGGTTATCTGAAGCAGAGAGACAAAAGACAAAATCCCTGGTATGGACAACAAGGGCTCTGGCCAAACAACCTTTAATGCAATTGCGGGCCGCTTGGAACATTGCGGAAATATCCATTTCATGTATGCCTTCTATCCCAAAACCCATCTTCTGCGTCAGGGTTGCAAGTTCATCTTCGTTCAAACCCATAGAATCAACCCTTCCTGCAAGTTTAAGGAAAACATGCCTGGCGATATCCGATGTCGCAAAATGACCCAACTCAGCATGGATGAAAAACCCGGGCATCGAATTCCATTCATCAATCTGTGCAAGGACAGGAGATAACTTTTCCTCGAAAGAAGAACCATCCGGATAGGAGGGTTGGAGCATATGAAAACCGGATACAACTGCACCATCCATTTCCCCAATATATGCGGTTGCATATTGTTTGAAGAAGGAAGAAATTGTCATTTGAGGGTTGAATTTATCAAATGTTGCAATGAACCTGTTTTCCCGGGATACAGTTATCCTGCGGCCGTATAAGTCGAAATTATCCCCTTGACGAAAATCAAAAACAAAATGTACCGGCTCCTCTTCACCCCTCTGGCTTTCGAATTTTGGAGGCAGCACCATTCCCCTTTTTGAAAAAAGAGCCTCCTGTGTCCCGGAAAGATAAACAACATTGGGAACAATCATATCCACATTGAGCCCGGAGAGGACATTGGCCATTATACCCATATTCCCCCCAATTCTGATCTCTGCCCGGTCAAAAAAACGTTTCTTGAGAAAATCAAGAACATCCCGGGAATAAATGAACCATTCTGCACCCCTGCCATATTCCATACAATGGATAAGTCCGGCAAGGAAATCTTCGAGGGAATTTATGATATCCGGCTGGCGTTCGATCTTCATCAGCAGTTCCTTTTCATCCACCTCACCAAGGATGGATTCCACATCCCTGCCGGTTATCCTGTAAACTGCATCGATATTAGCGTTGTAACCGCAAAGGATATTCATTCAATCCTCCCGCGGACTGCACATACCTGCCAGCACAGCTGCAAAGGCACTTGCTGAAATAGTATCTCCTATACCTACCGTATCAACGGGATGATCCACCACCCTGGCCGGAATGATTAATACGTCATGATTGCGGGTGCAGATACAACCTCTTTCAAAATCGTCCAGATTACATTTTCCCTGCCTGACAAGATAGGCACCCAGTTTGTCAATTTGGTCCATTCCCTGTGTGGATATAGGTACATCCAGACCTGCTTTTATATCCTCAAAACTGTCTATCCCGCCCTGAAGGGCTCGGGCAGCGGCTGCAGTGGATGCAAAAAGCAGGGAATCAAGATGTTGTTCAATATCAATTGGACAATCTTTGGAAACAACACATATATAAAAGCCCAGGGAGTGCACATGAATCCTCTGCAATCTGAGTTCATGAAGCAGCCGGACAGCTCCTTCATAGAGGGCTACTATAGCATCTTCTCCCCTTTTGATTACCGAATATGCAAGTTCTTCATAACCCAATACATTCAATGCATTGGCAACTTCCACAGTATCAAGACCCAGTGAGTGGACATGATTGCGCACAATATCATTCAGAATTGCCGAACGAATGATTTTATTCTGTATGGAAGTGAATTCCACATGTATGCAAATATCGGGATTGGCTTTTTTTAACTGGCCTATTGCCCCTACCGCACGTTCTACATAATCCCTGTAAGTCATGCCATCTTCATATTCTTCTTTTATCATCTGGTAACCGGAGAGAATAGCCCCATCGACGGTTTTGCCCATCTCGGGAAGGTGCTCATAGACCTCATCGGACATATCGATACGAATCCAGGGCGGACGTGATGAAATGATCAGGCGGTTATCACGAGGAACTATTATCCTATCCTCGGCATATTTCACAGAGAGTCCTTTATTGAATTCTATAATCCAGTTGACCTTGGCTTTATAATCGGGATTGCAGGCCTCTGCAGGAGGAAGCAATTCCATCCTCCCCTCCCTGACAAAAGGATGTAAAAGATTAGGGGAGGATACAAAGTAATCCGCCTGCTCAGGGGAAAGCCAGGGGATATAAGCAATTACTTTATTCAGATCCATATTGGCAAGCAGATTGGATATTATCCCGGCCTGCCCCCCCATCCTGGCTTCATCAAAAACAAGATTATCGGTCAACCATTCATGGATATCAGTTGAATAGGTGGGAATTTCCGCAGCTTTACCGTCCTTCATTGCAATCAGGAGTCGTGCAAGGAAATCTACAGGAGAATCTATCTGTCGGGGATAGGAAAATATTCTCTGCTGGACAGTATCCACATCCACTTTCCTCAGCAGGTTTTCCACATCACCGGGACCAATGTGCTTGATGGCATCCACATTACTGTTATAGGCAACAAATATTCCGTTTACACAGTGAATATTTCGTGCAATCGACTCATAACTCTCAATGTATCTCTTATCCCACTCAGATATATCCATTCAAATTCCCCCTGAAACAATATCATGTAGTATATTCCGCATTAATACGCACATAGTCATATGTAAGATCACAACCCCAGGCAACCGCAGAAGCTTCCCCAAGTGAAAGGTCCACTGAAATTATGACAGTATCACTTTCCATTATGGATTTTAGTTGTTTGTTGGCAGAGATATCCGCCACATGACCGTGATCCACCAGAGTAACTGCATTTTTTCCATCCGAAAATTTCAGAGAGATTTTATCCTGATCAAGAGAGGCACCTGAATATCCAGCTGCAGCAACAACCCTACCCCAGTTGGGATCATGCCCGTATATTGCAGATTTTACAAGAGGTGACCGTACAATGGTTTTGGCAACCTTGCGTGCATCGGCCAGGTCAGAGGCACCGTTTACCTGTACTTCGATAAGTTTGGTAGCACCCTCCCCGTCTCGGGCAATTTTCTTCGCAAGTTCCACAAGGACATAATCAAGTCCTCTCTGGAAATTTGCTACATCAGGAGCTATTGAAGAAGCACCTGTTGCGGTTAACAGAGCCATGTCATTGGTACTGGTATCACCATCGACTACCATCATGTTAAAACTTGAATCGTTGGCTTTTACAAGACATTTTTTCAGTGTATCGGCAGAAAGAATAGCATCAGTATAGATAAAAGCAAGCATTGTTCCCATGTTGGGCTCGATCATACCGGAACCCTTTGCAATACCTCCGATACGTACACCACACTCCAGTTCTACAGCCACTTCTTTTTCCATCAGATCAGTGGTCATGATGGCTTTTGTAGCATTGCGGCATCCCTGAGGATCCGCAGAAAGTGCCCCGTAAACTTCATCCAGATGATCTTTTATCCAACCTACATCAAGAAAACGGCCAATCACACCGGTGGATGCAACTGCGATGTGGGAATCCTGAACTCCCAGTTTGCTGGCAGCAGCCTTTGCCATCTCACGGGCATCGGCCATTCCCTGTTCACCAGTGAAGGCATTAGCATTTCCGCTGTTTATAATTGTGCCTGCAATATATTTATGGTTTTCAAGATTGTCTCTGGTAAACACTACCGGCGCCGCTACAATCTTATTGCGTGTAAAAACGCCTGCGCAAGGACCCGCACCTTCAATCAGTGCAAGGCCCATGTAATCATCCTTCAAACCGGAAGCATGGACGCCACGTACCGCACATATACCGCCTTCAATTGCTCTCATGACCGCAAACCTCACAGACTACCCAGACCCCTGATGATATCTCCTCTGGTGATTATCCCTGTAAGTTTATCATTTTCAACCACCGGCAGGCGGTTTATCTTGTGTCTGGACATCAGGTGGGAAGCATCCTCAATTGAATCTTCAGGAGAGACAGTGAATACACCGGTGCGCATTATTTTGCGAACCGGCATTGAACCTACATCTGAAAGCATTTTTTTGGTATCTTCCCAGCTGATAAATTCCCGGATAGGGATTTCTATCACCTCAAAGGGACTGGGGAGCCAGAAGTCACCATGTTCGGGAGTTTCCAGCAGAGCCAGTAAGTCAACCTCTGAAAGTATACCTACAATCTTGCCGTTGTCCACTACAGGCATACCACTTATGTCATTATCCTTCAACGACCTGGCAGCATCACTCACATTGTCATCTGGGCTGCAATAAATCACATCACTGTTCATAATTTCTTTTACAAGCATAAATCAACCTCCAAATAAATCAGGGCGCAAGGCCCGCATTCCATAGACCATCGGTTTCCCTGAAACCACACATGAGATTCATGTTCTGTATAGCCTGTCCTGAAGCTCCTTTTACGAGATTATCAATTGCCGAGATAACTACAAGCCTGTTACTGTTTGTGTCAATCTCAAAACCAATATCACAGAAATTGGAACCACGTACATTACCCAGCGCAGGTATATCATCGACCAGTCTTACAAAGGGACAGTCAGAGTAAAAAGAATCGTATAGTTGCCGGATATCTTCTTCTGAGCATTCTTCATTAAGAAAGAGATGAGCTGTAGTCAGTATCCCGCGGATAGCAGGGATTACATGGGGAGTGAAATTAACACTATCAAGGCCACCAAGGCCATTCAATTCCTGCCAGATCTCCGCCCGGTGGCGATGGGTTGTGAGCTTGTAGGGCTGGATGTTTTCCGCCATGTTGGGGTAATGGGATGCCTGGCTTGGATTCACACCGGCGCCTGTTATGCCGGATTTGGAATCAAAAACTGCAATATCTGCAAGCCCTGCATTAACAACAGGAGCAGCTGCCAGGGTGGCTCCTGTGGGATAACAACCCGGATTGGAAACAAAGGTTTCCCCCTTTACCTCGGGATGCAACTCCACCAAGCCAAATACTACCTTACGGGGGTCATGGTGTTTAATGCCATAGACCTTTTCAAATTCTTCCACATCCAGACGATAATCCGCACTCAAATCCACAATAAGCAGGTCACTGTCAATAAGTTGAGGTACAATATCCATAGCACTGCCATGAGGCACTGCCAGAAATACCACATCACACCTCTGCTTTACAGCAACAGGATCAAGTTCTTCAAATTCAAGATCCGTCAAACCTGCCAGATGGGCATGTTTTTTGGATACATTTTGTCCGGCAAGTTTTCTTGAAGTTGCCATTTCAAGATTTACATGGGGATGATTGAGAAGAAGGCGCATCAATTCCCCCCCCGTATAGCCGGAGGCACCGATTATGCCTGCATTAACCTTATCTTTCATGTTTTAGTGTTATGTTTTACCACTAATTAAAGTTATTACCATACAGGCAGGCAAGGGAAACAATGAATTACAAAGAAATATACCTGGCAGGCCCTCTTTTTTCCGAGGCTGAGAAGAATTTCAATGAACAACTCACAGAGAAAATCGAAAGTGCAGGATATGACGTATTCCTGCCACAGAGGGATTCAACAGATACGAAAAGTATGCGCAAAGAACAGGATGCTGCAGAATTGTTCCGGAGAAATTCAGAAGCTATAGACAGAGCCGATCTTGTAATTGCTATACTGGATGGAGGCAGCGATGTGGATTCCGGTACAGCCTGGGAAATCGGCTATGCTTATGCTAAAAATATCCCGGTAATGGGGATGAGGACTGATTTTCGTACACTTGGAATCGAAGGTACGGTCAACCTGATGATAGAAAAAACCCTAATTAAACTAGTGTATTCAACCGATAAACTACTTACAGAACTTGAAAATATGAAAAGATAAGCAGTTTAGAACTGCTTTTCCACAACTTGCCCCTCAGGGGATTCTTCAGAAAAGACCTGTCCTTCAAACCAGTATACTTCAGCGCCTGTAAGCCATGCGTCCGGTGAAAGTCCGGCTTTTATGCAGGTGTGATTCAAAAAATCCACAGCATTAAATCCCTGCTCAGGGGCCACCTGTGGCAGAAGTAAACCCTGATAGAAACCCTGTTTGACTATAAGCCCATGCCTGCCTATCTCTATAAGACCGGGCAAATCTGCAGCAGCCGCATCAATCTTTTCAGGCGGGGTCAGTACAGTAACTTCGACCGTGATTACAGACATCTCCTGTAGCTTTACAGGAGGAAAACGCGGATCCCTTGTTGATGCTGAGATGGCAGAATCAACAATTGCATCCTTCAGGGATGAATCTGGATAGGGATGACCAATACAGCCTCTCAAATCTCCTTCCATGGAGAGGGTTACGAAAACGCCGCGCTCTTCTTCAAAGACCGGAGAGAGGGACATAGAATCCGGATCCAGCTTAGTACCGCTCTCAAGAAATTCAGTGATAGTATTGCGGGCAAGGTTTACCGCCATCTTGCCTTCATCCAGACCAAGCATAATATTACCTCCACTCAATCGTGTTTAGATATTATGACAGCAGCTTTTTTAAGGGCTTCGATTGCGGGTAGGGGAGTGCCTGCAAGATAGTCGATGCATGAGCCGCCTCCTGTACTTATGTGGGATAAACTGTGATCGAACCCCATATTCCGCACCTCGGCAGAAATATGCCCGCCTCCTGCAATGGAATAATCGGCTTCTGTGGCAGCTTTTACAATCTCATAGGTCCCCAGTTCAAATCCATCCTGTTCGGAAACCCCGGCTGGTCCATTGAGAATTACAGTGCCTGCTTGACTGATTTCCCTGGAATAAGCAACAATCGTTTCAATTCCTATGTCATTGATTGGGAGTACTGAATCCCCGACTTCTTCGACCGATACTTCGATCCTGCTGCCGTTATCATTCAATGCTACATCTATGGGTAAACCCACTTTTCCGTCAAAATCGTCAAGAATTTTCTTTGCCCTGTCTATCTGTTCAAGGTAGCCCTGGGATTCAATGAAATCCTTATTTGCTTTCCCGATATCAAAACCTGATGCAGCCAGCATTACATTTGCAACAACACCTGTCACAAGTACGCGGTCAGCGCCACCATTTGAAAGTACATTTTCAGCAACCTTAAGGGAATCGTCAACCTTGGCACCACCCAGTACAAAAATACAGGGTCTTCCCCCTCCCTTTATTCCCATGTCCAGAGAGGTAATCTCTTTTTCCATTAAACGGCCTGCACCACAGGGAAGGAGATGTGTAAAACCCATTAAAGAAAGATGAGAACGATGGGATACTGCAAAAGCATCATTCAAAAAGATGTCCGCAAGGGGAGCTAGATTTTTCACCATATGTGTGCTTGCATGCTCTTTGGCAGATCGTGAAATAGTTTCCTCAGAATAGAAACGTACATTTTCGAGCAAAAGCACATCCCCTTTTTCCATTGCTGCAATCCTTGAACGGGCATGAGAGCCGAAAATATCATCTACGTATTCCACTTCCCTGCCCAGATAGTGACTTAGTCTTTTTGCATGGGGTTGCATTGTTGTGAAATCACTTTTTCCCGCCCGACTTTGATGGGCAAGCAATACTACCCGTGAATCTTCAAGATCCTTTATTGTGGGAATGTGGCTGCTTATCCTCAGGTCATCCAGAATACTGCCCTCGGGGTCCATCGGGGTATTGATATCGACTCGCACCAGAATTGTTTTGTCGTCAACATCAAAATCATCAATAGTGAAATAATCCTTGTCCTGCACGGTATCCATCACCAGTCAACCTTTCCATTAACATAGGCTACTTCAGCCAAGCCCCTATATACATATCCATATTATATATGTTCTTATAAACCTGCTGAATCCAGTATAGAGTCAACATCCACATTCTCTTCAATCAGTCTAACGATTGTTTCAATCTTGGTCTTCTGCTGAATCCGGGCATGTCCGATTAGATTCTCCATTCTTTCTATCGTGGAAAGAGTGTCACCCTTTACAAGTACAACAACCACGCCTGCTTCATCAGCACTTCCAAGTACAGCTTCGCTGGGCCGGAGATTGCCCGTCAGGATCAATGCCCTTGCCCCGGCCTCTATAGCCGCCATCTGTATATCCGCGCGGTCCCCCCCAGTCACTACTACACTGTTTGGTGTGCGCCTGAAATACTTGATCGCTGAATTAACTTCCATAGCACCCACAAGATAATGTTCAACAAGTTTACCCATTTCCTGTGCACCCGTCAGGACATCCCCTCTCAAATCTTCCACAATTTCTGCTATAGAAACCGCTCCAAGTGTATGATCGCGGGGAATTACACCAAATACCTTCACCCCTTTCTTTTCAAGGAAGGGTACGACCATATCCCTTACCATTCCTAATTTGTCTTCTTCAACTTCATTGAGAATGATACCTGAAAGCATATTCCTGTCATCTATCAGTTCAATGTCACAGAGAATCCGGTCCACTGCACTAACCGAATCAAAACGGGTAATCAGCAGGATCTTACTATCCAGTATGGAAGCTACCTGGGGATCTGACAAATTGTACATGGCACCACTACCGATACCTCCTTCACCCTCTATGAGAACCATATCTTTACTCCTGGAAACTTCTGAATAAGCCTGTTTCAGGGTTTCTTCCAGGTGTTTTTCCACTCCCAGCAGAGCATCATTGATAAGATTCTCGGTAAGCATAATCGGAGTGATGCAACTGCGGGGGGTCTCAAGAGACAGCAGATTCCGCATTTGTTCTGCATCCTCATCGGAGAGAACACCATCAACATCAACCAGCAGGTTACCCACCGGTTTCATGTAGCCCACACTTTTTCCACGCTCTTTAAGAATCAAGCCAAAGCCACTGCATATCGAACTTTTACCAGAATAATTTTCAGAAGAACTTACAAGTATTGAAGCCATACAAACCCTCCCTTTTATCAATTTGATTCTTTCAATGTAAGACGCATATCCATAGCAAAACAACCTTCATCTTCTGGAAGGACCATCAACGGATTTATTTCAAACTCAAGGACCTGCGGGAAATCTTCCACAAGTCTGGAAACACGCACAAGGACATCCGCCACCGCATCCACATCATATGCTTTTTCTCCCCTTACACCTGTAAGTAAAGGATAGGAACGGATGGAAGAAATCATTGAGTGAGCATCCTTTTCATTGAGTGGGGCAAGCCTGAAAGATACATCTTTAAGGACCTCTACATATGTCCCACCCAGCCCGAACATAAGAAGCGGGCCGAACTGCACATCCCTGTTCATACCGATTATCACTTCCCGGCCACCTTCAATCATTCTCTGCAATTGTACACCTGTAATTCTTGCAGAAGGCATGTAGCGACCTACATCCGACATCATTGTATGATAGGCACGCCTGACATCATCTTTATTCATTAGTGAAAGCCGGATACCTCCAACATCGGTCTTGTGTGAAATGTCAGGAGACAGGACTTTCATAACTACAGGGTAACCAATCCTTTCACTTTCCTCCACCGCTTCTTCCACAGTGGAAGCCTTCCCGGTTTCCACAACTGGAATACCATAAGCTTTCAGAAGATCAAATGATTCAAGCCCCAGGATTTTTTTATCCTTTGCTGCTGCTTCATCGAGCAGTGCAGATGCCATTTTCCTGTCCGAATGAACCGGTTTGGGTAAAGGATAAGTTAAACTTCGCCTTTCCCCATAATCACACAGGGCACCCATACTGGCAACTGCTCTTTCAGGGAAGGTGTAATTGGGTACTCCCCCTGCTACAAGAATTGAATTGCCTTCCATAACCCGTGTACCTCCTACAAAACTGCAAAGTACCGGTTTATCAGAATTTTCCATTTTTTGAATTACAATCCTGGCGATGCTTGTCACATCAGTCATCGCCTGGGGAGAAGTCAACAGGATTACACCATCCACATTTGGATCTTTTAACACAATTTCAAGGGCATCACCGTAGAGTTTTGCACTTGCATCCCCCAATACATCCACAGGATTGTAGAAACTGGCAGCATCCGGCAGAAACTCACGTAAGCCTTCAATTGTTTCACCAGATAAAGAAGCCAGCTCCAGACCTTCATAATAACATGCATCCGCCGTGAGAATACCCAGACCACCTGCGTTTGTGAGTATGGCAATTCGCCTGCCTGAAGGGATTGGCTGGGTTGAAAATGCCCTTATGTAATCCAGCATATCTTCCAGCGTATCCGCACGAATCACACCGGCTTTATCAAAAGCGGCATTATAGGCCTGATCAGAGCCGGCAAGAGTACCTGTATGGGATGATACTGCCCGGGAACCGGCAGCTGTACGTCCTGATTTGACCAAAACCACAGGTTTTTTCCTGGAAACATCCCTGGCAATTTCAATGAATTGTGACCCATTTTTGATACCTTCCAGATAGGCTGCAATAACCGAGGTCGACGGATCGTCCCGGAATTCGGCCAGAAATTCGTTTTCCCCCAGATCAGCCTTATTCCCAAGGCTTACAAATTTGGAAAACCCCATTCCATTGGCTTCTGCCCAATCAAGGGTAGAAGTACATATGGCACCGGACTGTGACATCATTGCAATATTGCCCTCATATGCCATCGATGCAGCAAAAGAGGCGTTCAGACCTGCAACCGGGTCCATGATTCCCAGACAGTTGGGACCTACCATGTGAATTCTGTATTCCTTACAAATCTCCAGGGACCTGCGTTCAAGTTTAGCTCCCTCAATACCTGCCTCCTTGAACCCCGCAGAGATTACCACCACGTATTTCACACCTGCCTTTCCACATTCTTCCAGTGTAGGAGGCACTACTTTTGCAGGTACGACTACAACAGCAAGGTCCACTTCATCGGCCACATCAAGGATGGAAGCATAGCATGTAAGGCCCTCTATCATTTCCTCACCGGGATTGACAGGGTAGATATTTCCTCTGAAATCCTTTACAAGGTTGGAAAGGACAGCATTTCCCACTTTACCCTTTTTCCTTGATGCACCGATCACAGCCACTGAATCAGGATTAAAAAGACTGGATAACATGATTATTCCCGGCTCCCTCTTTACAATAAGGAGAAGGGCCTATGATTAATAAATTTATACCAAAGTCACCCAAAAGCTAATATCAACATAAACCTATACGAGCAGTCAGGTGATCTTATGAAAATTCTGGGCATATCAGGCAGTCCTAAAAAGAACGGAAACAGTGAACAAATGATAAACAGAGTCCTCGCCATGGCTGAAAAAAGAGAATTTAACACTGAGAAGGTATTCCTCTCAGGGATGGAAGTCAAACCCTGTATTGCATGCGGCAATTGCAGGGAAAGCGAGGAATGTCCTATCAATGACGATATGGAAAAGATCTATCCAAAACTGGATGAAGCGGATGCAATTATCGTGGCTTCCCCGGTCTATTTCGGAAGTCCCACTGCCCAGCTGAAGGCCCTATTTGACAGAAGCGTCCTGCTCAGGAGACATAATTTCAAGCTCAGCGATAAGATTGGTGCAGGTATTGCTATTGGTGGCTCCAGAAATGGGGGACAGGAAAAGACCATACAGGTAATCCAGGACTGGATGCATATTCATGGAATGGTTGTTGTGGGAGATGGCGGACATTTCGGCGGCATTGTCAAGAAGCCATTCAGCGAGGATGAGACAGGCACCAAGACACTGGACGATACTATTGAAAAGGTGTGTGACTTACTCGAAATGATGAAGAAAACATAAATAAGGAGTCCTTTCCTTATTACTTTCTTATTTATGAAGGCGACCTTTTTTGAATAACCTCAAAAACGAGTTACAGGATCGGTATTATACCGAAGGGTTCATTTCTAATTTCCTTGCCATAATAATAGGAATAATAACAGCCCTGGTTTTTGTGGCCTATGATCAGGTTACCTATTACTTTACAACCCTTTTTTTCAACACTCCGAATAATAGCCTGCCCATATATATCATCCTCCTCCCTGCTGCCGGAGGATTATGCGTTGGCCTTATATCCTATAAATTTATGAAAAAAAGTAGGTGTGGAGTTGCAGAGATTGTAGAGGCAACAGCTCTTCAGGGAGGGAAGATAAAGAGCAAATTTGCTTTTTATGAAGTATTCCTTTCAATGATCTCAATATGCACAGGAGGATCGGTGGGCAAAGAAGCTCCCGGTATACTTGCGGGAACCGGAGTAGGAGCTACGGTCGCCGACCTGCTGAAAAGTCCGGACAACCGTTTCAGGACATTGATTGCCTGTGGGGCTTCTGGAGGAATTGCAGCGGCATTTCATGCCCCTCTTGCTGGAGTGGTTTTTGTAGTAGAGGTAATTCTCGGAGAATTACAGACCAGGACACTTATACCGGTAGTTCTTTCTTCAGTATTTTCTACTCTTGTAACTGACATCATTTTTGGAATTCAGCCCATACAGGTTTCCTACTACGGGATGGAGAGCCCGTTCCGCGAGCCAGTACTCTACATTATTATGGGTCTACTTGCAGGCATTGTGGCTGCAATATTCATAAAGTGTACATATCTCACCCAGGATTCCTTTGAAAAACTCCCGATAAAACCCTATTTAAAACCAGCCCTTGGCGGACTTGTTGTCGGATGTATCGGTTATTTCTATCCCCAGATATTCGGAATCGGTTACGATGTCATCAAACAATCCCTCAACAACGAACTTGCCATGCAAATGTTGTTGATATTGCTTGTCCTGAAAATAGTGGCATTTGCCTTCACTGTTGGTTCAGGGGGTTCAGGGGGAGCGGTCGTACCAGCCCTTTTTGCGGGTTCCATGCTGGGAGGGGGTTTTGGAAAACTGGTGAATTATATTTTTCCTCTGTCCACAGCACCTGCGGGAGCATATGCCCTTGTAGGGATGGGGGCAGTTTTTGCGGGAGTTGTACATGCACCCCTGACTGCCATGCTTATCCTTTTTGAATTGACCCGTGATTACAGCCTTATCCTGCCCCTTATGTTGACCTGTGTAATCAGCAATGTAATATCAACTCACCTTCATGAAGAGTCGATATATACAGAATTGCTCAGGAGAAGAGGACACGTTATCAGAGCCGGTACCGAGGTAAATGTGATGGAATCGCTAACTGTAAGGGATAATATGGTAAGAGATGTTTTATTTCTTAATGTAAAAGACACAGCTGCCAATCTTCTTAATCTGATGCATAAAAGCAAACATGCAGGTTTTCCTGTACTTGACAATCAGGGAAAACTTGCAGGAATTGTTACCCTCCATGATATGCGCGACAAAGTAAAGCAAGGAGAACTGGAAAAACCGATCACCCAAATAATGAGTAAAAATGTTGTTACTGCGTATCCTGATGAATCCCTTGATATCGTACTCAAAAGACTGGCAGCCCATGATGTGGGCAGATTACCTGTTGTCTCCCGAAAGGACAGAATTACCCTGATAGGAATAATAACCCGCAGTGATATCGTGAAATCCTATGACCGGGAGATCGTTAAAAGAATGCAAACAGGTGAAAATGATAATCTTAAACCGGATGGCCGATAAAGTAACCCGGGGTTGCTTCATCTATCTTCAGCCTGCAACGTTGACCGGGACTAAATTCACCTGATTCAGGGATCACAACAGGTTTATAAGAAGCAGTGCGGGACATCAATCCTTTTACCTTTGCCTGTTGTGAGATGAATACATCAACTTCTTTTCCTACCATATCTTCCTTTTTTCCGAGTTTGATTTGATTACAGAGCCGATGGAGTTTGCCCGAGCGCTCCACAACAATACGTGTATCTATATTTCTGAATTGCAATGCTTCAGTGTGCGGTCTGGGTGTGTAACGTGAAATATTTACCTTATCGGGGCGATAGGTTCGAATCCAGTCCAGTGTAAGTTCGAAATCCTCTTCATCCTCCCCCGGAAAACCCACAATAATATCTGTGAAAAGGGTACTTTCAGGAAATGTATCCCTGAACTTTTCGACTATCCTGTTGGCCTGTTCCATTGTATGTTTACGTTTCATCCTGCCAAGCACTTTGTCCGAAGCTGACTGGATGGGAAGATGCAAAACTTTGTAGATCTTTTCACTGGAATAAGCCTCTAACAAGTCATCCAGAATTTCAAGTGTTGAAGCAGGATTCATCATACCCACACGTAGCCTGAAATCTCCGGGAATTGCAGTAATCCTCTCAAGCAGGGCAGGCAAATTAATTCCTTTATCCAAACCATACTGAGCATTGTCCTGAGATGTTAGCCAGATCTCACTGCAGCCCTCGTAAACAGCCTGCTCGATGTCTGTAACGATTGAATCGGCATCAAAGGAGTAAAGGGGACCCCTGGCAAGTGTAACAATACAATAGGAACAACGGTTATTGCAACCCTGTGATATCTGGCAGATATGGATATTCGGACTCGACCTGTTGCGGGGTACATTGAGTAAACCTTCAGGAGAATCATCAAAGACACTCATGGGCCTCAGTGAAAGTCCCCCCAGCCTTTCATGAACCCGGTTGAGAATTACTCCGAGCTTAAGAAGGGAATTCATGCCCAGGACATGAACCTCGGGATTATTTTCTAATATTTCGTCCATTTGGACCTGAGGCATGCAACCTGTAACAATTACTTCCCTGCCCTGAAGGCCCCATTCCTTGATCTTGTGCAATATCTTCTGCTCTGTAGTATCCTTGACTGTACAGGTGTTGCATATGATCACATCAGCTTCTCTTTCAGATACAAGCCTGTGGCCCAGCTCCACCGCTTTAGCCTCAAGGATCTCGGAAGAGGACTGGTTGGCCGTACAGCCAAAGGTTGCTATATGTATATTTAACAGAACAAAATCTCCATATTATAGCCTGAGAGGCGTGCTTTCCTTATCATGTATATATACCGAATCTGAAAATTTGACAACACCCGAACTACCCATTGATATACTATGTACCCTTGCGTCCCCATAACCAAAAAGGTTGGTGCCTTTGAGGAAATGCCCGGAGGTCACACCAGTTGCAGCAAAGATTACATCTTTACCGGGTACAAGTTTTTCAGTGTCAAGAACATCATTCATGTTGTCTTCGTTTATGCCCATCTTTTTAAGCCGGGGCATCTTTTCCTCTACCTCCCGTGCAATTACATCATCGGGTTTGCGATTGGCAACTGAAGGTAAAACCAGGCGTGCAAGCACCTTACCACCCAGGATCTTCATTGCAGAGGCTGTAAGTACAGCTTCGCCCGAGCCACCCGAACCCATTACCACATGGATACCTGAGCCACGTATAGCCGTTGATACGCCGGGCATAAGATCACCGTCGGAAACCAGATTTACCCTGGCACCGGTTTTCCGGATTTCCTCGATTTTATCCTTATGACGCTCACGGTCCAGAATCACAACCACAAGTTCCTCTACACTGCGGTTTAAAGCACGGGCCACTATCTCAAGATTGTCAATTGCTGGGGCGTCCAGATCAATTTCCTCTCCCGGGTGTTCGCGTTCATACTTTACGACTTGTGGACCTACCACGATTTTATCCATATAGACATCTGGACCGTGGAACAAACCATCGGGTTCGGACATGGCCATAACTGAGATGGAACCCGGTACACCGTCTGCACATAGATTGGTACCCTCCAGCGGATCAACTGCAATATTTACCTTAAGGTCACCTTTACCTGTACCGACTTCTTCACCAATATAGAGCATTGGTGCTTCATCCCTTTCACCTTCACCGATCTGGATGACACCACTGATATCCAGGCAATTAAGCATCCTGCGCATTGCTTCCACCGATACCTGATCGGCATAATTCTTGTCACCCCTGCCTATCTGATGGGCAGCAGCAATAGCAGCAGCTTCTGTGACATGGATCAGTTTGGGGAGTAAGGCACTTTCTATCGGACCGGCATTTTTCATAATATTCTCTGCAGTCTTCGGGTGTGGCATTAATAATCCTCTCATTTGATAGATATATAGATGAATAATCTGTATGTACTTATTAATAAGTTTACCAATGGACTTATTTCAGGATGTCCACCAGTGACACTCGCTCCAGCACGATGTCAGGTATCCGCGATACACCGATTGCATCTGTCTCTGCAGAACCGATTCTGAAATGAGCCCTTACAGCCTCTTCCTTTTGGACTGAATAACCGACCACTTCAATCCTGGAGACCATTGAATCAAGTGCAGGTAAAACAGCATCTACATTATTTTTTTCACCCAGGACAAGAAAAACAACAGAAATATCCCCTTCCTTCATACCCATAGAAAAAGCTTCAACAATCTGTCGTTTTCCGGAAGCATACCGGAGAATTTCAACCCCCAGGTCCCGGGCCACATTGCTGCCGGAATCGAATGCTTTTCTGGCTTTTTTTATTGCAAGTTCGATATGGGCCCTACCTGCTATTTTGCCTGCATCCATTGCCTGTATGGTAACATCATGTTCATCTGCAATATCATTCAGTTTTTGCAAAAAAGCATTCAAGTCATCAACAAAAAGAGTACCCTGAACAGTCTTCCAGTACATGGTGGATAGGTGGGGCTTCCCTACAATAAAGATAACGGTGGTCTTTCAACAGATTTAATAACAATTACATAATAGAAGGGGTCAGGCGCCATTTCCGAGTACTTTATTTATATTGGAATTGATTAGGTTATAAGATTCACCCTATTAAAACTTTAAAACTATCAGGAGAACTCCAATGTACTATTTAAAATGCATCGAATGCGGTAAGGAATATCCTAAAACAGAGGTCCTGTATACCTGTGAATGCGGCGGTTTGCTTGATGTAATTTATGATTATTCTCAGATTGATATTAAAAGGGAAGATTTAGAGGGAATTGCACTTTCTGTATGGAAATATGCAAAACTTCTTCCTGTTGACAGAAAACCTATAACAATACAGGAAGGTGGCACACCTCTCTATAAATGTGACAGGTTAGCCGAAAAGATTGGTGTCAGGGAACTATATGTCAAACATGAAGGCATGAATCCTACCGGTTCCTTCAAGGACAGAGGTATGACCGTAGGTGTCAGCAAAGCCCTGGAATTAGGGATGAAAACAATTGCCTGTGCATCTACAGGTAATACTTCCGCAGCCCTTTCCATCTACGGTGCAAAAGCGGCAGTTCCTGCTGTTGTACTGTTACCGGAAGGGAAAGTTGCACTGGGCAAGGTTGCGCAGGCCCTGATGCATGGCGCAAAGGTGCTTAGCATACGCGGCAATTTCGATGATGCTCTGGAACTTGTAAGAGAACTCTGCGATGAGGAAAAGATCTACCTTTTAAACTCCATTAATCCCTACAGGCTGGAAGGACAGAAAACAATAGGTTTTGAAATCGCAGACCAGCTGGATTTCCAAATGCCTGACCGGCTGGTACTTCCGGTAGGTAATGCAGGCAACATTACTGCCATCCATAAAGGCTTCAAAGAATTCAAGAAACTGGGAATTACAGATAAAGTCCCACAGATGATGGGAATACAGACTGAAGGTTCTTGCCCAATAGTAAAAGCCGTAAGGGAAGGAAAAACTGATATTACCCCTGAAAAGAATCCCGAAACTATCGCAACAGCAATCCGGATAGGGAATCCGGTTAATGCCAGAAAGGCCCTTATAGCAATTTCCGAATCAAATGGTGGTGCGGAAAGTGTTACTGACGATGAATTGGTGGAAGCCCAGATAGACCTGGCACAACTTGAAGGAATCGGCGTTGAACCTGCAAGTGCCACCTCTGTTGCCGGTCTGAAAAAACTTGTAGAGACCGGAGTAATAGGTGCAAATGAATCCGTGGTCTGCGTGACTACAGGACATCTTCTCAAGGACCCGGAAGAAGTAATATCCGTTGCACCAAAACCCATTGTAGTTGATGCCACAATGGAGGCTATCAGAAAGGTCCTGTACTGAGGGGAAATGAATATGGAGCAGAACTACAAACCTGCCATCATTGAAAAAAAGTGGCAAAATATATGGTCTCAGGACAAAGTTTTCGAGGCCGAACCTGACAGCCGGAATAAATATTTCATAACTGTTCCCTACCCATATCTCAATGGGAATCTGCATGCAGGCCATACCAGGACATTCACCATCGGGGACGTTATTGCAAGGCACAAGAGGATGCAGGGATACAATGTACTCTACCCGATGGGATTCCACGTAACCGGTACGCCCATTGTAGGACTTGCTGAACTAATCGCCAACAGGGAACCCCAGACGATGGAAGTCTATTCTAAGTTCCATGGCATTCCGAAGAATATCCTTGAAGGACTTGATTCTCCGGAAAAAATCGTGGAATATTTCAGTGTGGAAGCAGAAAAAGCCATGCGATCCATTGGATATTCCATTGATTGGAGAAGAAAGTTCACCACGACCGATGAAACATATAAAAAATTCATCGAATGGCAATACAATCTGCTTTACGAAAAGGGACTGATTGTAAAAGGTTCACACCCTGTCAAATGGTGCCCCAATGATGACAATCCTGTGGAAGACCATGACATCCTCAGGGGAGAAGAAGCCACTATCGTGGATTATACCCTGATCAAATTCACCTACGATGGCATGGTATTACCCTGTGCTACCCTGCGGCCGGAAACCACATTCGGGGTCACCAACCTCTGGATAAACCCTGATGTGGAATATGTCAAGGCGAAAGTGAAAACCGACGAGTATGAAGAGACCTGGATTGTAAGTGAAGAAGCATACAACAAACTTACCTACACAGATCGTAGAGTCGAACTCATAGGGAAAATAAGTGGCCTGGACATCATCGGAATAAAGGCCAAAAACCCATTGACAGACTCGGAAGTCATCACCCTTCCGGCATCTTTTGTCAGGGGAGGGAACGGAAGCGGAGTTGTTATGAGTGTGCCCGCCCATGCACCTTATGATTATCTGGCCCTGAAGGACCTTTATGATAGAGACCTTTCAGAATACGGTATTACAGAAAATCTCCAGAACATCCAGCTCATACCCCTTATCGATGTTCCTGAATACGGAGAATATCCGGCAGTTGAAGCGGTGGAGGAATTTGGAGTACAGGACCAGGATGATCCAAAAGCCGAATCTGCAACAAAAATGGTCTATCGGCGGGAATTCCACGGAGGTACCCTGAAAGAAAATACCGGGAAATATGCAGGCACAAGGGTCTCAAAGATAAAAGATCTTCTTACACAGGATTTGATCGATGAGAAAATCGGCGAGATATTCTATGAATTCAGTGAACCTGTGGTCTGCCGGTGTGGAACCCCATGTGTAGTAAACATGGTTAAGGGCCAGTGGTTCCTCAATTATTCCAATCCGGAATGGAAGGATAAAGTATACCGCTGCATAGAAAATATGGATATAATCCCCGAAGAACTGAGGGTGGAGTTCAATAATAAAGTTGACTGGCTTAAAGACAAAGCCTGCGCCCGTAAAAAAGGCCTCGGAACACGCCTGCCCTTTGATAAGGACTGGTTGATCGAATCCCTGGGAGATTCCACGGTATACATGTCCTACTACATAGTTGCAAAGTTTCTCTCTGAAGATATTAAGACCGAGCAACTGGTGCCCGAACTCTTTGATTATGTGCTTCTTGGAAAGGGAAGGGTGCAGGATGCAGCAGAAAAAAGTGGAATTGATATCTCTGTAATTGAAAGCATGCGAAAAGATTTCAATTACTGGTATCCCGTCAATCTCAGATCCTCAGGAAAAGACCTGATACCCAACCACCTCCTGTTCTTCCTTTTCCATCATGTTGCGATATTCAAAGAAGAGAACTGGCCTCGTGCCATTGCAATCAATGGTTTTGTATCTCTAGAAGGACAGAAAATGAGTAAGTCCAAGGGACCACTGCTAACACTCAGTGAGGCAGTGAAAGATTATGGTGCGGATATTTCCAGGATGTATATCCTGTCCAGTGCCGAACAAACACAGGATGCAGACTGGAAGAACAGTGGCATCGAGTCCGCCAGGAGACAGATCGACAGGTTCTACCATTTTGCAAAAGATACTATCGATACCAAATGTACCTCTGGAACCTACAGGGAAAAACAATTGATAGACAGGTGGATACAGAGCCGCTTGCAGCAGCGTATCAGTGAAACAAACGAGGCCCTTAAAGGTATACGCACCCGGCAGGCCCTACAGAATTCTTTCTTCCTGCTTCTTAATGATGTGAAATGGTATCAGAGAAGAGGAGGAAAGACCCTCCAGTATGATATACTCGATACATGGGTGCGCCTGATGGCACCTTTCACTCCCCACATATGTGAGGAAATCTGGAGTGAAATGGAAGAAACGCAAGGTTATGTGTCCCTGCAAAAATATCCTGAGTATGACCCACAACTTATCGACAGGGATGCCGAAGCCGGCGAAGAGCTGATCAGCAACACTTTTTCAGATGTTGAGGAAATAATAAAAGTCACCGGTATAAAGCCGCAAAAACTTGTCCTCTATACAGCCTCCCAATGGAAATCAGAAGCTTTTAAGCAGGCTCTTGAACTCCAGCAACAGGGAAATCTCAACCCGGGAATTCTCATAAAGAATCTCATGCAGGATCCCGAAATGAGACCTTACGGTAAAGAAATACCCAAGTTTGCAAAGAAAGTTGTTGATGACATAAAGGCCATGAAAGAAGAGAAATTCGAGATGGTATACGGTTTCAACCTGGACGAAAAAGAAACGCTGCAAGAAGCAATAAGTTTCTTTGAAAAGGAAATTGGTTGTGAAGTGCAGATAGCCAGGGAAGGTGCAGAGACGTATGATCCCGAAAAGAAAGCCCGCTTTGCAGCACCAATGAGACCGGCTATTTATATTGAATGAAGGGGATTATACCTTTCTTTTTTACCTTTCTTTTAAGTTGCCAGTTTTGTTTGTTTAGTCTTGGGTACAAGGCCTTCCAGATTCATAAGCGCCTTGAGCACCGGAAGGAGGACTATACCTACATACCGGAGATTATCATTATCTTTCCCGCTTATTTCATAAGCAGGGTCAACCGAGGGAATGGATATCCGGGTAATAGAATTGCGCAGGATCTTGATGTCTTTTTCAGGTATTTCTATGATAGGATTGCCCTTTTGCACTGCATCCATGATCGTATTTTCATGAAAACCCATCGATTTTAACTCTGCCCTGAAAACCGGCCTTTCCAACAGAGAAGAAAATACATAGATTGCTACATAGATGCGTTTGGATGCAGGAACATCCTTCAGATGATGACCTATAAGAGAATAAATATTATCTTCTTCTTTCTCAGCATTATCTGGAAGTTTATAGGTCTTTGATGGAGGCACCTCTATTTCATCAAGTTTTTTCAGATCTCTCAGTGCCCTCAAATAACCGGTCATGATCAAACGATGCTCATCAATACCTTCTGATTTGAGGTCTCTCGTGATGCCACTGATCGAAAGCTGTCGGTTATCAAGCAACCTGAATATTTTAGAATACAGTGCCTCTGTCATAATACCTGAACAGTATTGTTAACAGGATTGAATAAATGTAACGGTATAAATGTACAAGGAAAAAACTGCGATAAGTATCAACACAAATACTACAACACATTTATTAATCTTAAGACCATATTAGTATAGCTGTATTAACCTTTTCTAAATCGAATCAATTACCTACATATGAGGTTTTGTGATGCCCAGGAGAACCCGAATAATAAACGACCCATCTGAAATGGTACCCCTCCTACAAACATTCAGATCAAAGGAGCATAAACATGTCTTTAACGCACTCAGTTCAGAGTGGATGACAAAAGGCCAGCTTGACGAAAAAATGGGAATTGACACAGAGGAAAGTATCGATATACTCCAGAAATGCGGGTTACTGGAAAGCCAGTGGCGCATGCCCAAACCTGGAAAAAAACCGGATAAGGAATATCACTCATCGTATTCAAAAGTACAGGCGAATTTCCAGTGTTCTTTTGACGACCTCAGTGAAATAATTACTTTAACATTCACTCCTTACGAAGAGATAAAAGATCTGATAGGAGAACTTGAAAAGGAAGTAGAAAGTGGCAACCATTCTATGAGTGCTCTTACACGTAAGCTCAACAGAAGTGCATTATACATAAGATCCCTTGCAAGAAGAGCAAATGGGTTAACGGTTATGGGCCAGAGATTGAAAATAAATGAGGAAAAGAAATGATTGACATTCTCCAGAGTAAAAGCGGCATTACCAAATTCCAGATACTTATCGAAGTTGCCGCCCATCAACCCAATGTCAGACAGAAAGAAATAGCAGAGAAAGTCGGAGTAACCCCCCAGGCAGTTTCAGAATATATCAAGGAACTTACATCTGAAGGATATATTTATTCTGATGGGAGGGTACGTTACAGAATTACAAAAAATGGAGTAGAATGGGTCCTGGAAAATGCTGCTGACATGAAAAGATATGCCAAATTCGTAATGAGTGATATCATAAGCCATGTATCTACCTGGACTGCTATTGCCGATGAAAATCTGGATAAAGGCGAAGAGGTCTATCTTCATATGAGAAACGGTCTGCTATATGTTGACACTAAAGAAGAAGCAGATGCCCGGGGTGTCACCGTATCTGATGCAGAAGAAGGAGAAGATGTAGGTGTCACCAACCTTACCGGGATGATCGATCTGGAAACGGCAAGTATTACAGTCTGCAAGATTCCCCGCAGCGAAAGACAGGGGTCCAGAAATGTAGATTTGGGACGATTGAAAAAACTCACCGAATCAAAGGACTATATAGCGGTGATTGGAGTTGAATCGCTCGTGGCACTCAAAAAAATTGGAAGTCAACCCGATGTTATGTATGGGGCCAAGGAATCGGTCGTAGAAGCTGCATTCCATGGGCTTTCATCCCTTGTGCTTGCAATCGATGAGCAGGTCCCGACTATAATGAGTAAACTTGAAATGGAAAACCTGGAATACGAACTTGTAGACCTGAGTCTCCATTAAGGTAAAAACATGAAGATACTAGTTATTTCAGATACACATCTCAAAAGTGGAGAATTTCCTCCTGATTTGAAAACCCTGATTGACAGATATGACATGGTAATACATGCAGGGGATTTTACTACACTAGAATGTTATAAGGCTTTCAACGATACAGGGAAACTCAAATCAGTATATGGAAATTCTGATACATACGAGTTAAAAGAGATTCTTCCCGAAACCCTGCAACTTGACATTGACGGCATAAGGGTCGGCGTGGTCCACGAAGCCGCCCTATCAATAAACGATACAACTGCCCTGCGCTACAAAGCCCTTGAAATGGGTGTTAATGTGCTTATATTCGGCCATATTCACAGCCCAATCCTGGAAAAAACAGATGTACTGGTATTGTGTCCCGGCTCTCCGACATCGCCCCGCATGTCAGACCCTATGGCCGCCGAACTAAATATTGAAAACGGTGAAGTAAAAGCAAGATTTATAGAAATTAAAGGAAATTCCTGTGGATTTGTCGGATTTTCAAGAGAACTAGAAAAAGCGGACAATTAATCCGTTTACTTTTTCCCATCAATCGTTTCTATTTTAAATATAACTCCAAGCCCATTGAGGCTCAGGTGTACTTTATCCCCAAACTGGAGGATATCCTCAACATGAACATTATTGCCCCATTCATAGACATAGTCATAATATCCCTGAATTGGTTTAAACCCCAGAGACAGAAGGCGACGGTTAACTTCAGAGGGACTGGCACCTTCACTGTTAAACCACACCAGCAGATAAGTTTTCACAAATATCACCCGAATAAAAATAGATTTACTCATTTATTATACTTATGCAAAAAAAGGTGTGCATAAAGCACACATCAAATCTGTTCTTTCAGGGATTTCAAAGCATCCAGTACCATGGATGAATAACTTCCCTTATCGGTGTTGTAATGTTCTTTAGCACGAGTCACATATGTATCCGAACCATCCAGATCATTTAATCTGTTAATTGTCTGAATAGCAGTATCAACAACCCACATATCCCGTGTGTTACCATCAACTATGCTTATGGATTCAGGTCTTATGGAAGTAATAGTGTCCCCATCAGGAGTCTCATAAACACTGGGTTTGCCTGCAACAGCTACAAATGCGGGAGTTTCACATTCTGACAACAGTTGTGCTGCTTCCGGTTGATACTGACCTGCATATATTGTGAAGGTACCTGTAGGATCTGTAACCCGACCTCTCCAGTATTCCGCTTCATTGCCTATATTTTCCTTCTCGATAAGAGTCCCTACAATAAAAAGGCGATTTACCCTGGCCCCGGTTGGTGTTAACAGATACTGAGGAGAATAAACATCGTCACCTTCCCTGAATGAGAGATCCGAATTCCTAAACTCTTTTGCAAACATTCTTTTTGCTACTTCACGTACATAGGTAGACATTCAGGCCACCTCCAGATCTGCAATAAGCTCATCAACCTTTTCCATATCAACAGTGGATAATGGTTCAATGGATTTTGCTATTAAGTAACGATCAGCAAGCGATCCTTCCACACAATAATATTTTCCCACAAGGTCCTCACGCATTTTACTTACCACTACCGTTTGATCAAGGGCATCTGCTGCAAGATTAATTGCTTCCTCAAGAGTGATACCGGTCAATTCTTCGGTAATTTCCCTGTTCAGAAGAACATCCTGCACAGTTTCCCCATTATCAAGCACAGCTTTGATACGCAGGTCATAATTCCCATCAACCTTACCGTGCTCCATACAGGCTCCTTTTGTAAGTGCCCGGTTACATTCAGGACAGCGCTTAATAAGACCGGACCCATCCTGGATATCAATCATTGCACCCTGGAAACTATTAGCTCCCACTTCTATTTCTTCAGAGAGAGGTTCAATTGTAGTAGTACGGTTGAGAATTACCTCATAGCTTCCATTCCACTCATTGACAACAATGTTATTGAAACGATAAACATGTCCTTCTTCTACATCAGGCAGATCATCACGAGACCATTTGACGAATTTGATAGTACCGGATTCATCCCCAAGAATGCCAACCTGGGATATTGCATCATTTGAATTGTCCCATAATTGGACAACCTTGGCTTCAATGTTGGCCCACATGTTTTCCTGACGTAATTCTGAAAGTAAACGGTCTTCAGCCGACCCCTGGGGCTGGAAGGAGGTATCAATATCTTCTTCCAGAGGCTCAATGTTACTGGTGCGGTTTAGGGTAACTTCATACTTACCATTCCATTCATTGACAACCACGTTACTGAAAAGGTAAGATTTACCTTCTTCTACATCAGGCAGATCATCACGAGACCATTTGATGAATTTGATAGTACCGGATTCATCCCCAAGAATGCCAACCTGGGAAATTGCTTCATTGGAATTGTCCCATAACTGAACAACTTTGGCTTCAATGTTGGCCCACATATTTTCCTGATTCAGATCTGATACCTGACATTCTTCAGAAGCACCAGCCGAAGTTGAACCTGCATCAATATCTGTTGCAAGCGGTTCTATAGAACTGGTACGATTCAGGGTTAATTCCAGCTTACCATTCCATTCATTAACAACCACATTACTAAAACGGTATGATTTACCTTCTTCAACGTCAGGAAGATTATCCCTGGACCATTTGATAAATTTTATTCGACCTGTAGAGTCGCCTACGAGACCTACCTGGGAAATTGAACTGTTTGAATTATCCCATAATTGTAGTACTTTAATGTCGACATTTACCCATTGGTCTGCTTTCACATCCGCAATATTAGACATTGTTGCGGGTTTTGATTGGTTGAAAAATTCATTCTTGTTGACATTATACTGCTTAAGTAAAACATTTACAGTATTTTTTCGTGCCTCATTGGCAGGAACTTTGAACTTGTTAACAAGTTTATCTAGCCGTTCTTCAATCTCTTCCAGAGGAACTTCTATTCCCATATCCTTAAATTGGGTCTGTATACTCTTTGCAATATCTTCCATAAAATCACCTTGACCTCTTGTTTTTAATTCTAGAGAGGCAAAGACGAATATGGCGTTTGGGTATATATAGATGTTTGAAGTGGACTGAAAGTAATCAACGCTCAAAAAGGTCTGCAACCTTCTGTGCTGAATCGCCTTCACCAATTACAGTTACAATGTCGTCATATTCAAGCACGACACTTCCATTGGCAATAAAGGAGTCCTGACCTCTTCTAACCATAAGCAGAAGACTGCTTTCAGGCAAGTTAAGTTCCCTTATAGCTTTGCCTACAACTTTGGGATTACTTACATGTGCCTCTATGATGTCGGCTCCTTCCTCTACTTCACACATGGAGAACATATGAGGACGGCCAACCATATTATCCAGCACAAGAGCAGTTGTCATTGCAGGACTCATTGCTCTTATTTCAAGGTCCCAGAAAGCATGAAGATTTTCAATATTATTTACACGTGCAACGATCTGGTCCTTATCAAAATTAAATTTGGTCTTGGCAATCTGGCAAATCAAAAGATTAGTATTGTCCTCATCAGTAGTTGCAACCACATATTTAGCATGATCAATTCCTGCTTCCTTAAGGACATTAATATCTTCCGCATCACCATGCACAACTCTTATATCAGATTTCATCAATTTCTGGCAATTTTCTTCGGAAGGGTCTACAACCACTACATTTTCCCCTCTCTTTTCAAAACGCTCGGCGAGAATCTGTCCAACCTCACCGCCACCTACAACAAGTATCTCCATTGGAATCACTCCTAAGAACTTAGCTACACGATTGGCAAGGGAACCGGTCATTAAAACCGTAATGATGATGGTAATAAATATAAGTCCTACAAGGGCATCACCGCCTACCATCCCCATTGAATTTAACTTTACTGCAAAATAGGTTGCAATCGAAGCTGGAACCACGCCCCTTGGACCAACAAAGGAAACGAATAATTTCTCATTCCGATTAAAAGATGTACCCCTGGTAGAAAGAAATACAGAAATTGGCCTGGCTACAAAAATCAAAACCATTACAACCGCTACACCCACAAGCCCTATCTGTATAATATAATCAAAACGCAATAATGCTGCAAGTAACAGGAAGATCAAAGACAACATCATCAATACAAGATCAGCCTTGAACTCTTTTAGTGCAGACTTATAGGGAACTTTGGATGAACCTACCATAATACCAAATATTGCAACGGCAAGAATTCCCGATTCATTGGCAAAAGATTCAGCAATCACAAAGGTGGCAATCACCATTGTAAAGGTAATGAACCGTACGGTTTGTTCAGTAAGAAGCATTTTGCCAAGGATACTTCGCAGCAAAAAACCACTGGCCAGCCCTAAAATCAGTCCCATTCCTATTCGTTGTATGAGAAAACTGACAAGTTCCAAGCCGGAAAGAGGTGAGACAATCAATTCAAAAATAAGTGCCGCCAATATGACACTTGCAGCATCATTGAGAACACCTTCAAGTTCAAGTATCTTGCTAACTTTATGGGGAACATTGACATTCCTTACAAGTGGAGTTATTACAGTTGGACCGGTAGCTGTTACAAGTGCACCAAAAAGGGCAGCAATATTCAAAGGTAGTCCTGCAATATAGTAACTGGCAGCCGTGGCTAGTATAAATGTTATAACAATACCAAATATAACAAGTCTTAGTACACTTTTTTGGATACTACGTATAGAATGAAGGTCAATGTGAAGGCCACCTTCAAAAACAATGACAGACACACAAAGGGCAACAATTGCTGAGAGGCCTTCACCTAAAATCATGGGATCCAATATATTAAGAACTTCAGGACCTGCGATTATTCCTTCAATCAGAAGGAAGATCAATATAGGCATACGAAAACGCATACTCAGCAGATGAGCTATAATAGTCATAAGAAGCACAGCAAGTGCAATCTGTAAGAAATATATTGACTCCACCCTGTCATCTCCCAGTGAGGTTAATACAATAACCAGAAAAAAGGTTTTCATATATAAATCTTTTATGAAAAATATGAGTTCACAAAAGATCGTATTCTATTTAAAAAAAGAAGAAAGAAGTCCTATCTGCAAAAAGCAGACAGAACATTATTTTATTTATCCAGTGATATCCCTGAATTTATCGCAGCAGTTGATATCAATATCGAGAAGTTTCTCAATATTCATCTTGGATGCGATACCTTTGGCACATCCTGGAACAGAGGTAAGTACACCAATATCAAGTTCTTCACGGATATCCCTCATGACATATTCGTCACTCAGGTCAAGTGCCTGTACACCGAGTTTCTTGGCAACATAATCCTTGGCTTCATTTATGCGCATGTTCTTGGAGAACTGCATCCTGGCAACAAGGTCACCTGCTGCACGCATACCTGTAAGACCGGAAGCCATGATGTGTGAGATTGGCATACCGATTGGGTCGCCAACTCCGATCTATATACCATCGACACCTGCAATCTCAACCATTGCCTTGCTGGCACGGGTTACTGCATCGATAGGTGGAGTCTCAAACATCGGGATACCGCCGACACCCATACCCATATCAACATGACAGGGAATGTTTGAAGTTTCAACCGTAGCTTTGGTGAAGGTTACTGCACGGGCAAGGTTCCATGCGGAGGACTTGCTGGTGTTGGTGTTACAGACCGGACCGAACACGTTTGCACCTGCTTCTTCTGCAAGGGGTGCCTGCTCGTGTGGCCATAGACCTGCAAGAGGCTTACCTTCAAACTCAAGTTCACCGTGCATACCAAGAGTACATTCTCCGGCCATACCTGCTTCAATGTAGATGTTAGGGAATTCTTCCCGCAGTGCCTTGATAGAATAAAGGGAAGC
>NZ_OBDR01000003.1 GCF_900215215.1 Methanohalophilus euhalobius | reverse complement strand
CCCGAACACAGAAGATAAGCCTGCCAGCGTTGTATACTGTACTAAAGTGCGAGAGCCTTTGGGAACTATGCATCGCTGCTGACTCAACTTATTGATACTTACCTGTTCTCAATTACGCACTTTTTTCAATATCTGTACTGCAATTATTTACCTGTTAGAGAAATCAATACTATATTTCAAATTTTACGCCAAGCCAAAGTTGAATGGATAAATGGTGTATAAGGCTTGGCAGTAAAGATATATTGAATATAGAACTATCTTTCCATTACGGGGTAGTTTCGTGACAATATCATCAATTATTTTTGTTTATAATGCAGATAGTGGCCTGTTGAATGAGATGAAAGATTATGTCCATAAAATAGTTTCACCTGCCAGTTATGGCTGTAAATTGTGTGCAATCACCTATGGCAGCAGAGGTATGAAAGATGAATGGAAGATTTTTATAGAACAGCTCGGCATTCCGGTTCGGTTCTTTCACAGGGATGAATTTGCTGGAAATTATGGAAATATTGAAGCATCCTTCCCATGTGGGTATATCGAAACGGAAAATGGCCTTGAGCTCTTTATATCTTCTGAGGAAATGAATAAACTGAACAATCTCAAAGAACTCAAGACACTTGTCAGGACAAAAATAAACAGCATATTGGGCTAATCACATGTCATTTAAGGCTGGAACCATCAGAAATTATATGGTTCTGACAAGGATTGGTAATTCGGTGTTTGCAACATTTTCTGTATTTCTTGCCGGTATCCTTTCTGAAGACGTGGCTGGCCATGTCATTGAGTATCTGCTGGCAGCATCAGTTGCAATTTTTCTTTTCACGGGCTCCTTTGCAATCAACGATTACTATGACCGTTTTACAGACAGGTTAAATGGGAAGATGGCGCGTCCTCTGGAAACGGTAATTTATCGGAAAAAAAGCCCTGCATTCCGGCCTGCTCTTTCTGGGCATTTCCCTTCTGTTATCTGTACCACTTGGACCTGTAATTCTGATTTTCATAGGTTTGAACATAGTGATATCGGTACTATACAGCATGCACCTAAAAAGGATCTTTCTCCTGAAAAATATCTCCATAGCTTATTGTTTCATGGCAACCATTCTGTTTGGTTCCATTATTTCTGATGTTGAAATAGAGCCTCTGGCAGGTTATTATATGCTTATGGCATTCCTTGCAGGTCTGGGTTATGAAATAATGATTGATATCCCTGATATGGAAGGTGACCGTGCCTGTGGAATCAGTACTCTGGCATGTTGTGTCTCCCCCCCGTGTTGCCGCAACGGTATCCTCTGCCCTATATTTGGTGGTTTTTCTTCTGGATCCATTGCCCTTTTTTGTGCAAATACACGGGGGTCTTTACTATGACCTTTTATTCCTTGTGCTGATCCTACCGGTATCATTGATGTATATCTTCATATCTAGGTTGCTGCTCAATAATCCCTCCCCGGAAAATGTATTGTTTCTCAGGTCCAGAACCCTTACAGTGATGCAGATTGGATCTGTTGCTTATCTAGTAGGTTTTATTGTGTAACTTTAACCATTATCTATAATTGATATTGGCTATAATCTCAGAAGGGGGTATAATAATTGAAAGAATATGACTTGATTATCATAGGTACTGGCTCGGGCATGAATTATGTGGGCTCCATCCTCCAGCAAAATCCGGAAATGAAGATTGCTGTTGTGGATAAGGATGAACCCGGTGGTATATGTCTAACACGGGGCTGCATTCCTTCAAAGATGCTTTTGTATCCGGCTGAACTTGTACGTGAAATAAAGTCCGCACAGAGATTTGGTATCTCTGCAAAGATTGAAGATATTGATTTTAAATCTATAATGGACAGGATGAGAAATGCCATTCACGCAGACATTGCTATGATACGTGAAGGCCTGGAATCCGATGATGTACTGGATTATTATCAGGGTGTTGCCCAATTTATTGCACCGTATACCCTGAAGATCGGGGCTGAAACTCTCAAAGCCCCAATGATTTTTCTCTGCACAGGTTCAAAACCCTTTGTGCCGCCTATAGAAGGGCTGGGTAATGTTACATATTTAACAAGTGATGAAGTGCTGGATATAGAATCTCTCCCTGAAAGCCTTGTGATTGTAGGAGCTGGCTACATAGCAGCTGAATACGGACACTTCTTTTCTGCCATGGGCTGCAGGGTCACTGTTATTGGTAATGGTCCGCGGGTTCTGCAACAGGAAGAGCCCGAAATATCCCTTCTTGCAAAAAGAAAGATGGAGCAATACTTGGATATCCATAACGGCTACAGGGTTGTCAGTGTAGAGGAGAATAAGGGTATGAAAAAAGTTAATGCGATAAATAATGAAGGTGCTGAAATCAGCATTGAAGCTGAACAAATCCTGTTGGCTACAGGCAGGGCCTCCAATTCCGATATTCTCCATCCTGAGAAAGGGGATATTGTTACCGATGAAAAAGGCTGGATAAGGGTTAATAAAAAGCTTGAAACAACCTGCAAGAATGTCTGGGCTTTCGGGGACTGTAATGGACAGCAGCTTTTCAAACATGTCGGAAACTATGAATCGACTGTTGTATTCCAGAATGCTATTCTCAGACAGGACATAAAGGTGAATTATCATGCCGTACCTCATGCTGTGTTTTCCTGGCCCGAGATAGCAGGCGCGGGGTTAAGTGAAGCAGAAGCAATTGAATCTTTCGGCGAAGAAAGTATTTCTATTGGTTTTGAGGAATTTGAAAATACAGGTAAAGGCCTTGCCATGGATTTGCATGATTATTTCGTGAAAGTGATTATTGAAGACAATTCTCAACAAATCCTTGGAATCCACATTATAGGGCCTCAGGCATCGGTACTTATACATCAGGTAATTCCTTTGATGTATGTGGATGGTCCCCAGACCCATCCGCTTGTACATTCAATGGACATACATCCTTCCCTGAGTGAAGTTGTAAAAAGAGCTTTTTATTCACAATACTCCATAGGGGAATATCATATGATCCTTAAGGAAAAAAAGCTTGAAAAATCTTAAAATAGGAAGGCTGTCCTCCTTTTTCAGGAAGACAGTTGCATAATTGCTTCGGCCAAGTCGCCGTTGGCATCTTTGAGTGCTTCTTTTGCTTTTTCTTCAGACACACCTGTCTGTTCGCTGACAAGCCTGACATCATCCTCGGGGATTTCAACTTCCCTTGCTACTTCCTCAGGAGTGCCGACGATCTGATATGTGTCGACTCCCTGTGCATTCATGATGCTTACGTTTGCATCATTAAATACAATGTCTTTGTCAGGGGTACGGATGATTACCTGCTCCACATCGGAAATTTCATCTACACTAATTCCCATCTGTTTCATCATCTGTTTCATCTTCTTTGGGTTCATACCCTTGCCGCCCATTCCTGGAATCATATATCATGTCTCCTTTTAAGGATGATGTCCTATTACTTGCAGTTATATATAACTTAGTGGCAACTGCCACCGCATGAACCGCACCCACTCATTTCACTGGGATTGTCGATGACAAATCCATTGCCCTGAGGGGTTTCTATGAAGTCGACTGTGGCTTCGGAAAGTTCTTCATTGATGTCATTTGCCATCACGATTTTTATTTCCTTGTCGGTGACAGTAACATCATCTTCTTTGGTTTCATTGTCAAGTGCCATACCATACTGTACACCACTGCAACCCATCCCTGCGACAAAAATCCTCAATGCGTGGTCTTTTTTGTCTTCCGATTCCATCAGGGTTCTAAGTTCTGTTGCTGCCTTTTCTGTTATCTCTATCATGTGTTCTCTCCTTAAGGGTCCGCTATGGTTCCCTTTAGCAATGGTGTATATATATAAATTTTTCCTATATATATTGTTCGCTCCAGTAGGAACAAATCACATTATTTCCACATCGTTATCGACCGGATTTAACAATACTTCCCCGTTAGTAGCGTTTATTTCCACCGAATTTCTTTTACCCTTAGCTTCCCATACAGGCAAATAAACCATCTCAATTTCCATTTCAATTTCTTTTTTGGAGGGAGAAATCCTTTTGTGTTCGGAAATTATAGCTTCACCTATAGTATTATCGAATTTGACATCCCGGGTGTACTGGTCAATTATTCTTTCATAGATAGCTTTGGTGGCATCTTCTTTTGTAATGATTGGGCTTTTGACTTCATAATCGTTGACTTCTACTTCTACCTGATTACTTATTTCAGGCAGATCAAAATCCTCAAATATTTCATTCATTGAGTTAAAGTATCCCTCTCCATTGCCTTCTATGTCTATTATCTTGGAGCGGAATTGTCTCTGCGCCTGAATCTCATAGGTATATTTCCACAAGGGTACAAACTTGAGTGCCGCATTCGTGACATCCCTCTGATGTGGCCTTGCTATTGATATTGCACGCTCGCCGGTAATATTTACAGGGGCACTTTGCAAGTCGATTACCTTGTTTTCAACTGAAGGTGCTTCGACGTCAGGTTTCACCTCAGGTTTGTTTTCAATTGCTCTATTTTCCACTTCGTTTTTGTTGCCGGAAAACACATCTGGTTTCTTTTTCTTGTCATCAGCGATGATATATTCTTCAGTGGTTTTTTCGACAGGGGCACTTTGTCCTCCCAGTTCAAGATTTTCCCCCTCGATGTCTGCAAGCACAGCGTTACCTATCTGGTATGCAAGTTCTTCCCTGTCCCATACAATAACCCCTTTTTGATTTGCAAATTCAATCTGTTCCTGAGAAGCATTTTCTGTTGCTACTATTAGACCGGCTCCATCGCAGATATTGTATGCAAAATCTTCAATACATGATGTATTCAGGAGATTGCTGAATTTTATATACATTTTCTTTTCATCTTTTTCTGCGATCAGGTCAGCGATACTGGAGTCCACTATCCTGTATCCAGATGATGTGAAAATGTCCTTCAATATTTGTGTAACGTTTTGTTTCATTTTTCCACCTGTTTGAATTATCAATTTTGAGGTATCCTCGTAATAGTTTTAAGCTCAATCTCCTTTCCTTTCCCGCATTCTGAATTCAATGTCACAGACATCTTTATGATTATTTTCAATTATGTTGGCATGCATGTCAGGGATATTGATATATTTAAATCTCCAATTCTTTTATATATTGATTCCTCTTAGTTTTTATAGTTATAGTTTTATTTACGGCGATTAGATGATAGCTATAGATGACATGAAATTCAAAGATAACCTTATTCCGGCAATTGTACAGGACGATGAAACCGGGGATGTATTGATGTTTGCATACATGAATCGCGAATCCCTTGAAAAAACCCTTGATAGTGGTATTGCACACTACTGGAGCCGCAGTCGTGGGAAGTTGTGGAAAAAGGGGGAGAGTTCCGGGCACATTCAATATGTAAAGGACATCCTTGTGGATTGTGATATGGATACCCTGCTCCTGAAAGTAAGGCAGGATGGGGGGGCCTGCCATGTGGGTTACAGGTCATGTTTTTACAGGAATATCAATGGAGATATAGTTGGTGAAAGGGTCTTTGATCCTGATGATGTCTACTGATTCGTACTCACGATGCAATTAAATTAAATATCTTCGTATCATAGCAATAATTATGGATAATCCTAAAGCTCTGAAGATCGTACCCGATACAAGCGTAGTTATAGATGGCCGAGTTTCCCAAAAGGTGAAGGAGGGAGAGTACAGGGGAGCAAAGCTTCTGATCCCCGAAGCTGTAGTGGCCGAATTGGAAGCCCAGGCAAACAGGGGGCTTGAGATTGGGCAAACGGGGCTGGAAGAACTTAACCAGCTTAATCAGTTTGAACAGGAAGGTCTTATAGAGCTTGATTTTGTGGGCGAGCGCCCCAGTCTTGAGCAGGTGCAACTTGCAAAGGGAGGGGAAATAGATGCCCTTATACGATCAACTGCAGAGGATTTTGATGCACTTTTTGTCACGGGGGACAGACTCCAGGCGGACTTTGGTCGTGCCAGGGGACTGGAGGTGGAGTACATTCATCCACCTTCGGCTGAGTTTATTCCTCTGCACATAGAGAATTTCTTCACTGATGACACGATGTCGTTACACCTGAAAAACAAAGTATCCCCAATGGCCAAAAGAGGCAGTATAGGGGATGTGAGATTTGAAAAAATCCGGGATGAACCCTGCAGTTATAGTGAACTGCACCAGATGTCCAGAGAACTTCTGGAGAGGGCCCGTGCTGACAATGAATCTTTTATTGAAATGTCTATGGGAGGGGCTTCCGTTCTGCAGATTCGTAATATGAGGATTGCTATCTCACAGACACCATTCTCTGATGACATTGAAATTACCGCTGTGCGTCCGGTAGCTTCTGTGAAATTCGATGAATACAGGCTCAGTGAGCAGCTTAAGGAACGTGTGAATATGCAGAGGGGTATCCTGATCTCAGGACCTCCCGGGGCGGGCAAATCAACTTTTGCAGCCGGGCTTGCTATATATTTGCATGAAAGTGGTTATGTTGTAAAGACTATGGAATCCCCCAGGGATCTTCAGGTGCCCCGCGAGATTACCCAGTATGCCCCGCTGGATGGTGATATGGCCAATACTGCAGATGTCCTTTTGCTTGTGAGGCCGGATTATACGATTTATGATGAGGTCAGAAAAAGCCGGGATTTCGGTATATTTGCTGACATGAGGCTTGCTGGTGTGGGCATGGTCGGTGTAGTACATGCCAACAGGGCAGTAGATGCCGTACAGCGTCTGATTGGAAGGGTTGAGCTGGGAGTGATTCCACAGGTAGTCGATACGGTTGTATTTATCGAAAAAGGAGAAGTTGCAAAGGTCCAGATACTGGATTTCACTGTAAAGGTTCCTTCTGGTATGACCGAAGCTGATCTTGCAAGACCGGTAATCACAGTGTCGGATTTTGAAACAGGCAAAGTGGAATATGAGATTTACACCTATGGTGAGCAGGTAGTTGTGATGCCTGTTGCACTGGAATTCAAGAAACCTGCCTGGAACCTGGCCGAAGGCGAAATACGTGAGGTTGTGGAAAATTATGTCAGTGGTCCGGTAGAAGTGGAAATGGTGAATGATAGTAAGGCTGTTGTGCGGGTTTTTGAACATGATGTCCCAAAAGTAATAGGAAAAGGGGGCTCTGTGATTGACCGCATTGAAAAAATGCTGGGAGTACATATCGATGTACGCCAGTTTGATGGCCAATCCAAAAGGCAAGTTCCTATGGAAGTCAGGCCGGTAGTCGAGCATACGAAGAAACATGTTGTACTTTCAGCTCCGGAACTGGCTAAGACCGATGTGGAGGTTTTTGTCGGTGAGCAATACCTTTTCACTGCAACCGTGAGCAGGCACGGGGATATCAAGGTACGTAAAGGTTCTCCGATTGCTGATGAGATTGTTGATGGCATCGGTGAGGGTTATCCGGTATTAATTAAAATATTGTAAGTTCAATTGTTATCAATTTTTGAATATATGGCATGTAGCCCTTCAAGGGTTGCATATCCTTTTTTTGATATGTAGTAATCACCTCTTTCTCCCTGCTGGACTATCATCTGTGTATCCAGGAGTTTTTGCAGGTGGAACAGGAGATTTCCTCCTCTCAGGTTGGTAATTTTGGACAGTTCTGAGAATCCTCTGGGGGTTGCTGCAAGAGCTTTTAGTATGGATAATCGTTGTTTGTTTGCCACAGGTTCGCAGATGGCAGATACTACTTCGACAGGCAATTCATCTGCCTTTTGCTCCCTGTTCTGGCGATCATATATCTGCAGGGATTGCATTACATCTACCTGCTTCCGGTAGAGGTTATTTACATGTGAGAAACACTGGTCGCACATTGGCATACCGGTCATTTTACGTAGGTTTTCTATCTCTTTCCAGTATTTTTCAATAGTTTCCTTCTTCACATCATCCTTGCTTATGAGGTAGGAGGTTTCTCCTAGCAGTTCATTGAATTTTTGTTCACAGAAGTCCCGCATCTTACAATCCTTGATCATCTTTTCCCTCAGGCACGATTCGATATCCTTGTTGATATATTCAATCAAAACTCTGGAAAAATTCTTTTTAATATCAGATGCAAGTTGTTCTACAATATTGCGGTTGGAATTTTCGAGGAAACGGTTGAATTCCTTCCTCATGGAAGTGATTTCCTGTCTAATTTCGTCAAGTTCCTGATGGTCTGGAGGGTGGTTGCTTTGTTTTTTCCTGTCATGCATGTTATTTACATTCCTATGTAAGGTTATTTTTATGTACAAATATGCTTTTAATACATTTTACTGACGATCAAGTATATATTAATATACTCCCTTTTGATAATTGGTGATATACAATGTCTGTAAAAGAAGATATACGCGCTCAGATTAAAGGCGCCCTTGAGAATGCACCGTTTCCGATAAAAACTCCTGAAGCCCTCCTGGCAGCTTTTCCTGCAGGGGCGGACACAACCTGCAAATCCGGGGATGTAGAGATTACCGCCGGCGAAGCAGGCGGCTTGCTCAAGGAAAGCGATTTCCCGTTTACCAGTGCCCAACAGGTAGCTGATTTACTTGTTGACAGGGCAGGCCTGTAAATCAGGGGATCATATCAATCCCCTCTTTTTTGATTCATCTTCGTGTCTTTTTTACCCGGCAAACCATCATCCTAATATAGAATTGCCAACAATTTACACAGCCAGGAGTTATAGTTATGAGAGTCTCTATTGTAGGTTCAGGTTATGTGGGTTCGGTTACAGCAGCCTGTTTTGCTGAACTTGGTCATGAAGTGATATGTATAGACATTGATGAAGAAAAAGTAAGGCAAATCAATGATGGTTATCCTCCTGTTTGGGAAGCAGGACTGGAAGAGCTTATGAACAAGCATGTGGGCAAACGCCTGATTGCCACTTCTGATTATGATTATGCTGTACAGAATACCGATGTATCTTTTATTTGTGTGGGCACACCTTCCTCAGATAACGGTGAGATTGATCTTTCGATAGTCGCCGCTGCAAGTAAGAGTCTTGGGGAATCAATTGGGTCCAAAAATGCTTATCATACCGTAGTGGTGAAAAGTACGGTTGTGCCCGGTACGACAGAAGGGGTAGTTCGTTCCATTCTGGAGGACTATTCCGGACGTAAGGCGGGGGATACCCTTGGGCTTGCCATGAATCCTGAATTCCTGCGTGAAGGCCGAGCTGTGCATGATTTCCTGAATCCCGATAAAATAGTGGTAGGCTCCCTTGACAGACGTTCCGATTCCATCGTGTCCGATCTTTACAGGGATATTGATTGTGAGGTAACCAGCGTAAATATACGTACAGCAGAGATGATCAAGTACGTGAATAATGCTTTTCTGGCAACCAAGATATCTTTTGCCAACGAGGTGGGCAACATCTGCAAACGCCTGGGTATTGATACCTATGAGGTTATGGATGCGGTAGGCAGGGATTTCCGTATCAATCCGGCTTTTTTGAATAGTGGGGCGGGTTTTGGTGGTTCATGTTTCCCCAAAGATGTCCGTGCCCTGATCGGAAGTGCAAAGGACCTGGATTATTATCCTTCCCTGCTGGAATCAGTAATTGAGGTCAATGAACTGCAACCTCTCCAGCTGGTTGAGATCCTCGAGGACAAACTACCGGATATTAAAGATAAAAAGATTGCCGTGCTGGGCCTGGCTTTCAAGAACGATACCGATGATATACGTGAATCCCGTTCGATCCCCGTTATCAGGAAATTGCTGGAAAAAGGGGCGGATATTCATGCCTATGATCCCCTTGCCACCGATAACATGAAAAAGGTCTTTCCCGACATCACCTATGCATCCAGTGCACAGGAAGCTCTTGAGGGTGCACAGGCCTGTCTGTTAATGACCGAATGGGACGAGTTCAGAAAACTTAACACTGAATTTGATTCGATGGACAGGAAACTTCTGGTTGACGGGCGCTATCTTTTAGATCCTGAAGAACTGGAGGATGTGGAGTACGAGGGGTTATGCTGGTGAGCATTGTTCGATACATTGATGTATCAAAACCCTTTTTTATCTGACATGAAACAAATAACCATCATTGATTATGGCCTTGGCAATCTCAGGAGTGTCCAGAAAGGGCTGGAACATGCCAAATCTTCTGTAAATATCTCAATAGACCCCTCAGATATCGAGAACAGTGATGGGGTCGTACTGCCCGGTGTAGGGGCATTCAGTGATGCCATGAGCAACATCGAGCCTTTCCTGGATGTTCTTTACGATTATGTCGAATCAGGCAAACCCCTGCTTGGCATTTGTCTGGGTCACCAGATGCTTATGACAAATTCCGAGGAAGGAGGCATGCGGGACGGGCTGGGTTTCATTCCCGGCAGTGTTGTTCGTTTTCCCCATAGTAAACTTAAAGTTCCACATATGGGATGGAATTCCATTAATATGACACAGCAACATCCTATCTATGAGGGCATCGAAAATGATTCCTATGTCTATTTTGTACATTCCTATTATGTGAGTACTGACGATGATCATACTCTCGCTTCCTGTGAATATGGTGTGCAGTTTGCTGCATCCGTTGTTAATGAAGAAGGCAATGTAATAGGGACCCAGTTCCATCCGGAGAAGAGCGGTGAAGTTGGGTTGAGGATATTGAGTAATTTTGTTAAAATGTGCTGAGGATTAATCATGGATATTGAAGGCTATGCCAGGCATGCCCTGCTTCGTGGAGAAGACGGGATTGCCGAAAAACTTGCAGAACGTATCATGGAAATAAAGGACACCGACAGACAGCATGCTATTGCACTGGCAAAAGCAGCCATTGAAGAAGCCAGAGCAACCCTGGATGTAAAGGGAGATGTACTATCCCCGATCACTTCAGGCGTAACTATGGGTCAGTTCGGGGTAGGTTCCAGGGGCACAGGCGATTTCTATGCCCATGAAAAAATTGCTGAGGTAATAGGTAGCACCAAAGCTGCAGTAGACAGCACCCATCTGGATGATTCCGGAGCTGTGCAGATGGAAGGAGGGGATTTCCTCATAGTCACAATCGATGGCATTCATTCCAGATTGAGTGATTTTCCTTTCCTTGCAGGTTTCCATGTAGCCCGGGCTTCTTTGAGGGATGTTTATGTAATGGGTTCCAGGCCCCTTGCCCTGCTTTCGGATATCCATGTGGCCGATGACGGGGATGTAGCAAAGATATTCGACCATGTCGCAGGTATCACTGCAGTATCGGAACTTACAGACATCCCTCTTGTGACCGGAAGTACCCTGCGTATTGGAGGGGATATGGTAATCGGAGATCGAATGACCGGTGGTGTCGGTGCTGTGGGTGTCGCTTCCGCGATGACTGCAAGGGAGAGGGCCGATATCGGGGATGTGATTCTCATGACCGAAGGTGCAGGCGGCGGAACTATTTCCACAACCGCTCTCTATTACGGGATGCATGATGTGGTGGATGAGACCATCAATATCAAATTCCTCCAGGCATGCGAGGCACTCCTTGAAAAAGACCTGGATAAAAAAGTACATGCCATGACCGATGTTACCAACGGAGGGGTACGCGGTGATGCCAAGGAAATCTCAAGGACTGCAGGAGTCAAGCTCGTCTTTGAAGAGGAAAATATGCGTGGGCTCGTAAATCCCCGGGTCTTAGGTATGCTTGAAAGCCTCAATATAGATTATCTGGGTGTATCACTGGACTCCCTTCTCTTGATAGTCCCTCCTGAACACGAGCAGGAAATTCTTGAAACCGTTCAAAATGCCGGTGTCGATATTGCAACAGTTGGTTATGTTGAAAAAGGACAAGGTGCCGAGCTTGTGATTGACGGCCAGCGCCGGGACTTCACGCCACGTTTCCGTGAATCTGCCTATACACCAATTAAGAAGATGGTCGGAGATACAACTCCCGATGATTTCGAAGCAATGTGCAAAGCGATTGACCGGGCGGCTGAAGAGGCTATATCCAAAAAGAGACATATTGTGGAGATGTTGGGGAAGCAGTGATTACTTCCCCTTAAACTTACGTACAATGAGTACGGGTCCGTCTTTTTCCAGTATTTCCACTTTTTCTTCCGGGTTGATGGTGTCTTCAGAGCGGGCTTTCCAGTATTCTCCGCTATATCGTACATAACCCGGGCTCCCTTCGGATATTGGATCTATAGCCTCGGCAATTTCACCGTTCATTTCTTCACCAATAATTGGCTTGCGTCCCTTGGCCTGTACTACTTTGTATATTGCAAAGGCAAAGAATAGTCCGATTATTATTGTGGGTATAACAATATAGAACATCATACTCCTCTGTACGTCTGCCGGTGTATACCAGCGAGGGAAATCCATGGGTATCAGGAATATACTGCCTGCTATCAGGCACACAATCCCTGCAATACCGAATATGCCAAATCCCGGCGCCTGCAATTCGAGAATAAGCAGGACCACCCCCACACCAATCAAAAACAGTGCTGCTACATTGACATCAAAACCCATTCCAATCAGGCCCAGAGCTATAAGAATTGCACCGAAAATTTCCGCACCTGCTCCCGGGCTGGAAATTCCCAGGACAATGGCATAAATGCCTATCATTAGCAGCAGGGAAGAAATAATGGGATTGGAAATTATGTTCATGAGGTACAGGTTCAGGCCTGGCTCATAATTGACAATATTCGCACCAGAGGTGTTGAGTTGCCTGTTCTTGATAGTTTCTCCGTCCACCTGTTCAAGCAGATCGGGGATATCTTCTGCTATATACTCGACAACATTGTTGTTTTTTGCTTCCTCAGCGTTTAGGTTGAGATTTTCAGTGATAAATAACTCCGCAGCGGTCACATTCCTGTCATGCTTGCTTGCTTTTTCCTTGGATAGGGCAACGATGGCATTTATTGTCTTAGAATCGTTGATGGGCTCTGAGCCACCGGCAGGCGATGCCTGTACAGGCTGGGCCGAACCAATCACAGTGAATGGTGTCATGGCAGCGATATCGGTGCTGATAAGGATCAGTGTGCCGGCAGACCATGCTTTTGTTCCTTCTGGATATACGTAGCCGATTACAGGCACAGGTGAGGCATCAATGCTTTCTATTATGTTGAGGGTTTCCTGCAGACCTCCTCCAGGGGTATTCAGGGTAATTACAAGTGCCTCATAATCCTCGCTTTCAGCAATTGCCAGTGCATTGTTTACCATATCATCGGATACCGTTGTGATGGAATCTGACATCTCAAGTATCAGTACTTTTTCACAGCTGGCAGTTGATGCGGCTGATATCAATAGTAAAAATGCAAAAAGAAATAGGGAAAGGGTTTTGATCCTCATGGATCACCCTCATTTGTTCTTTGCAGTGAATGCTTCGGTCAGGGCCGCTATATCCCCACTGTCAGAGGTGTTGGTGACTACAATCGTGTTGCCTTCTCTGGCAACTTCGGCTATTGTCTGCAACTCCCTCAGTTTTATTGTAGTTGGGACTTCCTGATAGAGCCTGGCGGCGTCAAGCAATTTCTGGGCAGCCTTGTACTCTCCATCTGAAAGGATAATACGGGACCGTTTCTCACGTTCGGCCTCAGCCTGCTGGGCAATGGCCCGGAGCATCTTTTCATCAACACTCACATCCCTCAGGGTGACCGAGGTAACTTTGATTCCCCATGGATCGGTGGAAGCATCCAGCATCTCCTGTATGTCCTTATTAACCTCCTCTCTTCCAGATAGAACTTCATCAAGTTCGATTCGGCCAACTACATCACGCAGGGTTGTTTGTGCAAGCATTGCGGTTGCATACTTGTAATCCTCAACTTCTGTAACTGCTGACTCGGGTTTGAGAACTTTGTAGTAGATGACTGCATCCACTGCCACTGTAACGTTATCATAGGTGATAACTGCCTGTTTCGGGACATCTATTGTTACGACACGCAGATCTACCTTGACCGCAGTATCGATAATAGGAATTATGAAAAATACACCCGGACCCTTCACTCCGCTAAATCTGCCCAGCCTGAAGATGACCACTCGTTCATATTCTTTTACCACTTTGATGGATTGGGACAGGATTATTACTAATACGATTAATATAGGAATTATATATTCTTCTAATGCCATGCTAAACTCTCCCTTTATGATACTTTGCAAACAATACTTCTAAAAGTTATTGGTTAGATGGATGGAGCAGGTGGAGATCTTACTATTGTAATTCTCTGTAAGTAGATATATTTAAAATGCCAAATAAAATTCTCTCTTTGCAGCAACCTACATAAACAAGCAGGTCAATCAGCAACACAGATACAATGAAAGAAAAATGCAGTGAATGTGGCGGAACTGGTGCCCGTGAATCCTCTATACAGAAATGTCCTGAATGTAAGGGCTCCGGGAAACCAAAATCAATTAACCTTATGGAACTTTCAGAAAAAGATGTAAACAGCTTCCTCAAAGGCAGTTCCGTATGTGAAAAATGCGGTGGTAGCGGGGAAGTTGAAATAAAGGACCCATGTCCTTCCTGCGGAGGAGAAGGATTTCTTTATAGCTGTGACCTATGCGGCAAATCCATCGACCATCTGATAGATGGACGCGAGATCTGCAAATCATGCAATGAGGTAAAGGTTGTCCATATGCTGGACGACTCCTGTGACATGAACGAGCTTTCTGTAGGTAAATATTACCACGCAGAGGTAAACAACCTGGCATCATTCGGAGCCTTTGTGAACCTGAATTCCAATCTGCGCGGGTTGATCCATTCAAGCAACATAAAGGCCAAACTTGAACCCGGGGAACGGCTGATCGTAGAGCTAAATGAGATCCGTTCTGACGGGAAAATGGACCTGCTACCACGAAGTGTCGGTGAACATAAGGTCGTAGAAGTCGAAAAAGAAATGCCGGTACGTATCTCGTCTGAATTGAAGGATTATGTGGGTAAACTTGTGCGTATTGAAGGAGAGGTGCTCCAGGTCAAACAAACAGGTGGTCCCACCATTTTTGTAATTTCCGATGAAGGCGGTGTAATTCCCTGTGCAGCCTTTGAAAGTGCAGGGGAGCGGGCATATCCGGACATTGATTCGGATATGGTGGTCTCTCTTACAGGAGAGGTCAACCTCAGGGGTGAGGATCTGCAGCTTGAAGTCAAGAGCATGAAGCAGCTCAAAGATGAAAGAGAGCAGACTGTCAGGGAACGTATAGATCGTATACTTGACCAGAGGGCAGAACCTTCGGATATAGAATTCCTTGTCAAAAGCAAGATTCTGGAAGACCTGCGTCCTGCGATGAAAGACGTTGCCCGAATTATCAAAAAAGCCATTCTAAGGTCACGTCCGATCTTGTTGCGCCACCATGCTGATGCTGATGGCATGACTGCAGGTGTGGCCATTGAAAAGGCAATCCTGCCCCTTATTCGTGAAGTCAACGGTCAGGATGGAGAATACTATTTCTACAAACGTGCTCCTTCAAAAGCCCCATTTTATGAGATCATGGATGTGACAAAGGATATTTCCTTTGCTCTTGAAGATGCGGAAAGGCATAACCAGAAACTGCCGCTTGTTGTAATGGTGGATAACGGTTCCACGGAGGAAGACGTACCCGCGATGAGACAGGCATTGATATATGGTATTGATATGGTGGTTGTGGACCATCATCATCCGGATAAGATAGTTGATGATTACCTGCTGGCTCACGTAAACCCTGCTCATGTGGGTGGGGACTTTGGACAGACCGCTGGTATGCTTTCCACAGAGGTTGCAAGGATGATCAATCCTGAAGTCACTGATCAGATAAAACATCTCCCTGCAATCGCTGCTGTGGGGGATCGTTCAGAGGCCGATGAGGCCTATCAGTATATTGATCTTGTATCTTCCAGGTATTCCCTGGAAAATTTGCAGGATATTGCCCTGGCCCTTGATTTTGAAGCCTATTGGTTGAAATTCAACAGTGGAAGGGGAATTGTAAACGATCTTCTCAATTTTGGTGACTCCACCAGGCATAAACAGCTTGTAGATCTGCTGTGTGAGCAGGCACGCACTATGATGGATGAGCAACTTGAGGCATGTATGCCCAATGTCAAATCACAGAAACTGCCCAACGGTGCTATTATGAATGTGCTTGATGTGGAGAATTATGCCCACAAATTCACATTCCCGGCTCCTGGCAAGACCGCCGGGGAAGTCCATGACAGGATTTGCAGGAAAAATGAAGGAAAACCCATCGTTACGATTGGCTATGGGCCGGATTTTGCAGTCATACGGTCCCGCGGGGTTAAGATGAATATCCCTGAAATTGTCAGAAACCTCCATGAGGAAGTTGTCGGTGGAGGGGTGAATGGTGGTGGGCACCTTGTTGTAGGAAGTATCAAATTTGTGGAAGGAATGCGTAAAACAGTCCTATCCAAACTTGTGGAAAAAATAGGTCAGTATGAAGTGGATACGGAGATATAATATCTCCTTCAATCCACTCTTGCCAGTTTGATGAGTGAGTTCACAGGGACTCCGCTGATTGTTTCCGAATTTTTCTTGTCAATAATGACCGCAATTGCCACCGGGTTGGATCCGCTTTTCTTTGTCTGTTCAATTACATCGGTAATCGTTGAGCCAGATGAGACCACATCATCTACAATAATGCAGTTTTTTCCTTTAACATGCCCGAAATTTCTACTAAAAATTCCTGTGTTTTTATTCCTCTCTTTCTGGCTGTCATAACCGTGGAATATAGAAAATTCGACACCCAATTCCTCGGCAATCATGGTGGCCATGGGTACACCGCTTAATCCGATTCCCACTACCATGTCTGCCCTCTGGTCACTTTTATCAAGGGATTCGAGCACCATGTCACACAGGGCCTGTGAAATATAACGCAGGCGGAAAGAGCTTTTACCGATGGCACTCCAGTTGACAGAGATGTCCTTTGGTGCAGGGGCTTCTGCACCTCTTTTACTCCGCATGAGAAGCCATGTAACAGTATCCCTGGAAACATTAAGTTCATTTGCGATCTGGCCGGTAACAAGACCATTGGACTGCAGTTCGACTGCTTTTTGTATAAGTTCTTCTATATTTTTCATTTTATCCCCACGTGCTGTTTTATGCTATTTGTTTCCCTATACATCCTTTCTAATATTATATCTTTCTTTTACGTATTTTCTTGAGGGGGGATCCACAGATGGGGCATTCTTCGCCTCTGTCAAATCTTTTCATGCACCCGGTGCATTTTTTTCCCCAGATTATTTTGTCCTTTATTCTGGATTGGGATATGGGTTCTACCTTTATACCAATCATGCTTGCCACATTCTGCACAGCATAATCATCTGTCATGAGGACAGCATTTTTCCCATGTTCCAGAGCTTTTGCCAGCACATCGATATCGGTCCCGGAAAGTTCTTCAAGATCGCCTGTACCTTCTGCCCTGTCCATGATTTTTTTCCTGAATACAGGATCTGGTTGCTCAACTTTTGCCCCGGTTTCAAGGGCGATCAACATTTCCATACTTGTGTATTTTGCCTTCGTTTCATCGATTACTGCAGGTACTGTAACAAGTTGGCGGTCCCTACCCATTCGATTGATGAAAACGCCGGTGTCTGCTATGTAAATTTTCATGAGGCTATATATGTTAAAGGAATATTAAAATTAAGCCCGCCTCTTCAGGATATTATGTCGGTAAGGGGCAAGATTCCTTTAATTTTCAGTCCATCTTCGCCAATATTAATCTCATGGATTTCTTTCTTATGCTTTGAATTGAAGTTCTTGAGAACGATGAGACCTTTTTTTAAATGTATCTTGTCCGCTACATAACGGTTGCTATAGTGCTGTCAGCATGCAAATTTTTGCCCGCTTCACCTATTGTCGCAAGTCCGGATGATATGGTTCCTGCCATCAAGAGTGTGATATTTGCATTTTTCCTTATTTGTAAGATGTATTATTCCATCTGTTACATATCCCAGTGTACTTTCTTCAATTTCCTTTTCTGACATCTCTCCGGTAACAATTACCAGTGAATTCCAATTTTTCATCCTTTTGAAAAATTCATAGTAGAATCTTCTTCTGGTATTCTTATCGAAACTGCATCCTATTATTGTAATTGGGTCAATAACGATGATTTCAGGTTTGATTTTTTCAAAGGATTCCTCATGATTCCACATGAAGGAATATATACCCCGATCGAGGGATCTTATGTCAAGGGATATTTGATGTATATTTCCTCTGGAGATCCGGGATACATCATAATGGCTCAGCCTTGACACAAAGTTGTTCACGACTGTGGCAGGTTCGTTGACCGAAGTAACATACAGGCAAACTTTCCCTTCTCTTGCACTTTCACATAATGCCTGCAATGCAAATGTGGTCTTCCCGCTGCCTGCAACACCGGCTACAAGGATTGCAGAAGGACTATTCCAACCTCCCTTGAGTATACTATCGAGGCCCTGGATATGGATGGTGACTTGTTACATTAAATGCTCCTTTGTATATTCATATAAAATATATCTTTTATTTTATTTAAGCCCCACTCTTTCCGGTGTAAATGTATTAATACAATCCGTCCAAATAATGCCACCTCAGGTGGATATAAATGGACATTCTGCAAGCAAAGGAAAGAATAGTAGATTTCATTCGCAAGAAATGTGAAGGTGCCGGTGTAACCGGTTCTGTTGTAGGTATCAGCGGTGGGGTGGATTCTGCACTTGTGGCGCATCTGGCAGTGGAAGCACTTGGTGCTGAGAATGTACTGGGGCTGCATCTGCCTGAACTGAATGTCACACCGCCGGAAGATGTACTGGATGCAACCGAGGTGGCCCATGGACTCGGGATTGAATTCAGGACCATTGATATTGGGGGAATTGTTCAAACATATCTTGCAAATATGCCAGGGTCTGACCCTTCTAACAAATACGTCAACGGCAATCTGAAAGCCAGGATCAGGATGTCTATTCTTTACTATTATGCCAATCTTGGCAGCAGACTTGTGGCAGGTACCGGCAACAAGACCGAAATCTTGCTGGGTTACTATACCAAGTACGGCGACGGCGGGGTGGACCTCGAACCAATCGGGGACCTCTATAAAACTGAAGTTTTCCAAATGGCGGAAATAACAGGTGTTTCCGGCGGAATCATTGACAAATCCCCGTCAGCCGCTCTCTGGGAAGACCAGACAGATGAAAATGAATTGGGTCATTCCTATGATACAATCGACAACATCCTGATAAAAATGCTTGCAGGAGAGGAGGCCGGTGCAGTGGCTTTAGAATGTGGTGTTCCAGAGTCCGAGCTGGACAAACTTCTCCAGCGTGTCGATTCCAATATGCACAAACGAATGCTGCCTCCTGTAGCAGACCTTGCAGATATAAGGAGCTGAAATTACCTTGAAGGGTGAATATTCTTTCCTTCTTTCCGGATAAGAGGCATTGAAAGATGTCTGCGGGCACAGGGGGGGACCTCATGCATTCCGGTTTTTATTCCTCTTTCAACTTTAGATTTTGTGGCTATATATGCCCGTGTTTTGCAACGCCTGCATCGATATCCCTGTCCCTTGCCGGCAGATTTCATACTCTTCCCACATTTAGGGCACAGGGGGTTGACCTTCCTGTATTTTTCCTCAAGTTCTATCACATCAATTTTTTCAATATTCAGTGTTTTATTCTTGACACTTCCATGTAGTGTGATATGATCTCCCGGGATAAGTTTACGAACAAGTTCACGAAAGTTTTTTGTGGGTTCAAAAGCGGCACATTCCATTTCCTCTCCCTCTTTGTCCCTGAAAAGGAATAGGGTATGCCCTCCTTCAATTGTACGGGGAATTGAAGCTACAAATCCCTGGATTATGTATGATTCCATGTCCTGCAGTTTACTGATGCTTTCTGCTGGAATCAGATGCATATCAGTTCCCTGATTTGTCTTATAGATTGCACATCTTTCGGTAACTTCTCCCTCTATCATGGAGGCGGCATGGGAAACATATTCGGGCGTTTGTCCCCGAATGCCATACAGGACAGGGTCTGGTGAATGAGGTATGCAGACTACCAGATTGTTTGTAATATCACGGTTGTCCCATGTATGGGGATAGGTGGCATCATCTGCCCGGATAACGCTATTTTCATTTACAAATCGCTGTGTGCCCCATGCTTCTTTCCGCCTGTAGGAGAGGTATTCATAAGTGTGGTCCCACTCTTCTTCCAGCATGGCACCACAGGCGGCCAATGCTCCTATCAGACCACGGCTGTTTTTGTACCCTCTGGCATCAAGTTCGTATTTTTCAATGATCCCCTTTGCTTCCTGGATGGTGATTACGTGTTGCACAGCGCGTTTGAAAAAGGTGGTCAGAACAGTCTTAACTTCATTATTATTATTGTTTTCGAGAAAGACCACACCCGGATTTGTATTTTCATCCTCCATCTGTGCCAGTTCTTCTATTCTCTGTATTACATGTTTTTTGATCTTTTCAGGTTCATATGTTTCTATTTTGATCGCAACTGCAGCATTACCCCGTGTTTTGAAGGGTATGGTGGGATTCAACCTTATAAGCAGGGGCAGACCGGCGGGTTTACCATATACTTTAAGTTCATCCATCAATAGAGCACCAAGGTATGTGGTGCACATCCCAAGACTGCGGGAATCTGTATCATCAAAGCTTATGATCATGTTTTTCAATCATGCATTTGTGGGTAGATATATTTATATAGATGTGCAAGGACATTATAGTTTGTCATGACAAAAGACATTCTAATACATCAAATCATTGATGTACTGGAAAAGAGTAATTTTACTGTATCTAGCCGCTGTAACATTAGACCTCGTAGTTTTGATCTGGCAGCAAGGCAGGATGATGTACTTCTTTTCTGTAAGGCATTATATAATATTGATAGCCTGAATGAAGAAACAGCATCTGAAATGAAAGCATTGGCAGGATATCTCGGTGGTACTCCGATGCTGATTGGGGCAAAAACGCGTGATCAGATGCTTGAAGATAGCGTAGTCTATGTCCGGTATGAGATTCCTGCTCTTAATGTCCAGACTCTATATGATTATTTTGTAGAAGGTATACCTCCTCTGATTTCAGCGGCTCCCGGGGGTCTCTATGTTTCCATTGATGGTGATGTGCTGCGGGATGCCAGAAGTCAACTTTCGATGTCCATTGGTTCCCTGGCGTCACATCTGGGAGTATCCCGGCGCACCATCAGTAAATATGAGGAAGGCTGTATGGATGCTTCCATTGATGTTGTACTCGAACTGGAAGAGTTGCTTGATGTGGCGCTTGCAAAATCCATTGATATTTTGGGTCCGTTTCACCGTTCCCGTCAGGAAACTGATGAAAATGGCACCTTGCACCCTCCTACAAATGGTATCCTGAGTTTCATTTACGGGCTAGGCTATGATGTACTTTCAATATCCCAGGCACCTTTTAATGCAGTTTCCAGGGACTGTTCCACTACTTTCCTGACCGGGGTAAGTAAGTACAGCAATGCGATGGTAAAGCGAGCTCATTTGATGAGCAATATATCTACCATCACACGTACAAGATCGGTTTATATCATTGAAGGAGAAAGTAAAATTACATCGGTAGAACACACAGTCCTGATTGAAAGAAAGGAATTGGATTCTCTTTCTGATTCAGAGGAATTGGATGACCTTATAAGTGAAAGGGCCAGTGAGAGTGTTGATTATTGATTTTCGTATTGTTTTTTCCAAAACTATAATATATGGCAATTCCTTTAGGATGGGCAATGACTCTCAACATTGCAGTCCTGATATCCGGCAGGGGCTCTAATCTACAGTCAATTATTGATAATGTAGAAAGTGGTTATATCCCAAATGCCAATGTCAGTGTGGTTATAAGTGATAATAAGGACGCTTATGGTCTTAAAAGGGCTATGAATCATGGCATAAATGCTGTTTTTATCGACCCGGCTGCTTATCAATCCAAAGAAGATTTAGATAATGCACTTCTGGACGTTCTTGCAAGATCCAGTACAGATGTGCTTTTACTTGCTGGTTTCATGCGAATTCTAGGTTCCGATGTGATAAATGCATACAGTAACAGGATCATGAATATTCATCCTGCCCTTTTGCCTTCTTTTAAAGGTCTGCATGCCCAAAAACAGGCGCTGGACTATGGTGTAAAAATCACAGGTTGCACTGTACATTTTGTTGACGAAGGGATGGATTCCGGCCCGATTATTCTACAAAAAAGTGTACCTGTACTTGATTCAGATACAGAAGAATCCCTTTCTGAAAGAATACTTGCACAGGAACATATTATTTTCCCCGAAGCAGTTAAGTTGTTTGCCGAAGGTAGACTGTACGTAAAAGGAAGACGTGTACATATATTATGATTATTTCATAAATTCAAAGATACAAGGAGGAACAATATGTCTTATATTTCAGAAACAGATTCCGATATTGCCAGAGCACTGGAGCTTGAGGCCGAAAGACAGGACTATAAACTCAACCTTATAGCATCAGAAAATTACACAAGCAGGGCGGTGATGGAAGCTCAGGGTTCCATTATGACCAACAAGTATGCAGAAGGTTACTCCGGTAAGAGGTACTACGGAGGCTGTGACTTTGTTGATATTGCAGAAGATTTGGCGATTGAAAGGGCCAAGGAAATTTTTGGTGCCGAGCATGTGAATGTCCAGCCGCATTCAGGTTCAGGTGCCAATATGGCTGTTTACTTCTCTGTCCTTAATCCAGGTGACAGGATTATGGCAATGGACCTCTCTCATGGAGGTCACCTCTCGCATGGAAGTCCTGTAAGTTTTTCAGGTAAACTTTATGATATTGTACCCTACGGAGTAGCAGAGGAAACCGAAGAGCTGGATTACGATGCCCTTGAGGAAATGGCAAAAAAGGAAAAACCCCGGATGATAGTTACCGGTGCTTCTGCATATTCCCGCACGATCGATTTCAAGCGCTTCAGGGAAATCGCTGATTCAGTGGATGCATATCTGCTTGCCGACGTTGCCCATATCGCAGGCCTGATTGCAGCTGGTGAACATCCAAGTCCGGTGCCATATGCTGATTTTGTAACAACAACTACACACAAAACACTGAGGGGCCCCCGTGGCGGGATGGTCATGTGTAGTGAAGAATATGCAAAAGGTGTGGATAAAACAGTCTTCCCCGGTCTCCAGGGTGGTCCTCTTATGCATATTATTGCTGCCAAGGCAGTTGCATTTAAGGAAGCTCTTTCGGATAAGTTCAAGCAGGACCAGAAACAGACCGTAAAAAATGCAAAAGCTCTCTGTGCAAGTCTGATAGACCGTGATTTTGATATAGTGGCCGGTGGCACGGATAATCATCTTATGCTTATCAATCTCAACAAATATGATCTGACCGGTAAGGAGACTGAGACCTATATGAGTAATGGTGGGATTGTTATCAACAAGAACACTATACCCTTCGAAACCCGGGGTCCGTTCATCACAAGCGGTCTGCGTGCAGGTACTCCTGCGGTCACCACTCGTGGTATGAAGGAGGCTCAGATGGAAGATGTTGCTAACTTCATAGAAACAGTAATCCAGCATCCAAAAGATCAGGATGTACTGGATCAGGTTAATGCTGATGTACAGCAGCTGTGCAGCGACTTCCCGATCTACAAGCATCTCTAAGGTGGTTAAATGGCGGGTGAAGCTAAACAGGGAATCATAGACGGCAGAGCGATTTCAAAGCAGATTGAGGCAGAATTAACAGAAGAAATAGCTTCTATGAAGGCTGATGACGGTATGGTCCCCGGCCTTGCAACTATCCTTGTGGGACAGGACCCCGCCTCGCAATTGTACGTACGACTGAAGCATAAAGCATGTGACAGGGTAGGCATTTATGCGGAGGATCAGAAGCTCGACGCCTCTATCACCCAGAAGGAACTGCTGGATAGGATCAAGAATCTGAACACGCGTGCAGATATTCATGGTATACTGCTTCAGTTGCCCTTGCCTCAGCATCTGGATGCAAAAAAAGCCATGCAGGCTATTGATCCGGCAAAGGATGTGGATGGTTTCCATCCCTATAACGTGGGCAACCTGATGATCGGCGACGAGGGTTTTGTTCCCTGCACGCCTGCGGGGATAATTCGTGCTCTTGAATATTATGATGTAGACATTGAAGGAAAAGATGTTGTGATAGTCGGTCACAGTAATGTAGTTGGTAAACCCATGGCAGCAATGCTCTTAAACCGCAATGCTACAGTGGCGGTATGCCATGTTTACACCAAAGATCTTAAAAGTTACACCGCAGGTGCCGATATACTTGTAGTTGCAGCCGGTGTAAAGCATCTCATCAAAGAAGATATGGTCAAAAAAGGAGCTGTTGTTTTTGATGCGGGAATCACCGAAGAAGAAGGCAAGATATATGGTGATGTGGACTTTGAAAATGTTGTGAATAAAGCCTCACTTATTACACCGGTGCCAGGGGGCGTGGGACCTATGACCATAGCCACGCTTCTGACCCATGTGACCTTTGCTGCAAAGAAAATTGAGTAATTATCCTGTTAAATATAAAATCAGCTGGTAGTTTCAATGGTAGTCGATGTTGACATATGTGGACTAAATGTAGGAGACAACCACCCCGTAAGATTGATGGGTGTATTGAACCTAAGCCATGAATCCTTTTACAAGGGATCTGTTGTCAGGGAAGATTCCCTCATTGATGCTGCTTCTGCAATGGTGGAGGAAGGTGCAACCGTGCTTGATATAGGCGGCCGCTCCACCTGGCCCCTTGCAGAACCCATAAGCAAGGAAATAGAACGGGAACGATTACTTCCTGCAATAGATGCTCTTGCAGGAAACGTGGATGCTGTTCTTTCAGTGGACACCGTGTTTGCGGATATTGCCGACCAGTGTCTTGACAGGGGCGCTGACCTTGTAAATGATGTTTCCGGTTTCATGACTGATGTAAACATGGCGGGTGTGGTGGCAGACCATGAATGTCCTGCTGTTGTAATGGCCTCCCGGAAAGTACCGGGTGACGTGCTTGGGATGGATGCGGTTATGGATTCCCTGGAGGCAATCATTGAGATGTGTGAAGGGAAGGGTATTGATATGGATCGATTAATTCTGGATCCCGCTATTGGTAAATGGGTCCCCGAAAAAGATCCGATATACGATTTTGAGACATTTGACCGTTTTGAACGTCTGCAGCTTTTTGGCAGACCGGTTCTTGCAGCTCTTTCCCGCAAATCCTTCATAGGCGAGGTCCTGAACAAGCCTGCTGCTGAAAGATTATATGGAAGTCTGGCAGCAACCGCAATTGCTGTGCATAAAGGGGCGCACATTATACGCACCCACGATGTGGCTGCGACAACGGATGCTGTACGAATAGCCGAGGCGATACGGGGCAGACAGCCGGTCGTGGAGGAAAAGGGGTTTGAGGTCAGTGTGCTTGACATCACAAACCCCGATGATGCAGCTCTTGTGATGAAAAATATCGGTGTTACCGAAACGGGTTCCACCATTATGAAGAATAAGACCGTGAACCGTGTACTGCGTATCAGTAACATTACCACTACCGAGGCCCTGATCATCAAGCAGGAGATTCTGGCACGCGGCGGGGATGCAGCGCTTGAACGTGATGCTGTTTCCCACGAGGCCGAGTGGACCGATGTAATTGTAATGGGCACATTGCTTCAGGTCAGAAGACTTGCCGATAAGCTGGAATGCCAGGCACGAAACCTTCCGTTGATATCAAAACTCATCAAAGATACACTGAAACAGGAATCTGATGTTGAATACCGTTATATGAAAAAGACCTGAAGGTATCAAGATGACCCTATCATCCAAACCTTTTAGAGAAATTCTTTGTCATGCTGGCGGAGTGAGTTTTTTGCCGGACTTTTTATTAAAAATGCTTTTTTTGTAATCAACTTCTAAGCCGGATGTCTGGCACGCCTGCTGATTTATGCCATATCTTTCCTGTAAGAAATAGTTCTATCCTATGTATTCAACCATTCACTTTCAGTTTGACGATATGGTCAGAAATCATTTATTACGTGACATAGTTAGAACATAATGCAACATCATAAAAAGATGTTAGTGGGGTTCAGCCAGTCTTGGCGGAATAACTGAAATCCCGTGCCCGGAGGCAAGGTTTGAATTTGTTTTCTGTAGTATATAAACGTAGCTTTGCCTCTGTGGTTTAAGTAGATCAAAGAGGTAAATACATGAGAACAAAAGAAATAAGAATTGCAACGCTAACGCTAATTGCAATGTTTGTTGCAACCATGGTAATTGTACCGGCTGCCGTGGGGCAGGAGAATGAATTTAGTACAGAAAAAGAATATGGTGAACTATTCCTGAATATTATGGGTGAATCAAAGGAATTAATTAGCCCCATTCCACTGAATAATCTGAATGGTGAGTTGGAAGCAGTGTCATTTTCAATGATGAATGGTGGCTACATTATAATTAATGTAAATGACCTTTCTGTTCCTGAATTTTCATTAGAAGGCAAATCTCCGTTTAGTGACAGTGATAAAACATATGTCTACAATGGTCCCCTTGCCTACATGGAAGATAAGCAAGGAGAGTTATTCCAGATCGGAATGAGAAATGCCGTAGATGAAACAGTAACTCCTGAATATGTTTATACAGTTGCGAGTACAGACAAAGATAAGAAACTTGCTGATCTGAAAGCCTTAAACAATAGGATGAGTGGACGATCTATAGGTAGTGGATCGTTGGACGGTTCATTGAGAACATGGGAAGATGACAACATATTCTGTGGACCTATAGCTGCTGGTATCACGCTAATATATTTTGATGATCAACATTATGATGGCTTTGTTGATTCATCCAACGAAAACCAAGATGATTTACTGAGCCTCATAATTAATGGTGGCTATATTCCAAACCAAGGAACGACTGCTTTAACAATTAAGAACGGACTAAATGATTACTTAGAAGATCAGAACCTGGATGATGATTACAGCGCAGATTCTAGATATTCTTTTAGTTTCAGCAAATTGAAATCTCTTATCAATTCAGATAAACCTGCAATTGTTCTCACAGTTAATCATCCAACGTATACTAACCATTGGTTAATTGCTCATGGATATGTCGAACTTATCAACTACAAGTACATGATAATTAATAATGGATGGGGTGGAAATAATGTCAATGTGGCTGTGGATGGTTATATTGACGATATGGTGTATATTGATTAATAAAAATATTAGAGAATCTGTTGCAAAGCAGGTTCTCTAACTTTTTATTTTTATGGAAAGGTAGTGGAGCGAGATAAAATTGGTCAAAATAATACACGTGGTGATGCTATTCATTGTCATAATCGGTTTAGTGGGTTTCACTGAATTTACCACAGATGAACCTGAAAAAGACATACGATCTGAAATACTGAACGTTAGTTATGCAGATGTAACTAAAATATCGATCATAAACGGATTAAGCGGGGATTCGATTGATATAAAAGATGGAAGCGAAATAACCAATCTGGTAAATTGTATTTCCGGTTTTCCATTCACAAAAATGGAGGAGCAAAAAGATCTTGGTGGATATTTGTATGCCCTCAATTTTTATGAAGGGGGACAACGAATATCAACAATTACTATTGTAGGTGATGATATTGTTCAAATTAACGGAGTGTACTACAATTCCAATACTACACAAATTGAGAAATGCGTGACGGATGTACTTGAAAGTGGAAAATAAAACACTTTCTTTTATTTTTTTGTATTTTAAGGGTCTCATATTAATTATAGAAAAATAGGTTCTCATTAACATCGTGTGGGTAATTTTAACGTCCTGCAAGCAAATGTGTACAATCTAGATCATACTCCTGCACAATCTTTTGAATTCCATGATGCTTGAAAGGTAGATATACATAATTTTAGTTGTCCACCCAATGTTGAAGATATCCAAATAATAACTTTCAGTTTTGTAAAAGATTCATTTTATTCTATGTTCACTGAAAATTACTTGCCTGAGAACTTATCTACGAAAGCCTTGAGATGATCGGGTGTCTGGACCAGCTGAAAGGTATCCGGGATGTGAAGGACAGGCTGACAGAGTGAGTTTTTTGCCAGGCTTTTTATTGAAGATGCTTTTTTTGTAATCATCTTCTAAGCCGGATGTCCGGCACGCCTGCTGATCTATGCCATATCTTTCCTGTAAGAAATAGTTCTATCCTATGTATTCAACCATTCACTTTCAGTTTGACGATATGGTCAGAAATTATTTATTATGTGACATAGTTAGAACATAATGCAACATCATAAAAAGATGTTAGTGGGGTTCAGCCAGTCTTGACGGAATAACTGAAACCCTGTACCCGGAGGCAGGGTTCGAATTTGTTTTCTGTAGTATATAAACGTAGCTTTGCCTCTGTGGTTTAGTAGATCAAAGAGGTAAAAGTAAATGAAAATGAATGTCAAATCTGGAATAGGTGCAATGCTAACAGCAATGTTGTTGGTTAGCATGGCATTTATACCAGCAGTGAGTGCAGAGCACATGAATGATAAATCGCTTGAAGTGATGGATATTGAAGAAAATCTCAATAAAAGTGATCATGTGCTTGTGGCAAAAGCGAGTAAAACAATAACTCCTGAAACTCCGGGATTATCTGAAAAAGAATTTGAGGTATATGTAGATAAAATGAAACAAAAGTACGGAGATGCAGGTGTTTTTGGAATAGAACCGGAAGTAGGTTTGAAAAATTCACTTCCATATGATAAAGAGAACATACAATATGTAAATTCGTGGACTGAGCATCTGGAAGTAAAAAATTCCAATGGGGTTGTGATGGCAAGTTCTGATAATTTGGTCGCCCTCTATAAGTTAGATAAAACTGATGAACTAGGTAGAGAACATTATTATTATTGGCAATGGAGTTCAGCACAAAATAGAGAAAATACAGAACCCTTAGGTGATGACTCAAATCTCCGTGATTTTTGCAACAAAGTAAATATTGGCAACTCTAATTATGACCTGATTGTTTATTCGCCTGATGCAGATATTATAGGTGACGAGGAAGTTGTAACAGTCAATCTTGGTGCTGTGTATCAAGGGGTTAATTGCGGAATATCCGGTGATTTTGTACTTCATCAAGACAAAGTAAGACCCAAGCCCGGGGAGTGCCAGATAGGAAATGCTGGTAAATATACAGTAGAATGGGTAGGTAACTATGAAGGTTCTCAATCAATAAATGGAGCTTGTGAAGAGAGAAGACCGTATGGTTCACCCTATGATTTTGTGTGGGATAATAGCCTGACAGCTTCTCAATTTTAAATGTTGGAATGGGATGATTTAAATACTTACTTATTCTGTCATCCCCTTCTTAATTTTTTGAAATGGGGCTTGGAGTTGTAAAGTTGAAAACTTTTAATTTAAATCAAAGAAAATGGAAAATAGAAATGATATCCAAAAATAATATCTTCAAAACAAAAATATTATCTTTCATTTTATCTCTTGTTTGCGTATCTTTTGGAATGCTTTTTGTTAATTTTGGTGTGCGTACCATCGGGGTTCCATCCGGTTATTGGTGGGTACCGTTTTTTAATGTAGAACCTATCTATTATATAAGTATAGGTATTGGGGTTGTGTTTATCGTAACTGCAATCTTTTTTGTTAAGGAATGTTTTAGAATTACATAAATAAGGGCAAGAAACCTTCCAATGATATCATATCTGATAAAAGAAGCACTGAAACAGGAATCTGACGCGGAATACTTCTATCTGAATAAATCATGATGATCTCATCTTCCATAACCCTTTAGTGAGGTTCTTTGTCATGCTGGAGGAGAGTTGGAGATCGCGATGACATCCAACCTTAAGGATGCCGATGCGGAATCGGCACTTCCAACATCGCCCGCTTTGTGGATGTTGATGTCTATCCTGCCAACAACACCGATTCCTTGGGTGCCATGGCAGAGGATCGTATCATTCATCACCTCTGTTCCATGTGCGGCCCGTGCACCATCGCCGAGTTCGGCGGTGTCTGTCCCGCGGCCCAGTGTCCCAAGGAACTTCTCAACGGTTCCTGCGGCGGTTCCATGGACGGCAAAAATGCGAGGTCGATACCGAGAAGGACTGTGCATGGGAGGTGATCTACGAAAGCCTTGAGATGATCGGGTGTCTGGACCAGCTGAAAGGTATCCGGGATGTGAAGGACAGGCTGGCAGAGTGAGTTTTTTGCCGGGTTTTTTATTAAAAATGCTTTTTTTGTAATCAACTTCTAAGCCGGATGTCCGGCACGCCTGCTGATTTATGCCATATCTTTCCTGTAAGAAATAGTTCTATCCTATGTATTCAACCATTCACTTTCAGTTTGACGATATGGTCAGAAATCATTTATTACGTGACATAGTTAGAACATAATGCAACATCATAAAAAGATGTTAGTGGGGTTCAGCCAGTCTTGACGGAATAACTGAAACCCCGTGCCCGAAGGCATGATTATGTTGGCTTTGAGGATACTTAAAGTTTGGCTTATCTTGCCTCTGGAGTAAATTGAATGAGGTAAAGAAAGAATGAATACAAAAAGAAAGGTTATTGGTGGAGCTGCCATTCTTTTTTTTGTGATTGCAATTGCTTACTTCTTTTTAGCAATAGAGCACCCTGAAACAGGTATAGACGACCCCGGAGCAGTTATAGACAGCCCCAGAGCAGGCCTTTATGTGTCAGCAAAGCCAGTTCAGGAGGAACCAAGCAATTTTGTGGAATTTACCCAAGAGGAACTGAAAAATTATCCCTATATACACAAAGCGGTGTCCTCTCCGGGGAATATGATCAAAGTTCCTTATAAGAATGAAGAGGTCATGGATAATCTGGATGAATTCGACTTGATTCTGTATAACAATGATACTGAGTTCATGAAAGTTGGAGATAACTATTACCATTATAGCTTTGAGTGGGCAGATACTCTAGAGGTAGAGAAAAAATAAGTTGAAATAATAATTTTTTGAAACAAATAAAAAATCAGTCATTTCACTATTTATAAAGAGGATACAACGCAATAATATTTCTAGCATGATATAAAATATATGTTTTTGATAATTGGATGGCAGGGTATAAATTGTAACATAGACACTATAAAATTTTCTTATGTTCAAACCGGTAAGTACTGATTACAGAAATCCCACCAAGAGAAAAGATGAATATCTTAATACAATAGACATTACAGATGAAGTATCATTGTCTAAAGAAGAGACCATCAAATTAGCTTTTCGCTTTAAAAGCGTAACTCTTTTTCCATTACCACGGAACGTTGCATGAGCGTAGCTCATGCATTACGTTTATATATTAGAAAATGTGCCAGTCCATGAAATATTATCACAATGTTTCGGACGAAATCTGTACCAGAGATTCAATAGCCAGTTATCTGAACAAAGACAGCGTATCAATATGCCAGTTATTGTATTTTCTGGATATCGATGACATTGCTTCCTATGTAGAACGTAGATATTATGCCGATAAGGACTGGCACTTCAGGTATAAGATTACTTCAATGATAAAGCTCATCGTTGTAAATCCTATAGAAACCTCTCTTTTGAAAAAACGATATCTACCTTAACAAATCAGGAAGCCAGGCTTCTGTGTTTTGAAGATGATAATGGTATTATTAATCTTCCCTCACATGCAACACTGTTACTACTATGTAGTAACTCCCGTTAAATCTTCGATTTAACGCGATTCACCATTTTGTAAAATACAGGCTGGGAAAAGAGGGATTTAATGAAATTATGTTCAGGATTGGAAAGAAAATAGCCAGAATTACAAAGATTAGGGATCTAAAAACAGATTCGACACCTCTTGAAGCATCCAGATATGATAGATATGCGGATTATAATCCGCATTACAAATGTAAGATGGATAAGGCACATATCACGATGATTGGTACACTTCCAATCTATATGACACATACAAAGGGTGCTGCAAATGATTCACCCGAATTGAAAAAACACATTGATGTATTGGTAAAAATGGGAGTGGACATCGATACTTATGCACTGGATGGAGGGTATGATTCGTTCAACAATCATGCTGATGTATGGTATAAATTGAAGGCAAAACCTGTTATTGCATATTCTTCTGATTCAAAAGTCCAGAATGAAGGAACAATGAAACGAATCGATCACTGGGTCAATAAGATGTGGAAAATCGTTGGATCGATTCATATGAAGTATGAGAAAAAACTTCGTTTTCTCTATGAAAACGGAAGGAAAAAACAGATCGGGATGCACCTGCGGAATGAGAACATCGAGGATGAGGGATTTGAAGAAGAATATTCAAAAAGAGCAGAATGTGAGAGAATACATAAGAATATAAAATGGACTGTAAAATTTGATGTTAGGGGATGAAGAATGCAAGTAAGGAAATGTATTCGATTATGAAGTTTGTGGCATATCAATTGTTTGTAACTGCGAATTTGCAAAATAAGGTCAAACAAACCAATTCATTTGCAAATTATGTGTGACTTAATATCATCAAATTAGAATGGGAGGAATTATGACCTAATTTGATAATCTCGCAATATTTATGGCATTGGCAGAAAGTATTTATTATGTGACATAGTTAGACATAATGCAACATAATAACGATGTTAGTGGGGTTCAGCAAGTCTTGACGGAATAACTGAAACCCCGTGCCTGGAGGCAAGGTTCGAATTTGTTTTCTGTATGTGATATGTCCTATATTTGGGGGATTATACATTTGGGAAGTTATGTCAAAGAGTAGTTGAGTTGTGGAGAATCTAATAAGGAGCTAATCTTGACACACATAGTTATACCGATTTTTTTGTGCCACTGAATCCTAAGATAGGTTTATTAAGTGCACGGTCTTAATATCTAACACTATGGAACAAACAGACCGGAACCAGCAATTGTTTTCTTAAATCCGCGATTTTCTGGAGAAATCAGATGCCAGCAGGATTTTTTCCAGATATGTCTTGATTTCCGGCTTAATAAAATATCGTTTGTATTTCCCATCGGTCTTGAAATGTACAAATCCTTCATTGCACAGCTCATTAATATGCCAGTGGACGGTGCTTTTAGCCAGATCGAATGCCTGAGTGAGATCTTGATTTGTAATTCCCGGCTTCCTGAATATAGTTATTAAAATGTCTCTCCTCGTATCATTCTGCAAGATGAATACGAGTTTTTCTTTCTAGGTGCATCTGGAAATATTCTCAAAAACCATTACAAATTTCCCCTTTCGGACATATTTTATTTTGTTAAATATCTGAAGCATTTTCAAATGGTACCGGATAGTGCTTCTGTTCAATTTGAGATGTTTTTCAATGTCAGAGATCGTATTTCCGGGGTTAGCGGTTATAAATTTGAAAATTTCATCCCGATTTTGTTTTTTGCAGTTTTGTCTTACTTTTCCGAGCAACAAAGGCAGGAACTTGTAGACAGCTAGCAAGGCGCCCAATAACCCGGAGATATATACTATCTGGAGGGATAACGGGAGTTCCCAGAAAGTCAGGGTGGCGTCATCGCCACCACCTTCATACATACCTCTTTCAGGGCCCGTATATGGAGATACTTCGTAGCCATTTGTACTGGCTAGGGCTGGACTGCAAATGAGTATGAAAAGCAAAAAGAGAGTCCATAAATTCCTCATGACAATGGAAGCAATTTTCAGATATAATAATCTTCTGTACCTGTGACACTATAGCCGTAGACCTCGTGATGCCATGTTCCGATTTCAATTCCATCGGAGTTTGTTATTTCAATGTTAATTCTTCCATCGATGACACCGTCGGAATTGTCATAGAATGTTCCAATTAGCTGGTTGCTTGGAGAGTACACTTTTAATCTGAGTGAGTCGCTTGCATCGCCCCAGTTCAAGTCTATATGATGTAAAGTTGTGTAAGAACTGACTGTTCTACTATGCCAGTTTGTTTCTCCCTGTGTGATGGTCTCAGAAACCCATCTGGGTGTGATCGTAGGGTCTGACTTGACAGGAACTGTGGTATATCCGTTGTCCTGACTGGCAGTAGCTGCGGTAAAAGATACCGACACAAGCATTACTATTAGTAATAATACAATTTTTCTAATCATAAAGTTTCTCCTATGATTCATAATAATTTGTCATGCACAAAAAAGGATATATCTTTTGTGACCATATCGTCGAACTGAAAGAAAACAGTTCGATGATGTGGTTAGAAAATACTTATACTGTCTATCATATAGGATATAATGCAACATCTTAAAGATGTTCGAGGGAAGGGTCATGATCTTACTGCGATGACTGAACCCCATGATCTGGGGCAGAGTTAGGTCTTTAGTTTACACTATATAGGCGTAGCTTTGCCTCTGTGGTTTAGTAAATCAAAGAGGTAAATAAACGATGAAGAAAAGAGATAGCCTTTTGATAGCATGTATTGCTATGGTATTGTGCCTGTGCTTAATACCATCAACAGTGGCTTCAACAGATGAACAAAACAGCACTCCGGTAAAAGATCCTGCCCAGTTAAAAATGGAGGCTTTAGAGGCTGAACTGGGGGAGAAAGGAATGAAAGAAGTTGATGATTACTTGGCATTGCAGAATTCTTTACCGGATGTAGTGAAAAATATGCCGTTCAGAGGACTTGCTTTTGCTGCAACAAATCCTGAAAGTCAAACTATTAAGATGAAATATATTAACAATTTCGACGTTTCTGATAAAGAAAAGGAAGAATATAAAGTTGGACTGCAGGATATCTGGAATAGGTACCCAGATAAGATAACCAAGGATGATTATGGATTTATGGCTGAACTGGGGCCTATGATAGAGAAAGAAGCTTTTAGTGATTATCAAGATATTGGGACGAAATGGACTGCCACCCCCCATAAGGACTTTGCAGAGTATGCTTGTGATGGTTCTTCATATGCATCATATGCAAGAAACAAAGCAGATGATCCCGACGAGTCAGGTTATGAACTTCCAGGATACAGATACTATAATCATTATGAAGATGCTGAAACTGGTATTGGTGGAGCTGCAGGAAGATGCGATGCTTTTGCCGGTACTGCAAAAGTCTATGCTGATAATGCAAACTATGTCGCTGCACATCAAGATTTTGGAATTGCCAGCCATTATATTTCAGATGCTGGAATTCCTTTTCATTCCGCTGGAGCACTTGATCAGTCATTGAATTTTGTAGAAAATCTGTTTAATAGTAATGCACATGATGCTTACGAGAGTTATGTTTATGCCCAGTGGAACTCAGGATATGATTTTGGTGACTATGTCAGTGGTAACAACCAATCTATAACGGTGACAAATCCTGATGAAGCTACTGAAAGCAATGCTGATTTTAGTGCCCAGTATTTCGACTATATATGGGATGAAGTTACTAATGATCCACAAAATTTCGATTCAGACTTATACGTAGGATACTATACAGCTCAATGTGTCCGAGAAACTGCAAAGTATAATCATGGATTGTATGATTACGTTATGTAAGGCTGATATATCACAAATGGGGCTCCCCTAAAAAGCTCATTTGTGACATTAATTCTTTTTTAAAAAATAATGTGAAAGCATCTTGAATTGTATCAAATACAAAATTTATGATGATATAAAGCAATACAATTGTTAAATCCATATGGATAGTGGTTAATAATGAATTTCTTTATTCAATCTATCTCAAAAATTAAAGATAAAATGCCATTTGAATCTCTTCTTTTTGTTATGCAGCATCTATTGTTAATTGCCATTACTTTGACAATAGGCATGATGAGGGGGACAGGGCTTAGTCTTATCCAGAACATGTTTGCTTTGTTGATTACTGTATTAGTTTTTATTCTTTTTTTTATGCCATTGGCCCCCATTATGCAGAATATTTTTCAGAGCAGAACTGATATTAGAAAGGTATCATGCTGCATACCTCTATTAATTGCTGGAATATACCAGACCATGGTGGCTGTGCTAGGATATACTAGGGCCATGGTCTATGAAGCCCACCCGGATTCACTGTTTTATGCCTTATTGTTTCCTATCCAAAGATTTGCAGAAATTGTAATATATTCAAATACTGACCAAATATTCTACATGGGTTTCCCTTATAACCAATTGCCATCACTACTGCTTTATATTGTCATTCTTCCTTATGGTCTGTTTGTTTATTTACTGCCTTCGATAAATTTTGATCTTACAAAAACTACTAAAGAAATAAAGTTAGTTGTTTTGTTGCCAGTTATATGTGTTATTGTTCCCATGATTTTGCATATAGCTAAACTGAAGTTAGGACAGGTCGATGATCTCATGATTCAATTTTTCTGGCTTGAGGTAGTTTCAGACATCAAAATAGCAGGCTTCTTTCTGCTAATGCCTATATTAAGTATATTGTATATCAAACATTACCGCAGATGCAAAGTAACAAAATCATAAGGGACACAATGTCATACAAACCATCTATTAACAAATTGTCAACTGTAGCACTTATAGTTTTGATAATTAATACAATATTATATTATTTAGTTGCCTACTTCCATCCAAACCCTTTAGTGAGATTCTTTGTCATGCTGGCGGAGTGAGTTTTTTGCCGGGCTTTTTATTAAAAATGCTTTTTTTGTAATCAACTTCTAAGCCGGATGTCCGGCACGCCTGCTGATTTATGCCATATCTTTCCTGTAAGAAATAGTTCTATCCTTGTATTCAACCGTTCACTTTCAGTTTGATGATATGGTCAGAAATTATTTATTATGTGGCATAGTTAGACATAATGCAACATCATAACGATGTTAGTGGGGTTCAGCAAGTCTTGACGGAATAACTGAAACCCCGTGCCCGGAGGCAGGGTTCGAATTTGTTTTCTGTATGTGATATGTCCTATATTTGGGGGATTATACATTTGGGAAGTTATGTCAAAGAGTAGTTGAGTTGTGGTAAATTGAATGAGGCTGCTGCGCTTTTAGTGAAGGAAATTTAAATACAATTCTATTTATTGAAGAAGTAACACTGTGGTGCATTTGAAGTGGATAGTTGGATTTGGAGAAAGAAAAAATGAAAAGGAAACATGGATTGCCAACATCATCTATTGATAGAATTAAAGAGGAACCCTGGGAGGCATCTCTTTTATTTATGGGATGGATTTGGCTAGGATGGTCAGTTTTAGGAATGACTTTAGTCAACATGTACTTGCCTGAACCGATTATAGATATCTATCACCTGATAGTAGGTGTTATCTACATACTTCCAATGTCCTTGATTGTGTTTAAAGTATTTAAGAGCAGGAATGTTGCTGGTCTGCCTTTGATCGTCTGTTCATGTGTAATTGCGTTTTTGGCAATTATTTCGCACTCAAAGCTCAATTTAGGAGTTGAGAATGAATTTAACTTTTTACAAGGAATTGCATTCATGCTTCTTACATTGCTTCTGGTAGCAATGCCTGTAAGTTTCTACATTTATGCTCGTTCTATCGGATGCAACAATACCAGGAATCTGAAGATAATTTTGTTTTTTTCTGCAATAAATGGTTTAGTGCTTGTTGGAAATGAATTAATTGATCCGCGTGGTATTAATAGCGAACTCATTGCTGTTCTGATGTTATCTTTTTTGTTTGTGATGGGGCCTATGTTGGGGGGATTGTACATCTGGGAAGCTATTTCGAAGAGTAGTTAAGTTATGGTAATTTGAATGAGGAGGCTGTGTTCCTTGTTGAAGAATGCTTGAAGTTGGTACAACTAGATAAACGGATCATATTTTTTCAAATGTTGTTCTAAGTCGATTTCCAGATTCTTATAATATACAAATATTACGCTGTGATCAGAATTCCTATTAAAGCATAAATCAGTATGTTTAAAACTATACCAGTATTTAATTAGTTAAACATATTGCAATAAAAGTATAGGCAAATCTATTCAGAATTTATGAAATAGATGCTATACTCTGGGGCCAATCGAATGGTTTACCGGTCTATAAGCAATATGCTAAATGCTCCCTTGCAGGATTATTACGATCCTGCATATCGTTATTCATGCTACATTTGCCTTGAAATCCCTTCTATTTCATTAATACTGTTGCATACCATGTCTTTTTATACTGGCATTCCCCAAATGATATATATTATATAATCATGATTTTGTATGGATAATGCAAAACCATGTGATACATTGCAAATCGTTCACAACATGTTGTGTACAGGCAGTTTGCGATACAGGATATATTGTTTCCTGTGTATTAATTTGATTATGCTTGCAGCATATAATTTAGAGATGGACTAATTAATTGGAGACAACTATTATGCAATACAGTATGGGAATTGATGCAGGTGGCACATATACGGATTCGGTTATAATCAGGGATTCGGACGGAGCAGTAATCGATTCAAATAAAGCTCTTACCACTTATCCGGACCTTCTTGAAGGAATAAGAAATTCGCTTGACGGATTGGATCAAGAGTACCTTACAAAGGTAAAATTAGTATCTGTCTCCACAACCCTGTCCACGAACACCATTCTGGAAAAAACCGGTTACCCTGTGGCATTGTTGATGATCGGGGATTATTCGATTCCTGAAGGACATTCCATCGACAATTCTGTTGTAATTAAAGGGGGACACGGCTCTTATGGTGAGGAAATAGCCCCTCTGGACGAGCAGGCTATCAGGGATTATGTGACAAAAATGAAGGAGAACGTGTCGGCTTTTGCCATTTCGTCCTATTTTAGTATACGTAACCCAAACCATGAACTGCGGGCAAAAGAGATCGTAAAAGAAATTACCGGAATGCCGGTGGTCTGTGGCCATGAGCTGTCCCAGGCATTGGGGGCCTATGAAAGAGGAGTTACTGCTTATCTCAATGCCCAATTGATACCTATAACAAGTCAGTTCATAGAAACAGTTATTGGTGAAATGGAAAGACGTAACATTAATGCTCGTCTTCTGATGCTCAAATGTGATGGTTCAGTTGTGGGTATCGAGGAAGCCAAAGAAAAACCCATTGAATCCATATTTTCAGGACCTGCCGCAAGTCTTGTCGGTGCGTCCTATTTATCGGATTCTCCGACATGTCTTGCTATTGATGTCGGTGGTACCAGTACCGATGTAGCCATGATAAATGACGGGTTGCCCGAGATTACCGACAGGGGCGCAGTAGTGGGAGGCTGGCAGACCAAGGTACAGGCCCTACGCATGGAAACCTCAGCTATGGGGGGAGATAGCCACGTTTGGATCAAAGCCCAGAAGATAAACATTGGCCCTCGCCGGGTCATGCCTCTATGTGTAGCAGCTTCTAAATGGCCATCGATTATTGATAAGCTCAAACTTTCACGTACTCCTTCCAAAATGCAGATGTGTGAGAATATCCAGCCCACCAAATTCTTTGTTAAAACAGGTAAAGAGATTCCAAATATCAGTAAACTTGAAAAGGAAATTCTGGATAATATAGGTGAAGAACCCGTCTCTGTTACCGAGATATTCATCGACAGATTGCCTTCTCCTCTGCTTTTGGACAGGCTGATCCAGAAAAGACTGGTGCAGGCTATCGGCTTTACTCCTACGGATGCATTACATGTACTCGGTGAGTATGATGCCTGGAATGCGGAAGCATCCCATATAGGTGCAAACACATTGGGCAGGTTGACTTTTCTGGAAAAAAGCAAGTTTTCCAAGACTGTAAAATCCAAATTTGCCCATAATATGGCATTATACATAATGGCCTATCTTCTCCGGAAGGTGGATAAAGAGGAAATTGAGACAATCATTGCAAACCAGAAAGAGTTTTACAGTCATTTCAAAGTAGATGTTCCGGTTATACTTCTGGGCGGACCTGTAAGTGCTTATGTGAATGAAGTGAATGAATTGCTGGATGCCGACATAATCCTCCCTGAACATGCGGAAGTTGGTAATGCTGTGGGGGCAGTTGTGGGTAAAGGTATCAAACGTGTGGAGATTCTGATTCGTACGATATCCAAGGGAAACAAAGCAGGCATAATGATGTTCTCCCCGCATGGCAGGCAAAAATTCCCAAGTTATCCGGATGCACTTGAAGCAGCTGAAAAACTCGGCAGGGAAATAGTGCTTGAATATATGAAAGAAGCCGGTCTGGATCGCGAAGATGTTAAAGTGGAAGTCAGCAAGCAGGAAATCAAACTCCATGAAGGTAGTGGCTTGCCTGTTGAGACCAAGCTGACATTTGTGGGTATAGGAATGCCGGAGATTGAAAAATAAGGAGATTGGAATGCAATTATCCAAACTCCTTTGCTTTATTGGTATCCATGAATGGAAAAATACCGGAGGCTATTCTGATTTCTCTTCCAGTGTTGCAGAGAAACATTATTTCTGCAGAAGATGCGGAAAACGCAAGAGGAACATCAGCACAAAACAATGATAGTTATGCTAATTTATTCGAATGTATTGGTAAACTTTAATACCATCTTTTCCTTTTGCAGAATGGATACCTATGATAATCTCCTCTTCCAAACCCTTTGAAGAAATCCTGGAAAACCTCGATGATCCCGGCAAGATATTTGTGCTGGGCTGCGGAGTCTGTGCCACCAAGTTACATGTAGGCGGGGAACCTGAAGTTGAGGCTATGTGCCGCAAATTAAGGAATGCGGGAAAAGAAGTAATTGGTGGAGGAGTTGCAAAGGCTGCCTGCAACATTAAATCAAAGGAGAGTTTGCTGGAGAATGATCCTGCAATCGAAAGAGCCGACACCATTATAGTAATGTCCTGTGGCAGCGGTATTTCAGTGGTTTCCTCTCTTGTGGATGTTCCGGTGCATCCTGCAACAAACACCAATTCACTGGGTGGATATTCAGAAGGCCATGTCAGAAAAGACCTGTGTGCCATGTGTGGCAGCTGTATTGCAGATTTTTTTGGCGGTGTCTGCCCGACGGCCCGCTGTCCCAAGGGTCTTATGAATGGTCCCTGCGGCGGTGCAATGCAAGGTAAATGTGAAGTTGACCCTGACAGGGATTGTGCCTGGGAATTGATATACTTAAGGCTCAAAGAGATTGGCCGACTGGACCTGCTGGAGAGGATTTTCGAGCCGAAGGAATATAATGGCTGAGTATTACTATTTCCTTTTCCTGCTTCGATGAGTTTAAAAACCAATGTCACATATTATCCTGCCATGCCCTCTGCCTTCAAGGAAAAATTGCTGTCCGATGAATTTATAGTAACGTCAGAGATATCACCACCCAAAGGTGTGGATGTCTCCTCGGTCTTTGAGGAAGCAGGACTGGTACGGGATTATGTGGACGCTTTTAACGTTACCGATAATCAGCGTGCGGTTATGCGTATGTCTCCGCTGGCAATGGGTCACCTGTTAAAGGAGCGGGGGCTGGATGTTATTATGCAATTTACATGCAGGGATCGCAATCGCCTGGCTCTCCAGTCCGATCTGCTCGGGGCTTATGCAATGGGTATGGAAAATGTCTGTATAATGTCCGGGGACTACCCGACAAAGGGTGACAACCCCGGTGCAAAACCGGTGTATGATCTTGATTCGGTACAACTGCTCGGGGCAATGAATCAACTGGAGGGCGGCTATGACATTGCAGGCAACCCTCTGGAATCAGCTCCCTCCTTTACAAAAGGTGCAGTCTGCAACACCGAACCCGATCAGCCTCTGCAGCTAATGAAACTTGAAAAGAAAGCACATATGGGAATTGATTTTTTCCAGACCCAGGCTGTCTATGATATCGGACATTTTGAAACATTCATGGAAGGCATTTCCCATATGGAGGTGCCGGTGCTTGCGGGGCTTATTCCTCTCAAGTCCGCCCATATGGCCCGTTTCATGAACGAAAAGATACCGGGTATCCGGGTTGGTGATGAACTGATAGCACGCATGGAATCCTCGACAGATCCTGCAGAAGAAGGCCTTCTAATATGTGCCGAACAGATACGTGAATTAAAGAAGGTGTGCAGGGGTATCCATCTTATGCCCATTGGCCATTACAGGCATATCACGGCCCTCTTTGAAATGGCCGGCTTACATGAAAAACACTGACCCTTTTAGGGATTATTATGCTTACACAGATCGATCATGCCAAAAACGGTGAACTGACCGCTGAGATGCAGCAGGTCGCAGTACAGGAAAAAATGAATCCTGACACGGTACTATCCCGTGTCGCAAGGGGCAGCCTTGTAATCATGACAAGACAGGGCAATCCTCCGGTTGCCATCGGGGAAGGGGCTACTACCAAAATCAATGTAAATCTTGGCAGTTCCGCTGCGAGCATTGATCCCTCCTCAGAGATTGAAAAAGCCCGGATTGCAGAAAAATACGGTGCCGATACCATAACCGATCTTTCAATGGGGGGAGACATCCCGCAGATTCGTAAAGCAATTATCGAAAACACCACCTTGCCATTGACTACGGTTCCCGTTTACCAGGCAGTTGTGGAATGTGGGCTGAAAAATGTCACTTCAGCTGACATTCTTTCCTATCTCAGATCCCAGGTAGCCGAAGGCATAAGTTCTGTGGTATTGCACTGTGTGGAAAGAGCGATGCTTGAGGAAGTGAAGGGTTCGGGAAGGCTGATGGGAATGGTTTCCAAGGGAGGCTCATTTACCAGTGTCTTCATGTTAGTCAGCGGCTGTGAAAACCCATTTCTTGAAAACTTCGATGAGGTCATGGCAATTCTCCGGGATAAGGATGTGGTGCTGTCTTTGGGTAACACTATGAGAAGCGGCTGTATCCATGACAGGCCGGACCCGGCCCAGCTGATGGAGATGGAAAAAAATGCAGCCCTTGCAAAACGTGCCAATGAGCAAGGCGTGCAGGTAATCATAGAAGGTATGGGTGGCCATGTGGCAGCATCTTCCATTGCTGAATATGTTGAGGCCTATCGTTCCAAATCCCCTCATCCCCTTTTTGTGGCAGGTCCCCTGCCTACGGATATTGCCCTGGGCTATGATCATATCGCAGGGGCTGTAGGGGCAAGTATGGCAAGCGGTGCCGGTGCCGATTATCTTTGTTACATAACTCCTTCCGAACACCTTTCCCTGCCAACCCCGGATCAGGTGATGGAAGGCCTTGTTGCTTTCAAGATAGCGGCTCATATAGGTGACTCGATGAAATATGGTATGGCAGAAAAAGATCGTATGCTTGCAAAAAGACGCGCCAGTTTTGATTGGGAAGGACAGATGGAACTTGCTGTTGACCCGGATCGTCCAAGGGATTTTTGCCCGATGGAGGGCCCCTGTTCCATGTGTGGGGAATATTGTGCCATCCAGATAATGGGGGAATATCTTGCAGAAGGCGAATAAATCCCCTTCAATGCAGCTTATAGGCGTAAAAACCCCCATTATAAATTCCGGGGATAATATTGTAGAGATTCTTTCAAAATCTTTTGCAGAACAATCCATTACTCTGGAAAATGGTGACGTGGTAGTGCTGGCCGAATCTGCAGTTGCTACAGCTGAAGGAAGGATAGTGAACCTTTCAGACATAAGTCCCACACAACAGGCACTGAAACTGGCCCACCGCTACAGCCTCGATCCGCGGGAAATGGAATTGGTGTTGCAGGAATGTGATGAAGTATTCGGGGGAGTGCCCGGTGCCGCATTGACTATAACTAAAGGAAATCTTTCTCCCAATGCAGGAATTGATGGTTCCAATGCCCCGGCAGGCCATGTTGTCCTGCTTCCAGAAGATGCCGATAAAAGTGCTTCAGTTATAAGGAAAGGACTCAGGGATAAATTTGGATGTGATATAGGTGTAATTGTGGGTGACAGTCGTACCCAGCCCCTGCGACTGGGATGTGTGGGTGTGGCGCTTGGTACCTCCGGAATAATTCCGGTCGAGGATGCCCGGGGAGAGAGTGACCTGTTTGGAAATATCCTTCATATCACTCATAAGGCTGTGGCTGATAATATTATGTCTGCCTGCCAGCTTGTAATGGGTGAGGGTGGAGAAAGTGTACCCTGCGTAATTGTGAGGAATGCACCTGTAATGTTGGTGGATGAAGATGTGCCTATGCCTCTCTTTTCCAGGGAAGAATGTATGTATTATAGCAATATTCGTATGAACGGTACATCGAAACCCTGATTCTTGCACCAGCAAATTTATATAGGATAAAAACATGATTTTGTATGGTTGGTGCAACACCGTGCAACCCACGGTAAAGCATTTCAAAGATACTGTTGTAGATATATATGGTAATATTCAAGGTGATATCGGATGAGTAATGTTGTATTATATGATTTCAGCGCCACCTGGTGTGGCCCATGCAAGATGCAGAAACCAATTCTTGAGAACCTGGAGAAGGAACTCGGCGACAAGGTCGATATTAAGGAAGTTGATGTGGACCAGAGTCCGGATCTTGCCGGGAAATATGGAATTCATGCGGTACCTACCCTAATCATCGAAAAAGATGGTTCGGAAATTAAAAGGTATACCGGTGTAACCAGTGCCGATATACTGAGTGCTGAACTGAATAAATTGTTCTGATACATTCTCCTTTTCTTTTATCTTCTTTTTTCGGAAATGGTAAATAAGTTGTAATCCTTTCCTGTCCTGAGGTATTACAAGTGCAGCGTTTGGTCAGGATGGGTATGATGCCGTATAGGCAAAAAAACGCCCGTGGAAGTTTCAAGCCCCATCTGGCTGTAAAGTTCAGAAGTGAAGAAGGGAATTTGCGTTCTTTTTTTATTGATTCTACAAGGGTTGCGGCAAAATATCCGCAGCCAGACGCTTATTTGATAACCCATGCCCATTCTGACCATCATGGAAGTTCAGCAATGCTTTCTGAGTGCTCAATATGCACGGAAAAAACCATGAATGCCCTGGAGGTACGGCATAGTCGTAACTTTAAAGGCAATTTGACAGGGGAAAATGGGCTTATTGAGCATAGGGGAGTAAAAATCCAGACCTATCCAACCCATCACACCGATGGTTCTGTGGCCTTTGGGTGGGAAAATGAAAATGGGATGCGTATTCTTGCAACAGGTGATGTGAAGGATGCCTCAAATCTTCCCTCTTGTGATGTACTCATAACCGAGGCAAATTATGGAGATCCTGCTGACCTTTCCTGTTATTTTGAGGATGACCTGGAAGGATTATATGCGGCTCTTGAATCTCCCCAGGATGTAGCATTTGGCGCGTATCCCTTCGGGAAGGCGCAAAGAGTTGTCAGACTGATCAGGCAATCAGGTTATGAAGGGCCAATAGGGATGGATGATAAGTCGCAGGAACTTACACAAAACCTGCTTGAGGATGCAGGTGAACTTGTTTCAATGGGTGCAGGAGCTGGAGTCAATGTTGTTTCTCCGGGCAAACTCGAAGAACTTCCCCTTTATATGTCCAAATACATGATTACAGGACGCCGGGACCATAGGTTTCCTTCCATTAATATCAGCGACCACCTGGATGCTTCAGGCCTGGAAAAAATGGTTCTGGATATCGATCCTGAATTTGTGGTTGTTTATCATCCCGGGGGACATCGTCCCTCTAGATTTGCTTGTCATCTGAATTCATTGGGTTATGATGCCGTTTGCCTTGCGGATATCAATAATGTTGTCAGCAATGAATTTATGTAATAGGTGATCACCTATGAATAAACGTTTATATAGGTTATTGTGTTGTATGTTCATTTATAATATTCATTCAGGAGAAGATGCCCCTTGAAAAATAAAGCAAATAAATCAAAAAAGGAAAATAAGCCTGCTGAAGGGGAAAAGGCTTCTGCTGCAGAAGTGGCCACAGCTACGAAGGTCATGACCCCCGAGGAGAAGAGAGCAGCTCATGTTGAGGGTATCGTGAAGACTGCAGTTGCTGCTTTTATAGGAATTTTCGCAGGTATCATAGCATTCAACGTACTGGGAATAGGAGCGGACACAAAATGGTATGCTATCCTTGTAATTGTTGCAATACTTGCCTATTACGCCCAGCGCCTGATTTACCCAAAGATCAATATCGATACCAAGGAATTTGGTATGAAAGATTGGTTTTACGTAGAGTTCATAGTTATTGATTTTTGCCTTGTCACATGGACATTACTTTTGAACTGATATCCACTCTTGTCTGGCAGGTATTTTGATATGCGAATTGCAGTACTGAATAAAGATAGATGTCAGCCCAGAAGATGCAGCCACGAGTGTGAGAAATATTGTCCCCGCGTCAGGACAGGCGATGAAACCATCATTTTTGGAGAAGACGGGAAACCCATTATTTCAGAAGAAATGTGTGTGGGTTGTGGTATATGCGTCAATAAATGCCCCTTTGATGCCATTATGATCATTGGCCTGCCCGAGGAACTGGATAAACCAATCCATCGCTATGGTACCAATGGCTTTGCACTCTATGGCCTGCCTTCAGTTGAAACCGGCAGGGTAACCGGTATTCTGGGGCCCAATGGTATCGGTAAAAGTACCTGTGTGCAGATTCTTTCAGGAAACATGATCCCCAATTTTGGTGGTGAGGAAGGAAGCTGGGATGAGGTGCTTGAATATTATTCAGGAACCTCTATGTATGAATATTTCAGCAAGGTTGCAGAAGGCACTATAAAAGTTTCCCAGAAACCCCAGAATGTGGATATGATCCCCAAAGCTTTCAAGGGCAAAACCCGTGAACTGCTTGAAAATACAGATGAATGCGGCAGGCTGGATGATCTTGTGAATAAACTCGGTTTATCTCATATAATGGATCGCAATATCGGGGACTTGAGCGGAGGGGAACTCCAGAGAGTAGCGATTGCTGCCTGTGCTGCCAAAGATGCCGATTTCTACTTTTTTGATGAGATCAGTCCCTATCTTGACATTTACCAGCGTATAAAAGTGTCCCAGTTAATTCAGGAAATTTCACAGGACAAGGCCGTACTTGTTGTAGAACACGATCTGGCAATTCTGGACATGCTCTCTGATGTGGTACATGTTGCTTATGGTATGCCTTCCGGCTATGGTGTGATTACTCATCCCAAGGGAGTGCGTATTGCCATCAATCAGTATCTCAAAGGCTATCTTCCCGAGGAAAATGTGCGTGTCAGGCCGGACAGTATTAATTTTGAGGTACATCCCCCAAGAGCTGAAAAAGAAGTAGGCACGCTTGTGGAATATGAGGGCTTTTCCAAGAACTATGATAAGTTTAGCCTCAAAGCAGCTGGAGGTTCTCTTAAAAACGGTGAAGTGCTCGGTGTTGTCGGTCCCAATGGAATCGGTAAGTCCACTTTCGTAAAGGTCCTTGCGGGCGAGGAGGAACCGGATGGTGGAGAGATGGATTTTGATATATCCATTTCCTATAAGCCCCAGTATGTCGTAGTTGATCAGAATCTGCCGGTTAAGTATTTCCTGAGGGGAATCTCCTCAAAGGTCGACACCAGTTACTATGAGGCCGAGATTGCCAAACCTCTCCAGCTTGAAAGACTCTATGACCGCATGCTGACAGACCTCAGTGGTGGTGAACTACAGAGGGTTGCAATAGCAGCCTGTTTGACCAGGGATGCAGACATGTATATTCTGGATGAACCCAGTGCTCATCTTGATGTAGAGCAGCGTTCCCAGGCCACCAGGACCATCAAGCGTTTTGCCGAGAACAATAAGAAAACCGCCATGGTTGTAGATCATGATATTTACATGATCGATATGCTAAGTGAAAGGTTGATTGTGTTTGAAGGTGAGCCGGCTGTATATGGTGAAGCCCATTCTCCGACCGGTATGCAGAAAGGAATGAATAAGTTCCTCTCCAACCTGGACATAACTTTTCGCCGTGATGAAGATACGTCCCGGCCCCGGGTCAATAAAAAGGATTCACATCTGGACAGGTTGCAAAAATCCAAGGGTGAATATTATTATTACACTCTGGATGAATGAGAAGGTTATTTTTTATGAGTGGTGATTATAGTTACTCAGGTACTCACTGACATTCCTGTGGGTATGTTCATGAATGTGCAGGTGGACATGTCCTTTGCCACTTTCTATCGTTTTTGTTAATTCTTCAACTGCTTCATTAATGCTTAAGGGCAACTTCTCACAGTCATATCCAAAACATGTGAGTACCTGGAATAGTTTGAACACATCGGGTGCCTCCAGATTGTTATCCCTGAGTAATTGCCAGTCTGAAAATATTTCGCGAGGCGTACCTTCGGCAATTATTTCCCGATTTGTAACTATTCAGCCTAGCTCGTTTCCACCACGCTGACTTCTCTATCTGCGCTCAATTCTGCAATAATGGAATAAGTGGAATCCCATAGAATATTTCACTGATCGAGTCTATAACAGATACAGATTTCTTGTTGACAGCAGAAACGTAACCCCTAAGGCGGCAGAAATTCCTTGTACCCTTTTCGCTACGGAAAGTACCTGATATCTTCTGCTGTACTTTCGTCATCCTGATGTCTCTTTCCTCCTGATTGTTATCAAAGGGAACGTTTGGGTAGTACATAATCTGCATGATATCTTCCTTGTATCCTATAAACCGATCCAGCAAATTCTTTACCGTGGTTTGCTTTTTAGGTCCTTGTTTTCCAGACTGAACATTTGATTCAAGGTCTGGAGGATTTTCACTTATCCCAAAACAAATGACGTGACCCTAATCTTCACTTAACCTTTGATTTGACTCCGGATCTAAAAGACCATTATTAACATGATGTTTGATGCACATCAACAGATCTGGCATTATCTTTGGCCATTGTTGATCACTATTTTCAGAAGCTCCACTCCCTCAATAGATGCGCATTTCATAATGAATGCTTCCAATCGTATTTGTTGTAAGGTTTCCAGAAATTATGAGTTGCAACACTAGTGTGACCTGGTAGAATACCCATGTGTTCATTGCATCTGAACCTCTCTTTTTATGTGGGAAATAATATTTCAGTTTGTTCGTCCCCGCCACATGGAGCCAATCACGAGTTGCATTAATCCTCATCCCAGTTTCATCCAGATTGATCACAGGAGATTGTTTAAGGTATTGTTCATTTTGTTTTCAAAACCTTCAAGTTTTGCAAAGCAACTGCGTTCTGTGTTCATTATTGTCGCAGGACTTATTCTGCATCCTAAAATATCAGAGAACAATACGGTAGCAGGCTTAATCTATCCCATAAATATATATGACACTATTTCCATTCATGTAAGTGTTACGAATGAGAACAAATTTCATATTGAATTTTGTTCAATTAACAAAAAGAGGAATTAAAATGCATATACCAGATTCATTTATGCCTTTAAGTCAGGCAATGATTTATTGGGTCATTGCCCTCCCATTTATTTTTATGTCCGTCAAATGGGCTCGAAAAGAACTTGATGACACAAAAGTACCTATACTGGCAGCTCTTGCAGCTGGTATTTTTGCAATACAGGCTCTAAATATTCCAATCGGCATGGGTACCAGTGGTCATATGATCGGGGCAGCTCTTGTGGCTATTATCTTCGGAAGCCCCTTTGCAGGTGTACTTGTACTCACACTTGTCCTGCTTGTGCAGGGTTTTGTATTTGCTGACGGTGGTATCACTGTAATGGGCGCAAATATCCTTAACATGGGCGTAATTTCTGGATTTCTGGGCTATTACACATTTGTCGCTCTCAGGAAAAGCAAGCTCAGTATAACAATTTCCGCCTTCATCGGTGCATGGCTTGGTCTATTCGTATCTGCCCTTGCCTGTGCTGTTGAAATGTACATTGCAGGAACCTTCCCGCTTGCTGCAGGACTTACAGCAATGGGTCTGTATCATCTGATAATAGGGTTCGTAGGCGAAGGTCTTATCACTGCCATAGTGATAACAGCAATCCAGAAATCAAGGCCGGATCTTCTTGATAACTCCTTTCTGAGTGCAGAGTCAGGAGGTGTGACAGCATGAGTGAGATCATGTCAGAAAACAACATGAAGTTCCTTTACGCAGGTATTGCCATTGCATTGCTAATATCCGTCCTTGCACCTTTTATTGCATCTCAGGACCCTGATGGTCTTGAGAGTGCATCCTATGATGTAATTGATGAAGTAAAGATGGCCGCCATGGAAGAAATGGATCCGGTCTTCGAGTCACCAGTGCCTGATTACGCGATTGAAGGCCATGGTAAGACGGGTGAAGTGGTAGCTATCGTCTCTGGCACTCTCATGATGTTGGTCATTGCTTTTGTCATCGGAAAATTAGTAAAGAAATGATCCTCTGCCTTTAAGCGTTGCGTTTGGTGTGGAGTATTTATACCTTCTTTTAATTTTTTGCATCTCTGTAGAAACCCTTTCTTCTAATTTCCACTAATAATTACTTTTATAAGAACAATTCCCAATGTGATTTTAGCCATAAAAACACAAAGGTGATGAATGTATTTTGTTCCAGATTGGAAATCTGGAATTCCCATTAAATCTGTGATTTGATGGCATGTCAAGCGATTAATTAAACTTTATTGATACAGCTTGTCTGTAGCTGTATATCTCATCTTCCAATCCACAGTTGTAAGTATCCCAAACGAAAATATACTCAACATCAGTTAATGACACTGGTATTGATCAAAGAGTACACAGGTAAGAACTATAGAGATGTTGTTAACCTTGTTGAGTTAGTTAAACTTGTTGAATTAATGGTATATCGTCGAAAGATGAGAGATGAATTTGATGAAAATATATACCATTATAGAAACCTGGCAGAGACGATGTTTTCTGTTTTGGAAAGGAAGTATAGAGAAGAATTGAGGACAAGGAAATACAGAAATCAGGTCAAAGAAGTTAAGTTCAAGTTCTTATTCCATAATATAGGTCGGGCAATCTCTGTTTCAGTAATTATTCAAATGAGTTTTTCTACAGAGCCTTTTTTACATAACAGCAGAAAATATCAAAATTACGGTTGTTGCTAAGAAAAAGAAAACATCCTTGAATCTTAATTTGTTACTGTGCATATAGATGTTGGCAGTATCATTCCCGTAACCCCTGCATAACATGCTGATGTACGTTCGCTCCCCCTGTTCATAGGAGCGGATGAACAAAGAACTGATTGTATATCCCACCTGCTCAAGTATCCATCTGCGCGGTGCATTTTTGTTCCATATGTCAAAAAGGCGGGTCTGTTGGGCTGTCCTGATGCGCTTGAGCATTATCCAGAATACGAAGAGATACCTTACCATCATTGTCAGCAGAAGCGTGAATTCCCTGGGAATTCCAAGGCGCCTTGCGGATACGACCATTTCGTTCATCTTCATTGTGGAGGAAAGAAGTACGATGGCTGTCACACAGACTGTGTATTTTGCAAGAAGTGTCAATCCGAAGTATGTGCCTTCATAGGTCATTGTGATGCCAAGCGGGAGCTCTGTATATACTGTGAACGTATCAATGAAAGGTTGTCTCACAAAGGGTTGAATCAGGACTATTGACAGTCCAAATGGCAGCACTGCAAGGAATCTGACCAGCACGTAGAAAAGATTCAGTCTTGCTAGCAGTATCAGGATGATAAGGTACAATTCAATTATTGCAAGGCGAATGAAATTGCTGTCATCTATGCGCGGAAGGCTTACTGCAAAGACTATTATTGCAATTGTCACAAGTATCTCGACCCTGCCGTCAAGGCCGTGAACGGGACTGTTCTTGTAGGATTCTCTCTCGATATCGGTAAGCGTTATCTGCATTTTCCTGCCTGCATTCCCAGAAGACGAAGTATTTCATCCCTTGCATCGTGTGGTGTTATCTTTATATCCACCTCGATTCCACTCTCCAGCAGCAGCTCGAAGACCTCTGCGATTCTGGGCATCCTCAGGTGTGCATGTTCCAGTATCTCATGTTTTTTGAATATCTCTCTGGCGGTTCCCTCTGCTTCAATCCTTCCATGGTGGATAACATAGACCCTGTCAGCAAATAGAGGTACGATATCAACGTCATGGGTTGAAAGTATTACAGTTATTCCCATATCTTTGTTCATTTTCTCTATCACACTGATTACCTTATTGGCGGTCAGCGGATCCAGTCCCGCAGTGGGTTCATCAAGTACTACTACCTGCGGTCGCATGGCCAATATACCGGCGATTGCCACAAGTTTTTTCTGCCCTCCGCTCAGGTGATGAGGTGAGCGTTCTTCAAAACCTGACATGTGTACAAGTTCAAGGGCTTCGGAGACTCTGCTCTCAACCTCCTTGATGGGAAGTCCCATGTTCATTGGTCCAAAAGCAACATCCTGCTCGACAGTAGGTGCCAGTATCTGATCATTGGGGTCCTGGAATACGATCCCCACGGTCTGTCTCACTTCTTTTATGTTCTTCCTGGAGATCTTCTGTCCATTGACAATAACCTGGCCTGAACTTGGTTTGAGTATGCCGTTCAGATGTTTGAAAAGTGTTGACTTTCCTGCACCATTCGCTCCGAGGAGTGCTATCTTCTCTCCGGGGTATATCCTCAGGTTTACATTGTCAAGAGCTCTTGTTTTGCTGTTTGCGTAGAAATATGAGGTTTCTTTAAGCTCTATCAAAGGGCTATCACTTGTCATGTTGATCGATCACTGTGCTTCTTACGGGAAAATGAGATACTTTTCAGGATGGAATTTTTGGTTCTACATAAGGACGCTGTTATAAATAGTTGTTTAGTATTACCTATTTCACCGTTTATCATATTCATTTATTGTGTCTGTGATCTGTTGGTCAGTCCGGAGTTAAGAATATACTATCTTTACGAATCCCAATAAGAAGTCAGAGGCACGAAAATACATCTAGTAACAGGACAACACATAATAAATTGATGTTCAAAAACTCCGCACATACATTACGATTTTCCGTGTTTTCTCAAAATATGATCTTATCAGTCTTTTGTACTCTTCCTGTAGGATTATTATATATAGGAAAAGCAATAAGTGTTACTAATATTTATTATTTTGTGATTTAATTGCATGTAGTATAGGCTAATCAAGGCTGAATTTATGCTTTCATATCACCTTTTCTTAAGATATTGAAAAAAAATTAAGCACATGCCCCGGTGTCATGCGGGGTATGCACATAAAAAACATAGAAACTCTGCACATCCCTTTTCTTAAGGAATGTTGCCTTTTCCCGATCCTCGATATGCTGGGCAAATACAATCCATTTGCCGTCGGAAGTTTCCCTGCAATCAGTGATCCGGGGTATGTCGCATTCTCTTTTATCCTGCAGCACTACGTGTGCATTGACAAAGGAATCATGCGGCATGTCATGTAGCATATGTCTCACTGGTGAGGCATACGCATGCCTGCTGTACATCATACAACCACTCCCGTTTTTAGTCAACAATAGAATGTATTTATTGTACGTATATGTAATTTACGAAGTAGGTACTGTATTTCTACAGCAATATTTAATACAATAATGGTTCATTGTCAATTGCATGCTCACAAAAAGAATCATCCCGTGTCTTGATGTAACCCTGGATGAAGCCGGCGGGACCGTAGTTAAGGGTGTGGAATTCCTTGACCTCAGGAAAGCCGGTGATCCGGTGGAACTGGCAAAACGCTATAATGAACAGGGCGCTGACGAACTGGTTTTCCTGGATATCACGGCATCCCATGAAGGCAGGGATACCATGATCGATGTAATACAGCGCACAGCCAACGAGGTTTTCATTCCCCTGACAGTGGGGGGAGGAATTGGTTCGGTGCAACGTATCCGTGAAATCCTGCGTGCGGGTGCGGATAAGGTCTCCATCAACACCGCCGCGGTCAAAAGCCCTGGACTTGTGCGGGAAGGTGCGGACATATTCGGCTCCCAGTGTATTGTTGTTGCTATTGATTGTAAGCGCAATACAGACGTTGAGAACAATCCCGACAAGACCATCATCGAACTTGAGGACGGAAGCCGGGTATGGTATGAGGTTGTCATCTATGGCGGACGCAAACGTACCGGTATCGATACTGTACAGTGGGCCAAACAGGTGGAAGAACTGGGTGCGGGTGAGATCCTGCTAACCAGCATGGACCGTGATGGTACCTATGATGGTTTTGACCTGCCGATAACCCGCAAACTGTCCGAGGAACTGGAAATCCCGATTATTGCTTCCGGCGGTGTGGGTGGCCCTGAACACATGAAGGAAGGGTTTGTAAAAGGTAAAGCCGATGCAGGACTGGCTGCCAGCATTTTCCACTTCGGGGAATATACGGTTGATGATGTGAAAAAACACCTGCGTAAGAACAACGTGCCTGTACGTCCCTGAGGTGACAATAATGGAGATAGCAGCCTTCCAGCAATTGATGTGCGATCTCTATCTGGAGAACGACAAAAGGCGGGGAAAAACAGCGACCGCCCTCTGGCTGGTGGAAGAAGTGGGTGAGTTGGCCGAGGCTATCCGGCGGGATGACCCGGAGAGCATCCGGGAGGAATTGGCTGACTGTTTTGCATGGATTGGGGCACTGGCAAATCTCTACGGGATAGACCTGGAAGAGGTATTCAACGAAAAATATCCACAGAGTTGTCCTACCTGTGGAAAGAATCCGTGCATCTGCACGGATTGATATATTCATTCATATAATAACAAATTTGTTTGATAGTCTCTGTATTTTTGTGAAGATCTAGTTGTATCAGTACGAAGGGAGGAATGATTTATCCGTCATTCATCCATTCTGGATATTTGATTTTTACTGCTGTATGCAATGATTGCTATTGTCATTTCAGTTTTCAAAAAAATATCAAGGAAAATAATGACGATGCTACATTATTACCGGTAAACCAATTGTGCAACAGGAGGTGACAAAGATTCCTTTAAGTTCACCCCACAATTTCAATCTGTGAAACTCCACTTATCTCAATCTCAGGTGTGCCCTTGTAATCCTTGATCTTGCCTGTCACCAGCACATCCTTACCTTCATAGTAAGTATCAGGAGATTGGGGGAAATTTGACCAGCTGTCCTGCCATATTATTACAGTGAAGTAACCTTTGTAAGGATCATGGAAATTCAGATAGATTATGCCATCCTCTTCATTTTTAGCTGTTGATACCACCCTACCTTCAACCGTGTTCACCTCACCTACATGGCTGCCTGCTTCCAGATAAGAAATAACTGCGGTATTGTTATTTTTCGAATAGGACCAAATCCCTAATTTCTCAGTTCTTGCATGTTGCTGGGCTTCAGCAAAAATATGCTGATACTTCGTGTCGGGCTCATAGGCCCTGGCCAGAGCCAAACCTTCTTCCACAAGCTCCCTGTTTACCAGTTCACCGTCAAGCCAGACATATCTCAAGAGACGGCCATAAGTATCCCGGTTACTGCTATCCCCTTCCAGCAAAACCTGTTTACCTTCGATCCGGTTGGACAAATAATCTTTTGCCTTGGTATAATAGGGTTCATCCACCTCCGGTGTATCTATCCCGATTAGTCTTACTTTCTCCCCGGAATCCGTCACGAAAGTATCCCCATCTATCACGCTGGCAACCGTTGTGGTCGAATTCCCGATCTGGCTTTCCTCCGAAGAAAGACATCCACACGAAATAAGTATGAGAAGAGCAACGACCATAATTAATGACTTTTTAAACATAGGAGGAAAATAATTCTACTACTATTAAAATATAATTGTATTCCGGGCAATCTTTATTTTTGATGGGGGATTATTGGTTGGTATGAAAATACCGGCTAGAAAAATCCTTTTCGTACTACTTGCCGTCATGATATTTTTCACCAGCACCTCCCTTGCAGATATTGAAAAAATATCAGACAAACCCTGGGACCACAGCCCCATATCCGTATATATAGATGATAAGGATACACCTGAACACTACAGTCCCACCTACAGAGAACAGGTAGAAATTGCCCTGGATTACTGGGAAAAAGGTGGAAACGGGGCCCTCAGTTACCAGCCTGAATTCAAAATCATCGATAATCCTGACGCAGACATAAATGTTCGCTGGGTGGAGAATCTTGAAAAGGTAGAGGGAGCCGGTGAAGGAGTGGCTGGATACTGTAGACCCACCATTGTCGGGAACAAATACCTGCATGCTGAAATAGTGCTTGAAGCAGGAAACTACCAGGGGTTTTCCTGGGTGCAATATGGTGATGCAAATATGCAGGAGGTGTCCAAGCACGAAATAGGACATGCCCTGGGACTGGGACATAGCACAGAAAGAGGAGATATCATGTATCCCAGCTATGAACAACGTGATAACATCAATCCCCTTCTATTAGAATCCACTTTCCCCTACCTGATAGGTGCAATAATAGTAATCGTAACCATAATAGGATACCACGGGATTGGATGGAGAAAAATGCGCAAGCAACGCAAACAAATCGAGAAGGAGGTTTTTAAAGGCAAAGAATGAATATGCAGCAGCTGTGTTGCGACATCATGAAATATCTCGCAGGCGAGTATGTGGATTTCCTGAAATATGATCCGGACCTTACACATCTTACAAAGTTCCAGCGGGAAGTCCTGGAAGCCACCCGCAAAATCCCTTACGGACAAACACGCACATACGGGCAACTGGCAGAAGACATTGGAAAAAGCAAAGCAAGTCGGGCAGTCGGCCGGGCACTTAACAAAAATCCCTACCCCCTGATAATACCCTGCCACAGAGTAGTTGCTAAAAATAATATAGGTGGCTATGCAGGTGGCAAAGAATTAAAGAAAAAATTACTGGAAATGGAAAAAGCCATTAATTACGATGAATCAGTTCGTTAAGTTGATATACGGGAACTGAAAATTATACCCCTGACTTATCAGATGCTCATAATTTATCAAAGGAGTATAATCACATGAAACAACAGGTTGAAGTAAAGGAACTCAAGGAAGGCAAGTACGTAATTATCGATGACGAACCATGCATTATCAAGGGCCTGTCAAAATCCAAACCCGGAAAACATGGTTCTGCTAAAGCAAGGATTGACGCAGTTGGTATATTCGATGGACAAAAACGCTCAATCGTAAGCTCCGTTTCCTCAAAGACCTTTGTGCCTATTGTCGAAAGGAAAAGTGCACAGGTACTTTCCGTCACAGGAAACATCGCCCAGCTCATGGACATGGAAGACTATTCCACCTTCGAAATGGAAATCCCCGATGAATACAAGGATAGGGTGAACGAAGGGGGAGACATTTCATACATAACCGCCATGGGTAAAATGAAGATAGACCTGCGTTAAATAATGAAATGTTCTACCAGCCCCTTATGATGGACGCCCTGTGGGATTACGGGGCCGCAAAATATGTTATATTCGGAGTCCCTTTTGACGGGACTTCCTCTTACAGGCCGGGAAGTCGCAGGGCTCCGGATGCTATGAGACAGGCGTCTGAAAATTTTGAAAGTTACAATCCTTTTTTTGATATTGACCTTGCATCTATTCCGATCCATGATGCAGGCAACCTTGAAGTTTATTCTTCTGTTGATGAAACCCTCAGGGACCTTTACTATGATACCAGGGACATCGTAAAAAATGAAAAAATCCCCATTATGATAGGGGGAGAACACTCTCTTACCCTTTCCACCATTAAAGCCTGTACAAAAGACGATGATGACATTGGAGTGATCGCACTGGATGCCCATTTTGACCTGCGGGAAGAGTTTGGCGGAGTGAGAAATAACCATGCGTGCGTCAGCCGGCATATATTAGAAGAGGCCACCGACAGGTATGTATCCATTGGAACAAGGAGCGGACCCCGGGGCGAATGGGATTTTGCAAAAGATAATCACATATCCTATTACACACCGGAATATGTGAAAGAATATTCTGCCAAAAAACTTGCTACAAAGGTTATGAAAGAAATAGGAACCTCACAATTCTACCTTTCTCTGGATATGGACTGTCTGGACCCTGCTTATGCCCCTGCAACAGGTACTCCTGAGCCCTTTGGCCTTGATCCCTGGCAGGTAAGGGACCTGATACATGCTTTTGCCCCCCACACAGTTGGTTTTGATATTATGGAAATTGCTCCGGACTATGACAGTGGACAGACAGCCCTGCTCGGTACAAAACTACTAAGGGAATTCATAGCCGCACATGCAGCCGGCAATATCCAATAAGCATCAATTAGATATATACCCTCAAACCTAACTGGCGATTATGAGTGAAGAGATCGAGACCACATGCCCTGCATGCTCACCACAGGAATTCGTGTGGCACGACATACTGAAGGATGGACAGAACATGCTTGTCCGGTGCCAGGTTTGCGGTGATGTACATCCCACAGAGATCGAGACAGAGAAGACCATCCCTGTAAGATTAGTAATCAGTCGAGGGGATGAATCATTCAAGACAAATGCACTTTTTGAAGAGACACAGGTCATCACGACAAACGAAGAATTGGTTGTGGAGGACCAGAACGGTGAAGATGTATACCCCATACAGATCACTTCCATCGAAACACCTACAAAACGTGAAGAATACGCAAAGATTGCAGATGTTGAAACCATCTGGGCACGTGCGATTGATGAAGTCGATGTCAAAATATCAGTACAATCCATAGGAAATACTAATCCCCATACAAAAAGAGTACCCGGAGAAGAAATTTTTGAAGTCGGCCTGGAATACGAAGCTGGGGGAGAGCGCTTCAGGATCACAAGAATAAAGATACGTGGAGGAAAATTCAGGTTTAAAAGGGGAGACAAAGTAGAGGCCAAATATATAAAAAGAATCTTCGGCAGGGTGGCCTATAAGAAAGGATGGGGAGGGGGCAGGACCGCTTGGAGTATGAAGAGAAACGTAAGGAACTGGTGAACCAGATCAAAGAAGAAGGAATCGGAAAACAGGTGCTTGAAGCTATGGGTAAAGTTCCCAGACACCTTTTTGTTTCCAAAGATATTAAAGACTCTGCATATATTGATTCTCCCTTACCTATAGGGAACAGGCAAACGATTTCAGCACCTCATATGGTAGCCATAATGTGTGATGTCCTGAAAATAGAAGAAGGCATGAAGATTCTTGAAATCGGAACCGGTTCCGGTTATAATGCTGCTGTTATGGCCGAAATAGTGGGCAAAAAGGGCCATATATACAGCCTGGAAAGAATCCCTTCTTTAAAACAATTTGCCGAAAGTAACCTTAAAAAGGCGGGTTACACCAATGTTACTGTCATCGAAGCCGACGGCACTCTCGGTTATTCTCCACAGGCTCCATATGAACGTATGTGCGTAACCTCTGCAGCTCCATCTATCCCTCGACCCCTCAAAGAGCAACTTTCAGCTGGCGGAATTATGGTGATTCCGGTTGGCAAATACATGCAAAATCTGATTCTTGTCCACAAACTTGATGACGGAACCTTCAGTGAGGAAAACCTTGGCGGCGTTATTTTTGTACCCCTTATTGGAAAATACGGGTACAGAGAATCTATTTAATGAAAATTATATACGATGGACATATATACAAGGAACCCATCTATATACGCATATATAGTGATGACGAATTAATCGAGGGATGGATATAGAAACAAGAAAAGTACAGCAAACCGGAGGTTCTACATATATTATTTCTCTCCCTAAACCCTGGGCACAGAGAATGGGAGTTGAAGCAGGCTCCAGAGTATCCGTCAGAAACCAACCTGATGGATCCCTTAATATAGCCACTCTGGACACCACAACAAAACCCAAAAAACGTAAGATGGAAATCACCAATTACAAGGGAGAAGGCCTGATACGTAACATAATTGCTGCCTATGTTGCCGGTTACGACCTTATCGAACTTGTGTCCCCAAGAATACTTGCCGAGCAAAAAAAAATAATACGAGAAATTTGCCACAAATTAATCGGCCCCGAAATCATCGAGGAAACCTCCAAAAGTGTCCTCATACAGGATCTACTCAACCCTGAAGAAGTTTCCATCAAAAAAAGTATCCGCAGAATGTACCTTATTTCCACTTCAATGCACAAGGACGCCATCCAGTCTCTCAGGACCGGTGAAAAAGACCTTGCACTTGATGTGATGCTCAGGGATGATGAAGTGGACAGATTGTTTTTACTCATATCAAAACAGTTCCGCTCTCTGTTCAGAGGAACACGGCTTGCCGATACCACAGAGACATCTATTGATGAATATCATGATTTCCGACTTGTTGCAAGTTCCCTGGAAAGGATTGCAGACCATGCCCACAGAATCGCAGGAGTTACCAGAAAACTGCAAGGACCTGTTCCCGAAGAAATAATGGAGCCTATCGAAAAGGCGAGTGAGGAGGCACGCAACACTGTGGAAAAGGCAATTGATGCCCTCTATGGTTGTGATGTGAAACTGGCGAATAAAACCATTGAGAACATACAGCACATAAAAACCGATGTTGACAAACTCAATGCATCCTTTATGAAACTAAAAGACGTAGGGACTGTAGTCGGACTGGGGACCGTGGCCGATAGTATAGAGAGGACAGCAGAATACGGGACAAATATTGCTGAGACTGCTATAAATATGTCCATCGCCACTACAGAGGAAAGTGCCTGAATTAAAAAACAGACGCTTATTTATATAATGATAATATCAGAAATCACGAGGACAATTCCCACATTATAAATGGAGGAAATAGATGGGAGTAATAAGATCATTAAAAAGAAACTTCACAGATCTCCTGAAGAAACTGCTCAATAAAAAAAGTGCAAGGATCGGCATTTATGGACCCCCAAATGCAGGGAAGACCACCCTTGCAAACCGCATACTACGTGACTGGACAGGAGATGCTATGGGGTCGGTATCCAATGTAGCACATGAGACACGCCGTGCCAGGAGAAGAGAAGGAGTAACGATCAAAGGCAATGGTAATTCACTATCACTTGATATTATAGATACACCCGGGCTTGCCACAAAGATAGATTTCCATGAATTCATGGAGCAGGGGATGAGTGAAGCAGAATCTAAACGCAGAGCAAAGGAAGCCACCGAAGGAGTAATTGAAGCGGTCAAATGGCTGGAAAATCTTGACGGTATAATCCTTGTAATGGATGCAACCGAGGATCCGTTTACACAGGTAAATGTCACGGTCATAGGAAATATGGAAGCTCGCGGCCTTCCGCTCTTAATCGCTGCCAACAAGATCGATCGTGAAGATTCATCACCTTCAACAATAAGGGAAGCATTCCCCCAGCATCCACTCGTTGCCATATCTGCCCTTGAAGGAAAGAACATTGATACTCTTTATGAGGAAATTGCAAAGAGATTTGGGTGATTTGAAATGCAGGGTATTCAAATGGATTTACTTTCAGAGGATCGTCTTGCAAGGATGAGCCCTGTGGAAAAGGTTCGTTTCATCATTGATGAAGTCAAAAACGGTAAAATCCTTGTACTGGAAAGAGGACTCAGTCCTGAGGAAGAAGCCAATCTTATCGAGATGACAATGACACAAATAGCACCTGATGAATTCTCAGGTATCGAAATGGAGACGTATCCAGCCCACGAAACAAAGTCTTTTCTGGGAAAACTTTTCAACAAAGGCCCAAAAGGCAGACTGACCCTTATAGGCCCGGCAGATCAGCTTAAGACCCTCAAAAAAGACAGGGATATGATTACAGCATTGGTATCCTCAAACAGATAAGTGTTGTTTAACCTATGGAATCCATAGAAAGAGACATTAAGGAAAATACCAGCAACCAGTCCCTTTCATCTTATGAAATGGGGAGAGACGACGTCAATGTCATTTGTACCTATGGAAAAATATCTGTGTGGTTTGGCAGGCAGACTCCTGAAGTCGTTGTTGGGAGAATTCTTATATCTATTTCCCGGATTGATAAATCCGCTGTCCATGAAGTGGAAATTGTTTGTCCTTTTGAGAAAATAACAGAATATGAAAGCCATGGATATGTATTGGTATCCTACGCTAAATGTGAAAGTGGTTACAGGGCTACATTCCACATACCCTTCTATAACAAAAAGGCCCTTTTCTTTTTTGCAGAACACATAGTCAGAAAATTGCAGCAGAGAGATGTAAAAATAGATATATACTGGAATGGGGATGATTCAGACATCACCCGATTAACCGAGCATCTCAAAGAAATTGATGACTGGAAAGTAAAAAACATAAATTACAAGGATAGCAGTAAAGAAAAACAGGAGAAATAAAGAGAATGAATACCTGTAATGAATGTGAACACCTCACATTATCCATGGAATTGATGGCTGATCACATAAAGGACATAGCACAGAGGCTTGACAAGGAAAGTATCAAGAAAACCATTGAGTACATAATGAATGCAGATTCCATATTTATAACAGGAGCTGGAAGGTCAGGCCTTGTTGGGAAAGCTTTTGCCATGCGCCTCATGCACCTGGGATTTAAAAGTTTTGTCGTAGGAGAATCTACAACCCCTGCAGTACACAAAAACGATGTAGTTATTGCCATTTCCGGATCAGGAGAAACACGCTCAGTATCAGACCTGGGAAGAATTGCAAAGGATATCGGAGCAACCCTGATAACAGTAACTTCCAATAAGGATTCCACACTTGGCCATATATCAGATACAACCCTGGAAATACATGGACGCAGCAAGGAAGATGCAGGCGGCTATCTTGAAAGACACATGAGAGGGGAATATTCCCACCTCACACCCCTGGGCACTTCCTTTGAAATATCTTCCCTTGTCTTCCTTGATGCCCTTGTTGCAGAATTAATCTTTATCACAGGTGCCTCAGAAGCGGATCTTAAATCCCGCCATGCCAAATTGGAGTAATTAAAATGTTTGCCGGCAAATTTTCACAACGGGTGCAGGACATCGACATATCCGGCATCCGCAAAATATTCGAAGCGGCCGGATCGGATGCCATCAATCTTGGATTGGGCCAGCCGGATTTCGACACACCCGAACATGTGAAAAAGGGTGCTATAAATGCCATAAATGAAGGATTTACAGGCTATACCCTGGGGCCCGGCATCATAGAACTCAGGGAGGCACTGAGCAAAAAGTTCCGGGAAGAAAACGCAATTGCCACCACACCGGATGATATAATCGTAACATCCGGTGCCTCAGAGGCCCTGGAAATTGCACTTGCATCACTGGTAAATCCGGGTGATGAAGTTCTTCTTGCAGATCCGGGTTTCGTATCATATTCATCTCTTGCAAGCATAATGGGAGGAAAAGGAATCAGTGTGCCCCTGTCCGATGACCTGAGAATGCAACCTGAAGACGTGATGGAAAAGATCACCTCAAAAACCAAAGCTTTTATCGTGAATTCTCCTTCCAATCCCACAGGGGCAGTCCAGACGAAAAAGGACATGAAAGGATTTGCCGAGATTGCAGATGACTATGATCTCACACTGATTTCTGATGAGGTCTATGAGCATTTCATCTATGAAGGAGAACATGTCAGTCCCGCCCAATATTCTGACAATGTAATTACCGTGAATGCAACATCAAAGACCTATTCGATGACCGGCTGGAGACTGGGATATGTTACCGCTCCTTCAGAATACATCCAGCAAATGTTAAAAGTTCATCAATATGTACAGGCGTGTGCATGTTCCATATCCCAGAGGGCTGCCCTTGCTGCCATTCAGGGACCCTTTGACCCGGTTGTGCATATGCGCGAAAAATTCAAAAAACGCAGGGATATGCTAATAGAAGGGCTCAATGGGATGGGTATCAAATGCCACAAGCCCGCAGGTGCATTTTATGCATTTCCCGAGGTCGAACCTGAATACGCCCAGCAACTTATCGCAAATGGAGTAGTGGTCGTGCCGGGTGAAGCATTCGGTGAAGGTGGAGCAGGACATATGCGCATATCATACGCCACCTCCATGGAAAACATAAAAAAAGCAATGAAAATTATGGAAGAAATACTCTAAATTATTCTTCCAGACGCTCGAGTAACAACGAAAGCGCCTCATCTATTCCTTCACCGGAGAGGGTGGACATTTCAATATCCACTTTAAATGTGTTGTTTCCACAAAGGTCCAATTTGTTTGCAGCGACCAGCACAGGCAATCCAAAATTATTCCGCACATCATCAAGCAATTTTGCCTGCTGGGACATTTCATAGCCACAGGTTTCGCTGGGATCAAGGATGAAAATTACCACTGCATCAAGATATTTCAGAGCAGTAATAGCCTGCATCTCCACTTCGTTGCGATCAGCCATCGGACGATCGAGCAGACCGGGGGTGTCGATTACCTGATAGCGGTTATATCCTCGCATAAAGTGACCTATCGTAACACCCTTGGTTGTAAAGGGGTATGAGGCAACCTCTGGTCTTGCATCGGTGACAGCAGCCACAAAACTCGACTTACCCACATTGGGATAACCCGCCACAACTATTGTGGGTTCTTCCCTCACATCCGGAAGCTTGCGAAGCTTGTTGCGTGCTTCATTCAGATACAAAAGATCCTTCTTGATAGATGAAATAACGGAAGCCATCCTGCCAAAAGCTTCTTTTCGTACCTGTGGTGATGAAGGGGCACCTCTCATTTTCTGGACATATTCTCTGGAGAGATCATGGATCTTATAAGATGCCCAGTCAAGCCGGGATAAGGATTGCCTCATCCTGTCGACATCAACAAGAATCTGGGCCAGTTCATAATAAAAAGGTGGTATGGTTTCAAAACTGGGGAACCTCCTCACAATATTGGAGAGATTATCTGTCAGGATGTTACCTGCAGTAAGTACCATTGATTCGTCTGCTTTCAGAGCAGCCTCCCTACCTCCTCTCTTCTTACCTGCATTTGCACGACTGGCCCGCCTGAAAGCCTTGTCTACAAGTTCATCTTCTGTAGGTACTGTACTAATCTTCTCAAATATCATGATACGATTACCTTCCGATTGCGACAAACACAAGTAAGATATATAGTCTTTATTCTGCAAAAACACTATTTATAAATACAGCTTTTGATCATTTCTTACTACAAAGCGGTGGTCATCATGGAACTTACTCCAATCCAGAAAGAAATACTAATTGCATTGATAAATTTACAGCGCCAGAAAGATTCGGCCGTTAAAGGGGAAGAGATTGCCGATCTGATTGACCGCAATCCAGGGACAGTCCGAAACCAGATGCAATCCCTGAAAATGCTGGGACTTGTAGAAGGAGTCCCCGGCCCAAAAGGAGGATACCGTGCAACGGGTACCGCCTATGAAGCTCTTAGTGTCACATCCATGGAACATGAAGCAATTGTGCCTATCTATCGTAATGGGGAACTTGTACAGGGAGCTACAGCTGCTGAGATCATATTCACAACAGTCAGGCATCCAGACCTTTGCAATGGCAGGATTAAAGTAATAGGCAATGTCCGCAGTTTCCTCGAAGGAGACCAGGTGCAGGTAGGCCCAACACCTGTAAACAGGCTGATAGTTCGAGGGGAAATTGTAGGCAGGGATGATACCGAAAATTCCCTTCTATTCTCAATAAACGAAATGGTTTCACTACCCAAAAAATCCGTCAAACATTACATAACTCACCAGCCAATTTATGTGAATGTCAATTCAACCATCCAGGAAGCTGCCAGGATATTGGTAAGCAACAATATACATGGTGCTCCCGTGGAAGATAATGGCAAGATGGTCGGGGTTGTGACATTCACAGATATAGGAGAAGCTCTTGCAAGTGGAAAAATGACACTCAAAGTTAAAGATATTATGACAAGGGATCTTATCACCATTAACGGGAATTCTTCCCTCAGTGATGCGGTCCAGATGTTCAACAAGTATGACATCGGAAGACTTGTGGTGACACTCAACGACGAGCCTGCAGGACTGTTATCAAAAACCGATGTACTGCACGAACTTGCTGTTTACTGAAATATCAGTGACGTCTGCCTTTCATCTCAGCAGATATCTCGTCCAGGGTAATATTGTTGGCTGAAAGCATAACCAGCATGTGGAAAAACAAATCGCAGGATTCCTCAATAATCCTGTCTTTCTGTCCATTTTTTGCGGCAAGGATTACTTCAGTGGATTCTTCACCTATTTTTTCCAGAATCTTATCCATCCCTTTATCGTGCTTCAAAAGAGAGCATACATAAGAACCCTCAACTGCGTTTTCTTTGCGATCTTCTATAACATCATATACGTCTTCTAGAACTGAAATTGAACTCATTGGTAATCACTCCCTGAAGAAAGGAATACAAGTTTTCCAAAGGATATATGATATTATATGATTTTCCCTTCTTCAATAGCCAATGCCTATATATGCCTGCAAAAAATAAATTAAATGAGGAAGAGGTAAATGATATCTTTCCAAGGAGTCAGAAAAATGATAGGGGAAAATATGCAGGTAAAAGATGCAATGAGCAGAGGAGTGGTTACAGTACCAATGGATGCAACCGCAGCAGAGGTAGCAGAAACAATGGCAAATCGTGATGTTTCTGCTGTTGTAGCAGTTGACGAAAATGGTGAAACCTTTGGATTTGTTTCCGAAATGGATATTCTCTCCAGACTCGGAAACAAAAACTGGGAAATTGCCTCAATAGAAGATTTGATGGCATCATCTGTTAAAACCGTAAATCCGGATATGAAACTAAAGGATGCGGCAAAACAGATGGCTGAAAAGCACATTCATCGCCTGATAGTAATGTCAGAGGAAAAGGTAGGTGCGTCATACAGGCCAATCGGGATACTGAGCCCGGTAGACGTAATAAAATATCTTGTTCAAAAATAAATAGGATGACGTTGGAAGAAAAACCAGTATGACGGGACACCTTTAAGCTTTTCAGCCAACGTCTTATCATCCAATTAACATTGATAAATATATTTTTTGTGGTCTCCCGTCTACTGCTTACTTATATTTTTCTTGGATCGGTTATTTCACCTGTCAGTGCAGCAGCTGCAGCTGTCGCAGGAGAGCCCAGATAAACAAAGGATTCAGCACTTCCTTCCCTGCCACGGAAGTTCCTGTTAGAGGTTGCCAGGCCAACTTCACCGTCACCCAGAAGGCCGAATGAGCCACCCATACAAGGTCCACAACATGCAGATTCCACAATTGCACCGGCTTCCATGAACTGTTCTATATAGCCGGCCCTGAGGGCTTTCATGTATTCAGTCCTTGAAGCAGGTATAACCAGCAGCCTGACGCCCTCTGCAACGGGTTCATCACCCATCATATTGGCAACAATTTCAAGGTCCTCAAACCTGCCGTTGGTACAGGAGCCTACGAATACCTGATCCACTTTTGTTCCTTCTAATTCTGAAACGGGCTTTACATTGTCAACATTATGAGGACAGGCAAGCTGTGGCTCCAGGTTCGACACATCGTAGTGACGGATATCCTGATAATCCGCACCTTCATCGGAAACCCAATGGGAATTAAGATTGTATCCAGGAATCCTTTCCTGAAGATATTTTTCGGTAACACTATCCGGTTCGATGATACCTGCTTTTCCTCCCATCTCTATGGCCATATTGGACATGGTCATCCTTTCGGAGATAGAAAAGGAACGTACTGTCGAACCTGCATATTCCGCAGCCATGTATCTTGCACCTTCAACACCCACATCTCCTATCAGGTGAAGGATGAGGTCCTTGGAATAAACCCTCTCGGGCAATTTTCCTTCAACTTCAAAGCGAATGGTCTGGGGAACACGGAACCAGAGTTTGCCAGAAGCAAGTACCGCTGCCATATCCGTAGAGCCCACACCGGTGGAAAAAGCACCCAGGGAACCATAGGCACATGTATGTGAATCCGAACCTACTACGAGGTCACCGGGTTTCACATGTCCCTTTTCGGGCACCACCTGGTGACAGACCCCTTCATAAACGTCATAATTGAGAATATTCTGTTCCTGTGCAAACTCACGCAGCATAATGTGATTCTTTGCTGCATGGAGAGAATCAGCCGGAACCTGATGATCAAACAGGATTACAATCTTGCTGGGATCCCAGACCTTTTTTTCTTCCTTACCTTCCATGATTTCATAGAAACCATCAACAGCCAGTGGACCGGTGATGTCATGGGTCATTGCAAGATCAATATTTGCAAGGACGAAATCCCCGGCTTTGACTTCCTTGCCCGAGGCACGGGAAAATATCTTTTCTGAAATAGTCATTGGGTGAGAGTCATTGGCAGACATGATAATCAGCAAAAATAATGTGTGATATAATAAATAAACCAATCGATAGAATCATTTGTCATCGAGTTTCCATTTTCCCCTGCTATCATGTACAATCAACTTATAATCAGAAGCAGGTTGGGAAGCCAGAAATAATGGTCCCTCTTTAAAATGCCTGTATGTCATAATAGTATCCCGAAGTTCAATAATATAGCGTTGTAACACTTCATTTGCAAGCCTGCGTGCATGATAAAGCGGTATAATCCTGCCCTCCCCTTTACATTCAGAAATTTCCAGCTTGCCTTCTGCGATATGGAAAGGATAGGTCCTGCAGAGAAGAGGCCTGAATGGATATATGGCACATCCGGCCTCACCCAGGAAGACACACTCTCCGTTTGTTTTCCTTTTAAGCCTCCAGCCGAATGTATGTACTATACCTTCAGTATCTGCCAGAAACATATCCTCTTCTGCTACCGTTGGTTCAATAGCAGTTATATTGCCGCTTTTTTTCAAGTTGTCAATATCAAAATAGGTCAGGAGTACGCTGTTATCTCCAGTGGAAAACTTGCAGCATCTGCCACATCCACTGCATCTGAAACCGATACGGACTATTTCCATGGCAAGATCATGAAGAGATATGGAAATAGAGTCCAATACTCGTTTTTCCAAATCCTTTATAATAAGTGAACGATATTCTTTTTCCTTCATTCATATCTCATTCATCTACTTCCTCTACCCCGACAGCCTTGAGGAATTTCTTAACGACTGCCTCATCTACAAGTTTCAGTAAAGTCTGACGGTCCTTTATGTCACTGAAAACACCCAGAGGAATCTGTGCACCTGCAGCTGTGGAATGGCCACCGGCAGACCCCTCACCAAAAGCCTTTTTCAGGATGGCACCCAGATTGACACGGATATCATTGCTGCGTCCTGAAACATAGATAACTTCGTCACTTACACCAAAAACGATTGTGGTAAATATACCCTCAAGATTGAGTAAATAATCGGCTGCCTGAGGAAGAGCATCCCTGTCCCGGATGATTCCCACATTGGAAAGCAGGTAGCTACCAATGACCTGCCGGTTCTTGATAGCCTGGCCGAGTACATCAAGGGTTTCGATAGACATTGACGGCCTTTCAAGCTGATCCAGAACTTCATGGTCGGCCATCGGATAAAGGAAAGAAGCAGCTGAAAGATCATTGGGATCGGTGTTGCGCTTAAAATCCAGTGTATCGGTACGAATGCCATACAGCAGAGCTGTGGCAATTTCACTGCTGATTTCTATATTCAATTCCTGCAGGTACTTGGTCATTATAGTAGCAGAAGCCCCCACATTGGGGCGAATATCAATAAAATCAGCATCTATTTCAGCATCACCTACAGGATGGTGGTCTATTACCACACCAATATGTGTCCCTTCTGGAAGCATATTGTTTGACCCTGCCACCGCACAATCGACAAGAGCAATCTCATCAAATTCAGATATATCCCGACCTTCCATATGCTCGAGATTGATACCCAGCAGGTTTACAAATGCTTTGTTCTCCTGATGGCCTATTTCACCATTATAGAGAATCGTGGGATACAGACCATAATTTTCGGCCATGAGTTTAAGGGCCAGGGCACCTGCTATAGCATCAGGGTCAGGGTTATCATGAACCACTACAGCAAGGCTTTTCCCAGTGTTTTTTCTGAACCACTGGGAAAGCTGGTTACCGATTCTCACAGATTCAGCACGTTCAAGGGACCTTGAAAGGGATTTTGATACTATCCGGGATGGCATGAACACAAAATCCGCACCAATTTCTTCCATTTCCTGCAGATTAATTACATCCGATGCCCTTGCAACACAGTAGAGAGAAGGACGGAAATGTTTTTTCACATTCCTGAGAGCCTGTTTATTGGCCTCGTTATCTGAACTGACAATCAATACACCGGATAGTTTTTTAGTCTGAAGGCCACGTAGAGTTTCAATCTCGGAAATATCACCCACTATCGCCTCATAGGCTTCCTCACGCAGGGTCTCGACTTTTTGTGGGTCCTTATCAACTATGATAAGTTCTTTTCCTAATTCCCTCAATGCCTTTGCTGTGGCAAAACCAATACTTCCACTTCCAAGTATCAGATAGGTAGGTTTAAAACGTGTCCTTTCAGGTTCATTTTCTTTTGGTGCGGCGGGAATGAGAATATACCTCCCTGTAGAAGATGAAATAATCCCTAACTATTAAGACATTTTCGTCTCAAAATGGTGAATAAAAGATAAAACAGCAGAAATTTCATTAACTCAGAAGAACAATAAATAACAGAGGAAAGAATGCAATCTATTACACCTGACAGAATGAAAGCCATAGACACAAACTGCACACATCTGGGATTGAAAGGGATACAGCTTATGGAAAATGCAGGAGCTGCGATTGCACGTAAAGTGTTATCCCTGGATGTTCACAACAATGTATTGATCGTGGCAGGAAGGGGAAATAATGGCGGCGATGCATTTGTTGCCGCCCGTCATCTAAGTTATTATGATAATATTAGAGCAAGGGTGATCCTGGCGGGGAAAGCAAGCGGCATAAGAACAAAGGACGCATTGGAAAATTTCAATTTATTGAAACATTGTGGTATTAAGGGCCTGGCTGAGATTACGGATTCCACACAATCCGATGTTTTCCAATGGTTCAAAGAAGCGGATGTCATTGTAGATGGCCTGCTTGGCACGGGAATCCGGGGACATGTCAGGGAACCTGAAGCTACATTGATAGATGCCATTAATACCGGCAACTCCTATGTGGTTGCAGTAGACACGCCCTCGGGTCTCGATCCTGCTACTGGAAAGGGTGAGAATACTGTCATGGCAGATACAACCCTGACATTCCACAGAATGAAAACCGGCCTCGAAAACCAGGGTGAATTTACAGGAGATGTCGAAGTTATCAATATCGGCGTTTGCAGGGACGCAGAAGACACTGTAAACAGAGGGGACCTGGAACCTCTGCTCAAACGTCGTATTGATTCACATAAAGGACAGTCAGGCAGGGTACTTATCATCGGAGGAGGTAGATACTCCGGAGCACCAGCCCTTTCAGCAATGGCTGCCCTGCGCACCGGTGCAGACATCGTGACCATTGCCTCCCCGGCAAATGTGTCGGACACAATCGCCTCATTTTCCCCCAACCTCATTGTCAGGAAATTATCCTCTGAAATTCTGCATACAAACGATATTGAAATCTTAAAAGACCTTATTCATGCACACGATGTGGTGGTTATCGGAATGGGGCTGGGTAACGAAGAAACAATACACCAGGCAATACACCAAATCCTGCCCCTATGCAAGAAAGTTGTTGCGGACGCAGATGCCCTTAATGAATTACAACTGCCCCCTCCTGAAAATTGTGAAATGATACTTACGCCTCATCCCGGGGAATTCGCCAGACTTACAGGAAAGGAAGTTGAAAAAGAACTGCCTGCAAGGGCCAAAATGTTACATGATTTTTCCCGGGAAAATAAAGTTATAACCATCCTAAAGGGGAAAACCGATATTATTTCTGATGGCAAATACATAAGACAAAACTATAGTGGAAATGCCGGTATGTCCGTTGGCGGCACAGGAGACGTGCTCGCAGGAATCGTGGGTGCCCTGTTCTGTCGCACGGATGCGTTTAATGCCGCTTGCTGCGGGGCATTTGTTAATGGAGAGGCAGGAGATGTGGCTTTTGCAAAAAAGGGGTACGGATTACTGGCAACAGATGTGATCGAACATATTACAGACATTATGAGACAATAACAGGTGATAAAATGACACATACAAAAGACAGGAATGTTGTAGTGGATATTGAAAGGAACAGACTGCGAGTTATAATCAGTCATGGAGAAGATGAAGAAATCATCAAGTTGAGTTTTGGTGAAGCCCATACATTGTACGAAGCCCTCGGGAAAAAACTTGAGGACTATAAGCAGCGCCAGAATCTCAGAATAGATTAAATGGGGCGAATCCGTGGGAGAATTCACTCACATCAAAGATAGCCATGTTCATATGGTCGATGTATCCGGAAAAAGCGAGGTCAAACGCACTGCTCTTGCCCGGGGGAGTATATTCCTTTGTAAAGAAACCATTGAAGAAATCCAAAAGGGATATGTCGAAAAGGGCAATGTACTGGCCACAGCCCGTATTGCCGCCATAATGGCTGTCAAAAAGACTCCGGAACTTATTCCGATGTGCCACCAGATCCCGATAACCGGTATCGACATGGATTTTGAGATATGTAAAGACAGGATTACTGTTAACCTATCCGTCAAATCCAGAGGCCAGACCGGCGTGGAAATGGAAGCAATTACAGGCGTAAGCTGTGCCCTCCTTGCAATATGGGACATGGTCAAAGCACTTGAGAAGGATGAAACCGGAAACTATCCCCATACCCGGATCACTGATATTGAGGTAATCCACAAAGCAAAAGAAAGCTGATACCCAATTCTTATAAGTAACCAATACATTCATAACCATTATCAAAAAAGCGAGGGAATGATGTGAAAATAATAGCCGGACCAGCTTCCCAATTGCTTGCCTCTAAAGTGGCACAGCAACTCAATACGCCTCCCACAATATGCGACTATAAAAGATTCCCTGACGGGGAACTGTATACCCGCATCAGGGATGACAGCATCGATGATGTTACTATAATACAGAGTACACCTACAGATAGTGATTATGTAGCCCTGCTACAATTAATAGATGCTTGTGAAGAAGCACCAACCATCAACGTTGTAATACCGTATATGGGATATGCCAGACAGGACAAAGTTTTCAATCGGGGAGAACCGGTCAGTGCGCGTGCAATTGGCCGAACCATTAATGCTGACAGGGTTTTCACTGTAAACATACATGAGAGAAGCATACTTGAACATTTCAATGCCGATTCCTTTGACCTTGACGCTTCACACTTAATCGGGAATCATATACGTTCTCTGAACCTGACAGATCCACTCATAATCTCCCCGGATGTTGGTGCCCTCGAACTTGCAAAAAGTGCATCTGCAGATATAGGCATTCCCTACGAACAACTTGAAAAAACAAGGCATAGCGGAGAAAGTGTAACGATTGCTGAAAAAGAGATTGATGTGAGCGGAAGGGATCTGATACTGCTGGACGACATGATTGCAACCGGTGGTACCATGGCAGAATCTATCCGTATGCTTAAAGAGCAGGGTGCAGCAGACATATATGTTGCCTGTATACACCCGGTACTTGCACGCAATGCCGTGGTGCGTCTTTACAATGCTGGTGTCAAGGAGATTATATCCACTGATACCCTTGAAAAACCACAGAGCAGTATCTCGGTAGCCCCCCTGATAGCCGATACTCTTAAAAGCCTCTAATATTCACCTATATGAGGAGTGTTAAGTATGTCTTTACCGGAAATCTGTCCCATTGATAGGACTCATGTGTGCAAAAAAAGAAAGTGTCACCTCTACCATGTGGATTGGCGTAGCGGTGATGAGAACTGTTCCGTTGGGTATAATCAGACCACAAAAATGAGAAGGAGTTCCGAATCTGTAGTGGATGAATATGCTCAACGTGTGAAGGAAAAACTCAGGGACAGAACAGAACCACCGGTAGATTCCAGAGAACCCACAAAAGAAATCCCACAACCTGGAAGAGATAAGGCTCCCACAAAAGAAAAAACCAGAGAGATATCCACAGAAGGAAAGAGGAAAAGTATAGATAAAGCAATGGAACTTGACCTTCCAGATGATTATGAAGAAGAGTTCTGGTCCGACAGATAAAGCAGATAATATGCATGCAGAGATGCTGCAATCTGTTTATAACACACTTATCCGGGAATTAGGTTCACAGCAGTGGTGGCCTGCTGAAACCCCTTTTGAAGTTATCGTGGGAGCAATACTTACCCAGCAGACAAAATGGACGAATGTGGAAAAAGCTATCGATAACCTTAAACAGAAAAATATGGTTGAGGCGGGCAGATTGGCAGAGATGGATCTGCAGGAACTTGAAGAGGATGTCAGATGTACCGGATTTTACAGACAAAAAGCCAGCAGATTAAAAGGAATATCAAGTTTTTTTCATTATCACGGTGAAGAAGTACTTTTCTCCCTTCCAACAGAAAAACTACGCAGACGTTTACTTGAATTAAAGGGTATCGGACCTGAAACTGCAGATAGTATCCTGTTATATGCTGCCGGCAAACCTTGTTTTGTAATTGATGCATATACAACCAGAATAATGCGATGTATCGGAATTGAAGGTAATTACCACCAACTGCAGGAAATATTTGAGAAAAATATTCCAAAAGATGTGGATATGTATAAGGAATACCACGCCCTGATAGTGGAGTATGCTAAAAGGTACTGTGCAACCAGGCAGTGCCACAAATGTCTCCTGAAGGGGAACAAAGATGGACAAAACTGAATTCAATGAGATACACCGAAGCGTCACGAATGCTTCAGACTTCGAAAAACTGGCCCTGGATTACTGCCAGCCCGTAGGCGTAATCGCTTCCATCCTGCACCAGAAAATTATCGATTATGTCAAGAAAAAATACTATATCATACAGAATAAAAGTGCTTTACTGCTCAAAAAATGGAAAAGGGGCAGCAGTATAATTCAACTTTCAGAAGAATACAAATTCCCTCCTACACTTATAGCTACAACGCTGCTAAAAGAGATGGGGATGTCCAAGAAATACGTATTCAACCACCTAGATGAGATAGAAGACAACCGGCTTGCATCTGAAATAAAGGAAGCTCTTGAAATAGATCTTTATTTTTCACCTGAAGCCCACTCTTTTCAGGCCAGGAAAGGAATATTAGGGGAAATGATTGTAGCCAAGTGGCTTGAATACAGAAATATCGAATATCTAACAGAAGAAGAATTGAGAAAACAAAGTGCAGAAAAGACACCTGATTTTTTCCTTCCTGATCCTGTTGAGATCCGGGGTCAGCAGGTAAACTGGATCGAAAGCAAAGCCGTATTTGGTAACGAAACCGATCATCAGACCTATATCAAAAAGCAGTTTTTCCACTATGAAGAATTATATGGCAGTGGAATGGTGATATACTGGTACGGTTATGTGGATGGGATCAGCCTGGAAGGCCATGTAATAAGTGACTACAGGATAGATGATGAGTTTGATCCAGACATCCTGCGGGATATAGTAGATTTACTCAATCTCGCGCCTGACTGGTAAAATTACATTCCTTCATTGTCTCTCAATGGCGAATAAGGGCCTGTATCACCAAAGTCTTCCTTTAATAAAACATCGCCCTCTACAAGACTGGCATGTGTGCCTATGGTTTCGAGCAACGAATCTACCTCTTCTCCCACAGGTTCCCTCATATTGTTCATTTCAAAAATATCTTGTAAAACAGATATTGCATTTCTTTTCCGGGGATCAGTGATGCGTGTCATTAAAGTTAACACCGTTGATTGTTTTTAAAAACCTGCCGATTTTTACCTATTTTACAAGAGCATTCCGATTTGGTAGACCACTGCACCCACTGTGAATGCAAGGAGTATCGTAAATGTGGAGATCATAACAGTATCCCTTGTGCCCAGCTCATGTTTAAGTATTGCAATGGTTGCAACACATGGAATATATATTGTTGTAATTACAGCAAACACGTACATCTGTAGAGGCGTCAATACCGTTGCAAAATTAGCAGTACCCGCAAGTACCGCCAGTACCTCAAGCGCCATTTCCTTGCGCAATATACCGAATACAAGTGCTGTGGCAGCAAAAGCAGGCAGACCGAGAATCCCCACAGATATAGGAGATACGGCATTCTCGAAAATATCCAGTATACCCAGGCTATCCAGCCCACCCAAAAATGCACTCCCCACTATCAGCAGAGGAAAAGCGATGTAGACAAACTCACGTATCCTAAGCCAGGTCTTTTTAAGAGTGGACACAACATCAGGATGTCTCAACGGACCCATCTCCATTATAAAACCGGTCCGCTCCCCGGGAAGACCCCTACCCAATATCCAGCCGGTTATGAAAATTATAAAGATTTCCAGCACATAGATAGATACTGCAGCCCAATAACCTACAAAAGTGCCTACAAGTCCCAGAATAATAACAGTCCTTGCAGAACAGGGGATAAGGGATATGAGAACCGAAGCGATACGCCTTTCCCTCAATGTATTCAATGCACGGGTAGCCATGATTGCCGGTACATTACAACCCAATCCCAGTACCAGGGGAATCACTGCCCTACCATGCAATCCCATCCTGTGGGTCAGGTTATCCAGCAGGAAAGCTGCGCGGGTCAGGTATCCCGAATCCTCGAAAATGGAGAGTATAATATAAAAAATCCCTATGTAGGGAATTGCAATGGCAAATCCAGCCTCTATGCCCAGCAGGGAATAGATGATCACATTGCGCACAAGGGGGTTGCTTGCTGCAAGCTCCGCTTCAACCGGAGCTATGAGGTAGGTTTCGAAAAGATGGACGATTCCCTCTTCCAGGAATCCCCCAACCCTGAAAACCAGAAGGAAAGTAAGTAAAAGGGCTGCTGCAAGACCCACGACACCCACATATTCAGATGTGAGCATATCATCAATACGATGCTTTAGAGAAGTGTCCTTTTCTACAATTGACTGCACCGAGTCTGTAATCTGGCCGGCTTCCCCATAGAGGTCTCTTGCCATGGTATCTGAAATAGCCATATTGTGGGCATCTTCGATCTCTGAAGCCATTTCTGAAGCTTTTGACAAAAGCAGGTCTGCCTCATGGGGTCTGCAGCACATGCGTACAAAATCACTGTCATTTTCAAGGGCACGCAATCTTATTACAGAGGCAGTATCAGGAAAATCCACACCAAGGTCATTGATAGCGTTAGTTATATGGTTATCATAGTGAACACGGATTCGCCCTGCTGGTGAAAGGGATGGGTCAACTGCTTCTTTCAGGACCTCCTCAAGCCCGATTCCCTTGGTGGCAACAGTAGGTACAACCGGCACACCAAGTAGCCGGGATAATTTGGGGGCGTCAATATCAATACCCATTTCCCTGGCGGCATCCAGCTGATTTAGGGCAATTACTACGGGTACACCGAGTTCCAGTATCTGGAGGGTAAGATACAGGTTACGTTCCAGTCTTGTGGCATCCACCACATTTACAATCACATCGGGATATTCACGCAGCAGGTATTCCTTTGAGACCCGTTCGTCCTCTGTGGATGTACCCAGTGAATAAATACCCGGCAAATCAACGATATCTATTTTCTTCTGGCCAACCTTTACAGTCCCGCGTGTCATTTCCACAGTGGTTCCCGGATAATTGGAAACCATGACACCCACACCGGTGACCCTGGAAAAAAAAGCACTTTTACCTACACTGGGATTGCCAACAAAGGCAATTGTCATGTCATGATCGCCGTCATGCATGCGTTTTTCGGCTGCCCCGCAGCAAGAATCAGGAATGAGTACCACGTCTCCGCTGCCTGTGGTCGTTTTCTGCAGGTTTTACAAAGATTTTTTCCGCCACTTCTTTTCCCAGGGCTATTTCAGTACCCTTGGTAATTATAGAAATGCATCCCTGTTTCTGTTTTCTTTTGATTTCAATATCCTCTCCTGCGACCATCCCCAGTGACGTGAGCCTATCCTTGGTCTCTTTTGGCAGGGCAACCATTACCACTTTTCCTTTAGTCTTTTCATTCATTTCTACAAGAGAAATATAATGTTCCCTGCTCAAACTACATTTAGCAGGCAGAGTGGTTTCAGAAATATCGCAAAGGCCTTTTTCTGCCAGATAAGAGCACATTCTTTCAAGTACAACATCTGACATAACATGTTCGAGCGCACAGGCTTCCTGGTCCGCTACTTCTTCATTTATATCAAGTACCCTGGTGAAAAAGTTCTTGAGCACCAGATGTTTTCGCTGGAGATTGTTGGCCTGTATTATTCCGGATTCGGTCAATTCAACCCCGCGATAAGGAGCATGAGTCACAAGACCTTCATCCGAGAGACGCTGTATCATTTCAGTAACTGTTGCCGGAGCAATTTCAAGTTCCTTTGCTATATCCTTGTTCTTGGCCGGGGAACTGGTGCGAGTGATCAAACCCTGTATGGTTTCCAGATATTCTTCGGTTCTCTCAATATACATAAATGACCCACTGCTAGAGGAAAATTAGAATACATATTATATTAGGTTATGCGAAAGTGAAGTAGAGAATCTATAGATATATATTTAACGGCTGTACACAAAGACACTGTTCAGTTAAAACATCTTTCCCATTGATACGGCGTATATGAATTTAGATTTTGATGATTTCTGATGTAATTAGGATTAAACATATTGATCCAATTACTGATATGCTGAACAAGTCCCTCTTTATGTGGGAAATATTTATCGAACACCTTAATCCTGCTTTTAAAAGATTTGAACCATCGGTTGATATAGTTTCTGATACCCCCGGATATTACAGTTCTCTTAATCCCGGGTTTCTCCATAACAGTGTACCGTGGCCCCCCCATCCACAACTGCCCTCTTTGGCATTTCTCCATATATTCGTTTCAAATCCTTAAAGAAAGATTTCGTAGTTAAGTGGTTCCTTGTAGGATATATCTTGGCATAGATTATTCTTTTAGAATCGGGATTTATAGCCGCGTTATAATAATAGTTCTGAGTTTTTCCTCAAACTTAAGTCCCTGCTGGTACACAAGTATGGATAATGCTATGGCTTTTAGATTCCTTCTTTTCCTTTGCACGTAAGATTTAATATCTACCGGCACTAAATCTAATTATGCATTCTGTTCCATTTTCATCCCCTTTAAATGGGGGGATGAATCCCCATTTAGTTATTTTTTAACTGAACAGTGCCTATCTTTTTGCCGAAACGTATATATTCAGGTAATGCTTATGAAGGGCCGCACAAATGGGCCGGTAGCTTAGTCAGGCAGAGCGATGGACTCTTAATCCATAGGCCGAGGGTTCAAATCCCTTCCGGCCCGCCTATTTGCTTTTCTTATTTTAATCTAAGAATATATTGAAGGTGCCGGAAGGCACATTTGTGTCTATGTATGTGGCCACCGACTCTTCAGCATCCCTGTGTTGTCGGGAAGGCATCAACATTTTAACGGTAAATGTCATGTTCTTAACAGGCCTTGTTTGGACTTTAAATTCATTCGGCCTTCTGGAATTTGCACTTTCCGGAAATCATGACTGTACCTGCCATCATGCACCTCAACTGCCACCTTGAATCTCACGATCATGTTTATGCGGGCGTCGGGCTTAGTATTGCCCGTTATTGTGATATTTCCCCAGGTTTGAGCCGCTTGTGTGATACATCCCACTCAATACCAGAGTATTTTGTGTCTGGCTTTTCCTCTATAGGTTTCAATATAGAGCTTATTATTTTGTAAAATCCCAAAAATATGTTGTATCCGGTTGTTGAAATAGAACTCCCCTTATTCTATAAACATAATTGAACGTATGCCAACTTTATTTTCTTAGGCCCGTTTTCAACGAGTTGTTTATATGTATTATCAGTTATTATCTTATATAAAATTCACAGGAGAGTGAGATTTATGCCCAAGGTTAGTGTGGATATCCCCCAGCAGTTGCTTGATGATCTTAATTGTCATGTAGGGGTAGATAGGAAATTCGTGAGTCAGTCGGATGCTATTCGGACTGCAATCCGTAAATTACTGGATAGGATGGATGATGTGGACACAAGGCACGGAAGAATTAAAGAATAAGATTTGATTTCAAATATTCCATGCATTCTGTACCATTTTGCAGATTTTTCATTTCTGTAATAAACAACCCTTCATAACCGTCAACCCTGTCAAATACTTTTTTCCAATTAATACAGCCTTTGCCAAGAGGGAGGTGTTCATCCCTTTTTTCATGGTTGTCATGTATGTGGGAATGGATCATTACTTCTCTGCAGGAATCCAGAAACTCATCAAGCAAGCCCATTGTATTGGCATGGCCAATATCCAGTGTCATGCCTATATTATCCGAATCTGCCTTTTCTATTATTTCCAGTATTTCAGCAGGATATTTTCCAAATATGTGAGGCATATCTGGCATATTCTCCAGTGCAATCGTAATTCCTTTATCCTCTGCAATCGTGCTTATCTCTTTCAGTGATCCTATCGTATTGTCCCAGGCTTTTTCGGGATATAATGCTCCTTCAGGGGAGAGATAACCAGGATGGATTACTGCGATTTCAGCAAGACCTGATGCCATGTGCAGGCAATGTCCCATCTGCCTTATAATTTCTTTGTGTATACCGGGATTGAGGGTTGCAAGGTTTATGTCAGAAAACGGCAGGTGTATTGTGAAGGTCAGGTTTGTTGTATCCTTTATCTGTTGTATCCTGTCAATGTTTTCAGCAGTAATTTTCTGTTTTCCTTCCTGTACAAGTTCAATTGCTGAATATCCCATCTCTTCCAGTTCATAAGCCCATTCAAGTGGCATTTCCCCGCTTGCTCTTGCAGAAAACCCGATTGCCGGTGGCAACTTACTCACCTTCTCTTAATGGGGGCATTTCCTTTTCATAAACAGGTTTTCCTTCTTCTGTGGGAGGGGCTAACCAGTTAATTATATCTTCCAGTTCCCCTTCATTACATTTAATTTCCACATGGATCGACCCTAGCTCTTCTTCTCCTGCAGGAAAACTGATGCGTCCCACAAAAGCAACCTGTTTATTGAGCATGAAACTTATTTTTTCTTCCGGGCTGTGTATTCCTTTTTCGAGAACGGACCTTGCGGTATCGAGGATTGCTTCATCCCGCAGCAGGTGGTGGAATATTTGCAGGTCACGATGGTTGCAATCTATAACTGCGATATTATCATCTAAACGGGGTGCAAGACCACTAATCCTTGTAAGCGCCTCGCATACCTTTGAGACATCCTCTGTTGGATTTACACGGGCCCAAAACTTAACGCTGGCCATTTATTCTTCCCACCGTATCTTTCACCTGTTTTCTAAATTCCTTGAGACTTGCGGTGTTGTCAATGGTTACATCGGCAGTTTCCATTGCCTGACCCATTCCCCATTTCATCTCCCTTTCGTCCCTGATTTTCAAATCTTCGATTTTTTGCATGTCATCGCTTCTGCATCTTTTACGCACACGTTTAAACCGGTTTTCAATAGGACTGCTTATAGCGATTAATGAAAACTCATCTCCAAATTCTTTCTTGAAAATTTCCACCTCTGCAATCCCGCGGATGCCATCGATCACAACAACATCGTTATCATTCTGTTTGATTTTCGGGATACATCTCCTGGCAACTGCATCCATGCCTTCTTTGTCCCTCAGGTCATTGGCTACCATTCCAGTGTTGCTGTCTGTTGGATCGAGCTGGCGGTGCTTGACCTCTTCCCGTATCACATCTCCCATATTGATTACATTAATTCCCATATTACGGATCACTTTTGAGGCTTCGGATTTCCCGGAGGCGGGCATTCCTACAAAGGCTATTATTTTCATGAGTTGTTTCTCCTCTCCTGCCCTATGATATGTTATTATTTATATATCGTTATCCCTATGGAATATCATGCAAATCGGAAAGATAAGGCTTGGAGGAAACCTTTTGCTTGCTCCAATGGCAGAGGTAACCAATCTTGCCTACCGGGTAGTTTGCAGGCGTAGGGGTGCATCTTTTGCTTTTACCGAGATGATCAATTCCGAGGCGATACTGCACGACAATGCAAAATCACATCAGATGGCTCTAAGTTTTCCGGATGAGGGTATATTCGGTGTCCAGATATTTGGCAATTCTCCGGTTTCTATGGCAAAGGCTGCCTGCCTGATTGAAAATGAATCATCTCCTTCAATTATAGATATCAATGCGGGCTGCCCGTCTCCCAGAATCCGAAAAACGGGTGCGGGCTCAAAGCTTATGGAAAAACCCGATGTGCTGGAAAATATTATACAGTGTGTGGTGGAATCAGTAAATGTGCCTGTGACTGTAAAGATACGCGTATTCAGGGATGTGTCACAGACTGTGGAACTTGCATCAAGGCTTGAAAACGCCGGTGTCTCGGCCATAACAGTCCATGGAAGGACTGCCATGCAGCACTATTCGGGGTTGGCGGATCATTTGCACGCTCGCAGGATAAAAGAGGAACTATCAATTCCTGTTATTGCAAACGGGGATATACGGGACGGTGTTTTTGCTGCCCAGGTTCTTGAATATACGGGATGTGACGGTCTTATGATAGGGCGGGCAGCCATGGGAGATCCTGATATCTTCTCAAGGATAGGGTCATTTCTTGAAAGCGGCACGGAGTCCCCTCCAGCCGGTTGTGATCAGAGAAAAAGCAGTCTGGAGGAATACCTGAAACTGCTGGAAACCTATGGGTTGGACAAAAATGTAAACCTGGCAGCACATTCTGCGTGGTTTACCAGGGGTCTTGCAGGTTCCAGGTCATTTCGCAAATCCATCCAGAACGTAAAGAGTAGTGATGATATCATTTCCAGGATGGGAATGCTATGCAAGGAGTCATAATTGTTCTTTTAGGATTTTTTAAAATAATTTTTATCTGTTATCACCGAAAAACTAAATAATAATTAGCTATTCTACACAATTAAACATTGCATTTATTCCAATTACCATCCAAACGGTAATTGTTGATGCATGCGGGTTCGTATCCGCTATCTACAATATATGTTCATTACGTTTGTTACGGAGAATACAGATGAAAGAAATAAGAATACATGGTCGAGGCGGACAGGGTTCGGTTACAGCAGCCGAACTACTGGCAGGCGCCGCTTTTGAGGATGGCCAGTTTAGCCAGGCATTCCCGGCCTTTGGTGTCGAAAGACGTGGAGCGCCGGTTCAGGCTTTCACAAGGATCAGTGATGCCCCAATCAGGCTCAGAAGCCAGATTTATGAACCAGATTACATAATCGTTCAGGACCCCACTCTTCTTGAGGTAGTGGATATTGACAGCGGGGCAAAAGATGATGGTATCATACTTATTAATTCTGATTTTGCTCCGGAAGATTTTGATCTTGACACAAATGCCCGTATAATGACCGTGAATGCAACAAAGGTAGCTCTTGATATCATTGGAAGGCCTATTGTCAATACTGTTCTTTTAGGAGCCTTTGCCGGTGCAACGGGCGAGGTCAGGGCCAGTTCAATTGTTAATGCAGTAAAGGGGCGCTTCTCTGGTAAAATAGGAGAGAAAAATGCAGAGGCTGTGCAGAAAGCCTATGACTTGATGGCGGAGGATAAATAATGAGCATACAACTCGGAGGAGTCTGTCAACCCGGTACCACGAGGGTAAACAAGACAGGTGGCTGGAGAACTTTCAGACCAGTCTTTGATTACGACAAATGTATCAAATGCAAATTATGTGAACTGCTCTGTCCTGATATGGCAGTACTACCCATGGACGACGGATTCTTTGAATTTGATTATGATTACTGCAAAGGATGCGGAATCTGTGCCAATGAATGTCCCACGGAAGCCATTGATATGGTACTGGAGGAGAAATAAATGACAGTTATACGTACCCTTGACAAGGATAAGATGGATGTGGCCGAAGGTTCCTATGCAGTGGCCCATGCTGTGAAGGTATGCAGGCCAAATGTTATTTCCGCATATCCTATCACACCACAGACCCATATTGTGGAGGACCTTTCCCAGTTCATGGCCGATGGTAAGATTCCAAACTGTGAATATATAACAGTCGAATCAGAGTTCTCCGCCCTTTCGGCTCTTGTAGGTTCTGCAGCAGCAGGTGCCAGGTGTTATTCAGCCACCACCTCACAGGGGCTGGAACTGATGCATGAGGTGCTTTTTAACGTATCAGGAATGCGCCTGCCGATTGTAATGACCATCGCAAATCGTGCGGTCAGTGCCCCGATTAATATCTGGAACGACCAGCAGGATTCCATCTCTCAGCGGGATACAGGCTGGATCCAGATGTATGCCGAAGATCTGCAGGAAATCTCGGATATGACCGCTCAGGCTTACAAGGTTGCAGAAGATAAGGATGTAATGATGCCTGCAATGACCTGTATGGACGGTTTCATCCTGTCTCATGTTTATGAGCCCGTGGTCTTGCTGGAACAGGACCTTGTGGATGAATATCTGCCTGCTTATGAACCGGAATACTCACTCGATCCTAAAAACCCGCTTACATTCGGTGCCTTTGCAGACCCGACTGTATATACCGAATTCAGGTACCTGCAGCAACAGGCAATGGATAATGCCCTGCCCAAGATAGAAGAAGCTGCCAATGAGTTCTATGAAATATTTGGAAGGTACTATGGTGGTCTGATCGATGAATACGAGACAGAAGATGCTGATATAATCCTTATGGCTATGGGTTCACTTGTAGGAACCATCAGGGATGTCGTGGATAAACTCCGTGCGAAGGGAGTCAAGGTCGGCTTACTTAAAGTAAGGACTTTCAGGCCATTCCCGGCAGAAGCAATAAAGAATGTTATCAAGGATGCAAAGGTTGTTGTCGCACTTGACAAGAACATCTCTCTGGGACTCAATGAAGGATCCCTGTTTACCGAGACCAAGGCAAGCCTGTATAATACTAAGGTTGATGTCCCGATAGTGGGCCGGATGATCGGACACGGTGGTCGTGACATACCCGAAAAAACCATTGAGGATATAGTGGAGGAAGCTAAAGGCATAATCTCTTCGGGTATCAACACTGAGAGCAAATATGCTGATCTGAAGGAGGAATTGTTGTGAAATCATTGTTTACATCAGGACATCGTGGTTGTGCAGGTTGCTGTGATGCAATGGTGGCCAAGTTCACCCTTATGGCCGCAGGAGAGGACTGTATTATTATATCCCCTACCGGCTGTCTGGAAGTTATGAGTACCCCCTACCCCGAAACCTCATGGGAGGTCCCGTGGGTTCATTCCCTCTTCGAGAATGCAGGGGCTGTGGCTTCCGGTGTGGAGGCTGCCCTTAAGGCAATGGGTAATAAAGGTGATACCAAGGTAATCGCTCTGGCAGGAGATGGTGCTACTCTTGATATCGGAATGAGATCCATTTCCGGTGCCTTTGAGAGAGGCCATGATATAACCTATGTATGTATCGATAACGAGGCATACATGAATACCGGTGTGCAGAGGAGTGGTGCTACACCCTTTGATGCGTCTACCACAACAAGCCCTGCCGGAAAGGTTTCCTATGGGAACCCCAGGCCCAAGAAGAACATGCCTGCAATTATGGCAGCTCATGGTTCTCCATACATTGCTACAACTTCCCTGGGTTATCCCAGGGATATGATCAAAAAGATCAAGAAAGCAACCGAGATTGAAGGCCCAACCTACATTCATGCCCATGCGCCCTGTACCACAGGATGGGGTTTTGACACTTCCAAGACTGTGGAAGTTGCAAAACTGGCAGTACAGACCGGTCTGTGGCCGCTGTATGAAATGGAGAATGGTGAAGTTACAAAGGTACGCAAAATAGGCAAACAGAAAAAGCCTGTCGAGGATTATCTCAAGATGCAGAAAAGGTTCAAACATCTTTTCAAAATGGAAGGCGGAGAGGAACAACTCAAACTGATCCAGGCACTTGCAGATAAAAACATTGAAGATTTCGGGCTTGAATAAGTCTGAAATCTCCTTTTCTTTTTCTATGACGGCCAGTAATCTTTCTAAATTCTCTCAAATATGGGAACTTCTTAAAAAGGAGTATCCTGATCCGCAGCCTGCTCTGCATTTCAAAAACCCTCTGGAACTGCTGGTAGCCACTATTCTTTCAGCCCAGAGTACGGATGTGCAGATCAATAAAGTGACACGTGAGTTGTTCAAGAAATACCGCACGGTTTTTGATTATGCGGATGCGGACATCCGACAACTGGAAAAGGATATTTATTCCACGGGTTTTTACCGCAACAAGGCCAAACATCTGCAACAGAGTGCCAGAATTATCATCGAGGATTTTGGGGGTGAAGTTCCATCCACGATGGAAGACCTGTTAAAACTGCCCGGGGTGGCTCACAAAACTGCCAATATAGTGCTTGCCAGGGGTTTTGGTGTAAAAGCGGGTATTGCTGTGGATACCCACGTCAAACGTCTTGCTACAAGACTGGGTTTTACTGAAAATAAGGATCCTGTCAAAATTGAAAAGGATCTGATAGAACTTGTCGATCAAAGTGAGTGGGATGATTTTTCCCTGACCCTGATATTACATGGCAGGAACATATGTTTTGCCCGCAAACCCGCATGTGGGAAATGTGTTGTAAATCACTTATGTCCCTCCAGTTTGGTTTGATATATCCGTATAGTTCATTTTATTCCTATCGATATGTGAAAAAAGAATGAGAATCTATTTTTCCACAAACTATACAAATCTAAAAAACCTCTCTTTTTATTATGTCACGTATTGTTGTCCATGTGGACATGGACTACTTTTATGCTGCTGTTGAGGAGCGTGAAGACCCTTCCCTTATAGGCAGGCCTGTGGTGGTCTGTATGTATTCGGGGAGAGGGGAGCACGGGGGCTCGGTAAGCACCTCCAATTATACAGCCCGCGAATACGGTATTAAATCCGGTATGCCCTGTTCCAGAGCCATTAAACTGAATCAGGATGCGGTTTTTCTTCCTGTAAGAAAAGAGTTTTACACTGAAGTTTCTGACAGTATCATGGAAATACTGCGCTCTCATGCAGATAATGATGAATCCTTTGAGCAGATAAGTATAGATGAGGCATTCATCGAAGTTACGGCAAAATGCAACGGTGATTTTGAATGTGCCCGTAAACTGGGTGAAGATATTAAGCAAAAGATTCTGGAAAAAGAACAGCTGACATGTTCTGTGGGGCTCGGGCCCAACAAACTCATTGCCAAAATGGCATCCTCAGAAAATAAACCCGATGGACTTACTGTCATCCCACAACATGATGTAAATCAATTTCTGGCGAATCGTGCTCCCTCTCAACTCTGGGGTGTAGGGGATGTCACAGCCGCCAGGCTTGAAAAAATGGGCATAAAATCAGTGGGACAACTTGCTTCTTCGGACATTGTGTCTCTCATAGATGCTTTTGGTAAAAAGAAAGGTTCATGGCTCAAAAAGGCTGCACAGGGGATTGATGAGTCTCCTGTCAGGCAAAGGGAAGGAAGTGAGCAAATTGGGAGGATAGCCACTTTGCCGGAAAATTCATCGGATTACGATTTGATAATGCCAGTTCTGGATAACCTTGCCGAGGATGTGATTAAAAAGACTATCGAAAGAAGTGTTTCTTTCCGTCAGGTTACACTGATCATGATCACATCTGATTTCAAAACCCAAACTCGTAACCATACCCTCCAGAGAGCGGTTGCTGAAAAAGAAATTCTGAGACAACATCTGGACAAATTGCTAACAACCTTCCTTGAAGAAAACAAACCTACCATTCGCCGGATTGGAGTTAGAGTTGCCGGGTTACAGGAAATATCGTCTCAGACAACGCTTGCTTCTTACTTTTGAGCCGGTTAAAGGAGAGATTCGAATGATTTCGCACCGTCCAGTTTTTCGGGACTTATGATGTCATTTTCCAGAATTTCATATTTGATATTGATTGGAACATCTGCTCTCAGAGCAAGGGCGATGCAATCACTGGGTCTTGCATCGAATTCCATTTTAACATCGTTTTTGCTCAAAGTCAGACGGGCGAAAAATACTCCTTCTGTCTTTTCATCAATCAATACGCTTTCAACTTTGCCTTCCATTCTTGAGAGGATGGACATTAAAAGGTCGTGGGTCATTGGACGAGGTGTGGTCTCACTGTTTAATGCATTATTTATGGACAGGGCTTCCAGATGCCCAATATAAATCGGCATTATTTTTCCGGCCGGATCTTCCAGGATGACAGTTGGCGCTATTCCCTCTTCCATTTTCATGAGGTAAACCCCCTTTACATTCACCTGGCAGGTTTCGTCTTCTTCTGGCATGCCTTTACCATGAAATTCAATAATATTAATATCTTATCAATTGATTGCTCTGTTGAAACTGAGACCATCAAATTAGTTTTTCATTTTAAAAGCGTAACTATTTATTCATTATCACCAGGCATTGCATGAGCGTAACTTATTTATTATTTTATGAGTGAGGAAATATATCAATATACAAAATCTTTTTATAAATTTTGAATGGAATTTGTAGAGGCTGTCGGAAAAGTCTACTACTTACAGACACATATCATACAGTTTCTATTGTATATACTCATATTCTACCGCATAATCACAATCAAGAGATACATTTATATCATATAACCATAATCAACTGAAATAATTAACTCTATCGTGATTAAAATGTATTCTGTTCAAAACCCAAGCAAACAACATTCGTGTATGGTCCTGATGTCTACGAATTGATACTCAAAAACCATTTGCTTTATAAGATCAATGAAAATGTTGATTTCTCGTTCATCAATGTAACATGTGAAAAACTCTATTGTTCAAACAAAGGTCGTCCTGTAACCAACACACCTGAAATGATGCTACGGTCTGCAGTAGTTCAATACCTTTTTAGAATCAATACCTTTTTAGAAGAGGCTAAAAGATACAGTAAATCTCGAGATTTTAAACGGGATATGAAAATGAGGGCACATATCGAACCAAAACAGGGAGAGATGAAGAGATTTCATGGGCTGAAAAGAGCAAAGTTCTGGGGGAAAGAGAAGATGAATATCCAGGCAATGTTAACAGGAATTGCAGTTAATCTAAAGAGATTTATTAAAATGAGTGGGGATATATGTTAAAGATAGAAGGGATGAAAGAGTTGAGGCTTAAAAAAGGATTGAAAGAAGCTGGATTGAAAATATGTCAAACAAATAGATGATAATTTCTCAAAAAAATGAATTTAAGCCTTAAATTTGCTCTTTAATGAAGTAAAGGGGATCTTTTTTATCTATTATCCGACAGTCTCTTAATATTGTAATTTATCACTCCCTGATTTTTGCCTATCATATTACAAGCAAGCGTTTTCCGAGTTAATGTTTTGACCATAAAGTAGACCTTTTAACTATTATGTATCCCATTGACCACAATGTAGTGGACTTTATGGTCAAGCCCATCGTTACAGAATGTCTTATATACTACTAACAAGGTATGTGGTTACTGCATTCCTGTGAAGGGTGAGGGAAATGAAACATAAGCCAAAGATACAGACCAAAGAAGACTACTTGAAGTGGTCGTCGAAAATGATGTAAAATTTATACGTACCCAGTTTGCCATGATTATATTCACCTACCTGCAAGTAAATTTTCATTTGTTATAAAGATGAGGCAAACGACAACGACTGTTTTCACAGAGGATGTACAGAATCGTGCTCAATTTTCTTTTCCAGCTCATCCCAGCTAGCGGCATTCCGTATACAGCCGGGGTCAGGCCCCTGTACATCATTGAAATAACCAAATGCACGTGCCCGGCATCCCCCGCAAACCTTCAAATAAGCACATTCAGAACACTGCCCTTTAAAGGAATTCCTTTGACGCATTTTTGCAAGAAAATCACTGTTTTGCCACACATCTACAAGGTTGTTGTACCTGATGTTTGCCAGTGTTTTTGGCAGGAACACACATGGAATTATATCCCCGTTTGGCTGGAGGCCGCAGTACAGACGGCCAGCTCCGCAGCCTCCCACAAACTCCGCAAGAAATTCAACTTTGTCTGCCAATTGTTTATTCTGTCCGATCGAATCAAAGTGGGTCAATGAAGATATTGAATGTCTCCCACCCATGCAGACCCGTGAAAACTGAGGAGCCGTGGAAAGTACATTGATATTTCTTCTCTCCCCCTCTGTGGCCAGTTCCTCAAGAAGGGATTCACGCTGCTGAGGAGAAAGATCCTTGTTCATAATCTCCTTTCCTCTTCCGGCAGGGATGAAATTGTAGTGCATAAAGGTGCCGGCACCCAGTGATTCAGTGATATCAATCACTTCACTTACCTCATCGAGGTTTTGGGAGGTTACTGTCATCGCTACTTCAGTGTTCAGGCCCGCATCCACTGCATTTTTGATACCCTCCAGGGTCTTATCGAAGGCTCCATCCAGTCCACGGAAATTATCATGAGTTTGCCTGGTACCGTCCAGAGAGATCTGGACAAAGGAACAACCAAGATCTGCCAGTCGCTTTGCCCGTGCAGCCGTTAGCATTGTACCGTTGGTCGCAAGAGCCAGTCCCATATCCCTCTGGCATATTCTTGCAGCCACTTCAAAAAAATCATTCCGCATAAGAGGCTCTCCCCCTGACAGGGAGATATAGGCAACCCCTTCATCTGCCAGTCTGTCCACAACTTTGACCCTTTCAGCTGTGTTCAATTCATCCGGTGTGGGCCTGCTAATGGCACTCTGGTAACAGTGTCTGCAATGAAGGTTGCATGCATTGGTAGAGTTCCAGACGACCAGGAAGGGTGCATAAGAAGTGAAGGGCTTTTGTGGACCCCACAAACCAATACCTGCCAGAGTCGAGACAAGCCCTTTGCGCCAGTAACCCACCTTCATATTGGACTTTATATCATCCTCTGTGATGCCGGTTTTATTGGCAACCTGTCCAATTATACTTCTAACCGTTTTGCCGACAATTCGGTCCTTCAGGCCAAGATCATCCTCCGTATCCCACCCGTAAGATTTCAGGATTCTTTCCATTCGCTGCATGCCATCAGATCCGGCAACGACCTTGCTGAGAACTTTGCGTGTGGCAGGATTACCTAACCATGTTTCTACAAGAGATGCCATTTCTTCAGTCTGTGCTTTTGATGAATAATCCATAGTTTTCTACCAAGAATCAAACTCATATAATCTGACCGTTTTCCTGGTACCCCCTATCTATATGAAATGAGATTGCTTAAATATTTTTTTTATATTTGTTTGCATGCAGTAGTTATCTTTATATATAAGTAATACGGTAAGTGGTTACTGCATTCCTGTGAAGGGTGAGAGAAATGAAACATAAGCCAGAGATACAGACCAAAGAAGACGTACTTGAAGCGGTCGTCGAAAATGATGTAAAGTTTATACGTACCCAGTTCACCGACACAATGGGAATTATCAAGAGCTGGGCAATTCCTTCCGAAGACCTGGATGAGGCATTCGATGAAGGAGTGATGTTCGATGGTTCTTCAATCGAAGGATTCACCCGCATTGAGGAATCGGACATGATGCTAATGCCCGACCCTTCAACATTCCGTATCCTGCCCTGGAGACCAACCGAAGGAGCTGTTGCGCGTATAATAGGTGATGTAAAATTGCCGAATGGCAACCCCTTCGAGGGAGATCCACGTTACATTCTCAAAAAGACCCTTAAGGAAGCCCAGGACATGGGATATTCCATGAATGTGGGACCGGAACTTGAATTCTTCCTGTTCAAACTGGACAGTGAAGGCAATCCCACAACCGAACTTACCGATAAAGGCGGTTACTTCGACTTTGCACCCCTTGACATGGCCCAGGATGTGCGCAGGGAAATTGACTATGCCCTGGAACACATGGGATTCAAGCTCGAGGCATCACACCACGAAGTTGCCCCCTCACAGCACGAGATCGATTTCAGGTTCTCGGATGCCCTTACTACAGCTGATAATGTAATCACATTCAGGTATGTGGTCAAATCCATAGCAAACCACCACGGTTACTATGCAACCTTCATGCCGAAACCACTCTACGGTGTAAACGGCTCAGGAATGCACGCCAACCAATCCCTGATGTCACAGGATGGCGAAAACGTATTCTTTGATCCGAATACTCCAAACCAACTCTCCGACATAGCCAGGTATTACACCGGCGGACTGCTGGAACATATCAGGGAATTCGCGGCAATAACCAACCCAACTGTCAACTCTTACAAAAGACTTGTCTCGGGATATGAAGCGCCCATCTACATAACCTGGTCGGACAGTAACCGCAGTTCCCTGATACGCATCCCGTCAACCAGGGGCAAGGGTACAAGGGTAGAACTCAGGTGTCCTGATCCGGCATGTAATCCATATCTTGCCTTTGCAACCATGCTTTCTGCAGGCCTGGATGGAATCAAGAACAAAACCGACCCTGGAGAAGCAGTAACCCACAATATCTTCAAACTTTCCGGACAGGAGAGAGAAGGCATGGGGATCAATTCTCTTCCAGGAAGCCTCAAGGAAGCGATAGACGAAATGGCAGGCAGTGAATTTGTTAAAAAGACCATGGGAGACCACCTTTTCAACAACTACCTATGTGCCAAGAATAAGGAATGGGATGATTATAAGGCCCAAGTACACCAGTGGGAACTGGATACCTACCTTGGTGTACTTTAAGCAGGGATTTCACAGGAAGTCCCGCCCAAATTTTTTTAGATACATACACTTTATACACACTTTTACATATCATAACAAGGTGATGCCGATGTGCGGGATAATAGGAGTTATTGACAGACAGAAACAAAAAATGAATGGTTCGGGAATCAAAGAAGCCCTCAGCCTTATGAATGAGCGTGGCAGTGGTGAAGGTGCAGGTTATGCTGCATATGGCATATACCCCGATTTTGAAGACTGTTATGCCCTGCACATATTCTTTGATAATCTTGTGGAGCCAAAATCAAAAGTTGATGATATTATCCAGAAATGGGGACGCGTCGTCCATCAGGAAGAAATTCCTACAAAGGAACAACCCAACCTGAAAAGGAGTCATGTTCCCTGGAGATACTTCTTCAAACCCTATACTGATCTTATGACCGGAAGTCTCACACCGGATGAAGATATCGTCAAATATCTGGTCATGGAAATTAATTCCTCGACTATCGAAGGAGCCCTGGTATTTTCCTCCGGGAAAAATATGGGAGTGTTCAAGGCCGCAGGGTGGCCGGAAGATGTGGCAAATTTTTACAAAATTGATGAATATGAAGGTTATATCTGGCTGGCACATAACCGTTATCCCACCAACACCCCGGGATGGTGGGGAGGAGCACATCCCTTTAACCTGCTGAACTGGTCGGTGGTACACAACGGAGAGATTACTTCCTACGGGACAAATCAGAGATATGTAGAAAGCAATGGTTACCAGTGTACAATGTATACAGATACCGAGGTTGTTGCATACCTGTTCGACCTGCTCGGCAGACATCACGAATTACCATCAGAGATCATTGTAAAAGCAATGGCTCCGCCTTTCTGGGATGAGATCGATGAAATGAATGATAAAGAGCGTGAACTCAACAAAGCAATTCGCCTGACCTATGGCCCGGCTCTCATGAATGGCCCCTTCGCAATAGTTGTGGCCACTCATGATGGCATAGTAGGGTTCACTGACAGGATAAAACTCAGGCCACTGGTAGTTGGGGAACACGGTTCGAGGTTGTACATATCCAGTGAGGAAGCCGCAATTCGAACCATGGACCCCCAGGTGGAGGATATCCACATGCCGGGTGCTGGTGAGCCGGTAATCGGGAGGGTTGTAACATGAGCCTGGGAAGTGTACCCCTGAAATACCGTATACAGATAGACAGGCAGCAATGTATGCAATGTATGAGGTGTGTGTATAATTGTTCCTATGGTGTATTCCGGGAAGAGGATGACGGCAATATCCTGATCGATTCACGCAAATGCACAGCATGCCACCGTTGCATTTCAATGTGTCCGCGGGATGCCATCAATCTCAGTGAGCATCCCGTTGATTACCGCAGCCATCCCTTATGGACTCCGCAAGCCCGGGAGGATGTCATAAACCAATCACGAAGTGGCAGGATCGTCCTGGCGGGAATGGGAAATGCCAAGGATTATCCTATAATCTACGACAGGTTGGTGCTGGATGCCTGCCAGGTAACCAATCCGAGTATAGACCCCCTACGTGAGCCTATGGAATTACGTACCTACCTGGGGCAAAAACCTTCAAAACTTGATATAAGGAAGCAGGAAAACGGGGAGATTAAACTCAATACCAAACTATCCCCAAATCTGGAATTGCAGACCCCGATAATGATCGGACATATGAGTTATGGTGCTATCAGCCTCAATGCCCAGTTAAGTCTTGCAAAGGCAGCAGCCAAAACCGGCACATACATGGGAACCGGGGAAGGTGGCCTGCATAAGGACATTTATCCATATCAGGATAATGTCATAGTGCAGGTGGCCTCCGGACGGTTCGGCGTGGATATTAATTACCTTGATAGGGGAGCCGCTATAGAAATCAAGATTGGACAGGGAGCAAAACCCGGTATTGGGGGACATCTGCCTGGTGAGAAGGTGTGCACGGATGTTTCCTGCACACGAATGATACCTGCAGGCAGCGATGCGATAAGCCCCGCCCCCCACCATGACATCTACAGCATAGAGGACCTGGCACAGCTGGTAAGAGGCCTCAAGGAAGCAACCGAATGGAAGAAACCGGTTTTCGTAAAAATTGCAGCTGTGCATAATGTCGCAGCTGTGGCGGCTGGTATTGCAAGGTCCTCAGCAGATGCAGTGGTTATAGACGGTTTCCGTGGAGGCACCGGGGCAGCTCCGAAAGTCTTCAGGGATAATGTAGGCATTCCCATAGAAGCAGCGATTGCCAGTGTCGATCAGAAACTCAATGATCAGGGTATCCGTAACAAGGTATCTGTTATTGCCAGCGGGGGAATTCGCAACAGTGCAGATATTGCCAAATCCATAGCCCTTGGTGCAGACGCAGTTTATATCGGAACCGCAGCCCTGATTTCAATGGGATGCCGGGTTTGTGGAAACTGTTACCGTGGTTTGTGTCCCTGGGGTATTGCCACCCAGAGGGAAGACCTTGTCAGCCGGCTTGATCCGGAAGTTGAGTCCGAACATGTTGCAAATCTAATTAAATCCTGGACCCTGGAGCTCAGTGAACTCATGGGTGCAGCCGGAATCAACAGTATAGAAAGCCTGAGAGGTAATCGTAGCAGGCTGCGTGGCTATATGCTGGATGAAGGCACCCTGGATGTGTTGCAGGTAAAGCCTGTGGGGGCCTGATCAAATGGAACCAGTACACATAGATGCAAAAGGACTCCATTACACACCCCTGAATCAGCAGATACGCAGAGCTGTTTCAGAGGGTGCTACTGAGATTATCGTGGATAATGTACTTGGACAGCGATTCATAGCAGACGGGCTGAAAGGGGAAGTTACCATCCGGATCAACGGTGTTCCGGGTGGTGACCTTGGAATGTTTATGAACGGTCCCACCTGTATCGTAAAAGGCAACTGCGACCATGCACCCGGCAATACTATGGACAGCGGAAAGATCGTTATCCACGGGAGTGCAGGTGATGCCGTGGCCCACAGCATGAGAGGCGGCAAAGTATTCGTGAGAGACGATATCGGTTACAGAGGAGGCATTCATATGAAGGAATATGGAGAGGATCATAAACCCATCCTGGTTATTGGAGACAATGCCTGCTCATTCCTGGGAGAATACATGGCCGGGGGAATTATAATCGTCCTGGGCAAAAGTGACAATACTTTTGGAGGCAGAGGTGTTGGCAGTGGAATTCACGGTGGTGAGATCATCCTGCGAGGTGAATTGAAAGAAAGACAGCTTGGCGTGGGTGCCAAAATCACGGAGTTCACAGAAGAGGATCTGGAGAAGATAAGTCCTTATATTGAAGAGTTTTGCGGATCTTTTGAAATTGACCCGGAAAAATATCTGGATACAAAGTACACAAAAATAGTCGCGTCAAGCAGCAGGCCTTTTGCAGGCAAATATGTCTGGGAGTGAACTGCATTATTAATTCATGCATTCCTCTTTGACGACACATAGCAACAGAGAAACAATTGCAACAAAAATGACTTTATGGAACAGCAATACCAAATTCAATAGGATTTTCAGTATTGTTCACGATGTCTATATACACGAGATCAGAGCCGCTCACATCTCGTGCATATCGTATCTCTGCCATGTGAATCCGCTTGGTTTCCTGATCCAGAGTGACTTCAAACCTATACACACCTAAAGGCCCCTTAATATACTGAAGATCGGTCCTGTCTCCTGATTTAAGGAAATAGGATTCATAAAATATAGATTGGTTGTCAGAATCAAATATCTCTACAACGACATTATGTTCAGTATTATCCACATTATCGACACCGAATGCAAGTGGGCCAGGCTCAGGTTGGAAAATGAGAATTGGAATGGCCAATACTATTCCAATTAAAATAAATAAAAGTAACCCCACAATTATTGAATTTCTTTTTTGCATTTTGATTCAAACTCATATGCCATCATATGCAACTATTTATTGGATAATTGCACATGAAAGTTGCACTGTGTATATTGCAATAAAATTACTCCATGGTTTATAAAACAATTTGATGGATCTGATTTATTAACCATAATTTTAATTTCTATTTTCTGTTTAACCCAGTATCCAGAAAGCGCATTACCATCAGAAACAAGAAAAAGTTATATCGAAATAGGACAGTGTTTTCTTTCCTTACAACCAACCTAGTCAAATGTATGTGATCATGATGGGAAACTACCTCGATCTTAAGGAAAAAGTCTGGGATACAAACCGTTGCAGCGGATGCGGGGGTTGTGTGGCGGTATGTCCTGCAGATGCCCTGTATTTCAAGAAGGGAGAAGAATCCATAAAACCTTCCAGCAATGGCTACTGCAAGGAGGCCACTGATGGTGTTCCCTGCGGTGCATGTTATGACATATGCCCCCGCATAGAAGGAGAAATGCCCGAAAGTAGCAGTTGCAGGGAAGAATACATGGCTGCAAAGGCAGGGTTTGAAATCCCGGGAAAACAGAGTGGAGGGGCAGTTTCTGCGATTCTGTATGACAGTCTGGAGAGAGGCATTGTTGATGCTGTTGTAACTGTAACAGAAGACCCCTGGACCCTGAAACCAAAATCCACAGTCATCACATCCGGCGAGGCATTGATAAGCAGTGCAGGAAGCCGTTATAACTGGTGGGTTCCGCTGCTTGCAGCCCTGAAGGAAGCCGTAATCGGGAAGAAGTGCAAGAACATAGCAATTGTTGCCCTGCCCTGTGCCGCCCGGGCAGTGGAGAAGCTGCGTAAAAGTGATAATGAATTACTTGGACCCTTTGCAAAGTCGATAAAATATGTAATCGGCCTGTTCTGTACAGAGAGTTTCGATTACGAAAAACTCATGGAAGGCAAACTCAAATCAGAACTGCAGATCAACCCACTGGACATAGAACGCATGGATGTACGGGGAAAACTTGTTGTCACACTCAAGAATGAGAATATCAGCATCCCCCTGAAAGATATCGAAGATACTATTCGTCCAGGTTGTCACATATGTAAGGATTTCGATGCCCTGTATGCTGATATTTCAGCAGGTTCTGTAGGAAGCCCGGAAGGATATACAACGTTGATTGTGCGCAGCGATACGGGTAAACTGGCAGTTGACAGAGCTCTTGAAAGTGGCAGGCTCGTTGCAACAGATGAGGCTGACCCTGCAGTTGTCACAAAATACAGGGACAAAAAGCAGCAAAAATGAATTCAAAAGCAGCTAATCACTGCTTTATTTTACTCTTTTATGCCTATTGAAGATATCCAAATACTTTCATACTGCCTGCACCAATTTATAATAGCATGATTTGCATATACCAGCGGGGAGAATACGATGGGCATATATACTGTAACCGGGCTGAACAACTATATCAAAAACGTGTTAACTTCTGAAAAGGCCCTGCAGCAGATCTGGGTAGAAGGAGAAATATCCAACCTCACAAAACACCGATCCGGGCATTACTACTTTTCAATAAAGGACGAATCAAGCCAGGTAAGCTGTGTCAGTTTTCGCTCCACAAACCGCAAATTAAAATTTGAGCCTGAAAAAGATATGAAAGTGCTGGTTTTTGGATCGGTAAATGTTTACACCGTCCGTGGACAGTACCAGCTACAGGTGCGGGACATCCGCCCGGATGGTGTGGGCGAATTGTATAAAGCATTCGAACAACTCAAAAAAAGACTTGAAGAAGAAGGTTTGTTTGCTCCCGAACACAAAAGGCTCCTCCCCCGTTATCCCCGCAAGATAGGAGTTGCCACATCTGCCACGGGTGCAGCTATACACGACATACTGCATGTACTACAGAGACGCTATCCTGTAGATATCCTGCTCTGTCCGACAACTGTCCAGGGGGAGGCATCCGCAGATAGCATTATAAGATCCCTGGAATTGCTCAATCGTACAGATGCAGACCTCATTATTGCCGGCAGGGGAGGAGGTTCCCTTGAAGACCTGTGGCCATTCAATGAGGAAAAGGTGGCACGTGCTATCTACAATTCCAGACTGCCGGTTATAGCGGCAATCGGGCATGAAACTGATTTCACAATATCAGATTTTGCAGCAGATGTGCGTGCACCCACCCCCTCAGCAGCCGCAGAAATTGCAGTGCCCGACAGGACAGAAATGGTGAGGCATATCGATGCCCTCCGACAGAGAATGGAATCTGCACTCAAAAACCGTATTCTGAACCAGAAAAAACATCTTGAATACCTTTCTGGCCGAATTAGTCCTGATAGATACAGGGAACTGCTCAACCAGCGCACCCAACATCTGGATGAGGTGACATATCGCCTGACATCCAGAACGGAATATATAATGCAAACTAAAGTTGCAGAACTCGGAGCCCTTGCAGGACGATTGAATGCCGTAAGTCCCCTTAATACTCTTGACCGTGGTTACTGTGTGGCACAGTCCGATGAGGGAGGGACCATAACCGGTGTTATTGATATTGAGAAGGGACAGAGTTTACAATTGAAATTCAGGGATGGGTGTTGCAGAGTGGAGCATAAAGAAAATTTGGATGAGGGATGCTAAATGTCATCAAACACTGAAAACAAAAACTTTGAGGATAGCCTGCTCGAACTCGAGGATATTGTGGAAAAACTTGAAAACGGACAGATATCCCTCCAGGAAAGCATGGAAATGTTCGAGAGGGGAATAAAACTTGCAGGCATCTGCAATAACATTTTGCAAGAATCTGAACAACGCATAGAGCAACTCATAGAAAAAAACGAAGAAATTGAGACCTGTGATTTAGAACAGCAAAGCTGAAACAAACATGTTTAACTTCTATGCATAACGAAATCAAGAAAGTATAAGTAATTCTTAATTCATAAGAACTTATGATGAGTGAATTGAGGCAAATCCCCTGTCATATTGATGGCATGGACGAAATTGTGGGTGGTTTCAAGTCCCCTTCGATCATTCTTATTGCGGGGACAGCTGGTGTAGGTAAGACAACTATGGCACTGCAGATGCTGTCAAATGCAGCAAAAGCCGGCGAAAAAACCCTGTACATACCCATTACAACGGAAGATTCCGATCGACTGAAGATGTACCTGTCCACTTTTGAATTTCTGGATGAATCCGTGGAAGTACATGAGATTAACAGGCCGATTGCAGAAAAGGATCCACTAAGTACCCTTATCGAAATGGACAATACGATATCATCCGCAAAACCAGACAGACTTGTAATAGACCCTATCACACCCATAGGATTTGGATTTGTGGAACAGGAGAGAAGGCGTTTCTTTTACACCCTGGACTCAATGGTGCGTGAATCCAATTCCCTGGTGTTTTTGACAGGCGAGTTAATGAAAGATGAAATTCACAATTATGTGGTCAGCCATCTTGCAGATGGAATAATTTATCTGTCCAGAACCAATCAGGGTATGCAGACCTCCAACCAGATGGAAATCCTCAAGATGACGGGAGTCAAGCCCTCTTACAGTAATGAATGCATGACCCAGAAATTCAATTATCTGGTGAACACACGTGGATTCAGTGCATACCCAAATCTGAAATATGAGGAACGGGCTCCTGAAGATAAAAAAGTTGACACTGGCATCGATGAAGTTGACAAAATGTTAAACGGAGGTGTCCCGGCTGGAAGTTCTATTCTTGTAGGAGGAGAACCAGGCACCGGGAAAACCATAATGGGATGGCAATTTATCCAGCAGGGGCTCGAAAACGGGGAAAATTGTGCTATCATCACCTTTTACGAAAGTGCAGACCAGATAATAAAAGCCACAGGGGATCTTGGCTGGGACCTGCAATCATATATTGACGAGGAAAAACTTAGTATAATCACTTATGATACCGAAAACGTCTGTTATGCAGAATATTCCAACCGTATAAGTAATATTGTTGAGGAAAAAAAGCCTGCCAGACTGCTAATAGATGGCCTTGTGAACGTGGAAATCACAATAATAGATCCTGTTAAAAGAAGAGGATTTTTGCATTCCCTTGTAGGTTACCTGAAAAGCCATGATGTTACGACACTTTTTACCACGGAACTTTTTGGAGGGGCTGAAAAAATAAGGAGCAAGGAGTCATCTTTCATAATGGATAATGTAATCCTGCTTAAACAGACAGATACTGAAAAAGGAATGAAAAGGCAGTTCCAGATCATCAAATCAAGGGGAACCGCCAGTGAACCCCTTATAAAAGAATATGAAATAAAAGAAGGCGGAATTGAGATAGTATAAATCAGAGGTTTTGCACTTTCCTCTCAATTGTTGTTCCAAGTTCTGTCAGACTGCACTTGCCTTCATTTTCCACTACAAGTTCCTTTTCCATCAGCTCTTCTACCAGTCTTTTGACAGAAGGCTGTGCAAGATGCATATTCTTTGCAATACGGGATGTCTCGAGTTCACCTTTAGAAGCCAGCATTTCAAGAAGTTTTTGTCGATTCGTATTCCCTGTCACAAAACCCATTATTTCCTCCACAGAATCACCATTTAATATTAAGTTTACAGCTATAACTAACTTTCTTCAACTCATCAAGCAGGAGTCTCCTTTCCGTAAGGTAGGAGAGGAATGCGCCTGATATTTCACAAAAGTAATTTTTTATAATAAGTAAGTGAACATACTATTGTATGTTTCTCACTAAAACAATTATCTTGAAAATAGCAAATCCTGATAATGATTTGGTGGAAACTATGCAGAAATATTCAGATGGAATGAATTATGTTTCTGAAATCGTTTTTGACAATGGAAAACCGATTTCAGCGATGAAATTACAGCAGGAAGTTTACGCATATCTTCGTGAAACATTAAAATTGAAATCTCAAATGAGTTGTAATATCCCACGACAAGTTGCAGGGTGTTACAAAACATTGTATAAACTGAAAGAATCAAAATGGCAAAAGGTACAATTTTCGCCGTCTTCGATGACTTTTTCTTACAAAAGGGATTTTGCTATTAGTGAAAATATGGTTAAAATAACCACTATTAACGGAAGGAAAGCATATTCCATTTTGAATTATGACTATGCGAAACAGTATTTTGATGGTTCATGGAAATATCAGGCATCCAAAGTTGTAAAACACAAAGACGGAGACTATTATTTCCATCTGTGTGTGGAAAAAGAAGTTCCTGATAAAGAATTGACAGATGCATCTACCTTCATGGGTATAGATGTTGGTATGAACTATCTTGCTGTTGCTTCCACCACTGACAAAAAATGTAGTTTTTTTGCAGGTGGGGAAATTAAGAATCTTCGCAATCAGTACAAGTCAATGCGAAAGCGTTTACAATCGAAGGGAACTTTATCTGCAAAACGTATGTTGAAACATATTGCAGGTAAAGAGAAACGTCTTATGCGAGATGTAAACCACACAATCTCAAAAGAAATTGTGAGATTCGCAATTGAAAACAAAGTATCAGTAATAGGTCTGGAAGATTTAACAGGAATACGTGATTCCACTCTTTCCAAAACTCCCAAAAAGAGAAGACATAACCACAGTAGTTGGGCTTTCCGCCAATTACAAACATTCATTGAATACAAAGCAAGAGAAGCAGGTATAATTACACATTATGTTGACCCATCGTATACTTCTCAAACATGTATTCGGTGCAATCATATCTCAAAAAACAATCGTAACAGGTTGTCTTTTAGATGTGAAAAATGTGGTTATGAGAACAATGCCGACCTGATTGGTGCAATGAATATTGAACACAAAACACGGGATTACAGGTATATCCTGGAATCTCAGGGGGTGCTTGTCAGCCACCCGGACGAATGCTTAATTGACATTCAAGCCCCTCCCGTAAGGGAGGGGTAGTTGACTATTGGAGAACGCATCTGCAGAGGAATAATTTTATAAGCATCAAACCACATTTAAGGGTGGCAGGCTAGTCTGGGTAGGTCGGCGTCACCTGTAACCCGAAATCGCCGATATGCGGGAGACGAAGCTGAAGGAAGTCATCAGGATTATTTTCAAGCCTGTGACCTCAACTAAGAAACTCCGTCCTGTTTGGATGATGTTGCTAGAGAGGTTGGTTGGAGAATCAGCCCTCTATCTTTACCGTGGAAACCGGTCGAGGCCCGGAAGGGAGCAGACTTACCGCGAACATACATCGCTCTCAGGGTTGCGGGGTGGAGGCGAGGTCACAGTCCCCTGGAAAATGAGAATGATGGCAACCGGATGCATGCCTGCCACTTTATACAAGCAAAATCTTATATATATGACTGGCTTATGGACTGCTTACCCGGGACGAGATAGCCAAGCCCGGTATGGCGCAGGATTGCTAATCCTGTGGTGCTCGCCACCTCGGGGGTTCGAATCCCCCTCTCGTCGTTAATCATTTTTTCAATAGTTTTATCAATGAAAACATAGAAAGTTAATACATGTCAGATAAAATGAAAAAACTCCCGGTTATCCAAAGACCTGCGCCTGAAGATGAAACTCCTTCCTGTGGTGGTTGTGATTCAAAGGGAAGTTGCAATCACTGGGGAATTAAGCCAGGTTCTGAAAAAGAGGAAGTATATCGTAATGTCTTAATTTATCTGACAATGGGGATTGTCATCATAATTACAGCTCTGCTTATCAAGGCCTTACTGTCCTCATTTTAAAAAAAGAATTATTTGTAAGGAATGCACATTTTCCTGCCACATGACAGACAGGTTATACACACTGTTCCTTTTTTCAGCCGCACTTTGGAACTACTACCCGGTACAAGATAAGAATTACAACTACGACACACCCTTCTGCGAAGGGAGGCAGGCAAACGGATTCTGTAGCGCATACCAATCCTGCGTGCAAGTGTAACATACCTGTTACTTCTGTGAGGGTGTACACTGTATGATGCTTCTGCAAGTTTGAAAAGGTGTTCAATTCTCTGTTTTGCCAGATCCTTCATGAGATTTTTCTGCTTTTTTCGGGATTTAGACACACAAACTACCTCAAATATTCAGGGATCACTATTGTTTTCAAGAATAATTACCTTTGCTTTACTTCTTTTTTCTACAAGTTTTTTGAAGAGATCTGTGTCGGCGTCCGTTCCCTCCACACTTCCATAATGCATTGGTATGATATAAGCTGGCTTTATACATGAAACTGCTTCTGCAGCTTCCTTTTCATCCATAGTATAATATCCCCCTATAGGAAGCAGGACGATATCAGCTTCAATGGAAGCCATTTCATCGATCAAATCTGTATCCCCTGCATGATATATCCGCAAACCTTCCAGCTCAATCACGTAACCCACACCTTCACCGGCCGGATGGAAGGGTTTGTCTATATTGTAAGCTGCAACTACTTCTATATTCAATCCCTTTATTGCAAGTTCATCCCTGAGGACATCCCCGGCTTCAATTCTTCTTGCATCGCCCCGAAACTGCAGACTGCAACTTGTCGGAATCAGGGTAGTAGTCGTGCTTTTCCTGACCTTCTGAATATCCTGCGGGGAACAATGATCGAAATGCTCATGAGTGATAAGCAGCACATCGGCCTGGTCTTCGTAGTCGATATAACCACCCACGTTATAGGGGTCAATATATACCACCAGATTATCCCCACGCAATCTGAATCCTGCATGCCCCAGCCAATCAATGTGCACTTTTCCTATATCTATAGATTTCAGTCTATAACCTCCTGTGAATATTTAATGGCGGTAAGTTTATTAATATTTCATTTTATCAAAGCTAATACAAAAAAATATCCCTTATATTCCATAATTCAACTTTTTCCAGTCACATTTAATCAGAGATTAAATGGGAGTTTCATTTTAAAAATGAAACATCAGGAAATATTAATACAAACCGCCTTTAATTTAAATTAAATTCGACCTAACAAAATTTATATAGAATAACTAATGTATATACAATTATAAGTCAGTTTTGAAAGGATTTTATGCCGCTTGAAAAATTGACATCAAAGAAGAAGGGACCTAAAATGAAAATAAGAGTAGTCAGTTCTAAAGAAGAAATCGAGACCCTGGATGAAAATGAGGAGATTATTCACCTCGCATTCAGGCCATCCAATACGGATATTTTTTCCCTTGTGATGAAATGTCCCAACGTAAAGGCCCTGCACATCCCCAGCTCCTATAAAAGAACGATATCCAGCTCTGCAAGAATGTATCTTGAAATGCAGGGTATTGACTTACTTGAAGGCGATGTATGGGGACACAGGAAAGACATAAACGAGTATTCTGAAGTATCCAGAAGTGTGTATGACCGTATTGAAGAATTCAGGAAAGAAGGGCTTGCCGAAGAAGAAATTATCGACAAAATGGTCAAGGAAACCCGTTTAAGCCCGGATTTCATAACTTTCCTGATGAAGCAGAATTCCTGATTCTGCAAAAAGAAGTAAGAATCCCTTCAAGGGGTCTTACGCTTTCTCTTTTTAACCTGTCTTATACTAATTATCCCAGTGAAGGGAGCTTAAGCCCTACCACTGAAACTACAAGTACAAAAATCATCAGTGACACCACATAACCGTATCCCTCGTTTGCCATTCCAAGAGAATGCACAACAATAAGCATAACGGCGAAAAGGGTTACTGAACCCACAGCCAGCAGAATTTCAATGCTCTTTTTACTCATGAAAACTTACATGTTCAACTTCATACATGAAATTAACGCAAATAAAGACAAGCTATAAAAATAATACCGATGGAATGTATCAGAAAAGGTGGTAAAGAGCTGTTATGACAGAATTCGAAAGGAAACTTGTGCAGTCTTTCAATGATTATTTTGAGAATTGCAATATAAAAGCGATAGCCCACCGCATTAAACAACATCGTTTCACACCCCAGTTTTTGGATGTAATGGTAGATTCTTTGAACCCGGACTATTATTTAGGGATAGAGTGCAAGAGTATTTCAACTGAAAAGGGGGCCAATGCACTTTATTTCAGTCAGCATTTCACCATAGACAAAAATGGGGCACATCAGGTAATACGCATATCGGAATACCTGAGAAGGTCCGGAAGGGCCGGATTTCTGGTTGTTGAATTACGACAGGGGTCCGGGAAGTCCCGGCAAGCCTATATAATCCCCTGGAAAGATATCGAGGAAAAATACGAATCAGGAGAACTGAAATACACAATTGATGAAATTAAACTTTATTCAAAGCTTGAAAGAAAGGGTGACGCATATCATATCGAACCTGAAAAATGGGCCAAGCAAAATAAATGGATGCAGACGGGGGAATGACATATAGAAAAAGTACTCAGATCAATGAAAGAACATGCAAGAGAATGTAATACAGAAATACAGAAACATGAATCTGTATATGTGGTATCCCACATTGACGCAGACGGCCTGACTTCTGCCGGAATAATATGTAAAGCCCTGCAACGTGCAGGTATCAATTATGAAATGAGATTTGTAAAACAGCTGGATGACAATATCATAGAAGACATCGCAAATATAAATCCGGAACTTGCAATCTTCACAGATCTGGGAAGCGGCATGCTGGACAGCATAACTGCAAAGGGTATCAATGCCATAGTATCAGATCATCACCAGCCTCGTGGAGAAGGGAAATATCACCTCAATCCCCATCTTTTCGGTGCTAACGGATCATACCAGTTAAGCGGCTCCGGAACAACCTACATCCTTGCAAATGAGATTGGCCAGAATAGAGATCTGGTTGATATAGCCATGGTTGGTGCTATCGGAGACATGCAACACCTAAAAAAAGGGCAGTTGACAGGTGTTAACCGCCTGCTACTTGAAGAAGGAGTGAAAAACGGCCATCTAAGTTACGAAAAAGATCTCACCCTTTTTGGTAAACAAACCCGCCCGGTCTATAAACTTCTGCAATTTTCTTCTGATCCTTTCCTGCCAGGCCTGTCCGGTGACGAGGATGCATGCATAGGCTTTCTCCATGACATGAATATCCGGTTTGGGGGCGATGAACGATGGAGACGCTGGATTGATCTTGAATCTGCAGAAAAACAGAGAATAATATCCGGGGTCATGCAACACTGTATCAAATCCGGGCTTCAACCCTTCAAGGTTGAGAGATTGATCGGGGAAGTTTATGTCCTGCTCAATGAACGTGAAGGAACGGAAATGCGGGACGCTTCCGAATTTTCCACACTGCTCAATGCCACAGCACGCTATGACCACGCAGAGACCGGACTGGCCGTATGCATGGGAGAACGGGGAAAGGCTTACGAGGATGCAAAGAAGCTTCTTGGAGAACACAGGCAAAATCTTGTCAACGGCCTAAAACTTGTGAAAGAAAACGGCATTATACAACTGGACCACATACAGTATTTTGATGCAGGAAACAAGATCAAAGAAACGATTGTCGGCATTATCGCCGGTATGAGCATTACTTCTGCCGGAAGACGGGACAAGCCCATAATTGCCTTTGCGGATTCAGATGATGGTGTAAAAGTATCCGCCCGGGGAACACAGGACCTTATCAGGAAGGGGCTCAACCTATCACAGGCAATGTCAGATGCGGCCGGCTTCGTAAACGGCGCAGGAGGAGGACATGACATTGCAGCAGGAGCGACAATACCTGCAACGGGCAGAAACGAATTCCTCAATAAGCTGGATGAAATAATAGGAACCCAATTCCAGAAAAACTAAATTTAGAAATAGTCTTCGATTTTGTCCATGGAATTGATATCCATCAGTGTAGACATTGCATTGGTGCGGATATTGATTCCCTGTTCTTTCATTATAGCCATTGGATTGGTACCCCCGATAACCACCACACCAAAATGGTCACGTTCCACTGGAACATCGAGTACACGGCTGTTGGGGTCCCCTACCTCCAGAATACCATTTATTCCAATATCCATCATTCCCGAAAGAACACTGTTAATCTCATCCCTTTTTGCAAGATGGACTTCCCTTAAGTTTGCAAGAATCTTACCCGAACCGGTCTGAAGCATCCGGGTTACAGAGGTAATATCCTGTGACATGAGTACTTCAAGAGGATCTATTGTGGTGCTGGCATAGGTCAGCACATCAGTAAATCTGACGGGCAGACCATTGCGGATCTGCACAACTCCCCCGAATTTGGGATTTGTCATAATTCCCGATTTTAGCAAGACCCCGTCTATGGTCATACTACACATTGTAGCGATGCCTACCTTACCCTCCGGTATGGTTAGATCACCTATAACGTCTCCGCTTTCCAGGACCTTTAAGAAAGGACTTACTGAAAGGCCGCTGTTGGAAGTAAGCTTCAAAAACTCCAGTACATCGACAATATCATCCGCATCAGCAATGGAGAGGTTGACAATTATATCCCCCTCCATACTTTTTAAGTCCAGGGTGGTCCTGAATATAAGGTCTTCGATCTTTGAAGACGTGAACTGCACAACACCACGTTTATCCTGCATTGATACACCCTTAAATCGTTTTTATGAAAAATATACACAATAGTTTATATGTTTACTCATTGATAATCTGATTGAAAATATCAGTATACTTTTCAGGCACTGTCAGGAATTCCAGCCGGGAAAGATCTTCAACTAATCCGTACATGTCCTCCCTCCTGAAAAGGCCGAATTCAGGCACATCCATCGGTTTAACGTGACGTATTTCAGGCACCTGCGAGTATGCAGAATTTTTTATAAAGCCATCTTCAAGTAAATAATAGGCACCACCTTTTTTGTTTCTTACAGGCTCATACACCGAGGAAAAATCACGACACACCCAGTTGGCCATTTTGAGGGTTGAATCCGATGCATTGATCGTAATATGACCGTATCCGGGAGGTACAACCACCACGTCCATTGCGCTGGCTTCCACAACCACAACATCCTCAACCTTACCATCATTAACTTTCTGGAGAAGATAGGTAGCACTGCCTTCATGTACCTGATAAACCTCTGCATAGGAAAGATTGCTGCCCGGTACCTGCGGATGATAATGACCGGCTGTTTTTACATATTCCACTCCCAACATTGCCGGAGGTATTATTGTGATATCATACCTGAGGTTATGTGATTTTATTTTATCAAGATCGCCAGGGTTTTGGGACAGGTCCCTGTACATATAATAGAGTTCTTCATTTTCCCTTCCTTCAAGCCATTTTTTGTCATAAACAACTTCAGCCATATCATAAAGCATACGTACATCTGGTACCCTTTCAACCCCACCGAAAATAATTTCATTTGACATTATCATACTCCTTCAAGACTTATTCCCCTTATAAGCTGCCAGCGGCAATATTAATAAACAAAAGAATTTAAAACTTTCCTCCAGTGCCTTTTTAAATAGAGGCTGACATTATGTAAAACGGGATGCTGTAATGGATAGAGAAATCAGGTTAATACATACTGCTGATACACATATTGGTTATCGGCAATATCACAGCGATGTACGCCGCCGGGATTTCCTGGAAGCCTTTGAAAAGGTAATTGATGATGCCATTGACATGAAAGTCGATGCTGTAATTCATGCAGGAGACCTGTTCGATTCCCGCAATCCCACCCTGGAAGACATTCTCGAAACAATTCAGATAATGTCTAAATTAAAAGCGGCCGAAATTCCCCTGCTGGGAATTGTGGGTAATCATGAAAGCAAACAGCAAACCCAGTGGCTCGATCTGCTGGAAAACATGCGTCTGGTCAGGCGCCTGGGCAACAGTCCTTTTATGGCAGGCAATATTGCGATTTATGGTATAGACAGTATCCCCCGACCGAAGATACAGTCTTTTGACTACTCCGTTTTTGAAACTGCCCGGGAAGCTACACACAATATCCTTGTAATGCATCAGCTAATGAAACCGTTTCCTTTCGGGGAATGGGATGTGGCTGAAGTAATCCATTCATTCCCCTGTGCACTGGATGCAATATTGCTCGGGGACTACCACAAGTATGAAAAAACAAAGGTGGAAAATACATGGGTTACCTACTGTGGAAGCACAGAAAGGAACAGTGCTGCAGAAGAAGAACCCAGAGGATATAATTTAATCACTGTTTCCCAAAAAGGCATTGATATAGGCAGGCGACAAATAAATACGAGAGAATTTTTGCACATCGTAGTGGACATCAAGGATGAGAATGATGCATACCGCGATATTTTCAATACGATCCGCGAATATGATGTGAAGGAAAAGGTCGTTTTTATTGAACTAAAAGGCAATTTACAGGTGGATATTGCCTATAGTGAGATAGAAGAATTTCTTGATAAGCAGGGAGTACTGGTCAGTCGCATATCCGATTTGCGAAGCAATTGCCCTGACGAGACTGAAAATCAACCGGAAATAATATTCTCAGATCCCGACATTGCTGCCCGGGAAGAAATCAAGAAAATGGATCTTACAGATGCAGGCCTGTTGATTGATGAAATCATAAGGGACCTGTCCATACCTAAAACCACCATCGACCACAAAACAGAAGCTTCTATAGCGACGATGATAGAACAAATGGATTTCAGTCAGGAAATTCCCTTAAACATTCACCGGCAAAAACAAGTTGAAAGTAATCGGAAAGAAGAGCCATCCCAAAAGGAGGAGCCTGTCTTCGTTGAAAAGGGAGAAGATAAAAAATCCCGGCCTCCAAGGAAGAAGAAAAAGGAAACCAATGCAGTGGACAAGGATGTTGAGCAAAAACCACAGAAAACAAAGGTTCCACGACAGTACAATCTGGGGGATTATCTTTGAGATTTAAACGACTTAAAGTGAAAAACATACGCAGTTACAGTGATCTCGAGATTGATTTCAACGATGGTGTAACTGTGGTTTCGGGAGTCAACGGAAGTGGAAAATCCAGCCTTCTTGAAGCCTGTTTTGTGGGACTTTTCGGCCACAGGGGGATTCCAAAAGATTTCGTACTTGCAGACCTGGTGCGCAAGGGATGTGAAGAAGCTGTAATTCACCTCGAATTTGAGCACAGGGGGCAGGAGTATGCTGTCATTCAGGAATTTCGCAACAATCCCGAAACGGGCAAAGCCTCCACCACCAAATCTTATCTGGAGATTGACGGGGAAGTAGTTGTAAACCAGGCCACACAGACGTATGATTCCATTCGAAATCTGCTGCGCATGGATGAAGAAGCCTATAAGAACTGTGTATATATCAGGCAGGGAGATATTGACGTTCTCATCAATGCCCGCAAAAAAGACAGGCAGAGGATGATAGATGACCTTTTGCAAATAGGCAGACTGGAAGAGTACCGGGAGCGGGCAAAAAGTGCCAGGACCGGTGTGGGGAGACATATCACTGAAACTCATGCCCGGATTAAGGACCAGCAGGAAGAGATTGAAACAATTGACGCAACCAAACCCGTGGCCAGGAAAAATCAGTTGAATACGGATTTGAAGCAATTGCAACAGGAAGTTGCGAATCTGGAGACGATGCGAGACAGAACCAGCACCCGTATCGAAAAGGATCGCCAGCACATCGAGCAATATACCAGAACCCAAAAGCAGATCGATGAACTGGACAGGGGAATAAGCGGACTGGAAAAACGGAAAAAAGAAGCTCTCACATCCCTGGAAAGTAAAAGGAAGGAGGGAGACAGGCTCCACAAATCCATTCTGGAAATTGAAAACAAAATACAGGAATTATATGATTATTTCGAACTTGACGAAACCACAGATGTGGACAATTTCACTGCCCGTACAGAAAAAGAAGAGCGGGATGCTTATGAAAAAATCAGTCAAATAAAAAACAAACAGGACCTGAAACTACAGGAAAGGGAAAATTCACAGAAAGGCCTGACTGAAACAAAACAAAATCTCAGTGCACTGGAAGAAGCAATCAAAAAAAGATCCACTCAGGAAAAGAATCGGTTAAAGGAAATAGAGGAAATCAACCTGGAGTATTCGGTGCTGGAAGACGAGATCGGGACACTCCTTGAGAATGCCCAATCAATGGGTTTTGATCGGAGGAAACTGGACAATCTGGAGGAATTGGAAGACCTGCTTTTGAACAAGCAACGTCATCTCCATGGAAAAGAAAAGGAAGTCAGAACCCGGCTAGACCAGCTCTCAAAAACACTCACAGAACATAGAAACCTGCTGGAAAAAGGAGCCTGCCCCACATGTGGACAGGACCTGCAGGGCTCGACCATTGTCAATGATACTAAGGAGGAAGAATTACAGAAAAAAGAGCTTGAGGAGCAACTTGAAAAACTCATCCAGGACACGCAAAGGACCGAAGAGAAAATTGCCACCCTAAAAGAGGCAGGCAAAATAAAAAAACAGGTCGATGAAAAAAGACAGAAGCAATTGCTTATAAATCAAAAGCAGGAAAACCTGACCTCCTACAATGAGGAATTGAAGAAACAAAACCAGGAGGATGAAAAGAAAAAACAGGAACTTTCAGAAAGGATAGGAGAACTGGAAAAAGATATTAAAAGAGCCGAAGATGAAATAAAAGAAATACAGCAAACTGCAAAAACTGCCACCGAGCATCATAAGAAAATGAAAGAAAATCTTGAAAGTGCAAAATACCTGATAAAGATAAGGCAGGATCATACACAAATGCAGAGTGATCATCAACACCTGAAAACAGGTATTGCGGATATTCAGGAAAATGTGCGTTTCATTGATGAACAGATAGCAGAGAAAAAAAGGAATAAAAAGCAACTTGAAAACGAACTTGGCAAGGAAAATATCGAAAAACTGGAGAAGAAATTGCATGAATTCCAGCAAGCTTATCAAAAAATAATTGGGGATATTGAAGAAAAGAACAAACAAAAAACGGATCTTTTAAAGGAAATAGGGCAAATAGAAACCAACCTCAAAAGGAAAAAAGCGTTGCAGGAAAAACTAAAAGTATTCAATAACCGGGAAAAGTACCTCAAAGCTGTAAGAAGTGATGTAGAAAATCTGGAAGATATGTACATGAGATTGCGTGCAGATCTGCGTACACGCAATATTGATGCACTGGACAGATTGCTCAATGAAATCTTTTCCTTTATGTACACCAACAATGCCTACTCACATATCCAGCTGGATACTGATTATGAGCTTACCATCTATGAGAAGGACGGGACTCCCCTGGAACCCAAATTGTTGAGCGGAGGAGAGCGGGCGATCTTTAACCTTGTTTTAAGATGTGCTATTTACAGGTTACTTTCGGAAGGACTGGCCGGCGGGGAATACCGTAATGAAATGCCCCCTCTGATCATGGATGAACCCACTGTGTTCCTGGACAGGGGACATGTGCACCAGCTTTTAAAGTTAATAGATCTTATGAGGGACATGGGAGTCGGCCAGATACTGATAGTATCCCACGATGAAACCCTTATCGATTCGGCTGATAATGTATTTGAAGTCCAGAAAGATCCCACTACAAATATATCTTCCATTATTGCGCAATGAAAGCATATAAGAATAATTTAAATAGAATATTTATAAGAATAAATAAATCATATTCATATTGAGGGAATGAACGTTTTGCGAGGAATTGGATGGAATCCGGGCAGAGAGATTTAATTATTGAACGTCTTGAAAAGCAGATCCGTAACAAAGAAGAGGAAATATCCGATATCAAAACAAATCTCAAGAGTTCTATTATGACGGAACTACGAGAAGAATTGAGAAATGATATGGATATAAACAAGAGGCTGGCCGAACTTGAGCAACAGGTCAAAGAAATATCTACAAATATAAATGGAATCCTTGAGGAACTCCTGGACCAGAAATCGCGTATCCGGGAAATGGAACAGGCAAACAAACAGCAACCCGGGGAAAGGGAGTCCGATGCATGGAGCAAATATGAAGAAGGAACAGTCAGCCAGGATGCTTATACCGAGGAAAAGGAGCCTGTACCCCAACCTGCAGAAACCAGTAACGATACCCCTGAAAGATCCCGGTCTTCCCCCGAGCAAAAAAGAAAACCTCGTATGCACTTCCAGATCAGGGATGTCGATAAAATGATGCCTTCTGAGAAAAATCAGGAAAATGAGGTTTCTGAAGAGGAAAAAGATGAGTACATCGTTGCTGAAAGTGAGAATCGCAAAGTGGAAAAGACCATCAAGCCAGAAACCCAGAACGAGAACTGTGAATACATAATTGCCGGTGACAAGGGACCCCTGGAAAATAAAAAGGAGTGCGAATACGAAACTGTCGAAAACAAAGATGAGGACTCTGAAATAATCGTCAGGAAGAAGAAATCGTTCTAAAGTCCAAAGAGGATTGGCGTGTATATTAAAAAGATAGAATTTCTGAATTTCAAATCATTCGGGAAAAAAGTAAAAATCCCTTTTTTTGATGATTTCACAACTATTTCAGGCCCCAACGGAAGTGGTAAATCCAATATAATTGATGGTATTCTTTTTGTACTGGGATTGTCCAGCTCCCGCACATTGAGGGCGGAAAAACTTACCGACCTCATATATAACGGGGAAAAAAGCAAAAATCCCGACAATGCCCAGGTTACCATTTATTTTGATAACAAGGACAGGGAACTGCCTGTTGACAACGATGAAGTAGTGATCAGCCGGAAGGTACGTAGCACAGACAATGGTTACTACAGCTATTTCTATTTCAACGGCAAATCAGTAAGTCTTGGCGATGTGCACAATTATCTTGCAAAGGCCCGGGTCACCCCCGAAGGATACAATGTCGTAATGCAGGGAGATGTCACACGAATCATCACAATGACCGCCGGGGAGCGACGCAAGATCATAGATGAGATTGCCGGGGTAGCAGAGTTTGACAATAAGAAGGAGAGAGCCCTCAATGAGCTTGAAGTTGTGAGGGAGCGCATTGAACGGGCAGATATCCTGATAGATGAAGTGGATAAGCAAAAGGAAAAGCTCCAGGGAGAACGTGACCAGGCCGTCAAGTATCAGTCCCTCAAGGAAGAAAAGATGAAGTTTGAAGGTTTCGTGCTGCTTTCTAAACTCAAGGATGCAAAAACCGAACTTGAAGGAGTCGGGCAGGAATTCAGCGCCCAGCAGGAAAAATTGGAAGAAATCTCCTCTGAACTTAAACAGAAAAAAGATGTCCTGGAACAAAGGGAAGAAGAATTACGCTTACTTAACCAGCGCATCCAGAAGATGGGCGAAGATGAGCAGATCGAGGTAAAAAGGCGAATTGAAGAGATCCGTGGGGAAATATCGGGATGCAGTGACCGTATCGAATATGCAGGCCAGGAAATCGATGAGATCGATGCCGCAAGACGCAGGTCTTTTCTGGAAATCGATGAATCAAAGGGTAAGGTAGATGGCATCGAGGAAAAGATTAAGGAACACAGTTTCCAGAAGGAAACCCTGCAATCGGAAATTTCTGAAAAACGCACCCAGAGAATGCTACTGCAGAGCAGGATTGCCGATGTGGACGAAAAGTTTGCCCGTACAAGGGACGAGCTTTCTGCAAACAAGGAAGAACTGGAACAACTGAAAACCCAGAAAAACGAGCTCATGCGTAACGAGGACAGGCTGCTGGATTCCCTGCGTCGCAAATCCGCAGACGTAGCAGAAATAGAAGATGAGATCCGGCAGGCAAAGGAGAAGGCCAAGTCCTCTGAAAGCGATACTAAATCCGTCCAGTATGATATTGACAAACTCAACGAAAAGATAGAAGGGTTGACAAAAGACCTGGATGACCTGGAAAGCAATCGTTCTCAGATAAAAAAGGTTGTCAACGACCTTGAAAGTGACATACGCAGCAAACAACAGGACTACGCAATGCTTGAAGCCCGTGTGAGGGCAGCAGAGGATACAAGCAGGTATTCCAGGGCAGTAGACGCGGTAATCAAGGAAAAAGACAAACATGGCCTGCCCGGTATTTATGGCACCATAGCAGAGCTGGGGAAAGTAAACCAGAAATATTCAACCGCCCTGGGAATCGCTGCAGGAGGACGAATGCAGGCTGTTGTGGTGGATACGGACGAAGATGCTTCCCGGGCTATTGCTTACCTGAAACGCCAGAGATCGGGCAGGGCAACCTTCCTGCCCCTGAATAAGATGGAAGCACGCAGACCCTACAAAAACCTCTCCGACAGGGAAGGTGTAATAGGTTATGCTATTGATCTTATCGATTTTGACCCGAAGTTCGAAGCAGCCTTCTGGTATGTATTCCGGGACACCCTTGTTGTCGATACCCTTGAAAACGCCCGAAAACTGATGGGCGGGTTGCGTATGGTAACCCTGGAAGGCGAGATTGTTGAGAAAAGCGGGGCAATGAGCGGTGGCTCCCAGCGCAAGTCCGGCCTGTCATTTGCAGCCTCTGAAAAAGATAAACTTGTCAGGATATCCGAAGAACTTACCAAACTGGAATCACGCAGAAGCAATGCGATCAATAAACTGGATACTACCGAGGGGCATATTTCAAACACCAACAAGGAAATCCAGCAGTATGAGAACGAGATCGCACGCAAACAGATGCAATTCGAGGAGATTGGTAAGCGCGGAGAGACGCTTGAAAAGTTGCTCAATACCAAGGATAAGGAACTCAGGCAGATCGAGGAAGAACGCCAGCAGATGCGAACGGAGATGAATGAGACCGTTGAAAAGAAAGAGCATCTGGAAGAAAGGGAACAATCCCTGCAACAGAACATAACGCAGATCGAGGAAAAACTCGCCGATTCGGAAATTCCCGAGCTCAATAAGCAGGCAGAATCCCTGGATGAGGAACTGCGCCGCCTGGACGGAAGAATAAGGGATATTGACGGGCAGATCAATGCTCTTGAACTCGATAAAAAATACGCAACCGAGAAAATGGAACAAAATCGGGAACAAATCGCCCAGATGGATGAGAAAAAGCGTACACTAAAAGAGCGCATAGAAGAACTCAAGAATAAGATCACATCCCTGGAAAGCGAACTGGAAGAAAAGAAACAACGTGAAGAAGAACTCACAGGTGAACTGCGCCAGCTTCAGGGAGAAAGAAAGAATAAGGAAATGGCCTACTCAACCCAACGTGATGAAGTTGACAGGGTCAAGAGCCGCTATGAAAAGGCAGAGAATCAGAAAATGGCACTTGAGGCCACACTGGATGCCGTGAAGGAACAAATTGAACAGCTCCGCGAAGAGATCACACGCCGTGGCCTTGAAGAGACTGATGAAGTCCCTGGTTACGAAACCGTGCGTACAAGGATAACTTCGATTGAAAAGGCAATGGAAGCCCTGGAACCTGTGAATATGCGGGCAATAGATGAATATGAGGAAGTAGAGCAGAGAATTGTTGATCTCAAAAGCCGCAGGGCAATACTGTTCAATGAAAGAGAGCAGATCCTGGATCGTATCGACCAGTATGATAACCTTAAAAAAGAAACATTCATGGAAACCTACAATGGCATTAATGATGCCTTCAAGGAAATCTTCAATGAACTTTCCGATGGTGTCGGGGAACTTGTGCTGGACAATGAAAAAGACCCTTTCTCCGGAGGCATGACCCTCAAAGCCCAGCCCCGGGACAAAACCCTGCAACGACTGGAAGCGATGTCAGGTGGAGAAAAGAGTCTCACAGCACTTGCATTTTTATTTGCTATCCAGCAATATCGTCCCGCACCCTTCTATGCTTTTGATGAGATCGATATGTTCCTTGACGGAGCAAATGCTGAAAGGGTTGCCAGGCGTGTTAAAAAGGCGGCAAGCAATGCCCAGTTCATAGTTGTCTCTTTGAGAAAACCGATGATAGAAGCTGCCGAGCGCACAATAGGCGTAACAATGCAGCAGGATAATATCACAAGTATTACGGGTGTGAAAATACGGTGAACAGTACATCGGTAAAAAACGATGAAATCCCGTTGCTGGAAAACATAGGACAGGGTATTGACCCTGAATTCCTGAAAACCTTGAAGGAACTGGGTGTTGACGAAGAAGAACTGGAATTATCAGATGATGTGCTCTGTGAACCTGTAGAGATCCTCGTAAACCTTGCAAAAAGTGAAAGTATCAATCCCTGGGATATTGATATTGTAGAGATTACGGATAAATTCCTGGAAAAAATAGAAGAAATGAAGATAATGGATCTCAGGATCTCAGGCAGAACACTGCTTTATGCTTCCATTCTCCTCAGAATGAAATCCACAGGTATCATACAGGAAGAAGATGAAGAACCCGATGAAGAGATACCTGATGATGATCTCGAATTCCAGAATGAAGAAGACTATCCGGTACCCAAATTGCCGATTAGGCGTGCTGCTACAAGACCTGTCACCCTGCAGGAACTTATAAACGAATTGAAAAAGGCAGAAAATGTTGAATCCAGAAGAACCCGGAGGCGACAAAAACGTGTCCTCCACATGGAAGAGGAGCCTACCACTGAAGATGTGCTTGGTATTGCTCATGAGGAAGACATAAAGGGGCGTGTCGAAGACCTGGAAGAAATAATTGAAGAGATGCTGCACGGGAAAGAAACGGTCACTTTTACTGAGATCATAGATCCCATACCCTCCCGTTCAGAAAGGGTAATGACGTATCTGTCCCTCCTTTTCATGGCTTCACAGAGGAAAATCTGTTTGAGACAGGATGAACTCTTCGAAGAATTGTATATATACTCTTATGGAAATAAAGAGCAGCCTGTTTGAAGGGGTTGGTTTGAAAAATGTCCGACAGGGAAATCGTTGAAGCTGCACTTTTTGCAGCAGGTAGTGCAGTTGAGATACAAAAACTGCAGAAAATACTTGACAAAGATAAAAAACAGGTCACAAAAATTGTAGAAACCCTCATCCGGGACTATGAAAAAAGAGAATCCGGGCTGGAGATCGTGGACCTGGGTGAAAGATATGTCATGCAGGTCAGGTCAAAGTATTCCGATATTATCCGTCCCTTTGCACCCCGGGAGCTTAATTCTCCCATGCTACGCACCCTTTCCATGATAGCCTATCATCAGCCTGTAGTACAATCGGATATTGTAGATATGCGCGGCAACAAGGCATATGATCATATCCGGGAATTGCAAGATCGGGGATTTATCGAAAGTACCCCCCACGGCAGGACAAAACTGCTCTCCACCACCCCTCTTTTTGCAGATTATTTCGGTCTTGAGAAAAATAAACCCGAACTTATCCGCAACAAGATGATAGAACTTTCAAAACAGCAAAGTGGCAAAGAAGGACTTGACCGCTGGCTTGGACGCAGGTTTGTCGGATTTACTCCCATGTATGAATCGCTGGCACAGATGTGTGGAATCAAAGATTACCGCATGGTAGATGCTTATAATCCCACCGAGCAAGAACTTCAGACCCTTGATACGGTTTACAAAATGGTTATTTCCCGGGGATATAAGGAAGAGGTGGAAAAACATTATTCAGGAGAGATTATCGAAGCCGGATCCACTACGTTTGATGATCTTGCAGAGGCCGTCAATATACTGAAAAGCGAGGGAGACCCGGCCAGGGTAAAAGAAACCCTGGAGCTGCTCGAGGAACTAAAGAATGAATACCGATCAAGAGCCATGACCATAAGTGCCAGGGTCACCCCGCAAACCGAGATGGTGGCACGCATTGTTAAAGATCTGCATATCGGTGTTTCAAAAGATGGAATACTGATTGCCCCGGATTATGAAACAAACACTTCTGGTGAGGAAATCGGAAGAAAAGCGGATATCCTTGTCCCAAGCCATCGTAACCTGGAAGGTGGCCTTATAGAGAGAGTCAAAAGCAAGTATGATGCTGTTATCAAGGGTCTGCGGAAGGCAGAAGAAGGTAAAGCTATTTAAATAGGTATTTAAATTAAGAAACAATAAGAATATATAAACTATCTGGAATTATTTGCTTCAATTTCCAAGGACCTGAGAATATGACAGATTATAACATTAAAATAGAAAATGTGGTAGCTTCCACCAAACTTGCCGAGGAATTCGACCTTACAAAGATCGAAGCTGAATTTGAAGGAGCAGAATATAACAAGCAGAAATTCCCCGGTCTCGTATATCGCGTATCAAACCCAAAGGCGGCATTTCTTGTTTTCACTTCCGGGAAAGTGGTCTGTACAGGTGCCAAAAACGTAGATGATGTACACACTGTAATTGCGGATATGGCCAAAAAACTCAACGGTATTGGCATAGATACCCTCGAAAAACCGGATATAACCGTACAGAACATTGTTGCATCCGCTGATCTCAAAGCTGTGCTCAATCTTAATGCAATTGCAATCGGACTCGGCCTTGAGAATATTGAATATGAACCTGAACAATTCCCCGGACTCGTTTACAGGATCGATGAGCCAAAAGTTGTCGTACTAATCTTCAGTTCCGGCAAACTGGTGGTTACCGGTGGCAAATCCCCGGAAAACTGCGAAGAAGGAGTAGAAGTAGTAAGACAACAGCTGGACAATATGGGCCTCCTTTAAAGGGAAAAGTGTGACTGAAGATTACAGGGAAGATGTTTGCATCCTCATACCCACATTGAATGAGGGTGCCACCATCGGCCAGCTTATTGAAGATTTTAATACCGAAGGTTTCGGGAATATTTTTGTTATTGATGGCAATAGCTCTGATGATACACAGGAAATTGCCAATAAAATGGGTGCAAGAGTTGTTGCCCAGACCGGTAAAGGAAAAGGTCAGGCTGTCCAGGATGCCCTTGCGATGATAGATGACCCTTATGTCATTATGATCGACGGGGATGGAACCTATCTTGCAAAAGATGTTCATTCAATGCTTGAACCACTGGAAGCAGGAAGGGCGGACCATGTTATTGGCAACCGGTTTGCAGATTTTGATCCGGGTGCTTTTACAAAACTGAATCTTATCGGTAACAAGATACTTAACAAATTTTTTAGTGTCATATACAGGAAAAATCTTGTAGACATCCTGTCTGGCTACAGGGGATTCACAAACCAGGCAATCCGGGAACTGGAACTTCATGAGACGGGTTTTGAGATCGAATCCGAGATTGCTGTTGACAGTATGAAAAAAGAACACCGCGTAGAAGTTGTTCCAATCACCTACAGGCCGCGTCCTGATGAAGGAGATACGAAACTCAACCCACTGAAGGATGGTTTTGGGATTGGCAGTACGATTTATAAAATGGCCAAATTTCACAATCCGATGTTCTATTTCGGGATAATGGGCGCCATACTTACTCTTAGTGGCATATTACTGGGAATCTATGTCGTAAGCGAATGGATGATAGGTATTACCCATATACCAATGACTACCCTGACAGCATTGCTCATTATTTCGGGAATCCAGATGTTCATATTCGGAATGCTGAGTGATCTCGTAGTATCCCTCCACAGGGAAACAATGCGTACCCTTCGCCGTCAGCAAAGATGATTTTTGCCAGAAGGGAGGATAAAACAACTTCACTTTACTTTTTAGAAGCAATATTTTGTTACTTATATGTGATTCTCTTATTATGCATGTACACTCAAAAGCAATACCTGCTTGCTGCTAACTAATTATACATGTACAGCCCAATCAGGACATGCATCAAACTCAAAATCACTTTACATCAATGCAACTTGATTTTTTAATAAGGTTTAAATAAAATATGTACCCATTTCCCATCATTAAAACGAGGTAAAAACATGTCAATCGTAACAGATGCCAAGAACGGAATTATTACCGAAGAGATGAAAAGGGTTGCAGAATTTGAGGGCGTGGAACCTGAATTCGTGCGCCGTGGAGTCGCAGCCGGCAGAATCGTAATACCTGTTACCCCCTACAGGGACATCAGAGTGTGTGGTATTGGAGAAGGCCTCACTACGAAAGTGAACGCTTCCATCGGAGCTTCTTCGGATATTGTCGATGAGGAACTGGAAGTCGAGAAGGCAAAGGCAGCACAGGCAGCCGGTGCAGATACTCTTATGGAACTGGGTACCGGCGGGGATTTCCTCGGAATCAGGAAAAAGGTCTGTGACGCAATCGATCTGTCTGTAGGTTCAGTACCACTCTACCAGGCCTTTATCTCAGCAGCCAAAAGGGACGGTTCCATCGTCCACATGACAGAAGACGATCTGTGGAACGCAACCGAGGAACAGGCAAAACTCGGTACAAACTTCATGGCTATCCATACCGGTATCAACAACATCGTACTGGACAGGCTTAAAGCCCATGGCCGCTATGGCGGACTTTGTTCCCGTGGCGGTGCCTTCATGAGTTCCTGGATGCTCCACAATGAAGCCGAAAACCCCCTTTACAAGGACTTCGATTATCTCTGTGAAATCCTCAAAGAACACGAAGTTACCCTTTCTACCGGTAACGGAATGCGTGCCGGCGCAGTTCATGATGCAACCGACCGTGCACAGATCCAGGAACTGATCATCAACTCCGAATGTGCCCAGAGGGCCCACGACGAATATGACCTCCAGGTTATTGTAGAAGGTCCCGGTCACGTACCACTGGACGAGATCGATATGAATGTGAAACTCATGAAATCCATGAGTGACCACAAGCCATTCTACATGCTCGGACCACTTGTCACAGATGTTGCCCCGGGACGTGACCACATCGTCACCGCAATCGGTGCATCCCAGTCCGCAGCAGCCGGCTGTGACTTCCTGTGCTATGTAACTCCTGCAGAACATCTTGCCCTGCCAAATAAGGAAGATGTTATCGAAGGTGTAAAGACATCCAAGATTGCAGCCCACGTTGGTGACATGGTCAAACTAAACAAACGTGATCAGGATCTGGCAATGGCAAGGGCACGCCGTGACCTTGACTGGGAAAAGATGTACAGTCTGGCACTTGATCCGGAACTTGCACGTGATGTCAGGAACAGCCGTGCACCGGAAGACACAGATGCATGCACCATGTGCGGAAACTTCTGTGCCTTAAAGATCGTAAACCAGAACTACGATCTTGCAAAGTAATACCTCCGGGTATTACTTTTATCTACTCTCCTTTCCATATTCTTTTTTTATCCCGGGCATTCTCTTATAATTAGTTCTCAAACCTTGCAGTGTCTATATTAATAGTATCTTTAAATATAAAAGAGGACACATTACGGTTACGGTATAACATTGCAGGGATTTTTATCATGTGGAGAGGGAGATACTTGCAGGCCGATGAAAGCGGTGTATCGGATGTTGTGGGGACAGGGGGTGAGATTGTCCGGATTCACAAACCTGACGGATTCCGATATCACATACAATAATAACAGCGAAATAACTATAAACTCATTATTCAAATTTCAAAACGACATTAAAACGGAGTTTCAAAATGAAAAAAGCCATTATCGAGACAGACAAGGGAGACATCGTGCTTGAATTATTCGAGAATGATGCACCCCGAACGGTTGCCAATTTTGAAAAACTTATCAAGCAGGGATTCTATAATGGCCTGAACTTTCACAGGGTTATTCCTGATTTTGTGATACAGGGAGGATGCCCCAAGGGCGATGGAACAGGTGGGCCGGGTTACACGATCAAATGCGAAATAAATCCCCGCAAGCATACAAAGGGCGCCCTGTCAATGGCCCATGCAGGCAAGGATACCGGGGGAAGTCAGTTCTTCATAACCCATTCCCCCCAATCCCACCTGGACGGTATGCACACGGTTTTTGGAAAAGTCATTGATGGAATGGACGTTGTATATAAAATCAAACCCGGCGATGTAATGAACCGCCTGCGTGTAGTGGAAGAGTGAAAACAATAGGTGGTAATAGTGGGGAATGGATTTTATATTCAGGATAGGCAAATCTGCCGGATTTTTCTTTTGCAAAATGAAAATATTGATCCTGCTGGCAATATTGATTCTGGTTCTCCTGTACATAATCAGGATTGCCTGGCTTCCTGAATTGGGCGGTATCTGAATAGATACTCCCTTCTTTATATGCCAGTATTACTAATATACCTGATATACAAAATATATCCAGGAGGTCGTACCTTAGCAGATCCGCAACCAATAAGAATAAGTGTCCTGTACAGCGGGGAATTCGGGAAAAAGGTGCTGGGCAATCTCATAAATTCCGATCAGTTCTGCACATCCTGCGGGGAAGCCTGCGATCACTGTCGACAGGGACGCAAATCCTATTCCGGGTTCCTTACAGAAATCCATGAACTGCCCGCAGATCTGCCTGAATTTGTGGAAGAGCCGGAAGAATACCTGCCTGCTGACCTGAAACCCTGTGATCTGTTCCTTGCAATGGATCTGCATCCGGATTTATTTGCCGGCCTGCCGACAGTTGCGAAAAAAGCACATGCAAAAGGCGTGATAGCACCTGTTGAAAATCCCAAACACGCCCCGGCAGGCCTTGTCCGCCAGGTTGCAGAAAAACTTCAGAAAGAGGGAATCGAATATGCTTTCCCCAAGCCTTTCTGCAGCCTTGAGAAAACAGGCCAACATGTAATTGACAGATTCGTGGAAATAGGGTTTGGGAAACCCAAAATCGAAATAATACTTGATAATGAGGAAATCACAACCGCACGGGTAATCAGGGATGCTCCCTGCGGATGCACATGGTTTGTTGCCCGTAAACTTGTCTATACCGAAGCTGCAGATTTCAAGGAAACGGTTTCCTCTGCCCATCATGCATATCCCTGTACTGCAAGTATGGATAATGATCCTGAAATCGGGGATACCATACTGCACAAAGCAGGCTATATTGTCCGGGAAAGTGTGGGCTCTGCACTGGATAATGCACAAAAGGAGAATACAAATGCCAGATAACAAGAAAATAGCAGTAGTTCGCTGTGCTATCGTTGCAGAAACCTGCCCCGGGATAGGATGTTTCAAGGCATTCAATGAAAAAACAGTCGCTTTCAGTGATTACGATGAAAATACGGATATGACCGCATTTTTCACATGCGGCGGATGCCCGGGGAGAAGGGTGTTCAGGCTTGCCCGGTCCCTGAAAAAACACGGAGTGGAAACAGTACATCTCAGTTCCTGTATGCAAATGGAAAATTATCCGGAATGTCCTCATGTGGACTCAATAAGGCAGACACTGGAAAATACAGGAATTGAAGTTGTGGAAGGTACACATCATTAACGGAAGGCTTGAAAATGATAAATCGGATGATAGTCAAAATAGACGAGGAAAAATGCAATGGTTGTGGCAAATGTGTCAGCCCCTGTGCCGAGGGTGCCATCCGGATAATAGATGGTAAAGCTAAAGTCGTATCTGAAGAACTGTGCGATGGCATGGGATTCTGTATCGGGGTCTGTCCACAGGATGCAATATCCATTGAAGAAAGGCAGACCATGGATTTCAATCCGCAGGCAGTTAAAGAAATGCAGGAGAATGAAGAAAAATATACCGAAGCCGGGTCAATACACTGCTTTAAGTGTGACAGGGATGAAAATGAGAGATACCTGATGCCCCTGAGACATGGAAAAGAAAGCATCTGGGTCTGTACCCGCTGTCTGCCTGCACTCATTCATGGTTAAGGGTGGAAACATGATCACGATCGAACTATCAAATCCGCCGGACAACCTCTGCGATTACACTTACAACTTTTGCTGGAATAGTGATTTCAATCCGGATTCTGTCATCCCCCACCAGCAAGGCACAGAGTACACATACAGGGAAATAGTCGATCATCTCAAAAAGACAGGTACTGTACAGATTATCGGTGATGTCGGAAAACGGCTTGCTCAGGGAATGGGCACCAGCATATCCCACCTTGGAGGCAGCGGGAAGACAGAAAATGCCGGCAACATCATAATAGACGGTGATGTTGGCGCTGAAGCAGGGATGGGAATGGTATCCGGCAACCTATACATAATGGGCGACATCGGAAAACCCATGGGAAATATAGTGGAAGTTGAATCCGATAGGGAAGGATATCGCAAATTCGTGTCAATCACGGAATTGGTCTGCGAGGAATTGCAGGAAAAACTGCTGCTAAACAAACTGGAAGGAAATAATCTCCTGCTCAATGATGGAATCCTGCGCAATACCCTGGCAGCCCGTTGCAATTGTGAGGCCAGCATTACAGTAGAAGGAGATGCAGGCAACGGAAACGGATTGCTGATGGAAAGAGGAATGTTGCTAATCAAAGGGGATAGCGGCATGAATACTGCAGCCCATCTCAATGGCGGAACAGTTTACGTAGAGGGTAAATGTGAAGCCTTTGCCGGTGCATATATGAAAAACGGAATACTGCTGGCAGATGATGCAGGCAGCCATGTCGGGGCGGACATGAAAGGCGGGACCATATATTCAAAGAAAAAGGCCAATATTGACCCACCTGCAAAAAAAGGGAAAATCGGCCACGAAGATATACGCACAATAAGGAAACTCACAGATGCCGGCAGATTTGAGGTTTTGCGTTACAATAAATACGAAGCCGGAGAAGAAGGCAAATATATAACGATCAAGATGCGTGACGGCTCCCTGGTCAGAAGGCCTGTGGATTAAGACTTTTCAGCAATCGACCTAAATAAGAAAGATGAATGATCCGGCCGGAAGCTCGTTTGCCAAACGGAGAAATGGCGCTGTTGCAAAAAGGGAGTGATATCATACCATTCAACTGCTGGCCGGACCAATCAAAGTAATCAGGTACTGCACACCCTCCGACCTTTATCGGTAAGCTGGTATGTAGTACCATAGGAAATCCCACGATTACAGCATCCACAGGATTTACAGGTGCCACAGGAAAGAAGCTCGGGGTTTTCATTAATGTCTCCGATTTTCCTGACATGCCCCATTTTTTCCATTAATTCAAGCATGCCTTTCAGTTGCCGGGTGTTCATATTCATTTCCGCAGACAGGGCATTGAAGGAGATGCTGCCCCTTCTATCCATTTCTGCCATTTTTTTCAATACATACTTGTATCCCAGAACCATCTTAAAATCCTCCCTGATTTACCGGTTTAAACCTGTTTTTCCAGACAGCATATACAACCCCGGATAAAATGCCCAGATACAATGCTGGTTTGAAACTGTCAACAAATGTCCATTTTTCGTAACCTTCCATGGCAAGTATATAGGCATTGATAAGATCTGCTACCATACTCAGGAAATACAGGGTGCCGAACACCAGGCAGAGCAATATTCCCACATAGGCATAGGCGGATCCTTCAAAGGAGTCCTTTGAAAACTCAAAGGTTGCGACGAAAAATACCGCACCGATTACCACAAGCACAAGACCCCCGGCCAGCTCAGCAGGTAACAGACTGGAGGATACAAGGGAAGCGGGCAGAAGACCCACTCCCTTGGCGACCTGAACCAGGCCTGCGGCCATATACAGTATTCCCCACAGCAGGGAAATATACTTCAAACCATTATGATTTTTTTCCATTAAACTCACCTCATTAAAGAACTATATTTCCAACACCTATTGTCACCAGTGCCAGTATCCAGGCCACTGCTGTTGAATATGCCGCCTGGAAAAACATCCATTTCCATGAACCCGTTTCTTTCTTGATAACTGCAACAGCTCCTATGCAGGGCACATAGAGCAGAGTGAACACCATTAGCCCCAGGGCTATTGCAGGAGTGAAACCCGGGTCTGCCACCAAGGCAGAGGACAGAGCCTCACCTTCCCCTGTACCATACAGGGTCCCCAGGGAACCCACTACAATTTCCTTGGCCACAAATCCGAAGACCAGTGCAACGGCTATTTTCCAGTCAAATCCAAGAGGGGCTACAAGGGGTTCGATCAATTTACCCAGTGAGCCTATCAGACTATCAGCACTACCATAGTCTGCCCCCTGCGGGAAGTAGGCCAACAGCCAGATGAGCACGACCCCACCGACAATTATTGTCCCGACCTTCCTGAGGTAGAGGTAGCCCTGATTCCACATGTGTTGCAGGGAATCCTTCAGTGAAGGCCTGGTATAAGGAGGGAGTTCCATGATGAAAGGAGACGGCTGGCCTTTAGCGATGAATGTCCGGAAGAGTTTGGCCGAAACAATAGCCACAAGTATCCCCAATACATACAGACCGAAAATTACCGAACCTGCCTGCCTGCTGAAAAATGTTCCCGCAAGCAGAATATACACCGGCAACCTGGCTCCACAGGACATGAAGGGCGTAACCAGCATCGTGATGAGCCTGTCCTTTTCATCCTCCAAAGTACGGGTTGCCATTATAGCAGGAACGGAGCACCCAAAGCCTGTGAGCATGGGAATGAATGACTTGCCCTGCAATCCCATTGTATACATCAGTCTGTCCATTATGAAGGCAGCTCTTGCCATATAGCCGCTGCTTTCAAGCAGGGCGATGACGAAGAACAGGATGAAAATATTGGGCACAAAGAGCAGGACAGATCCCACACCGGCAACAATACCATCACCCAGAAGGGAAGCAAGCCAAACAGTTTCAATGTTTGAGGTAACCGCTGCCGCCAGCCACCCGAAGAACATGTCGATCAGTTCCATAAAAGGAGTGGCAAAAGCAAAGGTCAGTTCGAACATACCCCACATCAGGGTGAGGAAGATAGGAATACCCAGATACTTGTTGGTGATGACTTTGTCCACCATATCCGAGGGAGATACATCTTCAGCACAGGTTGTGCAGACCTGGGGCAGCAGGGTACCTATAAACTCATACCTTTTATCTGCCATTTCAACTTCGTATTCTTCATGGTCAAGATCCGAAAGGAAATTCTGCACTTTTCCTTCAATGCTGCTTGAAGATAATTTGGAAAGGGCATTCTCATCCCCTTCAAGCAATTTCACAGCCATCCAGCGAGAGGGATAATTTTTTGATAATTCCCGATCACTGCCCAGAATTTCCTCCAGTGCACAGATATTTTCTTCCACTCTGCCACCATAGCCGATTTCATGAGGAAGGGGAGGGTTACTTTCTGTTTTGTTCACAATAGAATCCAGAAGCGCATTGATACCTCTTCCTTCGTTTGCCGCGGTTTTAATTGCAGAAACACCTAACAGGCTTTCAAGTCTGCGGATATCAATATCGTCCCCCCGTGTTTCGGCACGATCTGACATGTTCAAGGCAAGAACCAAATTGGTACCCATTTCAAGCAGCTGGGATGTCAGGTACAGGTTTCTTTCAAGATTTGTGGAGTCCAGGACCTGTACAACAACATCGGGTTTCTCTTCAAGGATGTAATCCCTGGCAACCACTTCATCGGCCGAATAGGCCGTTAAACTGTAAGTACCCGGCAGATCTACAATTTCCAGGATATGGTCTTTGTGTTTCTTTGTGCCCTCCTTCTTTTCTACAGTCACACCGGGCCAGTTACCTACCTTCTGACGTGCTCCGGTAAGAGCATTGAAGATTGTGGTTTTACCCACATTGGGATTGCCTGCCACTGCAACTTTTATCTTTTCAGCCAAACTGTGGCACCTCCCCGTAAACTGGCTCAACTATTATTTTATTGGCCATTCCCCTGCCCAGGGCATAACGTGTACCGTTTACCAATACCAGAAAAGACCCCCTGTTACACCCCAGGGGCTGAATAATGGATTCAGGGGTCAAACCCATCTCCATGAGTCTTCTTTTTAGCCCTTTTCCGGCACACACATCGCAAATCCGGCATGTCTGCCCGGTTGGATACATTGCAAGAGGGATCCTTGATGTCATTTTACTCCTCCAGTAACCTCTACGACAATCATCTGTGCCTCCTGTTTGCGCAGGGAAAGGTTGTAGCCTTTCAACTTGAAATCCACCGGGTCACCCATCGGGGCCTTCTTTGTCACGCTAAGGACAACTCCCGGTACCATCCCCATTTCAAGCAGGCGCCGCCTGGAAGGACCTTTGCCTTTTACCTGGATTACACGGGCATTTTGACCCGCATCCAATAAATCCAATGTTTTATTGCTCATTTCACAACATCCTAATGTTGGGGTATCCTAACTTATAGTCCTGCATATTTTCTATATGATTTAAAAGTTTCGTATTGCCTAAAATAGAGAGTCCAGAATTGTTATAAAATAAAAGCAACCAGTAGAAGTAGGTGAAAAACATGGATTGTCTATTTTGCAAAATAATAGCCGGAGAAGTTCCCTCCCACAAAGTGTATGAAGATGAGCATGCCTATGCGTTCCTCGACATCTATCCCACATCCAGAGGACATACAGTCGTCCTGCCAAAGGAACACATAACCAGTTTCCTGGAAATGAGTGAGGAAAAGACAGCCGAATTATTCGCTTCTGTCAACAGGATCGCTAAAAAAGTCATTGCAGTTACTGAGGCGCCGGGGGTTAATATCGGGATTAACAATGGCCTGGTTGCCGGGCAAACTGTACCCCATGTCCATGTGCATATAATTCCTCGTTATGAAAATGACGGCGGAGGATCAATGCATACCATTGTGGATTCCAATCCTGACAGGGAGGAACTCGAACAACTCGCTTCAGTCATTCACTCAAAATTCTGAATTGACTTTAGGAATTTCCAGACTGAATATTGAGCCACCTGCAGGATTATCATGCACGTTCACCGAACCCTTATGCAACAGGATGATGTGCCACACAATTGCAAGGCCTATGCCACTGCCACTGGTGCTGCCTTTATGAGCCCTGCTGAAGCGTTTGAAGATATGAACTTTATCTTCATCAGCAATACCCGGGCCGCTATCTGCTATATTTATCCTCCAGTATGCATCCACATCTTCTGCATATATCCTGACAGAACTGCCCTCCGGAGAATATTTGGCAGCGTTAGATAATATATTGACAAATGCCTGTTTCAGAATATTGTTCGCATGGACCGGATAGGCTCCCTCAAGTTCATTGATAATCTGTATATTTCTTTCATGATACAGGAATGCCGATTCATTCAGGGCCTCTTTCAGGATTAATGATAAATCCATCTCCTGAAATGTGATTGCTGTAACGGATTCCAAACGTGCAAGTTCTGATATATCTTTGATCATCTTTATTTGGGCATCGTTCCCTTTGCGGATCTTGTCTAAATATCTGGTTGTATCGGGATCAGGGTTGGTCATTGATAAGAGATCAGAATAACCCTTTACAACATTTGCCAGATTCAAAAGATCATGACGCATGACATCCAGCAGGGTTTCCTTGAAGGATATTTCATATCTCAATTGTTCGTTTGTTTGTTCCCATTCCCTCAAATGATAATAAAAACCAGAGGCAATAATGAGAAGTCCGGATGCGGTGAGAAATGCTTCAAAATAAACGCTGAGAAAATCCGGTTCATGGGTAAACTCATCCAAAAAATCAACAAACAGACCATAAACAAACAGAAACCAGCCTGCAACCAACCTTGCGTCATCCAATTTATAGATAATCAAAAGAGAAAGTAAAGCACAAAACAGGTACAATCCTTCAACAGCTACATCTCCGGTATCAAATGAGGATTTCAGAGGGAAAATAGACAACCATAGTAGCAGAGTCAAAAGAAAAAGGAAGATACATATTTTATAGAATTTGTTTTCCGTATGCATGCCAACTCAAATCCAATCAAATATAGTACACAAGTATAAGTAATATTGTGTATGAACTTCATAGAATGATTATTAAGAGACGAAAACGCAATAAATGTTACCGACAATGGATACCATGATGATAGTTCCAGTTTCTCTGCACAGGGAAGAAAAAGGAAACGTACTACCCCTGATGGCAATATTGTTTCTCCTTATCGGATTTGTACTCGGGATCAGTTTAACAACAATACTTTACGGAGAGGAAACACCGGCTACGGATATTCCTGAGAGCAATGTTTCAAACATAATAATCAACGGCAGTTCCGGTGAAATATATGAGAATCTCTATAATCTGGTCTTTGATTCGGTTGTCTCCGTAAGGGCAGAAGGAGAAATTAACGGAAACCAATTCATAAGTGGCGGATCGGGATTTCTTTATGATGCAGAAGGGTATATCGTAACGAACCAGCATGTCGTGGAAAGTGCTGATTCCGTAGAAGTATATTTCAGCAACGGAGTGGTAATGGATGCTGAAATCACGGGCACTGATGTATATTCTGATATTGCGGTATTAAAAGTCGATGAAGTCCCCTGTGATGAAACCTGCCAGCCCTATCCTCTGCCAATGGCCAACTCATCCAGGATAAATCCTGCTCAGATGGTGATGGCAATAGGTACGCCTTTCGGACTTGAGGGAAGTGTAACACATGGAATTGTCAGTGCCACGGGCAGGACAATGTCTACAACAAACGGATTTTCCATCCCAAATGTTATACAGACCGATGCACCGTTAAACCCGGGCAATTCAGGAGGGCCGCTTATTGATCTCTCAGGGAAAGTGATCGGAGTCAACCGTGCCCGTAGCGGAGATAATCTGGGTTTTGCTATACCTTCCAATAAAGCCCGGATGGTTGCCGATGCCATAATAGAAAAAGGAGAATATGATCATTCCTGGATTGGTATACAGATGCTACCTGTAAGTCCCAGGGCAGCAGATTTCATGGACCTTAATGAGGAGGCGGCCAGAGGAGTAATGGTCGTGGTTGTAGTGGAAGGCGGACCTGCCGAGGAGGCCGGGCTGAAAAGTGCAGAAGAAGTAAAGATCAATGACGAAATAATCTTCATCAACGGGGATATCATTGTAGAAGTAGACGGGGTTGAAGTCTACAACAGTGACCAGATCATAGCGCATATAAGTGAGAAACAGCCGGGTGATGAGATTGAACTTGAGTATTACAGAGATGGGGAAAAAATGACAACACAACTGGAACTTGGCTCACGCCCGGAATGAATTGTCCAAATATACTTGATGAGACGGGAGAATAAGAGAGTTTATGGACACGCATTTTCATACACGGGAAATACGTATCCACAAAAAGGAAACATGTGGCCACTCAGCCATTGATCTTTTTCATAAGCCAGGCCATATTCTGGCCAAGGTTTTGCATTGTCTGCATTCCTTCTGTATCAGACTCTACATCCCCCGGGGCAAGCCCCATTCCTATATTCCAGTAGCTTGAACCCGGTACGACCATCTGGGAGAGCAAGAAAAAGTGGTTGATGGAATCAAATGCGTGAAGGGCACCTGCTCTCCTGACAGCCACAACCGCTGCTGCGACCTTATGTTTGAAAAGTTCATCGTTTGCTTTGCCTACAAAACCCGCCCTGTCAATCAGGGCTTTTGTTTCCGTAGTCAGATCGGCAAAGTATGTAGGGCTTGCAATAATTATCCCGTCGGCCTCAATCATCTTTTCTATACATTCATTGATCAGGTCACTGGATATGACACATCGGCGGTCCTTGTTCTCAAAACACTTCATGCAGGCAGTACATCCCATGACAGGGATGCCTCCCAGCTGAATCATTTCGGTCTCAATTCCCTGCCTTTCGAGTTCTGAAAATACATTTTTGACGAGCTTTGCGGTGTTCCCGTCTTCCCTGGGACTTCCATTGAATGCTACAACCTTCATTTTAATACCTTCTTGTCTTTAGACAACATATATCCAATAATTGCATTATCCACTCCCCTATATAACAATTATACTACTTTCCGCTCAAATCATTCAGATAATTACTGGAGAAGGAACTTTACGGTTAATTTTTCCATTCCACAGAGAAACAGATTTATATATATGAAGGATTGATTATGTGTTCATGGATAATTCAGCCTGCAAACGCATGGATAAAAACCAGATTGAAAAACTCACAATTCCCCCTCCTGAAACAATTACGCGCATGTCTGCCATATTTCAGGCACTGCAATCATCAGCACGCCTGAATATCCTGTTCTTACTCAAAAAAAAGGATATGTGCGTATGTGAACTCAGTGAAGCACTTGGAGCCTCACAGTCTGCAATATCCCACAATCTGCGGATACTACGCCAGCTAGACCTTGTGAGGGTCAGGAAGGAGGGGCGGTTTGCGGTCTACTACATTGCAGATGAACATGTCAGGCTGCTGATCGAAACATGCAGACAGCATATTATTGAGGAATACCGATGAGCATTGCACAAAACGTTATGGAAATTCTGGCCGGAATAATACACGAGACCTGGTACCTTTTCGAAGAGGCTGCACCCTATCTTTTCCTGGGTTTTGGAATTGCGGGACTGCTGGAACTTGTGGTTTCCAATGAGAAGATTATCGGGCATCTCGGCAGCGGGGCCGGGAGATTCAGTTCGGTCCTCAAAGCTTCTATTGCCGGCATTCCCCTGCCCCTATGTTCCTGTGGTGTGATACCTGCGGCAATGTCCCTGAAAAAAAGAGGAGCAAACAATGGTGCCACCCTGTCCTTTTTGATATCGACGCCCCAGACCGGAGCTGACTCAATCGCAATCACCTATGCCCTGCTTGATCCCGTTATGACAGTATTCAGACCTGTTGCTACCTTCATAACCGCATTGGGAGCAGGAATTACAAGCAATATTATGGAAAAGGACGTGACAAATACACTCTCAAACCCCACTATGCTTTCAAAAAAGGAAGAGGCAACAAATCCGGGTTGTGATTGCGGCGGTGATGATTGCGGCCAAGCAGGCCTGAAAGAGCGAGCCATTGATGCCATAAAATATGCTTACGTGGAACTGCTGGGAGATATTGCAAAGTGGCTTGTTGTGGGGCTGCTGATAGCAGGAGTGATTTCCTATATTGTCCCGGCGGAAATTGTGGGAGGCTACCTTGGAGGCGGGATCGGTTCGATGATCCTGATGCTGTTTGTAGGGATTCCCCTCTACATCTGCGCCACCGCTTCCACGCCCCTGGCAGCCGCCCTTATCGCCAAAGGGATGAGCCCGGGTACCGCATTTGTGTTCCTGCTTGCAGGGCCGGCCACCAATGCTGCAACCATTACAATGGTTACGAAGTTTATGGGCAAAAAGGCTGTTACCATTTATCTTGCAATGATAGCCCTCTTTGCGCTGGTATTTGGGATGTTGCTCGACCTCATATACATTAGAATGGGAATTGAGGCAACGACCATTGCGGGAAGTGCAAGTGACCTGCTGCCTGCAGAAGTGAAAACTTTCTTTGCGTTGCTCCTGGCAATAATGATCACCTATTCCCTGATACAGAGAAGGGAAAGTGATGAATGCCAGGATTGCTCCTGAAACGGCGAAGTAATTATAAAGCACCTTAGCCCAATCTTAAAATGGGGGTTTGTATGGGTAAAGAGGATAAAGCAATCGAATCCAAATTGTCCGCCAATGGAAAAACGTTGCTGGAAAAGCGCTACCTTTTAAGGAATGCAAAGGGGAAAGTCGCAGAAAAGCCCGACGAGTTGTTCAGCAGAGTTGCAAAGGCTATTGCCAGAGTCGACAGCAGCTACGGATACAGTGTGGAAAAAACTGAAGATAATTTTTATCAGGTAATGGCAGATCTGGAGTTTCTTCCCAATTCCCCCACCCTCATGAACGCAGGCACCGAACTGGGGCAATTGAGTGCGTGTTTTGTGCTGCCTGTGGAAGATTCCCTGAAAAGTATCTTCAAGTCCCTGCAGGATATGAGCCTCATCCATCAATCCGGCGGTGGCACAGGATTTTCCTTTTCAGACCTGCGACCGGAGGGAGACCCTGTGCGCTCCACAGAAGGCGTGGCTTCCGGACCCCTTTCCTTTATGACGATCTTTGACAAGGCAACGGATGTGATCAAGCAGGGCGGCAGGCGCAGGGGAGCCAATATGGGAGTACTGAGAGTTGACCATCCGGATATTTGCAAGTTCATCGGGGCCAAGGAAAAGGAGGATATGCTGCGCAATTTCAATCTCTCGGTGGGTGTGACGGATGAATTTATGGAGGCTGTCAGCCAGGACAGGGATTATGCCCTTGTAAATCCCCGAACCGGTAAAGTTGAGAAGAGATTAAAGGCGCGGGATGTATTTGACCGGATAGTGACGTGTGCCTGCCAGACCGGAGATCCCGGCCTGCTTTTCCTGGATGAGATCAACCGCAGACATCCCCTGAGTGCAGTCGGCACAATCGAGAGTACAAATCCCTGCGGAGAGGTGCCTCTTTTGCCCTATGAATCCTGCAACCTCGGCTCGATCAACCAGGCACGGATGGTCAGGAGAGGGGCTATCGACTGGCAGAAATTGAAGGAAACGGTCCATACAGGAGTACATTTCCTGGATAATGTGATCGATGCCAACAAATATCCCCTGCCGGAAATCGAGCAGAGGACAAAACAAAACCGCAAGATCGGCCTGGGTGTTATGGGATTTGCCGCCATGCTGGCACGCCTGGGCATTCCCTATGATTGTGAGGAAGGAATCGCGACAGCGGAAGAAGTGATGAAGTTCATCCGGCAAGAAGCCGTGCAAAAATCTGTGGAACTCGGTGAGCAACGGGGCAGTTTCCCGAATTTTCACAGGAGTACTCTTGCAAGGGATTATCCTGCAATGCGCAATGCAACGGTGAATACCGTGGCCCCCACAGGCAGCCTGAGCATAATTGCAAATACCACTTCAGGAATTGAACCGATGTTTGCCCTCACCTACAGGCGCAATGTGATGGGAACCCGGCTGACAGAGATCGATCCTGTTTTTGAGGAGATGGCAAGGAAACACGGGTTCTACAGCACACAGCTGATGGAGGAAGTTGCCGAAACCGGATCCCTCCAGAACAGTCCGAATATACCGGAAAATACCAGACGGGTTTTTGCCACCGCCCTGGAGATCCAACCCCGCTGGCATGTGAGGATGCAGGCGGCTTTCCAGAAGCATGTGGATAATGCTGTTGCCAAGACCGTGAACCTGCCTCATGAGGCTACGGAGGAGGCTTTCCGGGAGATCTACATGCTGGCCTACCGGTTGAAGTGTAAGGGAATTGCTGCTTACCGTTATGGAAGCAAGGCAGAGCAGGTGCTGGAGATCGGGGGGACCGGGAAGAAAAGGGATGATAGCACTGCAACGGTAAAGGCCTGTACGAAAAACGGATGTGAGTGAGGTAAATTGTGATTGTCCGGTTTTGAGGAGTCGAATACTGCCGGATGCATAAATCACCCAGAAATATTCCAGTAATTTTTGATGCATACTTGAGAATAAAATGTACCACTGGTATGAGATCCGTTTTTTTTCAGGGCATGACATATGCCATGCATTCAGGTTGTGTCATTCTTGAAGTTAAATCGAAAGATGTGATCCTCCAGCTACAGACATAACTGAATCGATAAATTTTAATTAATCTTTTGACATGCCATTCAATTATAGATATAATGGGAGTTCCAGATCTTAAATCTGGAACAAAATATATTCACTCCCTTTGTGTTTATTTTAGCCAAAATTACATTGGGACTTTTCTTATATAAATAATACATTAGTGAAAGTTAGAAGAAAGAGTTTCTACAGAGACCGAAATCTTTCTATTCATACGTATCCTTTTCTATCATAAACAAAAAAGAGAAGTTTAATCTATCCGTAATTCCAGCGAAAAACACAAAAGAAAAAACTGGTTACCTTGATTATTTTATTGATATCATATTTAAACTCAAATCCCCTTACTGAGTAAGTAAACTGGCTGATGAAAATACGCTAGGTGTATCACCATTCTTTTGGAATACCTATTATAGTTTGTATTCGTCCTTTCAATATCTACAATCTCCAACATGATTTCCTCTAACCCTTCTTTGGGGCTAATCTCAAAATTCATAGAAAGTATAAAGGCCAAACAATCCCCGACCACTTTAGGGGATAGAAAACAGACAAGTGATTTCATATCAGTATATGATATTTTGGAACTGATTGACCTAGTAATCCAAAAAAGAAAGTTATAATCAGTGCTTAATACATATACAGGAGTAAAATCATCTAGCAATACTTTAGAATAATGGATTTTTTTGGAAGCAATCTGGGTATTAAGTATGAAGATGCAATGGCAGACGATATATTTTAGTGTATCTGATATTTTTGTTGCAAATATTTTAGGATTTGGCCTGATGTAGAGCCTAAAGAAAGATTGAATCAATTCCTTCCATATTCATCGTCAAACCTGACAATATCATCCTCTGCCACATATTCTCCCAGCTGTACCTCAATGATTTCAAGTGGGATAGTACTAGGATTGCCCAGCCTGTGCTTCTCTCCTGCACGGATAAAGGTACTCTCGCCTGGCCTGACAAAGAATTCTTCGCCGTTTACATGGACCTCTGCCATACCTGTCACAACCACCCAGTGCTCACTCCTGTGATAATGTAACTGGAGACTGAGTTTTTGCTCAGGCAAAACCCGTATCTTTTTGATTACATGAGCATCAGACCATTCAAGCACAGTATAAGACCCCCATGGCCGGTAGACAGTCTGGCCGATGCTGGCTCTGGGATCGTTTCTGGATTTCAGCTGGTTAACTACCTGCTTGACCTTATGGCTGCTGTTTCTGGGACAGATGAGAAGGGCATCAGGAGTGTCCACCACTGCCATGTCATTTGTGTCTATGAGGCTTACCATTTTGCCAGGTTTTGAGTGGATAAGGTTATTACTGGAATTCAGGTTCATCTGGTCACAGTCATTAATCACGTTACCCTCCTGGTCCTTTAGCATTTCTTCATAGATGGCAGAGAAATTACCCAGATCACTCCACTTTGCATCAAGCTGGACCACGACCACGTTGTCGGATTTTTCCATTATGCCGTAATCCACCGACTTCGAAGGAAGATTGTTGTATGTTTCCTGCATGTTTGCCGAGGAATTAAAAGCGTTATAAAACTCTGGAGCATGTTTCTTGATCTCTGTGAAAAAAGTTTCAGTATTAAGAAGGAACATCCCGCTATTCCAGAGACAACCTTCTGCAATGTAATGTTCTGCAGTCTCAACATCCGGCTTTTCCCTGAACTCAGAGACCCTGAAGCCCATATTGATCTGTTCTGCAGGTTTGATATAACCATAACCGGTGTTAGGCGATGTGGGAGTTACACCGAAGGTTACCAGATGGTTTTCTGCGAGTATTTCTGCCTCTGCAATAATCTGCATTGCAGAGGAAGCCATTACATGGTCCGATGAAAAGACCCCTACAGTGGATTTGCCATATTTTTTCTCGATCACCTTCATCCCAAAACAGATGGCTGGCAGGGTATTTTTGCCTTCAGGCTCGATCAGAAGATTTTCCTCCGGCAGATCGTATCCCAATTCCTGGATATGACCCTTGATGTAAAACTGCTGAGTTGAATTGGTGACCACGAAAATTTCAGAAATATCCGATATCTCAAGACAGCGCAATACAGTGTCCTGGAACAGGGAATGTTTTCCAAACTTCAAGAACTGTTTGGGATACTGCGAGCGGCTCAGGGGCCAGAGACGTGTGCCAGTTCCACCGGCAAGGATTATCGATTTCATATTATAATCACTGGAGATTCTACTTACTTTGATTGATTTATGGTATTTTGCATTGTGTATTTATATATTATGTTAATTCACAGCAACTCCCGCACAGCATTCCTCACACTCTCTTGAGAAGTACATCGGGCATTCCAACCAATCTCCCTCAACTTCGCCACATCCAGTCTCATTTTCGGCACATCACCTTTCCAGCCACGTGAACCACCTGTATAAGTGAATTCAACGTCCTGCAGACCCATCTCTTCAGCCACAACTTCACCTATCTCTGTAGCACTGAGGGTGTCCTCTGAACCGATGTTGAAGATATTCACTGTGTTTCTGGAATGCTCAACTGCAAAGAGAATGGCCTTGACACATTCTGGAACGTGGAGGTAGGATTTGGATTGTTTACCGTCTCCCAGAATTTCAAGGGATTTTGGATTGGCGCGAAGTTTGTTGATAAAATCAAAGATTATGCCGTGATTACTTCGGCTTCCTATGATATTGGCAAAACGGAATATCCAGCAGTTCATGTCAAAAGTATGGGAATATGAAGTAATCAGAGCCTCACAGGCCAGTTTGGAGGCACCGTAGAGGGAAATCGGGACAAGTGGGCCGTAATCTTCCGGGGTTGGTATTACTGTTGCTTCACCATAGACTGTGGAGGTTGATGTGAAGGCAAGATTTGGCACTTCGTTTTTGCGCATGGCCTCCAGCAAGTTGTAGGTAGCCCTGATGTTCTGGTCGAAATGTACCTTTGTATTTTCCACACCCAGCCGGACATCGGGGTTTGCAGCAGCATGATAGACCATATCAATGCCACAGCAGGCTTTGTTGATAGCGGGTTCATCTAGCAGGTCGGCTTCCAGAAATGTGAAATTTGGTTTGTCTAGATGGGGTTCGATATATTTCTTGTTCCCTGAACTCAGGTTATCAAAAACTGTGACTTCATAACCTTCAGACAACAGGCGATCTACCAGATGGCTGCCGATAAAACCTGCACCACCTGTTACCAGTATCTTTTGTATTGCTTTTTCTGACATGGACCGACCCTGCGGATAATGCTAATGTTTTTGCTGCAAAATGATTTGATCATTGATATTATTTTTACTATAAGAGATGATCGGAGTGGAATTGCCTGGTAGAATAATTGCAGTAATTCAATGATATATTCAAAAACTGAATAATTTCGAAGTTAGTCAAAAATACGAATTGTCAAAAGTAACTTCAACTCATCGAGCAGGAGTTCCTTTCCGTAAGGTAGGAGAGGAATGCGCCTGATATTCAGAAAAGTAATTTTTTATAATAAGTAAGTGAATATAGTAGTGTATGTTTCTTACTAAAACAGTTATCCTGAAAATGGCAAATCCTGATAATGATTTGGTGGAAACTATGCAGAAATATTCGGATGGAATGAATTATGCTTCCAAATTTGTTTTTGACAAAGGTAAACCGATTCCAGCAATGAAATTACAGAAGTTTACTTCTATCTTCGTGAAATATTAAAATTAAAATCCCAGATGAGTTGTAATATCCCACGACAAGTTGCAGGATGTTACAAAACATTACATAAACAGAAAAGGGCAAAAAGTAGAGTTTTCGCCGTCATCAATGACTTTTTCTTACAAAAGAGATTTTACTGTTAGTGAAGATACGGTCAAAATAACCACTATTAATGGAAGAAAATCTTATTCCATTTTGAATTATGATTACGCTAAACAGTATTTTGATGGTTCATGGAAATATCAGGCATCCAAAGTTGTAAAACATAAAGACGGAGATTATTATTTCCATTTATGTGTGGAGAAAGAAGTTCCTGATAAACAAATAACAGATGCTTCTACTTTCATGGGTATAGATGTTGGTATGAGAACAATGCCGATCTGATAGATGCAATGAATATTGAACACAGAACACGGGATTACAGGTATATCCTGGAATCTCAGGGGTGCTTGTCAGCCACCCGGACGAATGCTTAATTGACATTCAAGCCCCTTGCCGTAAGGGAGGGGTAGTTGACTTGAAATGGATATATCCAACAGGCAAAACAGATAGGAAAGATACAATTAGTTAAGCATATCAAATATGGCTCTGTAGAAATCCTCGAAATTCCAGGAAATATTGAAACTAACAATAATTCTGAAATTACCAGATGTCTTTAGATATATTGTTACTAAGTTTACGTGTATTATCTCTGGGTAACTGAATTCATCTTTTTGCGTTCATAAAAAAATATTTAAACCAACATATTCATTAACAATCCACATGCCCAAATTGTCCGTTGTGATGCCTTCCATGAATGAGGAAAAGACCATTGGGATCTGCATCACAAAAGCGAAGAAGGTTTTTGAAAAATGCAACCTTGAGGGGGAGATTATCGTGGTTGACAACTCTTCTGATATGACTCCTGAGATTGCTGCATCCATGGGTGCCCGGGTCATTTCAGGCAAGGAAGGCTATGGAAATGCCTATATGGCGGGCCTCTCAAGCACAACAGGTGATTATATTGCGATTGCGGATTCCGATAATACCTACGATCTGGAAGAATTAACCGGATTTATGAAGTATTTGATCAATGGAGAGGCGGATTTTGTTATTGGAAGCAGGTTGAGAGGTAATATTCAAAAGGGGGCCATGCCGTGGCTCCACCAGTATATTGGGAATCCTTTGCTGACCCGGATGTTGAATTTATTGTTTAAAACAGATATATCGGATGCACATTGCGGAATGCGGGCATTTACAAGGGAAGCCCTTGATAAGATGAAACTCAAGACCCATGGCATGGAGTTTGCCTCGGAGATGGTCATAGAGGCGTCCTATAATGACCTGAGGATCAAAGAGGTACCTATCAGCTATCATGTACGTTATGCCCCGTCCAAACTCCGGTCGCTGCAGGACGGCTGGCGGCATGTAAGATTCATGATGCTGTATCAACCTCTGAAATTTATGTTTGTGCCGGGCTTTCTTGTATTTCTGGTAGGCTTTTTACTTACTGCTCTTTCTCTCCTGCAGGGTAATGTAGTGGAAACACGACTGCATTCTTTTATTCTGGGAGGTATGTTGCTTATTGTGGGCGGACAGATACTCGCCACTGGCTCCTATATGAAGGCCTATGGTCTTATTCATGGCATATACCATAAAAAGAATGACGTATTCAGGAAGATGTTAAGTTACCACTCTCTGGAAAAGGAGCTGTTCATAGGCTCCGGTTTGCTGATACTGAGCTTTATATTGGGCCTTTGGATTGTGTATACCTGGGCAAGCACTGGCTATGGGTCCCTGTCAGAGGTCGAAATCGCTATTGTGGTAATGGTACTTGCCGCACTGGGACTGCAGATGATCTTTGGTTCCATTTTCCTGAGTGTAATGCTTCTTGGTACCGATATTGATAGGTGATTTCTTGAAGGTCGCTTTTGTCTATGATGCGATATACCCCTGGGTCAAAGGGGGTGCTGAAAAGCGCATTTATGAGATCGGAAAACGCCTTGCTGAACGTGGAGACGAAGTCCATCTTTTTGGGGTCAAATGGTGGGAAGGCGAGAATATTATTGAATACGAGGGTATGACCCTCCATGGCGTATGTGCGGCCAGGGAACTGTATATCAATGGAAAGCGGTCGATCTCTGAGGCCCTGATTTTTTCAGTGAAACTCTTCAAGCCTTTATTAAAAGAGAAATTTGATGTTATTGATGTAAGTGTCTTCCCGTATTTTTCCTGCTTCACCGTAAGGACAGTATCTGTTCTCAGAAAAACCCCGGCCTTTTTCACATGGCATGAGGTCTGGGATGACTACTGGTATGAGTATATGGGGAGGAGGGGATTTTTTGGGAAAATTATAGAGAGGATTGTTGCGAAAATATCATCAGAAAATATTGCTGTTTCAGAGTGGACAAAAAAACAACTCATCTCTATTGGAACGGACCCGGAAAAGATACAGGTTGTTCCGAACGGAATCAATCTCCAGAAAATAACAGGTATAAAACCTGCAAACAAAACTTGCGACATAATTTTTGCAGGCAGGCTCATAAAAGAGAAAAATATCGATGTTCTATTAAATGCAGTGGCCAGATTAAAAGCCAACCTCCCGCAACTTAAATGCTGCATCATCGGAGATGGGCCTGAAAAGGACAGGCTGTTAAAACTCTCCCAGGAACTTGAAATAGCCGATAATGTTGAGTTTGCCGGGTTCCTGAAATATGATGCCCTCATTGCCCGGATCAAATCTTCCAGAGTATTTGTCCTACCTTCAAGCCGTGAAGGTTTCGGAATAATCGTAATAGAAGCATTCGCATGCGGGGTTCCTGTTATCACTGTTAGTGAAAAGAGAAATGCAGCACAGGACCTGATTGATGAAGGTGTTAATGGATTTGTTGTAGAACTTGATTCTGATCAGATCGATTCTGTTTTAAAGAAGATACTATTAGATGATTCATTCCAAAAAATGTGTGTAGAAAATACAGTTCAAAAGGCCGGGAAATATGAATGGGACATTGTATACGAAAAACTTATTTTACTATATGAATGATATATAATTTTTTTGAGAAATAAGAAATACTGGAAATATTACTCCATCTTATGTGAAATTACTCCAGTATTCTCAAATATTAAACTACCTACCACATCAAATTTATAATTAATCAACCAACTTTTTTTCCATAAATAAAATGATAGAAGTCCAAATTACATTTCCCTGCTTAAGTACAATATGCGGACTTATGTTAAGATTCTTTTCTAAATCTAAGTCAATAGGATTTAAGAGAAGAGATTTAGATATCCTGAAATCAATATCTCCTCCAACTAGTTTAAAGTCAGTTGATTGAAGAATATATTTTTTCAATTCATTGAAAGTAAAATATTCTGGATGGTGAGCATTATTGAGAATCAATTCGGTTGCCAAACATAAAATACCATTCGGTTTCAAAACACGGAACATTTCTGACATGGCTTTTATAATGTTATCCCTACTACCAAAATGCTCAATAGATGAAAGTGAAAATGCAAAATCAAAAGTATTATTATTAAATTCTAAATTTGTTCCATCCATTTGTGAAACTTTGAGATTATCTCTTAAATAAGGGAATGGTGCAAAATTTGACGGTGTAGTCAACATACTTGGATCACCTTCATTCGAAGGACTGTTATACAAATCAGTTGCAACCATCTTTTCAATTTTGTTTGCAAAATAAAACAATGGTCTTTCATAACCTGCACCTACCGCTATTGCATGACTTTCTGAGGTTACAACTCCAAGGGATTCAAGTCCATATATACACATAGCATATTCCCAAGATTTTCTATGGATGTAACTACCTTCCTTTAAATCACTCATAATCTGACTTAATGCACCCCCTACTTCCCAATCCCCAATATCACAAAGACGATTTAATGACCTTCTTTCAACAAGTCGCATATTAATATCGTTTTCCACTTGAATAGGACTTGAAATTTTAGATGCAATATCTAAATATTCTTTCATAGAATTCCTCTTTTTCTGCAAATTGAATTATATATATTCAGTGAACTCATTACCATAATATCTTTCGCATATTTTTTTTTCATCCGCATTATAGCCAATTCCCCTAAAATCTTTCTTTTCTCTTCATCGACAAGTAACTCTAAGATTGCATCAGCAAGTGATGAGGCATCATCAGGAGGAACAATAATCCCTGTTTCGCCATCAACAATAATCTCCGGTACACCACCAACATCACATCCAATTACAGGCTTTCCCCACGCCATCGCTTCTAAGTATATAAGTCCAAATGACTCATAAAGAGAAGGAGCTACGAAGATATTGCATTTTCTATAATAGTTTTCAAGATCATCATTAGAAACATATCCAATAAAATATACATATTTATGATATTTTTTATCGAGAATGTTTAATAGATGTTTTTTATATGAACCATTAAATGATGCTGTTTTTGTATCACTACCCACGATAGTGAACCGAACATTCGTAATCCGCCTGACTACAGCAGGAATCGCTCTAAATAATGTATCAATTCCCTTTCTTTTCTCAAGACGACCAACAAACAACACTTCAAGAATATCGTTATCTTGATCGTCAAAAGCCTGACTTTCAATAGGAAGGTCGATTCCAAGAGGAGAGACATCGATATTATTTTCGGAGACGTTGTGATGATCACAAATTAGCTTTCCAATGGCACTACTGATTGCGATAACTCGATCAGCACGCCTTACAGCTTCTCCTTCCATCCAATTTGCCAACTTAAAATCTTTATTTACATCCCATTTTTGGATTTCGCTTACTTTGAATAATGGAGTTTCAACTCGAACAACTAACGGAATGTTCTTTATAAGAGAGAAAACGAACCCTTCTGCATCCCACAAGGGAGCTTCAACAACCTGAATATTTTTGGTTTCAATCAAATTATTCAATTTTAGACATACTTCATAGCTGTAGGAAATGTTTTTGTGAGAGATGTCCATCTCAGGTGACAAAGGTAAAAAATCTATTTTTTGAGGATTAATTTTGTGTACAAAGACATTTTCATCCATATAATCATATTCCCTATCATTTTCAGATTTGGAAATTATATGCACTTCGTTGCCCAGGTCAGCGAGTCCATGTGCTAAATCATGTGTATATCGACATATTCCTCCATTACAATTTTTAGAGTATTCTTGGCTTAACAATGCGATATTGAGCTTATTACTCAACCCATTTGCTTCAATATTAATAGGATATTCAGTTATAGAATGTTTTTTTGATTTCTTTTCATTTTCTATGTTAAAATCGAGATATGAAATATCCTTATTTTTATCAAATAAATTCAAACTCAAACCATCTTTATAACCTCGAAACGCACCCTTTAATATTTGTTGATAAATATTTAATATAGAACCTAAAGTAAGTTCATTGTTAAAGAATGGTGTAACAAAATATATTATCCAACAATATAAAGAATAAACAGGTCGTGTTGTATAAGAAGAAAGCGTGTTACCAAAATTTTTCATTGTGTAATAAATAACATTTTTTATTATTTCAGCCCAGTTTAGATCATAAGGTGACTTTCTATTATGACCTTCCACCATATCATGTATCACAAAAGATTCTCTTTGATACACAATTTGATAGCCTTTATTAATTACCCGTGTACAAAGGTCACTTTCATCATGATAATATTTAAAGTATGGATCGAATCCACCAATTTCATATAATACACTTTTTTTAAATGAACAATTAGTTCCCATAAGTATTTGGAACTCACCTTTTCTTAACTTTTTAGTATCATCTCTGACTGCATTAGGTATCCCACATTTATTGATAACACCATTAGCAAATTGAATATGTGACTTTTGAGGACCATAAACAAGACCTCCAACTCCTCCTACAGAATCATTAGTATATTTGTCAACTAAATATTTCAACCAATTTTCATCAGCTGTTGCATCGTCATCAATAAATGCAATAATATCACCTTTAGAGTAACTTATACCCAAATTTCTTGCATAAGATAATCCATTTAACTTTTCTTGTCTAATTACCAGAACATCTTTAAATTTATTCAAAATACAATCTGTATCATCAGTTGAGGGTCCATTTACAACAATAATTTCTCTATTCTGATATGTTTGCTTATATAATGATTTAATACATCCATCTAAATAGTTACTACGATTATAAGTACAAACAACAATAGAAACAAACGGATATTGCATTTCATAACACCATATTTGATATCATTGAATTAATTTTTATTATTCAAACCTTCAATAATCTTAATCAACTTCTTGCCAGTTTTCTCTTTATCAAAAGCCATTAGTCTTTCATTTTGTTTTTGTATTATTCTTCCACGAATAACCTTTTCTTCAATTAAAAGATTAATTAATTCTGCTATTTTATTATATTGTTTTTTATTAACCAAAATTCCAGAATTATCTAATGTATAGGGAACCCCAGTGGAATTGTAAGCGATAATGGGAATCTCAAAATACATTGCTTCTAAAAGAGGAACACAAAATCCTTCATGTTCACTCATACACAAAAAGAGATGTGCTTTTTTATAATATTCTACAAGATCCTCATCTGTTACCATTCCAGTAAATATAATATGATCTCTAAGTCCTAATGTATCGATTAGATTCCTTAGATATTCTGAATAGCTGGATATTTGTTCGTTTCCAACAAGATATAATACTGAATTTGAATTTATGTAACGCTGATAATAATAAAATGTTTTAATAATATCTTCATGTTTCTTGTTTGGTGAAATTCTACCTACAAATATAATGTTAATTGTAGAATCAATATAAGATCTTTTTTTAAGGTTTTTTTCATTATGTGATTCAAATTTGTTTATATTGATTAATATGGGTAAAACATCGGTATTTTTAAAGCCATAATTTTCAAGACATAGGCGATTATATTCAGAGACTCCAACTCCAACTTGGAAATGTCTGAACAAATCTTTAAGTTCGTCTAAGCCTTTCGCACAACTATAGCTTAATGTTTCACAAAGTCCATCGAAGAATTTGGGAGGAGTTATGTTATGATAGAGTAATATTTTTTTGTCAGGCAATTTTTTAACAAAATCGGTCACATCCTCACTATATAATGAAAAATGATAAATCAAAATGTTTTGATCGTTTCCATGGTATTTATCTATCGATTTTGTATATTTTGACACTTTAGGATGTGTATGTTTTGCATAAATATTGGAATCAAATCCTTGCTTTCGCAAGAATTTCATGATTTCAATTGCATCATTACTCACCGCATCATGGCAACTCAAAGCTGGTAAGACCTGATTAATCTGCATAGATATTCACTTTTTTCCAATGACTAAATAATCCCTGTACCCAAACAAAAAATTATTTAAAAAATTTATATTGAAATTTAAAGTTTCCAAAATTTCATTATTTATTTGCTCGTTTGGAATATTACTGGGGTCGATTCTTTTTAATTTGCTTTCATCCGGTACCGGCTGATAAAAATTCTCTTGAATCTCTCTAAAACCACATGACTTTAATAAAAATTTAATTACCTCTGGATGAATATAGGTTTCATGAGTAGGATCCATGTTAAACAAATTCGTTGAGACTAAAACACTCAATATATTTGGCATAGACATCGCAATATATGATCCAAATTGCAATTTTTCATAACATAATTTTAATATTTGAAATAGTTCATTAATGTTTAAGTGTTCAACAACTTGTCCCATAAATATACCATCTATTGATTTATCATCAATAGTCATTAAATGACTCAATGCATCAATATTTTGAATACTTAACCCTAATTTTTCACAATATAGAACATAGTCCTCATTTATATCAATACCATAGCTTCCGACACCATTATTTTTGAGCAATTGTAAAAAATAACCTGTCCCCGATCCAATTTCTAATACATTATTGCAATTGTTAAAAAAAGGCAATAAGTCCTCATACATATTAGGGACATCAATAGGTTTTCCACCTTCTTTTGTCCATGCTTTGCTTACTTCTTCACTGAATGTAAAATAATTAATCGAACTTTCTTTTGATATTTCATCATCAAAATTAATAGGTTTATTATCTGAATTTCTTTTTTCCAAAATATTGGCAAGCCACGCTTTATTCTCGATGTCTGAGTTCATCGAAGAAATTACGGAACTAACCTGACTTTCAATCAAATCATTGATTTCAGATCTCAACTGATCGATCTTATCATCTATTTCGGGCCTCAACTGATCGATCTTACCATCTATTTCGGGCCTCAACTGCTCGATCTTACCATCAATCTCAGGTCTCAACTGCTCGATCTTATCATCAATCTCAGGTCTCAACTGCTCGATCTTACCATCAATCTCGGGTCTCAATTGCTCGATCTTATCATCAATCTCGGGTCTCAACTGCTCGATCTTATCATCAATCTCAGGTCTCAATTGCTCTATCTCATTACCTATAACATTTTCAAAAGCATTGATTTTCTCATTGACATTGTTGAGATAACGGGCAGTGCTTCCGTTGAATTCGGTCTGTTTCCAGATAATGGGATCGACATATCTTCTCACCTCACCATGAACAAGCTCTCGCCCTTTAACCAGAGGCTTCCCTACAACAGGCCGATGTGAACTGATGAAATAACTGTTGTTCTGGATATCCCAGTTTGCATTGATGTATTCAAGGTCTCGCTGAACATTTGTGCTACATTCAGGGCTATTCCCGGCAGGACCCATTTCTATCCCGTCTTGTGGATAAACACCAGCTTCCTTTCTCATGCGGATATTGTCTTTGATCTTTTTCATGATCTCTTCAACATCAATCTCATCATCGTGAATTTCAAATGTGTCCATTATCTCACTTCCATCATATCTTCCATTGACAGGGAATCTCAATAAGTCCTGCATCCATACTTGTCGGGATCACATCAAATGCATATTGCCTGTCATGCCAATCATACGTTTTTTGATCATGGGTATGTATTGCAACTGTCAGGAGGAACTGACCCGTAAGCATCGGGATCTTCTCAACCTCAAGATCGATATACCCCTCGCCATCTACATGATCGATTGATACTTTTCTTAACTCTGTGTTTGTACCGAACAAATGTTCCCCATTCTCTGAATAAAGTGAAATACCAAATACCGGATCCAGTACCTTCTTATGGGCATTATAAAATATTCTGATCACCATCGGATCAGACGAATTAAACCTGTTAGATGCATTCCCGAATTTGTCGTAAAACTTAACATCGGTAATCTCCACCTTCTTATTACTCTGGTGTGTACTTTCTTCGGAATTCTCTTCTGCAGGGGATGTATCTGCTTCTGTATCACTGCTAGACATGTTAGAAGCGTCTTCCCCATATACATACTGGTCTATCACTTTCTCAGTATCATCAAGAGCCACCTGTTCTCCGTGGTTGAGAAGCAATGTCCGGTCACAGAACCTGCGCACAGAACCCAGGTCATGGGAGACAAATACAATTGTAACTCCTTTTTCCCTGTACTGTTTTAGTACCTCCAGGCATTTCTGCTGGAATTCCATATCCCCTACAGCCAGGACCTCATCGAGCAGGAGGATCTCCGGGTCGTTCTGTATAGCGGTTGAGAAAGCCAGTCTTACCTGCATACCCGAGGAAAAATTCTTCAATTTCGTATCCCTGAATCTTTCAAGTCCTGCAAAATCCAGAACATCATCCAGTTTGCTCTCGATCTCTTTTTTTGGCATCCCCATAATTGTGGCATAGATCTTCACGTTCTCTGCCGCTGTAAGTTCAGGCTGGAAACCCACCCCCAACTCCAGGAAAGGTGTGACCTTTCTATTGACATTCACCTTCCCTCTGGTAGAATCCAGGATTTGGGCTATTAGTTTTAACAGAGTGCTTTTACCACTTCCATTTTCACCAATAATACCGATTGCTTCTCCGTCCTCAACTGTGAAATTGATATCCTTCAGCGCCTGAAATGTCTCATAGGGTGCAGGCTTGAAAACACCGGTCAATGCTTCGAATAAAGTGTTTCTTTTTTCATGGGGAATGCGAAATGATTTGTATAAATGTTCAACTTCAATTGCCGGCATTAAATCTCCTCTGCAAATCTTGGTTCCAGTCTATTAAAGATAGCATAACCCATAATGAGGAAAATTACTGATGAAATCAGCATGAATGTCAGATTCCCGACTGTAGCAGGCGATGAATATATGATGGTATGACGGGCTGATATTATCATTATTGCAACCGGGTTCAACAATACTATTTTCTGCAGGTATGCCGGGAATATATCTATAGTATAAAGGATAGGTGTCGCAAAAAATCCTGCCTGCAAAATGACCTGCCAGATGAACTGTACGTCCCTGTAGAAAACATTCAGTGCAGCAAGTGCCAGGGTCAGACCCAGAGATATAAAAAAGAGGAAAATCAGGATAAATGGTACATAAATTAAATTGGTAGATATCGGAACCCTGAAGATAGCCATAAATGAAATGAATATAAGGGATTCAAATATGCTCATTAGAAGGGCTGTTATACAGGAAGAAATTACAAAGATGTCTCTGGGAAAGTAGATCTTCTTAATCATATCCGCTTTCCCGACGATGGAATTCATCCCAATACTTGTCGCCCTGCTCAAAAAGTTCCAGAGAATTATACCAAGAAGCAGGAAAAGCTGGAAATACTCCACCTGCACCCTCATTAGATTGGAAAATACTACGTATAGAACTGTAAGCATCAGCATGGGTTCCAGAAGGGACCAGAAATATCCCAAAATTGAATTCTTGTATCTGAGCTTGAATTCGCTCCATGCCAGCTGCCAGATAAGTTCCCTGTAAGCGTAAAGATTATTCAGGTGCTTGAAGACCATTATTAATCACATTTTTAATCTGTTTTTCAAAGATTGATACATCGAACATTTTTGAACGCTCAATGCATGCATCCCGGTACATATCAGGTTCCTTCGATATGAGTTGTACAGCCTCTTTGATACTTCTATAATTTGCATCAACCAGTAGACCTGTATCCTCCGTTACCGTCTCCATAAAGCCTCCCTCATTTACTGCAACAACCGGCTTTCCACTTGCCATTGCTTCTACAGGGGTTAGTCCAAAATCTTCATCAATGGCAGTGCAAATGAAACCTCTGCATCTGGAATAGAGATCTCTAAGTTCATCATCCTTAATTTCCCCAATTATTTTAATATTTTCGGGAAGGTCATTATACAGGGTTCTGGCATAGCTTTCCGCATGATCCCCTTTTGCATACCCGCCTACAATTACAAGTTTTTCATCAGGCATTTTCCTAAAAGCCTCTATTTGTAAATCAATTCTTTTTTCAGGATACAATCTATTCACAGAAAGCCAGAAATCGCCATATTCCTCACACCTGAACATAGAAACATCAATTGGAGGATAAATTATCTCGGAATCTCTTTTATGATATTTCTTAATTCGCCTCTGGACATTCCCTGATATAGTAACTATATTGTCAATATCTTTCACAGAATGTTGATCCAGATGCCGGTGGCCATACACCCAGGCTCTGAATAATTGTCTTTTTACAAAATTCTGTCTTTGCAAAAAATTGTCATATAGATCGTAAAAGGCCCTGACAGGAGTATAGCAATACCACATATTCGGATGGTGCGTATGAGCTGCATAATGGCTCCAGTTACCGGTGAAAATCGAAAAATCATATTCTTCAGAAAAATCACTGAAATAGAATTTCCTGGTTGCAGATATCTGCTTTAATGGAGGGATTTTTCTGGTACTTCCCAGGGAGATTACATTCCCCTTTAAACCCAGTTTATCCACCGCGTCGGTGTCTGTAGTAATTACATCTGCATCAAATAAATCAGAGATAGTGGAAACAACCTTTTCCCCGCCTCCAATAGCTCCGAAATAATCATGAAATATTGCTATCTTCATGCTCTCTTCTTCTCATCCAGAAAATAGTTAAGTTGGTCTCTTATGATATCTTCAACACTGTATGTAGCCTTAAATCCAAGTTCCTGCACCTTTGTCGTATCAGCAAAGAGAATTGGAACTTCAGAAGGTCTGAATCTTTCCGGATTAAATTCAATAGGGACCCTCTTCTCACCGCAGTGAGCAATTATCCCTTTATCCTCAAGTAAGAATTCCAGTGAACCCTCAAGAAGCATTTTATCAACGTTGGTTTTCTCAAAGGCTACACCATAAAATTCAGAGTAATCCCGATCAATTGGATTATCAATAACTTTATTGTTATTCATACTTTCAATTCTGTCAACAGGCATACCTGCATTTTCAAGACTCAGGAGGATATAGGACAGCACAGATGTTGTGCGCATGGATCCCAGATTGTACACATCCCCATACTGGCCCTTGTCAGCAAGTACACAATAACCATTAATTATATCCATCACATGAGACCAATCACGAAATGCATTGACATTTCCGATGGTTATTTTGTCCAGATTTCCGGATTTTAATTCCGCTACCTGGTTTGTCACAACTGATGTAACAAACATGATACCCCTGCCTGCTCCTTCATGATTGAATGCTCTTGATACGACAGTGTTAAGACCATATGTATAATGATAATTCCTCATCAGATAATCACCATATACCTTGCTGACAGCATAGGGAGACATTGGACGAAGGGGGTTTGTTTCTTTTATGGGGACTTCAGGGATCTCAGGTTCCGGGAATATTTTGCCATATTTTTCTTTCATAAGGCTGTAATGTTCTTCTGAATTAAACACAAGGCCGTATTCCTCGGAGGATCCTGCAAAGACAATAGTAGGATTTACTCCTTTAATTCGCACTGCCTCTAATAAATTATGTGTACCAAGTGAATTAATCTGAGATGTTTCAATGGGGTGTGAAAATGATCGGGGTACAAAGGATTGAGCTGCCAGATGGAAGATCACATCCGGTTGTGAAACATCCAGAGCATGAGCTAATCCCGTGATATCCTCAAGGTTTCCTTCAACAAAATTAATTCCATTCTGGATATTTTTGTAGCTTATATTTTTTGGAATTGTACCGTCTGCTTTTCTTCTGATAAGCCCGTATACATTTGCCTCCTAATCAATAAGATACCGGGCCAGGTAAGAGCCCACAAAACCACTTACACCTGTAATCAACACATTCCGATTTTTCCATTTCATGAATTTTCTCCTTTAATATTTATGACCTCAATCCATTGATGATTCACTCAATTATTACCTTTTGATTGGGAACACATTACACACAATTGAATATTTTTTGTTATATAAATATATACTATTGGTTTCATAATCTCTCTTTAAACAGTACATTCACAGCCACCCACATTTATGCGAGAGAAATCCTGCACCATCATAATATTATTGTTTTTAGATCTGCATCCACTATTCAGATATACATACCTACATCAGGGAAGATAGAGAATGAAATTTTAGATATTAAAAGATTGTTATATATTATTTAGATGACCTGGAAATATATTTATATGTGCAGATCTATAATCAGCCAGAATGCTATTGGGCTGAGCCTATGATCGATCGCAACCAAATTATACACAGCAAACTAACACTTTTATTTCTGGTACTGGCATCCTTTGCCATCAGAGCAATTTCCTCGTTGACAGTTTTTGCAGATGGAAAGGTAACCTTTACCGGGATGGATCCTTTTTACCACATGAGACGAATTATATACACTACTCTGAACTTTCCCTCTACTTTAACCTTTGATTCATATCTTAATTACCCATATGGTTTTGATATAGGCTGGCCTCCCCTTTATGATCAGGCAGCTGCGTTGTTTGCTATGGTACTTGGTTTCGGGAACCCGGACATCCATACTATCGAGGTCGCAGGTGCTATTTTTCCCGCCCTGCTGGGAGCATTGACCATCATACCCATCTATATTATTGCCTCCAGCCTCTTTGATAAAAGGACAGCCCTCTTAAGTGCGGCTGTAATTTCCCTTATACCGGCGCACCTGGCAGTCTCAAGAGTTGGGGCTACCGATCATCACGTGGCCGAAATCCTGCTCTCTACAACCGCATATGCCCTTTTCATGCTCTCCCTGAAGTACGGAAAGGATGCAAATCTTTCATTCTCCAGCATCAAAAAAATAGGTTCACAGAGGTCAATTGCAAAACCACTGGTTTTTGCAGGGGCCGCAGGCATCGTCCTGGCTCTTTCTGTATTCACATGGCTGGGATCGCCCATATTTATCGGCCTGATTGTACTGTATGCGCTGGTCCAGTTCATGCTAGATCTACGGCAGAAGGTATCCTCCGAATATCTTGTGATCAATACACTCACCACCTACCTGGTGACCCTTATTGTTATCACACCTTTCATCTCCACCCTGATCCGCCCGGGTTACGAATTCAGCGGAATGTTCCTTTCCTGGTTCCACGTACTGTATGTGGCGGTCCTATTGGCATCCATAATTGTACTTGGAGCAATCTCCTGGATTATCGGCTCAAAGGGTCTGAAATGGTGGTACTATCCTGTGGTTGTCATAATGGTGGCCGGTACCGGAACAGCGGCTCTTTCATTCATCTCACCGGAGTTATATCAAAGCCTGACTTCAGGCCTTCTCTATCTTTTAGGATGGGGAGAAGTCCTCGGAATGATCACCGAAGCACAGCCGCTCATCTATGACGATGGTTTTACATTAACCCCTCTCTGGCATACCTTCGTCATATTCAGCATAACTGCAGTAATTGGTTTTAGCCTTATCCTCAGAAATGCAATCAAAGATAAATATCCCCCGGAAATGGTATTCTTCATAATCTGGTCCTTTATTGTAACAATACTTGCATTATCCCAGACAAGGTTTACATATCTGCTCTCCATAAACATCGCAATATTAACAGGATACTTTATAATTGCAGTCTTTGATCTTTTTAAGGATGACTCAGACAAGGACAAAAAGAAAAAGAAAAAACGGTCAAAAAACACATCATCTAATATTTCTTTCTGGCAAATTGGGTATGGCACATGCATTTCAATAATATTTATTTTAGTTGTAGGCTTGCTATTCTTTGGACCTACTATCAGTATCCTGACAAACCCCGGGGTTCCACCATCTGACTGGGAGGAATCCCTTGACTGGCTGGAATCCAACAGCCCAAAAACATCATATTATCTGGACCCTGTAGAAAAACCTGAATACGGGGTCTTAAGCTGGTGGGACTATGGGAACTGGATTCTCTATATGGCAGAAAGACCGCCTGTTGCCAATAATTTCCAGACAGGACTGAAAGATTCAGCCAGATTTTTTGCAAGTTCAAATGAATCGGAATGCGTATCAATATTGAAGAAAAGAAATGTAAGATATGTAATCACTGACACTTCAATGGTTGCAGAAAAGTTCACACATATAATGAATATTGCAACAGGTAATTCTTTTACTAATAATGAATTCGAAAGATTTTACATGAGTGAGCAATTCATGGATACGAACCTGGCAAAATTACATATTTCAGACACCGCACAAATTAGCAATCTCCGGCTGATATATGAATCCAACAGTACTTCTCAGAGTATGCATCTTGGATCCAGAATCGATAACTATGAAAACATCAGTAACATCAAAATTTTTGAATATGTACCCGGCGCCACAGTTGAAGGGTTTGCCAGACCTGACAGGGAAGTCCATGCAAAAACAAATGTAACCCTGAGTAATGGACGCATTTTTGAATACTGGAATACAGCTACCACAAATGAATCTGGATGGTATGAGTTAACCCTCCCATATTCAACAACAGGCACACCATACAATGCTAAAGTAGAAAACTATAGTATCACAGCAGATGCAAACACAAGTATGATTAAAGAAGTAGAGGTTACTGAAGAAGATGTAATTTCAGGAAACCGGCTGAGAAATGATTTATTATAATGCCCACAGGCGTCCTGAACCAAGACCTGTAGCCAGATAATTGCATAAAATCCCCTAAACCTGCCATTACCTGTTCAAGGATAATTTATGAAGAGAAGGAATATAAAACAGCTAAATTTAGGCTCTGTAAAGGGCCTTTCCCTTTATTCTTGTTGACATATTATTATTTATTACATTGATTTTTTGCTAATGTAATTTTGGTCATAAAAACACAAAGGTCATGAATGTGTTTTGTTTCAGATTGAAAATTTGGAACTCCCATTAAATCTGTGAATTAATGCGATGATGGTGACGGCGTTTTGTTTCAATTTGCATCAAATGAGGATGTTAAAAAGAAAAAAGGTGGTGGACTGAGGGCGGAAGCTATCTAAAAATAAGCAGATATTTCAGAATAATTGTCCGGGAAACAGGCTAGTAGAGTGATAATAAGAACAAATTTTATAGAAGTTCTGGAAGAGGAACGTTGATCAGAATCCTCTATAGATTGTTTGGCATCGGCCACATAAGGATTTTGTCCTGCAAAACCACTGTATTTCTAGTATTTAGAATGGGCTTGCTTCCAGTTTTAGAAATCTCTGAAATGAATATCTTTATTAGATATCTTTTCATAATTCATTTTTATGGAATTGGCTATACTTAATGATATTATCATTGTTTTTGGAATATCTATTTTTGTGCTTTATATATGTAACAAACTTCATATTTCTATTATAGTCGGGTTTCTGGTAACTGGTATTCTGGTGGGTCCTGATGGGCTGGGATTCATAAATAATCCTGATGATATCAATATCCTTGCTGAGATAGGCATTATTCTTTTGCTGTTTACCATCGGAATGGAATTATCTCTAAAAGAACTCTGGAATATGAAGCGTTCTGTGATACTTGGAGGAGGACTTCAGGTTCTTTTTACAACCCTTGGAACTCTTTTTGCAGCTACATATCTTGGTTTTGGTTTCAGTGAATCCCTTTTCCTGGGCTTTTTGATATCTCTGAGCAGTACAGCAATTGTGCTCAAGACACTCCAAAAAAGAGCCGAATTGCATAGCTTGCACGGTCGCACAATCCTTTCTATATTATTGTTCCAGGATGTCATTGTAGTGGCAATGATTGTGGCAACTCCGTTTTTGGCAGGGGTTGGTGGAAATGATGCAAACTCAATTATTATGATTCTTCTGAAATCTCTGGCAATTATTATATTCATTATGTTTTTTGCCAGATGGCTGATCCCCCATATCCTACATCACATTATCAAAACCCGTAATCCTGAAATGTTCTTGCTGTCTGTGATTGTCATATGTCTATCTATTGCCATGCTTACTTACAGGGCGGGACTGTCCCTGGCATTGGGGGCTTTCCTTGCAGGCCTTGTGATATCTGAATCTGAATACAGTCATCAGGCACTGAACAATATTCTGCCCTTTAAGGATGTTTTTTTGAGTATTTTTTTCGTATCAATAGGAATGCTGCTTAATGTACAATTTTTTCTGGAAAACTCCTTACTTATATTACTTGTAACTATTGGGGTTATGTTATTCAAGGGAATTGTCAGTGGTTTTGTTTCTATTGTTCTGGGATATCCCCTTCGCAATTCCATTCTAACCGGTATGGCACTTGCTCAGGTGGGTGAATTCTCTTTCGTCCTTTCAAATTTCGGGGTTGAGTATGGTCTCCTGGACAACTACCTATACCAAATGTTTCTGGATATTTCCATTCTCACAATGGCAGCTACTTCCTTTTCCATTTCCTATTCTCCTTCTGTGGCTGCCAATATTCTCAAACTACCTATACCACATCAGCTCAAGTACGGTTTTGCCCGTAAAGATGTCACAAAGATGTACGATAAAAAGGAAAAAATGTCTTCCCATCTTATCATCGTAGGTTTTGGTTTTAATGGTAAAACAGTGGCAAAAGCTGCAAAGGCAGCGGGTATTCCTTATCTGGTTATTGAAACCAATCCAGAAAGTGTAAGAGAAGGTATTTCAAAAGGAGAAAATATTTTTTATGGGGATGCGACCCAGGAAGGTGTACTCGAAAAGGCTGATATTGATTCGGCAAAAATAATGATTGTTGGTATCTCCGATGCAACGGCAACCCGCAGAGTAATCTGGCTTGCAAGGAAAATGAACCCCAACATTCATATCATTGCACGAACACGTTATTTACAGGAGATGGGTCCACTCTATGAACAGGGGGCTAATGAGGTTATACCGGAAGAATTTGAAACTTCTGTGGAAATATTTGTCCGCCTGCTCAGACGTTACCTTGTTCCGGAGGACCAGATAAAAAAATTTATAGAAGATGTCAGAGCTGATGGATATGACATGTTTCGCAGTATTTCGCATAACCCCTTAAGTTATGAGAAAATGCAGTTTGACATCCCGGATGTGAATATAGTCTCTCTCCGTGTGCCACAGAGGGCTGATGTGGTAGGGATGACCCTTGAAGACCTTTCCCTCAGACAACGATTCGGAATTACAGTCCTGGCAATTAGGAGAGGGGTGGAAATTATCACAAATCCCGGAGGGGATATACGTATTCTGGAAGGGGATATTCTTGTGTTACTGGGAAGTCATGAAGATATGAAAGAAATAGGAGACTTTTTCACGGATCTAAGTGAAAAAAACACAAAAGATACTGAGGAATAATATGGAGCGGGAAGTAGGGCCTATTCTTGAGAAAATTAACCGTAAAGAAGCAACAGTTCTCACCTCTCAGGAAGTTTGTGATATAATTGATGCAGGGGATGATGTTGGTTTTGGGGATGTTGATGTGGTGACTGCTGCCACCAGAGCGATAATGAGTGGAACTTATGCAGTCCTCTCATTTCCGGTAAAAACCGGGGAAAAATTCACCCGCGCATCAGCTGTAACCATAAATGGAGTGGATTCCCATGTGGGTCCATGTCCCAATGAAAGGCTGGGTATCCTGGACTTGATGGTTTTTGGTACTGCACACAGCCATGATAGGGAAAATTACGGAGGAGGCCACCTTTTCCGGGATATTGTGGAAGGTAATCCTGTGGATGTCGATGTAGTTACCGATGAAGGGAAGAAATATTCAGATACAGTATCCATTGAAGATATGCCATACGCCCGGCTGTTTGCAACGCGTCATGCATTTAAGAATTACAGTGCCTTTGTGAATTTTTCTCCGTCTACTGTTTCCACTATTTTCCATGCAACCACTTTTGCACCAGATGCCACCGAAGCCACCCTGTCGGGGTGTGGGCAAATAAACCCTGTAAAGAACGACCCACAGCTCCATGGTATCGGCGTGGGAAGTCGCATTCTTCTCAATGGTGCGGAAGGTTTCATCCTGGGTTCAGGAACGCGTAGCAGCCCGGAAAAACCCAATCTGATAGCAACTGCGGATATGCATTCCATGGAGGCTGATTATATGGGAGGTTTTGCTACGTCTGCAGGTCCGGAATGCATTGTTTCCTGGGCAGTTGCAGTGCCTGTAGTTGATGATTCAGTATTCGATGCTATAAGGCAAACAGATGGTGAAATCCCGCTTCCTGTGATGGATGCTGATCGCAGGGTAAAGGTTGCAATAACAAGTTATGCAGATGCATGGAAAGATGTAGATATTGAGGTAGCTTTCAATCCCGGCAAATGTCGTGGATGTGATGTATGTGAACCCATGAAAAAATGTCCTATGGAATCAATCTATTTCAACGGGGACAAAGTAGTACTGAACAGGCACACATGCTTTAACTGCGGTCTCTGCTCCACTCTATGTAGCGATGTTTTCAGGGCAGACCTGGGCAGTCTTAAATTCGATTATGAAGGGAAAAATATGGATGTCCCTATTGTTGTGCGCCAGTCAGATCGCAAACGTGCACTCATAATGGCTGAAAAATTAAGGGACAGTATAAAGGACGGTACATTCATCTTGAATGGGATGGTGGAGAGGATATCTCCATAAACCGCTTAATTATATCTGCAGGACAGAGGTGGATAACAGGCACCTTCTTGTTGCCGGGTTCGGTCTTTACTACCAGGACACCACTATCCATTGTATCCAGTTTCTCTTTAAGGTCTGACTTATCGGACACCATGGCAACATTTTGTACGCCGGCTCCCAAAGCAACTTCTTTGAGGTCTGTCAATCCTGCTGTCGCAGTTATTTGATTGCCCGTAGAGCCATATGCACCGTTATCGATGATTACAAGGAGATAATTATCCGGATGCTGGTTGGCTATTGTTGCCAGGCTTCCCATATTCATCAGGACCGACCCATCACCATCAATTGCGAGAACTTTCCTGTCCGGTCTTGCCAGGGCCAGCCCGAGCCCGATGGAAGAAGAAAGGCCCATTGAACCAAGCATGTAGAAATTTGCCTTTCTGTCACATATTTCGTATAATTCTTTTGAGGGGAATCCGATATTTGCAATGATCAGAGTATCTTTATCTCCCTCTTTTTCAGCAAGAATCTCAAGTGCACCGTAGCGTATCATGATTCCCTCCAGAAACCTATACTCAACAGGATAGCTGCTTGCTTTCCTTCTTCAAATGCTTTTTTAGTGGCTTTTTCGATGGTTTTTTTGGCCTGTACAAGATGTGGTTTGTATGCAGGTATATCCAGGACTTCGAGTAGGTGAGGTGTTTTTTCACCCATTGGTACCTGGGCGCAGATGGGCTCTCCTTCAATTCCCCTGTGACTTATAATTATCAGTAAAGGGATGTTGTATAGGCGATTGAGAGATGCCAGGGCATTGATGGAATTTCCCATTCCGGAATTTTGCATCATTATGGCCGGTTTTTTCCCTCCCATATAGGCCCCGGCGCAGATTCCTATGCCTTCCTCCTCCCGGGTGGCGGGAACGTGGATTATGTCCGGATCACTGTCGACCATGGGAATGAGTTTCTGGAGGTTGGCACACGGTACGCTGACAACAAAATCAATACCTGATTCCTTTATACCCTTGAATACTTCCTCGGACGGGTCCATGTAGCCTCATTCCTTTATTCGAATTTGTCTTCAGCTTTTTGTATGATTTTAGCGGGCGCTTCACTGTCTTCAGGGGATACTACGAGATCAGGCTCAAGCCTGATTGTGGCAAGTTCTTTTAAAGCTCTTTTAACTCCTCCGCCGGTGATATTGAGCATTATGAGTTCTGATCTTGATACCTTTGTATTCCTGACAGCTTTTATCAGGGCAGCTGTGGCCACAGCTGCTGAGTACATAATGTCGATACCTTCAAGTTCTTCAAATAGCAACCTGGCTTCTTCGGCCTCTTCATTGGTAATCCCGTAAAGGTCCCCTCCTGTGGCTTCAAGGGCATCTCTCACTCCCCCGCCCACCGCATACGGAGGTTTGCGGTTAAACAACACGGTGTCGTACATTCCTTCTGGACATTTCGGATCCACAGCAACCCCCTCATGTAACTGTATCAATGGAGCACAGGGGAAGTTCTGGGCAAGATGTAACTGTGGCAATTTATCTCCATATCTGCCGTCCTTTTTCAGGCGCATAGCTGCTTCCCAGGCAGCAATCCCGCCGGTTCCACTGCCCACTGCCTGGAAATAGTGGTCCGGCAGATGTTTCATGGTCAGTGTTGCATCCAGCATTACTGTTCCCATGCCATCACGGCGTGCTACGTTCCTGGCACCGCCTTCCGGCATGAATTTTTCCCTATCGGTGATTTGTGCGGCAATGGAGATAGCGTCATAATAATCCCCTTTTACCACTGCAACACAGATGGAAGATGTGGATTTTGCAGGAATCCAGAGTTTTTCCAAGGCATTTTCAGGTACTACCAGAAGCAGAGGAAGTCCGGTAATAGAAGATACATGTGCAAAGGCCCGGGCAGTGTTGCCAGCGGAGGCAACTACCAGTATCCTTTCTTTTTTCTGCTCGCTTACCCTCTGCATAGTGGGATATGCTTCCAGGTCCTTGAAACTGCAGGTTCTCATATAGGCTTCTTTTTCAGGCCAGTAACCGTTAAAGCTTATGAAAAGGTTCTCAAGGCCGAGTTTATCAGCAAGTTTCTCACTTTTGTAGGTTCTTGTTTTGCTGCTACCTTTTTTGATTACGCCTTCCACAGGCAACCAATTGTAGAATTTCCATATTCCGGGAAGGTCACAGGATTCGAACTGCTTTTTTGAATATTCAGTTCTTAAAAGGGAGCCATCAAGGGGGCATAGCATGTCATATTTGCCATAAGTTTTGCCACATTTTGGGCAGATGAGTCTGTATTTGTCCATATAATGGAGTTTGCTGGTGGTCTTATATATCTTGTCCTTTCAGCCAGCAGGAATTTCCTTTAAGGAAAAAAGAAAGGGATTCTTTTGGTAAAACATCCCCGATGTACTTTCAATGATTATTCACAAATATGCCGATTATTTCGAATTCATTGAATACGTCTTCCTCATGAGGCGCCTCTTCCATTTCTTCTGTAAGGTCGATGCCACCTTCATGCATGCCCTGATGATCCCCGGCCATCCATAACTCACTGTTTGTTACATCATAGACCTTGCCATTATAGGCAACATAGATTTCATCCCTGTCTTTCCCATTGTATTTGGCCAGACCATCCGGTGTAAATTCTTTCATGAAATCTCACTCCCCTGTATTGAGGTTAGTCTTCTACTTCCATTGCATTAATTATATCGTTGACCGATAGCTCCCCCTTTGCAGCTCTTTTGATCATAGGGTAAATGTAGCTGCAATCATCCATTGCACTCCAGCGTTTTTCACCGACACGGTGAATAATTTCATCCAGGATTTTTTCACATTTCTTGCAGTATTCACTGTCTGCTTCTGCTCCGCAAATAGCACAACTCATAAAACTCCTCCATAACTCCAATTGGTGTTAAAGTTAAAGAGGTTTGTGGAGATTTATATCTGGAAAGTTTACAAACCAATTTTAACATTTAGGATTTGATTTACCGGACTGGCAGTCGGAAAGTAACTCAATGCCCTTGTCTGTCAGCCTGTATTCATCATTTTCAATCCTGACCAGTTCCCCGTTGAGCAGGAAATCGATGTGGTATTTCAGTACAGAAGGCTCTTCATCGATGTTTGCGGATAATTCATCTGTGTTGATTCCAAAAGCACCTATAGTTTTGACTATTTCCCTTCTTAATGGATGGGATGCAGCTTTATTTAACATGTCATGCTCTTTTTTGACAGATTCACCTTTTGATGGTTTCTGCATAATTACATCGTCGAGTTCATCGTAGTCATCTTCCATTGTTTCAACCTCTAGTATTCATAATGATTAATAATTTATATTTTTGTTGGCTGTGTTCTTGGTTTTTATTGTAAATGCAGATTCTCTATGACCGGGATTATGAAATTATATTGTCATTATTGAACGGTGCTCTGGTCAAACTCATTTTTAGCGATTTCTTTTATCCTCTTGATAATTGACTCCAATCCATTCGATCTTGCGGGTGAGAGATTTGATTTCAATCCGATTCTTTCAATAAAGTAAAGATCAATGTTTGCAATCTCCTGAGGATGCCGATTGTTTACGACCCTGAGTAAAAGGGCCATGATCCCTTTGGTTATCATGGCATCACTATCGAGATTAAAGTTCAGTTTGCCATCTCTCTTATAACTTTGAATCCAAACTCTGGATTGGCATCCGCTGATTGTATTTTCGTCGGTCCTGGAATCTTCATCCATGGGTTCAAGTTCTTTGGCCGAAGTGATAAGGAGGTCATACCTGTCAAGCCATTCAAGGCCATCAAATTCCCTTATTATTTCATCCTGGATAGCATCTGTCACGTGTACATCATCTCTACTTTTTCAATCCCTTCAATAAGCCTGTCCACATCTTCTTTTGTATTATACAATGCAAAACTTGCTCGTACTGTGCCTTCTATTGCGAAGGATCTCATCAATGGCTGGGCACAATGATGCCCTGTTCTCACAGCTACTCCCATTTTATCCATTATCAGACCTGCATCATAATGGTGAACCTGATCCAGATTAAAGGAGATTGACCCGCACATCCGGTCAGTATTTCCGTAAACAGTCACATTATCCATCTCCAGCAGTCTGTCTCTTGCGTAAGAATAAACGTCACTCTCATGCTTTTCTATATTATCCAGACCTCTTTTTTGCATGTAATCAATTGCTGCACCCATACTTATTGCTCCTGCAATGTGCGGTGTGCCTGCTTCATATCTTAAAGGAGGCTCTTGGTATGTTGTTTTTTCAAGACTTACTTTATCAACCATACCTCCTCCGCCTTTTGCCGGCATGAGATCACTGAAGCGATCGCTTGTATAAAGCATTCCCACCCCGGTATCTGCATACATCTTGTGACCCGAAGCAGCCAAAAAGTCACAACCGATATTTTTTACATCCAGGGGCAAATGCTGTATTGACTGGGCTGCATCCACCAGAACCGGGACATCATGATCCTTTGCAATTTCAGTTATCTTCTTGATATCGTTTACAGAACCAAGAACATTTGAGACATGACTTATAGCAATCAATTTTGTCTCCTTTGTGATATCTATAGAGTCCAACAGCAAATTGCAATCCTCATCCATCTGAATTGCCCTTAGTTTTGCTCCTGCCATCTGCCAGGGAACGATATTTGAGTGGTGTTCCACACCTGTTACCAGGACTTCATTTCCCTTTAAGGAAGGTTCAAGCGAACGTGCGACCTGATTTATAGCATCGGTAGTCCCGGCAGTAAATGTCACTTCACCGGGGTTGCGAGCACCTATGAAGTCACTTACCTTTTTCCTTGCTTCTTCATACTTCTCACTGGACCTTTCACTCAGGTAATGCACTCCCCTATGGATATTACTGTAATCTGTCTTATAAAAATCAGATATGGTATCAATCACAGAGTTTGGTTTCTGGGTTGTTGCTGCGTTATCAAGATAAACCAATTGTTTTCCATAGACTTCTTTATCAAGTATTGGGAAATCTTTTGCAAAACCTGTCATTGTTTCACCATTTCAACAAGGGAGAACCATTTCTTATCATCGTTAAAGATGCTTTCCACAGAAAGTCCTGCAGCATTTGCCATTTTATTGATACCGTCAACAGTATATTTATGGGAGTTCTCTGTGTGAATGGTCTCGCCTTTATTGAATACTATCTGATTTTTTAAGAAGGGGCTTGTTACTTCCAGGTCTTTCTTTGCCTTCAGGTGCATCTCGATTCGGGAATATTTTTTATTGAAGAATGCAACATGCTCAAATTCCTCCGGATCGAAATTAGTCATAAGGTGATCATTTGCAACATTCAGTATGTTCTTATTGAATTTTGCAGTAATCCCCTGGCTGTCATTATAGGCTTTTTCGATGATGTCAATATCTTTTACCATATCCACTCCCAGAAGAAGCCTGTCGTTATTATTCATGACTTTGCCAAGGTCTGTCATGAATTTCATTGCTTGTTCTTCAGTAAGATTACCGATTGTGCTTCCGAAGAAACAGAAGAACCGTCTCCTTTTTGCAGGGATTTTTTCAATATGCCCAAGGAAGTCGGCAGTAATCCCATGGATATTCATTTCAGGATACCTGTCCTGAAGATTACAGGCAGATTTCTCTATAGCTTGTTTGCATACATCAACCGGGTAATATACTATAGTCCGGCGAATCTCTTCTGGTATTTCATCAAGAAATACAGAAATCTTTGAACAGTCCCCGCTTCCAAGCTCTACAAGATCGCAGTTTTCCAATTCATGTTTCAATTTTTGAGCAGTTGACCTGAGCAATGGGACCTCGACCTTTGGAGGATAATATTCGTCCAGTTTGGTGATTGTTTCAAATAACTCAGACCCATGATGGTCGTAAAAATACATAGAAGGAAGTGTTTTTGGATTTCCCCTCAGGCAATTGATGAGCTCTTCGCGGATGGAACTTTCTCCAACTTTGGGCATAAAATCGTCTATGATCATTTTTCAGGGACCCCGGTTTCAAAAGGAAGGTTATTATTGCTCCATTCAAACCATCCGCCGTCATAGACAGCTGCTTTATTCCAGCCCATGAGCCAGGCATTAAGGAAGGCTTCACTGCCCCTCCAGCCAGTTCCACAGTAGAATGCATTGCGCTTGTCGGGGGTGACTCCGATCTTCTTCCACTTAGCTGCAACTTCCTGGTATTCACGCATGGTATGGTCCAGATTCCTGTAGTTTTCCATGTGGTAGGCATCTGTTCCGCAATCACCGAATAATGCTCCCGGAATCCTCCCCTTCTTTTCAATATAATTATAACCACTTACTTCTCCAATATGCTCCTTCCAGCTTCTGACACTCACCAGGTTCTTGTCAGGGGATGAAAGAATATCTTTTGCTTCTTCAAGGTCAACAGCAATTTCGGGTTTTTGAGGGATGTCAACTCCAAACGATACTTTCTCGTTTTTAGAAGGAACTGTAGTTATTTCATAATCAGAATCCAGCCATGACTGAAGACCGCCATTGAGTATGCGCACATCTTTCACACCTGCATAAAGCATGATGAAAGCACATCTCATTGCACCGAGATGGCCTGCGCTGCTTCCAGGGAACGGATCATCATTATTTGGTGAAGAGAATTTTCCATAAAGTATGACTGTTGTATCATGTGCTATGCCTGCCTCTTCCAGTGCATTCTTTAATTCCTCAGGTGAGCGGCGATTCCATGTCTCTGGAGACTCAAGGGAGTTTGTATCAATTGGGATTGCTCCGGGAATATGGCCTTCATCATAATCCGAAGGGTTCCTGTAATGAGAATGACATATCACGAATTTATTATTATTGTATTTGGGAGCATTATTTGTTGTGATCAATTGGTTAAGCCAATCCGCTGAAACCAGATGCTTATATCTTTCAAGATGCTCCATGGGCAAATCTTTTTCTGCCCATTCATAAAAATCGTTGAAAACAGTTACGTCGGAGTATCCGGCCCTTTCAAACTGTTTTGCTACTTCTTCTACTCTCTGGCTGTCATACCCATAAATTACCAGAGAATCCTCTGGCAGGATTCCTTTAACTCTGACTATCTCTATCCAGTCAATATAGTGTAGCCATTTATAGGGCAGTGACTTTGCGCCCTTTATGTGTCCGCCTCTTGCCTCTGCCCCTTCTTTCCATCCATTATAGGCGTCAATGGATCTTATATCAATTACCTTATAGTAGTCCAAGTCTTCTGCTAACTGTTTAGTTGTAATTTTCCTCATACTGTATAATTGGTTTAAATCTTTATATATTATGGGGATTCAATTTGAAAAAATCGTCTTTTACAAGATTTTCTGGTATCATCTAGGTGTATTTTATGATCTAACAATTACAAAATAATATGCGGAATTATAGGTAGGCTAGAAAACCACAACTTCTAAAAATTAATAAACTTTATATGATTCAGTTTAAAAAAATCAGTTATATTAATTATGCATCTAGCTTATCATATTGAAAAGGTGTCATGGTTAAAATTAATTGAAATCTATTTAAGATAAACTGGAAAATAAAGATATTAAATTTGAGTTTTTGCTAAAATTATATAAATAACTTTATTTTCTAATTTTTAGGTAATTAAACATCCCCTATGCTATAAATGGACTTTACACAAATTCACGATTTAATAGCTGAAAAAATCAGATTACAGCAATCTTTCCTGCCTCTGTTATCGAATACTCATCTTTTTCTTCGATATATCCCATGGCCTTAAGATCACACAATTGGTTGTATGTCATTCCCCTGGGATTTTGATATTCCAATGTTGACTGCAATGGTCTTGACCTACTTGATGGCCAACTGGATCTGTTCAAGGATCAACTACTTACATCACGATACATGATGCCATAAACGCAGCAAATTATAGCAATACGACCAATGTTTATCCTGGAACTTACACAGAAAATGTGGACGTGAGCAAAAAACTAAACATAATCTCCGAATTTGGAATCGCAAGGGAGATGAAAGAGAATGAAGAGAATGAGAAACAGAGACTAATTCTTATAAAATGTACCCCTCTGTGACACCACCACCGGCCCAACTGCTGGGTTCTGCAGCAAATGCGGCATGACATTAACTGCCAAAAGTATGGTGAACATACAGATAGTGGCGATGAGGTATTGACATTACTGATGGATACCATCAAGCATAATACTGATATGCTTATTAGAGATTTACAGGAAAACAAAAAGAAAGTCTGGTAATTGAAAAAGAAGATTATAACAAGGATTCTGCAATTGGCCGTAAAAAATATTAATATCGCCTTCAGTGGGGACTATTATGAGAAAGCCAATATCTTTATTCAGAGGGAAAGCAGGAAAAATGCTGCCACTAGCAGCAGTACTATTTCTCCTGATAGGATTTGTGCTTGGAGTAGGTTTGATGACATTTTTTTATCAGGGAGGCAGTACTGTTGATTTTGCCGGAGAAAATAGTATAGACAATGTAACATATGCAACAAGTTCCAATAAAAATTCAAGTGAAACATATAAAATATTATATCAACAAATTATTGACTCTGTGGTTTCTGTAAAAGTACAGGGAGAAATAAACGGAAATCAATTTAAAAGTGGAGGATCGGGATTTGTTTACGATGAAAAAGGACACATAATTACAAATCAGCATGTTGTGGATAATGCTGATTCAGTAGAAGTATATTTCAGCAACGATATCGTAAGAAAAGCCAAGATTATTGGGACCGATAAATATTCTGATATTGCAGTTTTGAAGGTAAAAGAAGATCCTTCTAATAAAAATTTCACAGCTCACCCACTTCCAATGGCTAATTCATCCGAAATAAAGCCCGGACAAATAGCTATGGCTATAGGCACACCACATGGACTTGAAGGTAGTGTAACTCATGGTATAATTAGTGCCACAGGAAGAACAATGTCTACTTCCAATGGATTTTCAATCCCAAACATGATACAGACAGATGCCCCTTTAAATCCAGGAAATTCTGGAGGCCCTTTAGTTGACCTTTCAGGTCAGGTAGTTGGTGTAAATAGAGCAAAGAGCGGGGATAATCTTGGGTTTGCTATCCCTTCCAATAAAGTCCAAAGAGTTGCGAATGCTATAATTGAAAAAGGTGAATATGAACATTCATGGCTGGGGGTGCAGATGCTTCCTGTAAGTTCTAAAATGGCAGATTTTATGAATCTCAATGATGAAGCTGCAAGAGGTGTTATGATCGCTGCCGTCATTGAGGATGGACCGGCCTATGATGCCGGGTTGAAAGGTGCTAAAAGTATAGAAATCGATGATCAAATGGCTTTTGTCAATGGTGACATCATAGTTGCAATCGATGATAAAAAGATGTATGAAAGTGATCAAATAATTACCTATATCGACAAAAAAAGGCCATCAGAGACTATAGAGGTTGATTACTATAGAAACGGAGAAAAGATGACAACGGAGGTGAAACTGGGAACTAGACCAAATTGATTTATATTTTAAAAACAGAATGTTTTTACTTTTTATTTTATATTTTTATTTAAAAAATATAATTGAGAGGAAATTGTTAACTTTGATTGTAGCAGATATAATTTCCTTCAAAATAACGTAGGTTTTTAATTCTTAGAAGCATTACCATCTCCAGTAGAATTCTCAAAGCTAGTAGAGGTAGTATTCGCTTTTTCAATGGATTCCACTGTTATATCAAAAACTACATTTTCACCTGCAAGTGGAGAATTGGCATCCAATACAACATGAGTACTATTTACGTCCTTTATTGTAATGATACCCATCTGTGTTTTCAGTTTTTTACCTTCTGAAGGGGTTGTATTTGTACCGGTCACATTTTGGTACTTGTCAATCGTGACAGCCTGTACAAGATTATTCTTATAGGGTCCAAAAGCTTCCTTTGCTGAAAGGTTCAAGATCTTTTCCTCTCCTTCAACCATACCTATAACCCCCTCATTGATACCAGAAAGCATTTTTTCTGAGCCAACTTTAAATTCAAGTGGAGATGCCGGTGGAGTTATATTATTTTTTACAGCAATTTCTTCAATGGATGTTTCAATAATATTACCATTTTCATCCATCAAAGTATAATTCATTGTAATAATATCGCCTTTTTCAACAGATTTCTCTGTCGAAAGATTGCTTATTTCGGCACAACCGCTAAAAAGGACAATACTTCCAAGCAATGCCAAGGTTATGAGCAGATTTTTTCGTATCATCATGGCCGCCAATGAATCCCAAACTAATATTTTTTTTGGTAATTGCCATAATCTAAAAGAGCAGTTAATTTTTCTAAAATATTACAACTTTTTTGAAATATAACATATAGAAACATTATACTAATTTCTAGAAAATAATCCATGATTCTTATATACATATAAACCCATGACAATGATAAAAGATCAGTACAAACAAAATCAAGGAACTTTTTTACTATAAAAACAGTTGTGTATTAATCATATTTAAATGGAATGAATGGCATCAAAATGGGGTTATACATATAGTAACTCAATGATGCTGTATAAACTGACATTGGAGAAGAACCATGATAAGTTACCTGCTTATTATTCTTGGAATCGTCTTTCTATATATGGGAGGTAACTGGTTTGTTGAAGGGGCGTCTGCCCTTGCCAAACGGCTTGGTATATCTTCATTGGTAATCGGTCTTACAGTTGTCGCATTCGGAACATCTGCACCAGAACTTATTGTAAACATTATGGCTTCCTTTCAGGAAAACAGCGGAATGGCATTTGGAAATATTATAGGGAGTAACCTTATCAATACTCTTCTAATATTAGGTCTTGCGGGGGTAATAGCGCCTTTATCTGTACAAAGTTCAACTGTTTGGAAAGAAATTCCTCTCTCAATGCTTGCTGTCCTTGTTTTGGTGGTCTTATCAAACAAAATTGCTTTAGCTGATGATTCAATAAATGTCCTTACTAGAGTGGATGGACTCATATTGCTTTTTTTCTTTTTAATTTTCGTGTATTACATATTTGAATCCATAAAAAACAATAAAGTCAGTCCTTCCAACAAAGTCGAAAAATATTCGGGGATGAATATTTCACTCATGCTTATAGGTGGATTGACTTCATTGATCATAGGTGGAAGAATGACTGTGGATGGTGCAGTTTCTATTGCAAGAGATATGGGGATTAGTGATTTTCTTATATCTTCAACAATAATAGCAGCAGGGACGTCATTACCAGAATTGGTAACTTCGGTTTCTGCTGCTATTAAAAAGGAAATGGACATATCCATGGGAAATATAATAGGTTCGAATATTTTCAACATCTTCCTTGTAATGGGAATTTCTTCAACGATTTCTCCTTTGATGGTGCCCACAGGTGTCAACACAGATCTAAGTATCCTGGCCATAGCAACGTTTTTGTGTTTTTTATTCATGTTTACAGGAAAAAAACACAGCTTAGAAAGATGGGAAGCAATAATCTTTGTGACGATGTATATAGGGTACGTCCTTTTTATTATACAAAGGGGTTAAATTCATCCTACTAACATCATCAAATAACCTGAAAAGATAGGTAGTATAAGATTGTCATTTTTCAAAAGGTTGAGTACTTGCCTCATAGAAGAATTAGTCTTCATGTCTCTCCCGATTATGCTTTCCAGCAGCATACTTCCTGTACTTGCTACAAGTGCCTGCAGAGATGAAACAAAAAATACTGCTCCTGAAAAAGCAGCTAATGCTCCTACAATTGTTCCTTCAAATGATTTCCTTTTGGAATAGGGCAGTTTATTCTTACCGATCATTTTTCCAGAAATCGTTGCAATCCCATCTCCCAGGGCAGTTATCGCGATTGAAGCATAGAGGATAGAGGTTGGAAAAAGTAACAGCGATATGCTAATACCAATGTGCAATAAAAGTGTTGGTTTTAAAGGAATGTAATTCTCATGTCGACGACTCCAACGTTCTGTCATTTCACAAACGGGTTGGTAATGCATTTTGCGAAGAATTAAAACTACTAGTATTGCAAAAACATATAACAATGTAAGCAGTATTAAAATTTCAAGTGCAAAATCACCTGAAATGTATATAAGTGGGATATACAGAAGACCTGAGAGTACATGTATGGCTTTGCGTTCCAGGTCACCCTTTAGATCATGATTCAAGTTTTCTTCTCCAAACATTGATTGTATATATTAAATCCAATAGATAATATTGAAGCTGATGGAAATTTAATATTAATCGAAATATCAATTTACATAATAGCCGACAGGTAAGACTTAGTTAGTCTTACCTGAATTGGCCAGAACAACCATTTTATCCCCTTTTTCAATGATGTTTTCAAGCGGGGGGTTAACCATGTTTTTCCCATTCCTGTTCAAAGCAAGAAGTGTCATTCCTCTATTTACTCTCAGGTGCATTACTGCATCCTCAATTGTTTTTCCGTGCAATTCTGCAGGGAAGTTAACTTCTATAACATCGTGACCTTCAAGGGAGCTGGTTATATCTGATATCAGATCCACGACATTGGGTTCATGGACACCTGATGCAAGTAACCGGCCGGTTACAGAATCGGTATTGATCACATGATTTGCACCTATAGTTTTTATAGTCTCCACTTTTTCTTCAGACACGATAGTTGCAATGATGTTTGCATCAGGGTTTAATTCCCTAACCATTGCTGTGGCGAGGATGGTTGTACTGTCATTTTCAGTTGCAATAATAGCATGACTGGCAGTTTCGATATTCGACTTCCTTAACACCTCTTTTTCCAGAGGATCTCCCTTTACAAAGTGAACCCTTTCTTTGAAAGGATTTGTTTCATACAATTCTGAAACAAGGCAGATTTCATACTTCTTGTCCATCTCCATTACAATTGATTTTATAATCTCGTTGGAATCTCCAAGCACAACCACATGATTTTGTTGTTTTGATCGGCTCAATCCTCTCACCTTCTTTCGATGTATGTCATAAACCAATACAGCTGCTGTAGGTAGCATCAGGACCCCGGTAACCATAAAAGGGATATAAAGATATCTTGCAAGAGAAGAAGAGGGAGCCACATCTCCAAATCCCACGGTCGTCAGGGTTGCAACTGTGCCGTATATTGCCTCATTTAAGGTTTTCCCGTCTATCATATAGAGAATAAGAATCTGGGCTATGGCACTTACAAGAAAAACAGCTGCGACTTCCCGTTCACGGTATTCTTTTCCCTTCACTAATCCAAGGATGGACTTCTTAATTTTCCTAAGCGGCCAGAGTACCATATTATCATTTGAAATTCACATGCATTTATTTAAAAATTATCCTGCAACCGGCTCTGTAGAAAACCACATTTGAATAATTACTGAAATAGAAATATACTTATCAAGATTATGAGATAACAACTTTCACTTAATTTTTTCAACCTAATTCCTGTGTTTTTTGGAATTTATTTATCATATCTATCTATGACATTACTTTTCAAAATAATTTTCTGCACTATATTATTTATATGCAACCATTTTATGATTCATTTTTTCACTCCTACCTATAACACCTAAAATAAAATGCGGCTGCCGGGATTCGAACCCGGGTTCTAAGCTTGGGAAGCTCAGGTCATAGCCACTAAACCACAGCCGCTCAATCAAGATTCAATGGATTCTGTAGATAATAAAGGTTTCGTGGGAGAAGGCATTGCCCTCTGCCCCTCATTCTTCAGTGTATTTGTCGATGATCTCCTCAAAGGAGTCAACCACATAGGAAAGGTTGTCCCTGCCAACCTGATAGGTACTCAGTTTGAAATACTTGGTGAGCCCCCCCTTGATACCATGGATATTTCGTTTTTTGAGTTCCTTATAAAGGAAATACCTGCCTTTCTTGGCGGTCTTGGAGATCTCATAGAACGGCGGGGTTTCAAAGAACATCAGGTCATGATTGTGGGGTTTCTGTCCCACCTGGATAAGCCCGAGTTTTTCTACTTTTTCCGAGAACCAGCGGGCATTGGCAATTTCTTCCTCCCAGTGTTTGGTACGCTCCACAACCTGGGGGAATGAGGCAATCATTGTCATCAGGCCGGCACCCCTGGAGGTACAGCCCAATAGCTCGATTTCCTTTTTCTTATGGGTGGGAGATTTCCTCAAAACGGTATCTGCATATTCTTCCTGTACACCCAGCAGGCCAATAGGGCCGGATGATGCCATTGACTTGTGCCCACTGGCGGCTATGAAATCGGCTCCCAGTTTCTTTGCATCTATAGGCATCCTGCCCACGGAATATGCGCAGTTTAGAAGCAGTGGTACATCATACTCGTGGCATATATCTGCTACTTTCTTTGCATCTGCCAGATTACCGTAATTGCCGTCAGGATAGGTCAACAGAGCCAGTGCAGGAGGCTTGCCCTGGCTGGCAACCTTTTCGATAGCCTGTCCGTAGTCTTCAGGATCAATAGAATATTCAGGATTCCCGGAGCTTTCCACCTTCTCTATTTCCAGATCCGCCCTCTGGGCTGCAACATAAGAGGAATAGTGAGCCAGCCCGTCAAGTACAACAGTATCACCGGGTTTACCTATTGAGTGCATCACCACAAACTTAGATTCCCGGGCGCCATGTGTGAGCCTGACCTCATCAGTACCTATGAACTCGGGAAGGGCTTCATGAACAAACTCATTCACTGGAGGCTTCTTTATGAGGTCCAGGACTCCGCCACAGAAATCACAGATCGAATAACCGTCTCCCCATTCAAGCAGGGCTTTGCGTGCATCCTCTGTCAGGATACCTCCGGTTTGCAAGGGATCGATATTAATGGCATCCTTTGGCCCCCTTTCGATAAACCCGAATTTTTTCAGTTTATCTTCATCAAGTGACATACTGGCTCAGGTCTCCTGCCAGATTATGCAAGGGCTTTTTCGAAAACACCACTGAACTCATCGCATTCTGCAGTGAGTTTCACCGCTGCATCCCTGATTGCCTGCACAGGGTCTTTGCCATCAGTCCTGACATAGAAGATAGGTTCACTGATACTTACGTGAAGCATATCGTAACTTGCGATATCCACATGTTCATCTTCAAGCAGGAAATGCTTAAGCATGTTCAGCAAGGTGTGGCTTTCTCCCTTTATTTCCACTTTAATCTCATCATCCTTTTTCTCAATGATCTTCAGTTCCATGATAAATCTCCTGTCCCTGTTGTGTTAGATAATTCCTGTTCCATAATCAGCTGAAAGTTTCCGCTTTTCAGTCTTGCCACAGGCGGGACATTTCAGTTTCCCCTCTTCAATAGCCAGGGGTTCACCACATCTGCCACAAATTGCGGACATAACACCCAGTTCCCTGGCGGCAATACTCAGGCGCATGCTATCAGTATCAATCACCTTTGCCTTAACAACATCCATGAGAGCAAGCTCATTGGCTATGTTTTTGACATAATCTTCCTTGATATTTGATATGTGGATGGCGGCAATTCCCGGATTGTTGACTTCCCTTTCTCCATGACCTTTTATGGCCGCTATCTGTACAAGTGCCATAGAATCACGTACATTCACCACATTGCCGACTACAATATCATCTTTCTTTATTACAGGTGGAAGTTCGGATGTAGCCCGCACGGAAACACTACGCTTTTTCCTGTCAACCTCAACATTTCCTGTTCTGGTCGAATATATGTTTCCTCTTAATGTATAGGTCCCTTCACCGGCTTCAAACTCTTCGTTAGTACCAACAACATCACCGGGCAGCACAAACTGCTCTTCAATGTGTTTTTCAGCTTCTTCTTTGAGGTGCTTTTGAGTTTTCTCCTTTTTCAGGTTCTCAGGATTCTTCCCCTTGGCCTCTCTCTTTTCTTTTTGCTGGCCATTGTTTTTGGGATTTTGATTTTCTTCTTTTTCGTCCTTCTTTGAAGAACTTTTAATTTTCCTTCTGGTGGCCTTCTTCTTGTTGCGTATCCTAATAATAATCCCTCTTGGTTTCAATAATTATGATGTGATAAGGAGTTTATTCTGTATATTTCTACCTCAATTCGTTCTACATCTTTTTTATGGAATTTAAATGTTCTTTTTAGCGGGAAAGATGTAGTATACCACTCGGTAACAACTGATGGCTTTATGTATTGTCTTATAAAGTTAAAACTTCCGCTGTTATGAATCGAATAGATAGTATTCCCTGCATTTAGGGCAGCTGAGAGGAAAGGTCTGTCATTTCCCTTACATTGGGCGCCAAACGGGGGATTCATTACAACAGTGTTCGCTTTTCCATTTACCTTTTCTATAGGGCAATTAACAAATTCGACTTCAACATCCATCAACACGGCATTTTCTCTTGCAACATTTATTGCTTCCGGGTCACTATCATATCCGACAACCTTTGTGGCTCCCAGCAATGCGGCACCGATTGCAAGTATCCCGGTGCCACATCCCATATCAAAAACCGTACCTTCAATATCTCCCTTCATGTATGCGAAATGTAATAATTCAGCAGCAAGAGGTGCGGGTGTGGCATATTGTTCCAGTGCAGGATCGGGATCCTCAAACCCCCTGACCTTTTGCAATAACATCTCGAGTTTTCGCTGTTTCATCTCTTTTGAAACAGGAGACTCCTTCCGTAAGGTAGGAGAGGAATGTTTCTTACTTTTGTTTTGCATACTTATCACGTGAACTATTTATGTTATTGTGGTTAATATATGAGTATGGATAGGACTATTAAATTGAAACTTGATATGTCTGAGGAAGACAAAACAAGTCTCAAAAACACTGTTGTTTGTTTTAACAATGTGTTCAACATAGTTGCTGAGTATGGGTTTGCCAATCATACTCATTCCAAAGTCTCTATCCATCACGCTACTTACAAAGACATTAGAGAACAGTATCCACAACTTCCTTCTGCACTTGTTCAGGGTGCAAGGGATGTTGCCTGTGAAGCACTCAAGGCTGTTAAGAAAATGCGCCTTCCTGTGAGTAAACCTTTCTCTGCAATCAGATACAATAAACGTGTTATCCGTATTATTTTTGAACATGGATTTGCTTCTATTGCATCTGCTGATGGCAGAGTGAAGGTCCACTTTACACTCCCTGAATACTACAAACAATATATCAATTGGGAAATCAGGAGTTCTACACTTAGGTATGACACAGCAAACGATGTGTTCTATCTGCATGTAACTCTTCGAAAAGAATCTCCTGAACCAACTGGTAATACTGTTATGGGTGTAGACAGAGGGATTGTTAATGTTGCTGTATGTTCTAATAATGTCTTTTTTAACAGTAAAGAGGTCAAAAACACAAGGGCCAAATATGCACATCTCAGGCAGGAACTTCAGTCCAAAGGCACCAAATCTGCTAAACGTCTCTTGAAGAAGATTCGCAGAAAGGAAAGACGGTTTGTGACTGATGTTAATCATTGTATTGCCAAAGAAATTGTCAATATGCCTTATGATGTGATTGCTCTTGAAGATTTGACAAGTATTCGTGTCCAGAATCGAAAGGGTAAGAATTTTAACAGGAAACTCAGCAATTGGAGTTTTTATCAACTGGAACAGTTTATTCGCTATAAGGCAGAAGCCCTTGGAAAACGGGTTATTTCTGTTGACCCCCGGTATTCCAGTCAGAAGTGTTCCAAATGTGGACATACTTATAGGGGAAACAGGGATGGTAGTTCTTACCGTTGTCGCAATTGTGGATTTCAAATACATGCTGACCTCAACGCTGCACGAAACATTGCTCATGCAGGTATAACTTGCCTGAGTAGGCTGTCTGTCAACCAGCCGAATGTAGGGATGAGTACTGTACAGGATACAGCACAATGATTTACTTACAAGCCCCTTCCGGCAGGGAGGGGTAGTTGACCTATCATTCCCTTATCTCATCAAAAACCAGTTCTTCCCATTCACGTATCCCCAGTACGATCTCAAATTCAGGGGGAGTTAACATGGGGGCCGGGAATCTCCCTGCCTCGTCGATTGCAATCCTGGGACATGCAGTATTGACATATGCATCCGCCTGGAATTGCAGGAGCTGGTCGGGTGTTATGAGATCCATTGTTACAATTGATGCCTCTTTTCCTTTTTCCCTGGCAATGTCCCTTATATTCCTGGCAAGTTCCATTCTTTCCTGACCGGGTTTAGTGGACACCAGTATACAGAACCTCTTTCCTTCCATGGTTTTTGCAATTGCTGCATATCTCTGTTTCATGATTTGCTTGAGGTCGATGTACTCTACGGATGAAGTAAACGGATTCGCACAGAGTATGGGTTTGCCTGTTGAAAGGGCTATACCCAGCGGATGAAACTTCCCGCCGCCAATATACAGGTATTCTTCACAGGTTATGTCATATGCAGCTGAAAAATTGCAGCCAAGTACCTGTCCCGGATGCACGATCCTTCCATCTCCTTTTCCGATAATGGTTTCGAATCCTTTTTTTTCAAGGATTTTCCTGACTTCTTCCAGTTTATGCACGTGCTGTACAGTCGTAAGGAGGCCTATCCTTTTTCCTTTAAGTTTGTCTGCAGCCTGAAAAACCACATTACTTATATCGAGGTGTGAGGGTGCTTCAATATAAACTACATTTTCAAAAGGTTCAAGCCTGGAATGGCCGAAGTGGAATACAAGATCGGTATCTTTGACAAGTTGTATATCAAGATCACATGCCCCATAACAGGGGTTGCCTGAAATGAGAGTTTCTGCATCGGTATTATCCTCTATATATCCCGCGATCTTCATTGCCTGGCGTTTGAAGCCTTCAGGCAGCTGGAGGCCGACCTTTGTGGCTTTTTCCTGAACAATCATATTAACAATGGATTCCAGGTCAATGTCAAAATTCTCAATTAGTTTCACCGGTGTCCTCCAGTATTGAAACCCCGTCCTCATTCACAGCTATATCTACAAGTGTTTTGACCCTTATTCCTTGTCCTGCAAGTTGCTGTACACCATCTCCCCTACCTATAATAACTACTATATCGCTTATAGTAACTCCTTTTTCTTCCAGGGCCTTTACCAGAAAGCGCAGGGTACCTCCTGTGCTGATTACGTCATCAACAAGCAGTATACGTTCACCTTTTTCAACGCCGTTTATATAAAGTTCACCTTTAGAATATCCTGTGCTCTGGGATATCCTTATTTCACCGGGCAATTGGTATTGCCTTTTGCGCACGATAGAAAATGGGATGCCTGTTTTCAGGGATATTGCTGTTGCAAGGGGAATTCCCATCGCTTCAATAGACAGGATCCTGTCGACGTTCATATCGCAGTACTCTATGATGTAGTCACTGATCTCATCAAGCAGTCTGGGATCTATTGCAGGTACACCATCTGTAATCGGATGTATGAAATAGGAATATTTACCTCGTTTTACAATAGGGGCTTTTTTCAGGGATTTCTTGAGTATTTCTAACATATTTCACCCCGATAATGAGAAGAATCGTCTTCCTGGATGGAAGAAAGATTGAAGGCAGGAATAAATGGATTTATATTTATAACTGGCGGCTGGTATCTGCAACACCTATTTATATAAAACCCCTCTCCTCAGGGACAGGATTCAGAGATCATGCATCTTACAGAGGACATTACAATATGTCAGGCAGCTGCGGATGATAGGACAGCTATAGACTCGTTGCTATCTACCTATTTTCTCGATGGGGAAGATCTGGATACAGGGAATTTTCTGCTGGCAAGAGTTGATGATAAGATAGTGGGCACAGTAGCATTTGTAAGGGATAACGTTGAGGAGGTGCATAGTGTTGCAGTACACCCTTCATTCAGGAAAAAGGGAATAGGTGCTTTGCTGGTCTCCAATGCCCTGAATTTCTCATCGGGAAATGCAGTATATGCAAGAACCACAGCACCATCCTTTTTCAGGAAATCAGGTTTTATTGAAGTAATCATTCCCTCCAGAGAAGAATTGTGGGATGATTGTGCATGTTGTGAATATCTGGAAAATTGCAGCCAGCACGTGATGGTGTGGAGGAGAGAATAATATGCAGACCCCAGGACCCGCACATTTTAGCATAATGATATATAGCACGTGATGGTGTGGAGGAGAGAATAATATGCAGACCCTTGGAATTGTCAATACTTATGATCGTATAAAGGTCCTTGATGCCCATTATAGGGCTATTGCACGGGCAGCCCCGATTTGCAAGATATTTGGTTTTAGCCTTGCCCTTTTTGATTTTCCTTTTGATATGGAAAAAGATGAACTTGTGAAGTATGTTGTGGAAAAGACAACAATAGGGGAATCAGGCGCCTATCTGCAACAGCTCAATGAAGACCATCATTTTTTTGTACAGGACCTTCCAAAAAAAGGTTTTCCGGCACATTTTGGCAAACCTGTTGCAACCACTTCCAGAGCAGACGAATCAAAACGAATGACAGCTATGGATGCTGCACAGGGAATATTGCATCATGATTCCTACCTCTTCCTCGTTGGACTTGGCAGGAAAGGATTGCCAAAATCAATTATAAAACAGGCCCCCAATCATCTTGATATAAGTAGTGGGGGTACTTCCTGTGAAACATGTACGGCTATGGGAGCAATCCCTGCCTATATCATGGGCATAGTCGAGGGAATAAAAAGTAATAAGCACAAGTCCCATAAATCTTTTAAGCACTTTTCCTGATAATTCCTACAATGAGTCATAACCGGGTAGCATTAGTTCGCTGTATGGATTATTCCACCTCCAAACAGGCAGTCAGGGAAGCAATCGACCTGCTTGGTTGTTTTGATGAAATCAAAGCAGGTATGCGCATCTTGATTAAACCCAATGTGCTTACTGCCCGGGAACCAGAAGATGCAGCTACGACCCATCCCTCTCTTGTCCGTGCCGTATGTGAAATTGTAAAGGAAGCGGGTGCTCATCCTGTTGTAGGGGATTGTGCCGGTATTACATCTGCCGGAGCAACCGCACAAGCACTCGAGAAATCCGGTATAAAGCAGGCTGCTCTGGAGGGTGGGGGTGAAGTTGTAAATTTCCAGACTGCAGGTTTTAGTAAAGTAAAACCTGAAAACCCCCTGCGTTTGGATGAGATCTATGTGAGTGACAGCGTATTGGATGCTGATTATATCATTAACCTGCCCAAACTCAAGACCCATGAACTCACAACGATGACAGGTGCAGTGAAAAATATGTTCGGTGCTGTTCCGCTGCGCATCAGGAAGGAAGCACATATGATGGCTGACCCTCTGATATTTAGTGAAATTCTCCTGGATATTTACAATGTGGCAACTCCACAACTATCACTTATTGATGCGGTTGTGGGAATGGAGGGGGATGGTCCCTCCAGAGGCAAACTTATTACCAATTATAAAAATTTTAAAGTCAAAAGGTTAATAATATTTGCCTGTTTTTCGATAGTAACTAGCATATCTAAAGAGACTTCCACAAAAAAAACCGATCCAAACAGCAAGAAAAGTTACATTTTCATATCGTGGCAAAAAAATACTGAAAAAAATCATTGCAATTAATACAAAAGATTGAAGTAGAATACCCCATAATTTAGTGTTCTTCATATGTATCACCAAAATTAAATAGGCTGATTTGAAAATCAGCCAAGTTACTTTATTTAAATCTTATACCAATTAGAACCTATTTTAACATAACCGAATCCTAATGTGGGATAACTAAGTGCGTCTGCATAAGGTATTTTAACATCCAGGCTCTCATCTGAATTTTGTTCTGACCAATATACCGTCTGTATTGCAATAACCAGCACTGCAGCTATTATATCAGCAAATGGAAGTACTCCATCTAGTGAAGATGCCAAAGCTCCTGCACAAACGGAACCCACATTCGCAACATATGATGCATCACGAGGGGAGAAATATATATGAACACCGCCTGTCAATTCATCTCCATATGATTCCACATAACTTCCATTCCAAATTCAGATCTTGCTGCTGAGATTGTGGAGGCAACTAATAAATCATCGTTGAATTGCTCCGAGGATAATTTTTTAACAGATTTCAGCTCGCTCTTGTTTACAAATGCAAAATTAGTTCTTTTAGGATTCTTGTCATCTGCCCAAGAAATCGCATATGCAACTGACCCATCATCTGCATTGATTGATACAATTTTTTCGTATTCAGTTTCTTTTAGTACTTTAATATTTTTTGATTTTTGTACAATTTCTTCTTTAGACAATGATACTTCATCTGTAATGTCTATTGTATTAACATATTCATCTTTTTCTGACATTTCAGCTTGTGCCATCACACCAGGAACAAAAGCCATACTCAAAATAAGCATCGCCATGAAAAGTGAGCCTATTCTTATACCTTTACCATTCTTCATTTCTTCTTACCTCAATTTCATTCTCCAGAGGCAAGATAAGCCAAACTTTAAGTATCCTCAAAGCCAACATAATCATGCCTCCGGGCATGGGGTTCAGTTATTCCGTCAAGACTGGCTGAACCCCACTAACATCGTTATGATGTTGCATTATGTTCTAACTATGTCACATAATAAATACTTTCTGCCAATGCCATGAATCTTGCAAAGGACAGACAAATGAAATGGCCATAAAAATTCAGTAGTTCACTAATTTTTCCTTTTTTTGTATTTAATCGATTATATCACCTCAAACACTCCACTACTACTCGAATCCTCAACTTTCTCCTAAGCCAATCCTCTATCAAGAGAAAGAATTTATCGAACCTGAACATATCCTCATTGATAGTAGGAGGACCTTGTTTCACTCTGGTAAAATGCTTTTTCTGGAGATATAGCCATACATTTCTGAGCAGGAATCATATTATTGTAAAGAAATATCTGAAAGTTACATCTTTTGTTGATGTCCTTGGTTTAACAATATTTCTCATCCTGTAAGATGATTCGATAGCAAACCGTCTTTTGTAGACGTTACTAACCTTCCTTGGAGACCACTTAACTCCATAAACAACAAACCCAAGGTTTTCACATTCATATTTTCCTCTTTTACCTTTCAGATACTTCACATCAATTACAATATCCAGCTGAACTTCTTGTCTTTGAGCATTCTTCATTACATATTCAGCAGACCTTGCTTTTCTCCCGATAAACATCTGCTTGATATTGTTTCCTCTTCTTACGACTGGAGTAATATGAGGATTTTCTTTATCTTGCAAAAACTCAAAGACATCTACTAAATAGAACTCTCTGTCCAAGCAAAGAAACTTATTTTTAAAATCTATTTTTTAAATAAGATCAATGAAATATCTGAGATAATTGACTTTTGCTTTATCTCTCTTCACAGGAAGTCACTGCTGGCCCGACTGCTTTGAATCAGAGTTTGCAGACAGGGCTTTTGCGCAACCACTCAATGTCGGACTGGTATAATTCACGCAGGTCCTTCAAACCCAATCTCAGCATTGCCAGGCGGCTGACACCCAGACCCCATGCCAAAACCGGTTCTTTGATGCCGAGAGGTTCAGTGACCTCTTTTCTGAATATTCCGGCACCGCCGAGTTCAACCCATCCAAGCTCCTCAATATATACCTCGGGTTCGACACTGGGTTCGGTATAGGGGAAGTACCCGGGCCTGAACCTGACGTTCTCGAATCCCATCCTGTGATAGAATTCCTTCAGGCATCCCAGCAGGTTGGCAAAGGACATGTTCCTGTCCATTACCACGCCTTCCAGCTGCTCGAATTCCGGGGTATGTGTGGGGTCAATTGTTTCCCGGCGATAGGCCCTGTCTATACAGAAAGCTTTGACCGGTGGTTCGGGATTATCTGCCAGGTGTTTGATACTGACCGAGGTGGTATGCGTGCGCAATACGTTGCGTTTTGCGACATCACTATCCCATTTGCCGCCCCATCCCCTGGATTCAATGTCACCGCCCTTTTCATGCATGGAACATACCGTTTCCACGTATTCATCCGGCAACTGTGAACGGGATTCCAGATGGAATGTATCCTGCATTTCCCGGGCAGGATGGTCCTGTGGCTGGAAAAGGGCATCAAAGTTCCAGAAGGAGCTCTGTATAATATCTCCCTTGATTTCAGTGAATCCCATTTCCAGGAATATCTGGCGCATCTGGTCTATCAGGCGCTGGTAGGGATGGACCTTTGCTGCAAAAACTTTCTTTGGCGGTTTATCGATATTGTAGGAGCGAAATGTCTTGTTTTTCCATTCCCCGCTCTTGAGCATCCGGGAGGTCAGCTGGGTGATATCTTCGGTAAGTTCTAGACCGGATGCAGCGATTTTTTGGCCCTCGGCTGAAATTGTGATAGTACGGCTTTTGGTTTCTTCTTTTTCTACCAGTTTGCGTTTGACCAGGTCTTTCATAACCTTCTGGTCAATTCCGGTTTCTTCAAGGGGAACTGCCGTCTCACCGAGTTTTGCCAGGGCGATCTCGTCATCGGTTTCGCATACATCTGCTGCGGGTATGATATTCCCTTTCTCAACAGATGCCCAGCCTTTTCTCTTGAGCCATCCGGTTGCAATTCCCACCATCTGGGGGGAAAGCATTTCCTGCAGGTCCTTTATGGAAGTGGGGCCGTCAATCCTGTTGAGCACCTGTCTCTCGGGGAGGCCCTTTTGTGCATATTGCACACCCTCTGCACTGAGGCGATATTTTTCCGATACTTCATCCTTAACTTCTGCAAGACCCTTTTCTTCAAGCAAAAAAGAGGCCTGTGTAGCATTCTCTATTTTCAGGGATGTTCCATCGGCTATATCTGCGGGACTTGCAGTACCTTTTTTTTCGAGGAAGAGAAGTACTTCCTTTTCATTCAGTGTAAGATTGAGGTTTTCCATAGTATCTCCCTTTAAGTATCAGAGTCCGTATTCTTCAAGTCTCTCGCGTGCCAGTTCCCTTTTTTCCTGATGGTCTTTGAGGAATTCTGCCATACGTTCTGCTGCCAGTCCCTTGCAACTTCCGCACATGCGACTGCCATCCAAACATTCGGAATGAATTTGTGCCAGTTCCCCGTCGTCGTCACTAAGATGGAATACGAGTAACTCATAGACCGAACATTCGTCGGGCTGTCCCCCGAGTTCCTTTTGTTCCTTCAGGGTCATACGCCCGCCCGTCTTTGCCTTCTTAACCTTGCGGGCGGCATCATCCGGATCATCGGTAAGGGCAATCAGGCTGTCAGGTACACTGCTTGACATCTTACCCCCCTGCAAACCGGACATAAAGCGATGATAGGTCGAAGCCGGTGGAAGGAATCCATATCCTCCGTTATTCATTTCGACTTCCATTGTGATTTCCTTAAGTTTGGTCAGGTCGTCCACGCCAAAGATATCTACATGCCCCTCGAACAGTTTCGTATCCCAGGGCAATGCCTCTGAAACCTCTTCAAGTGCATCAACAGGTGCGGTCTTGCTTCGGACACTGACAAAGGGCACGTTATTCTTATCCGTCCTTTTTTCGATAAGGAACATGTTCATTTTGTTGGCAAGTCCCCGGGTGAGTCTCATGTGCGGGTCCTGATCGGCCCCCGCAGGAACAACTGTCGGCTTGGGTCCGCCGAATTCTTCAAGTTCGGGCTGGAGGATATCCGCACTCTGTGAGAGGGCACTGACCATATGTGCTATATTGGTCTGTCCATTGAAACCATATATGGCGCTGAGTTCCGAGAAATTTGCCTTGACACCCATTTCAAAGGCCAGATCCTTTACATTTTTGGATTGGGACTGGAAATAAATATGTCCCTCTGGTTCAAATCCCAGGGCAATCAGGCTAAGGATATATTCTTCAATTCCAATTTTTTTACATTTTTCCCAGGAATATCCCCTAACTGAATATGCTTCCCTGTCGGCAATACCCACAAAAGCCTCACCGCCCATCTGCTGGTGCCAGACGATCTGGTCCATGACCATTTTTCCACCAAGATGGACTTTTCCGGAAGGCATGAACCCGCTCATTACCGCAAACGGGTCATTGTCGTTCATGGCCCGGGTTATCATGTCATAATCTCTGTGGCCAAAGATAATCTTCCTTCTCATGTAAGAGCTGGGTTGCTCAATCCCGAACAGAAGTTCATCAAAACGCTGTATTCCAAATTCATCGAACAATTTTGAATAGTCGTCGATATTTGACGAGCCCCAGGGATCTAGTTTCACATTCATGCATATCCTCAAGATTAATCTGGTTTATTTTGTCATTGGTATGATTTATTAGATTTTGTCAAATGGATAGGGAGGGACAGTTCCATCTGGAATCTTTTCCACAAGTTCAAGATATTGTGGCATCTGCATCTGGCAGAATACATCCCCGGATTCAAATCGGGGGGCTTTTTTCATGTTCTTCCAGATGTCTCTTAACTGTTGGTCCTGTATGTTGCCAAAACTGAATGGGATATATGGGCAGGGCTTGACCGATCCGTCCACGCAGATATGCATCCAGCGCTGAGCCGCCATGCAACCCAGCATCTCACCTTCAAAATAACTATTGGTAAATATTCTGGGGCCCGTTTCTGTGGAATTGGCCTTATGGTGCATTTCAAGGACTTTTTCCCTGTCCTCAGATGAGATAATAGCATCACCCTTTTTTTTCGGAGCGCTTTCCCAGATTGAAAATTCGCTCACTCCCATCTCTGTTGCAAGAGCATAGAGTTGTGGGAGTTCATCCATATTTTTCGGGGAGGCATGGGTGCACATAGTGACTAATAAATCGGCATCAAGTCCATATTTAATGGCAGCTGTAGCCATATCAAATGCACCCTCAAGTCTTCTTACCGCATTATGCTTTTCGGGATTGGTGGAATATATACTGACTAAAAGATTATGCAATCCCGCTTCCTTTAGCTTTCTTGCCGTTTGAGGATTCATGTCTGTTCCAGGTGTGTACATATTGACAATTGCACGTTCCTTGTCGACATACTCTATTAATTCAAAAATATCTTCCCTGAGAAGAGGATCTCCTTCGGTAAAAATAATTATGAATGCACCCATATCAAGAGCATCATCTATGGTTTTCTTGACAGTTTCTGTGTCAAGATCTTCCTCTCCACCACTTATAACGCAATGGTCACAATTACATTTGCATTGTCGTGTGATCTCAAAAGAAACAGTTTCAGGTACTCGTCTCCCCAAAGCATGCTGTACTTCAGCATTAAGGAGTCTTTTAAAAGGGCCGCTCGGAATTGGAGGCAGCCAGGTAGAAGCAATTACCCTGTCCTTGCCAATATGTACGGGCTTTTCTTCCCTTAATCTTTCATTAATTTTTTTCAGGATAGGTGAGCAGGCATATCTAAGCTGGCCCCGGGAATTTAACTGTAAAGAGCCGTTTGAATCTTCGAGGTCAATGTTTAGGCCGGGAATCGAAAAAATATTGATTCCCTGGCCCTTTTCATCGACTGCCATTGGGTATTGCTCCTTAATTAGCCTTCTCTGCAAAAGCCAGGTTTCCACTGATTTTTTTGATCCTGATCTTTAAGACATCGCCCTTGGCAGTACCAGGAACGAAAATCGTGAATTTTGCCATCTTGGCGATTCCGTCTCCCTTGGAACCAACAGCATCAATCTTGACTTCATATTCTTTCCCCTCTTCAAGGGCTGATTCAGGGGTAGGTGCAGTGGCTTTCCTTTTCTTGACAGGCCTGTGCGCACCACATGCGGCACATCTCATCATTAGGACTCTGTCAACCTTCACAAGTTTCGTATCTGGCCTGTTGCATTCCGAACATATGACATATTCATCAGCATATGCAGTTATGTTGGACTTGATAGCCTGGACAGGGAACTTCCCCTGAAATATGGCCTTGCCACCTTCGACCTTACCGGCGGTACCCAGTTCCCTTGTGAGGTACTTCATCAGATGATCAGCATCACGGTTAAGGACACTTCTAATTTGTGCAAAATTGTCCAGTACCGTTGTTTTTCCCTCAAAATAAACCTTGGGTTCCGGAATTACAAAACGTTCTTCATCTCTTGTTTCGGTTTCCGGTAGATTTTCCATTGCCTGGTCAAGCAAGGATTCATAATCTTCCATAAGTGTCCCCTCCTCAAAAGCTGGTTTTATTGTACCAGCTCTGCGCCTTCATCAACAACAATTCTTATTGGTGTTGGAAGCTTCTGTCCTGCTCTTTTAAGTGCAGCTTTTGCATGCTTGAAGTTCTTCTTATTGACAGAAACAGTGAATATCTTCTGCCCGGCAGAGACTCTTGCTGCAGTACCTACAGCTTTTCCGAATGCTTTTCTCATACCACTGGATACACGGTCTGCACCTGCACCGGTTGCCTGTTTGTTTTCTCTCAGAACCTCGTGGGGGTAAACTCTTAATTTGAAATGGTAACTGATACGGCCCACTTTGGAAAGCATATGTCTGTTAGCTGATATCCTTGCTGCTTCAAGAGCTGTATGTCTCATCTGACATTTCTCTTCAGATATAAGTGACATCTTGACCTGAAAATCTGCGGTCTTATTTCCCATGTCGTAGTGTATTACCTGACTTCCCGGAACACCACCCATGTACTTTCTGCGTGTATATGAGCGCTGTTTAATGTTCCTGTACATACTTGCTGGTTTTCTTGTCATGGACTAAAAGCCTCCTTGGAATGATAATGATGTAGAATTATCCCATTCTCGAAAGTTTTGGTTTCTTATTGAGATTTACATATTTTAATGTATTGATGGGATGGTGTACTATCTTATATTGCCCCTCCATATTGTCTGGTAGTTAATAAGTCTTATCGGTCATTTGTTGTATTTGTAAAGGGTATGCAGCAGAAATTATAATATATGCAGTTTTCTATATGTTCTTTTATGAGCTCCAGCACCAAAGAGCATAAAAAAGGAACTGATAAAGTATATGCCTTTAGTCTTGTAACCATCTCAACTTCTCGTTTTAATACATATGGATCTACAGAATCACCCTCTGCTGCGGATGATGTCTCGGGGCAACGAATGTCAGATCTTATAGGGGCTGCCCATCACAATGTATTGTGCTACAGGCTTGTGGCAGATAATATCGCAGATATAAGAAAAGAAGTCCTGTCAGCGATCTTTAATGGAGCCGATGTTGTGATCACTACCGGCGGCACAGGCTTATCTGCTTGCGATGTGACCATAGAAGCCCTTTGTCCATTATTTGAAAAAGAACTTGAAGGATTCGGAGAACTTTTCCGTCTTAAAAGTCTGGATCAGATAGGGTCTGCCACAATATTGAGCAGGGCAACTGCAGGTATCATACAGGGTTGTGCAGTTTTCTGCCTTCCTGGTTCTCCAAAGGCAGTGGAACTTGCAGTTGAGGAAATCGTAATTCCTGAAGCCGGACATATAGTAAAACATGCAAGATCGTAATAACTGAGGGTATTATCAGGAATAATGTTATTAAGGGCTATCCTTATATAATAAATTAAAATAGAGAGTTCAACTGGAGTATATGACATCCTATTCACTGGGCATTGAAGAGCTGGATAATATTATCGGGGAAATCCGTGGAGGAAGCAATCTGATGGTAATAGGTCCTCCTATGAGTGGAAAGGAAGATGTTGCATACCACATTCTTAAAAATGGTCTCAAAAGGCAAGAATCTTCGGTCATAGTCTCTACAAGAGAACCGGGTGAACATGTCCTGGAATGGTTCACCTCCTTTGACAAAACCCTACCTGTCTCCAACATAGGGATTGTGGATTGTGTAACAAAGACGCTGGGGATGGCAGCTGATGATACTGATAACATAAAACGTGCTTCTAGTCCTGTGGATCTTACAGGTATAGGTGTTCGAATAAGTCAGTTTTTTGAACAATTCTGGATGAAACGTCAAATATCCCATAATATTCTCTGTATTAATTCTGTCTCCACCATTCTCATGTACTCTAATATCCAGACGGTATTTCGTTTCATGCACGTGTTCACAGGCAGAATCAAAGCCATAAAGGGGCTTGGTTTATTCGTAGTTGAAGACCAGATGCATGACTCCCGTACAATTGCTACCTTAAAACAACTTTATGATGGTATGATTGAGGTGCAGGAAGAAAACGGCAGTCATTACCTACGTGCAGTAGGCATATCTTCCAAACCCACTCCCTGGTTTGAGTATTTGGTGGAAGATGGTTCTATATCCATTCAGGGCATAAAGGAAGACTGAATGCTTTTCTTTAAGTTAGTTATATATACTTCATGCAGGTCCCTATAGGCAGGTGTTATTTGATGGATAAGGATAAAATAAGGAAATTTAGGTCAGAAGCAACTCACCTGAAACCCATTCTTACTCTGGGTAAAAAGGGAATTGATGATGCGGTTGTAACTGAATTGAAAAAACAAATTAAAGCCAATCATCTTGTCAAGGTAAAAATCCTCAAAAGTTTTCCCGGTGAAAGTATGGATTCAATTGCAGAGGAACTGGCCTCTCTTACATCCACTACCCTGATAGATGTGCGTGGAAGGGCGATAGTCCTCTACAGGTAATTAATCCATTTTATGCCCTGCCAGGATTTCCACATCCTGCATCACAATGAGTTCATCAGGAACCATTTTCTTGAGTTCGGGCAGGGTGTTACGCAACTTTTCTTCTTCATCCACGGCCTGTACTATGATTGGGAGGTCCATTCCAAGCCTGAGGATACTTGCTTTATGGATTACACTGTGTACTCCATATCCCTCGATTCCCTTGATTGCGGTGGCACCGGCAACATCATTTTCAAGCAAGAACTCGATGATGGCTTGATGGGCACTTTTACCTTTGTATGTATCATTTTCACTAAGATAAATTGTCAGTATTTTGGATTGCATATGGTCCCCTTTCTTTGTTCAATTCTATTTTTAAATTAGGTTTGCCATTAACTGCCCGAGTCCGGCACCGACAATGCAGAACATGCAGTTAAGCATTATATTTGTAAGAAAACTCCGGTTTGTCTGTTGTTCCAGGAGTGCAAATGATTCATAAGCAAAAGTGGAAAAAGTGGTGAATGAACCCAGAATACCTATATTCAACAGGTAAAGATGCTGCAGGGAATGGGAATATGTAAGATATGAGAGTATTGTTGTACCAATTATGTTTACTGTGAGTGTACCTGTAGGTACATTTCCCCTTTTAGGGGTCATTCCCGCGACTATATACCTGAGTGTTGCACCGATAAACCCACCGATGCCAACAAGTAAATAGCCTGTCGGATCCATTTCACCTGCCTCCGATGTATATTATCAGGCTTCTTGCAAGAAAGATTGCAAATAAGCCGGGTAGCAGATTTATCATCATGTTTGCAAACCCGTATACAGGCTGCATTTGCACGGTCTGTACAATGAATGTGGAGAATGTGGTGAATGCGCCTAAAAACCCGATGCCTGCAAACATTCGGATGCGTGGGGTCAGGTAACCGATATAGTCAGAGTAGAACAGTAACAATCCCAGCAGGAAACTTCCCACCACGTTCACAACCAGTGTTCCCCGGGTACCGGGTATTATGGTGAACGTGCCATATCTGCATACCGCTCCCAGGAATCCACCGGTTCCTATTAAAAAGAGATTGGTAACATCCCGGTATTCCATGGGATTGTCCCACCATTTTTATTTATCCACCGGAAACCGGGGGGAATATGGCGACTTCATCTTTTTCTGTAATCGCTGTGTCTGTACCTTCAAGATGCTGGATATTTTCCCCGTTGATCAGGATGTTTATATATCCTCTGAGTTTTTTGCCATCTTCAAATATAAGTTCCTCAAGATTCGGGTATTTTGCAATTATTTCATCCAATATCTCAGAAACGGTATCGCCGTTGACCTCTACTTCAGAAGTTCCGGCCTTTTCCCTGACATTGGCAAACAATCTAACCTTCTTGGCAGCCATAGTTTTTCCCACGTCAGGCTGGTTTATAAAATATTCGTTAAAATTAGTAGTTAGATGAAGAATAATGGTGGGATAGCGCGGATTTGAACCGCAGTCCAAGCGTCCCAAACGCTCGAGGATCGGCCAGGCTACCCTACTATCCCACATGATATAAGGGCATCCCCCCTAAATGCACTTCTCCTAGATATATCTAACTATTGAAGGGCGCAGAAGAGGGTGAAAATTAGTTCAGTTGCTGTCTCCTTCCCACCTGGGATATACGTCATTATCAATATTCAGAAGATCCAGCACCCGCCCGGCCATGAAATCAATTAAGTCGTCTATTGATTGCGGTTTGTTGTAGAATGCAGGACATGCAGGCAAAACCTGGGTGCCGGATTCCTTGAGTTTGAGCAGGTTTTCCAGATGGATTCGGCTGAAAGGAGTCTCCCGCACCATCAGGATAACATTCCTGCCTTCCTTGAGGCAGACATCAGCAGCCCTTGTAAGGAGATTATCTGAGATTCCGTGTGCAATGGAAGCAGCAGTTTTCATGCTGCAGGGGGCTATTATCAAAGCATTGTAAGGATGCGATCCGCTTGCTACAGAAGCAGTAAAATCTTTTTCCTCGTGTACCTCACAGGCAAGTTTTTCCACCTCTTCGATATTCCAGTTTGTTTCTATATTTATTATTTGCCTGGCTGCAGAGGTTATTACAAGGTGTGTATAAATTCCCTTTTCTGCAAATATTTCAAGTAGCCTGATTCCGTACTGTGCCCCGGAGGCCCCACTGATTCCCACTACAACTTCCATATTATTCCTCAATTATATCTATAAGTTCGTCAACCATGAGTTCTGCGGTATCGCATATTTTCCTGACCTCATCAGGTTGTATGTTGTTGAAATGTATCCCCACAAGGAAAACAGTATCCTTGCCGGTTTTCCTGTTAATGCGGCCTGCCTGTCTGTGTGCAATTTCATCATCCCTGTGTCCGGGCAGGGTAATGACCGAGGACGCACCAGAATTACCCACAGCAACTGCTCCTATATGCTCATCGCCGCCCGTAAGTGTTACAAGCAAACTGTCTCCAATAATGCGCCATCTAAGAAAAAGTTTCCTTTTCCCAGTTTTTTTTTCAATTACTTCCACTTATATCGCCTTATATATCCGTTAACTTGTATTGTCGGGTCTGTTTTTTAACCTCGAAAAAATCGGTTGCTATTTTCTTCACACTCTCCCTGTGTTCCCTGGGGGTATAAACCCCAAGCTTCCAGTTATCACGGTGTGCTTTTTCAAGAGTTGCTACAAGATGGGAGGCTTTATCAAGGGTCATTTTCTTTCCGTTGACCTTGATCAATGCTTTCATTTCCTCTATACGGGGCAATTTCGGAATATCTATGAGGACTTCTTCTTCATCAATTCCCACCTCTTCTGCTATTTCTTTTTCCACCCTCTGGATGGATTTGCGATAGCCCAAAACCTTCTCATCAACGTCATCAAACCCTACATAAAGGGCACGTTTGTACAGTTTTCTCTCATCAATCCTGTTGATCATCTCCCCGGCGTAACCACCATCCTGGCGCATGGTTTCAAACAGGCGGTAATCATCCATATCCTGAAGGCTGGAGGGATCGAGTTTCTCCTGCTCTATCAAATATTCGATGCCTCTTGTTATCATTGTTTCTGAGATGCGTGTCACATGATGGAAATATACCGAAGGATGCATTAAAAAACGTGATACAAGCAGGGATTCGGCTGCATTGAGTCCACCTTCTGTTACAACCAGTTTATCTTCATAGAATTGCATTTTATGGATCAGGCGGCTATGATCTACAAGACCGTATGCAACGCCAGTGTAATGTGCATCACGAATGAGGTAATCCATGCGGTCAACATCAATCTCACTGTTTATAATCTGTCCGAGGGAGGTTTTGCCCAGGATGTGGTCTGCGATCCTGGATATGTTGAGGCCGGCATCACTGCAAACTTCTGCTATATCTCCTTTGCGCAGCAGGTGTTTTACATCTTCATGCTCCCTGCGGGTGTATTTTTTGATGATGCCTTCTGTCACATGGGAAAGGGGTCCGTGTCCTATATCATGCAACATTGCAGCAACCCTGAGTTCATCGATTTCAGATTGTTGTACTGAATCTATTTCTCCCGCAAGGGTTGTAGCCAGGTGATGTGCACCCAGTGAATGTTCAAAACGAGTATGGTTGGCACCCGGATATACCAGGTTGGAAAGTCCTAGCTGGCGTATCCTCCTGAGACGCTGCATGCGGGGTGTATCCATAAGGGATACTGCAAGTTCGTCAAGTTCGACATGACCGTGTACGGGGTCCCTCATGACCTTCATGTTTTTAAATAACCGTTCATATTATAATGATGTTGTGATTTGTTGTGATTTTGGTAGTAAATTGAGGTAATATCGTGATAATATTTTCCGGTGGAACCGGCACCCCCAAGTTCCTTGATGGCCTGATGCGGACAATGGACGAAGAAGAAATTACAGTTGTCGTGAATACCGCGGAAGACCTGTGGGTATCGGGTAATCTTGTAACACCGGATATTGATACAGTACTCTACCTTTTTGCCGGTATGATAGATCGCGATAAATGGTGGGGTATTGCAGGTGATACATTCCGCACTTTCAATGCTATGAAGGATTGTGGTTATGATGAAAAGATGATGCTTGGGGACCGGGATCGGGCCACGCATATCATGAGATCTGAAATGATTCGCAACGGAGCTACCCTGACTGAAGCAATTGTAAACCTTTGTTCAAGTTTTGGTATCAAGGCCAACATCCTGCCGATGTCAGATGATCCGGTATCCACCATCATCCGCACACCCCAGGGCTGGATGCATTACCAGGATTTCTGGATTAAGCATCAGGGCAAACCCGATGTACTTGAAGTTAAGATGGTTGGGATCGGTGAAGCTTCTATATCCCCTGCTGTGCTGGAAAAACTACGGGAAGATAGCAATGTCCTGATTGGACCCAGCAATCCGATTACAAGCATAGGGCCCATCATATCCCTTGCTGGAATGCCTGAAATCCTTAAAAGTAAAAATGTGGTTGCAATCAGTCCTATTATCGGGAATGAACCTGTTAGCGGTCCTGCTGGTAAACTTATGAAAGCATGTGGTTACGGTATTTCTTCAAATGAAGTTGCAAGGTGCTATCATGACTTTCTGGATGTGTTTGTAACAGATATCCGTGATCCACAGGTTTGTAATTCTTTTGAAAATATGGATTGCAGTATAGTAAAGGCTGATACTATGATGTCTTCTGTAGATATAAGTATACAATTGGCAGGTTATGTAAGGAATCTGTTTGAGTCCCTGGAATAATTGTGCTTGAAAATTTTAAACATGCTTAAAATTCAGAAGCAAAGAGTATATATGTTAACATTCCCTATCATTTACTATACTAAAATGCTTGCTTACCTTAATGGGGGTGGTATGAGCGGGCTGGGGAGTGGGGGTACTAAAAAAGGGATTAAAACCCGCTCATCTATACACCCTTATGTAAGTCTCGTATATACACTTTTCCCCTGTTCTTATGCTTAATGTGTTGCTATTGCTTTTCTACAGGGTCCATTTTTGCAGCTCTGCTTGCAGGATACACCCCTGCAATGAGGTTGAGTACGAATACAGCAAGGATGGTTAGTAACTGTTGGGGCTTGTCCTGCTGGTCGTTGCTGTCTATATGTATCGCAGAAAATGGAATCCTAAGGAATGATCAGGTAATCTCTTATGGTCAGGCTTTCAGAGGCGGTAAAGTTAGCTTTTGCCAGCATAGGTAGTGCGAAATTGCGCTCTGCCCTGACTACCCTGGGTATTATCATAGGGGTGGCCGCTGTAATTGCCAACATATCCATGGGGACCAGTTTCGGGCAGTACTTCGAAGAAGAAATAGGAGCATCGGGTACTAATTTTATCGTTATATTCACCCAGAAAAACAATGTATTCGGAGATTCCCAGTTCAATGTGGTTGAAAATACCAATGGTGTTGCTGCTGTCTCCCCACTTAACCAGCAATCAGCGACCCTGAAGTACCAATCAGCGGAGCGTACCGCAACTGTCAGTGGGGTCCTTCCCGATTATGAGAAAGTGGGGAACATAAATATGGAACACGGCCAGTTTCTGACCAGTCAGGACAGGAACGTGGCTGTAATCGGTTCGGATGTGGCCTATGATAAGTTTGACCGGAATCTATCTGTCAAGAATTTTATAAATATCAGTATAAGAAATGTGGATGGAGGGATGAGTACAGGGACGTTTCGTGTAAAGGGTATCATACAGGACCCGGATGCCTCCTTCGTATCTCCTGAAGTGGATCCTGCAGGACGTGTTTTTATTCCTCTTGCTGTCATGCAACAGATGCAGCACAGGGATGATATAGGGGGATTTTTCATTAAAGCGGATTCTCTCGAAATCCTGGATAGGGTTACCGATGATGTGGATGAAAACCTTGCCCGTTCGGTGGGAGTACCCAGCAGGGATATTGATAACGAGGATGCCAAACCCTATTCGATCTTCAACCAGACGGATATCCTGGATAACCTGAATCAGCTTTCCAGTGCCCTGACAACCCTGCTGACCTCTGTAGCACTGATTGCCCTGGTGGTGGGCTCGATAGGTATTATGAATATTATGCTTGTAAGCGTGACTGAAAGGACAAAGGAAGTGGGCTTGCTCAAGTCCCTGGGTTTTTTGCCCGTGCGAATATACTGACCCTGTTCCTTATAGAATCGGTGGTTCTGAGTGCTATTGGTGGCATACTGGGTACAGTTTTGGGTATTGCTGCTTCCTATGGTGTAGGTTACTTTTTGGATTTACCTTATATTTTCCCATTCTATCTCATTGTTGTGGGTTTCCTGGTTGCCCTGGCCATAGGATTGGTTGCTGGTCTCTATCCTGCCAACAAAGCCTCGAAACTCGATCCCGTGGAAGCCCTGCGGACCCAGTGATAAAGGTTCGAATGGGTTTGCAGCTTAAAAAATAAATATATAATGTGAATGCCATGTATTCACATGGAGATGGTTACTTGAAGATTAACACTCATGCAGGAGCAGGTTTGCTTTTGATTGCTTTTATCGTTGTGGTGGCCGCAGTTGTCCTTTCCCCGGGGTGTGCGGACGATGGTGGTACAGGTGTGAATGAAAGTGTGGATGCCCACACGTTGAACAACGGTACGGAACTGTCCGGCCAGTGGGACAGTAGCACAGTGAATGCTTCCACCGGGGATTATTTCTCAGTACGCCTGGAAGAAAATCCCTCCACAGGGTACCAGTGGAACCTGACAACTTCCGATGGCATCAAAATCGTAGAAGATAAGTTTGAATCGCCTGAAAATGAGGATGTCGTGGGTGCACCGGGTTTCCGTGTATGGACCTTCAGGATTATGGATAACGGAAAACAGCAGATTGATGCCATCTACAAGCGTCCCCGGGAAAACGTCACGGGTGAGGAAGACACTTTCAGCCTGACACTGGAAGTTGAAGGAGAACCGGTTGTCCCTGCAGATGGCGATGACACCGAGTATATCTACGGCACCGCCGATGTGGATAACATAGACATAATGGTGATGGAATCCTTCCCGGTCCAGGTCAGTGTCCATGCCACCGGTAACTTTAAGGATGGTTGCACCGTGATCGATGAGGCCAATATCACAACTGCAAAAACAGGCAACACATTCAATGTCCATATTCCTACAAAGCGCCCTAAGGATGCCATATGCACCCAGGCCCTTGTGCCCTTCGAGATCAACGTACCCCTTGATGTCTACGGTCTGGAGAAGGGTAATTACACCGTGGATGTGAATGGTGTGCAGGATTCCTTTGAATTGCAGACGGATAATGTGCTTGAGTGAAGATGGATGATTTGGATGCCGTACTCCTGTTGTGGAGTTTGGCATTATTTTTTAGTAGGTTTTTTGTGGAGTTCAAAAACAATTATATTTCTTTTATGATTATTTCGATCAATTCCTTCTCGTATTTGGTGACAATTATATTCCATTTCACCTAAACATTTGACAAAACCATCTCCTGATTGTTCAAATAAATAGATCTCTTTGCCGTCTTTTAGATGGTCTCTTATAGATTTATTTCCGCGTTTAAATTCCATATCTCCAACTTGTCCTTCACCAGTGTAGTGAAATATTTCATTGCTTTTCCATCCATCTTCATAACCATGTTCTTTACCAGAATTTCCTGTAAAAAGCAAAATCATATCACTTTTCCTACAGCTCGCAATTCCGCCTTGTCTATTCCCACCATATTCATCATGGAGCTTGCTTCTTTTGTATGTCTCTCCTTCTCTAAGCATATTTATCAACTAGAATGTATTAGTTTACAATAAAAAACTTATTAATAATATTTATCTTGATATCACTATATTAGTAATTTAAGAAGTTAAAATGGTAAAAGTCAATAAAATTATTGAAAAATAGTCTGAGCGCCGGGTTGGGGGCCGGATTTTAGTAAAAAAGCACAAACCTTTTATTAGTAATTAAGCCCTGCCTACAATATATTTATTGTTTAGTCGTGTAAACCCATAAAATTTAGTTCATAACAAGTGCCCGTAGCGAGCCACAAACTCACACTTCGGTGCCTAACATCTATTTTTCACTTTGCTTAACTTAAACTTATGCTAAAAAAGATAACATGAATTATATTTAACTATTGCTCCATAGGTTGATATCAAACAATTATTAAATATATTCGAAGATTTCAATAAAGAGACAAATTTTGAGTTACAAATCATATCCGAAAAAAGAAGTGCCGTCAAAATTATTTTAAATTAATCTCATCTCGATAATTTCGAAACATATAAAAACTTTAAAATTATTTATTATTAAAAACTAAATGATTGGGTATAATGGGTGTTAAACTGGGGTTAAGGTCTCTAAATTTAAAACGAGCTTATTCATCAGATGATGATGATCTACTAAATGATTTTTATATTCCTGTATTAGAAAAATCTATTGAATACAATAGACTTGCTGGATTTTTTTCTTCAACTAGCTTGGCCATATCTGCCAGAGGTGTTACAGGTTTAATAAGAAACGATGGTAAGATGAGAATAATCGTTTCGCCAAAAATTAATCAAGCGGACATATATATAATTGAGCAAGCAATAAAATCTCCCGAACAAGTAATTCAAGAAAAAATGCTATTGGAACTCGAAGATTTAGAAAATGAATTTGTAAAAGATCATGTTTTTGCTTTAGGATGGATGTTAGCAAATCATAAAATCGATATAAAAGTTGCAATTGCTAGAGATGATTATGGTTCCCTTTTAATTGCAAATCAAATACAACAAGTTGGTCTTTTTCATCAAAAAGTAGGAATCTTTAAAGATTCTGAAGGGAACATTGTTACATTTAGTGGTTCAGTAAATGAAACTGCGATGGGATGGACGGGCAATATTGAAGAATTCAAAGTATTCCAGAATATTTACGAAGACCAAAAAGAGTATGTTGATGCAGATGTCAGCAAATTTGAACGGTATTGGAACAATAAATCCAAAAATCTAAATGTAGTAGACCTACCATCAGCAGTAAAATCAAAATTGATAGATATTGCACCCAATGATTTTGACAAAATAAATCTTGAAAAGTGGAGTAAAAAGAAAAATAAGGTGCAACTTTTTGAAACTCAAGAAAAAGCTATTGACGCCTGGTTTAACAATGGTCGTAAAGGGATATTTGAAATGGCCACTGGAACAGGGAAAACATTTACTTCATTAGGCTGCTTGGATAAACTTACAAACATTGAATCTAATTTTTTGACTATTATAACTTGCCCATATCAACATCTAGTTCAACAATGGAAGAGAGAATTAGATAATTTTGGTATTGAATATGACAAATTGATTATAGCTGATAGTTCTAATCATAAATGGAAAAGTGAATTAGTCGATACTTTGCAGAATATGCATATTGATTCCATTATGAAAACATCAGAAAATAGCAATAATATCGTTATTACTACTCATACCACCTTTTCTTCAAAAGATTTCAAGTCCATTGTTGAGGATTATAAAAATAACCTTGAATTTTTCTTAATCGCTGATGAAGTCCATGGTATTGGAGCGGCATTCAACAAAAAGGGAATGCTCCCTGCATACAATTGGCGGTTAGGATTAAGTGCTACACCTGAAAGATGGTTTGATGAAATCGGTACTAAAGAAATCTATGAATTTTTTGACAAAATCGTTTATAAATTAGATTTAGAAGATGCAATAAATACTATAAATCCAGCAACGAGCGAACCTTATTTGACAAGATATAGATATATACCAAAGTTCGTGCCCCTACAAGATGATGAATTGGAAGAATATATACAAAAAAGCAAATCTATTGCAGTAAAGTATGCAAATCAAAAAAAACAAGCAGAAAAAGATAAAATATTAGAAGCATTGCTTTTTAGAAGGGCCGATATAATAAAAAATGCCAAAAATAAATATAGCGTTCTTGAGAAAGTTTTGGACGAAATCCAAGATGATCTAATTCACACAATAATATATTGTACTTCAGAACAAATGATACCAGTTTTATCTATCATCAAAAAGAGAAAAATTATAGCACATCAATTCACGATGAACGAAAACCCAGGTCCAGTAAAAGAATATAACGGAAAATCTGAAAGAGAATATATTTTAGAGAAATTTGCTGATGGTAGTTACCAAGTATTAATTGCAATGAAATGTCTAGATGAAGGAGTAGATGTACCTCCAGCAAAGAGAGCTATTTTAATGGCAAGTAGTGGAAATCCTAGAGAATATATTCAAAGAATTGGACGTGTTATTAGAAGATATCCAAGTAAAAAAGAAGCTACAATATATGATATTATCATAAGACCAACTTTTGATTATCTGCCACCCAACATCAAAGAGATAGAAATGAAAATATTTGAAAAAGAATTAAGACGATGTGAAGAAATTGCAACCATTGCAACAAACAGTGCTGAAGCATTGAAAATGATTTATGCTATCAAAGTGAAATGCATGGGGGATACATTATGGCGAACATCAAAGTGAATGAAAACATATTAGGCACTATCAGAGAAGAAGCAAATGACAAATTAGTGGCGGATTTTTTGATTGAATTAATGTATGAAGAAGTTGAACATCCTGGCCATTGGCACTGGAAAAATACTTACAGATCTAAAATACGTGAGTATACAAAAATGAGGGAAAAGCATGAGAATTGAAAAAGTTGCCATTCAAAACTATCGCCAGCATATTAATACAGAAATTTTATTTAAAAAATTTTCAAGTAACGACTTACATATAATAGTTGGTGAAAATGGAACTGGAAAAACAAATATATTGAATGCTATTAACTGGTGTTTATATGGAGAGGAACCCCATATTTCCAATGATTCCAAAAAGTTACCTCTATTTAACCTTAAAGCAGTTGAAGAATTGTATGGTGATGAAGACCTAAAAGTAGCAGTTGAAGTTTGGGTTGAAACTGATGAGGAAATTACAATAATTTTCAGCCGGAATGCTATTTATAAAAAACCTGAGTTAGGAAAAAATGTTGATCCTTCGAATATAAATTTTGATGTCAAAATTGTTGGTTCCGATGGAAATACACAGATACATTTCAATGAAAAAGCTGCTAGTTATGTTGGCCGTTTTGTTCCAAAAGATATAAGGGAATTTTTCTTCTTCGATGGTGAAAGACTCGACCAATATTTCAAGGAAGCTACTGGTCAAAACATTCGTCATGCTATTTTTGAAATTTCTCAGATCGATTTATTGGAAAATCGCCTTGAATCAAAACTTGATGATTGTTTAAGTGAATTAAGAAGAGAGGCAGGTAAAAAAAGTCCAAAAATCGAAGAAACACGAAAGAGTTACGAAGAAGTTACTGATAAAATAAAAGATACAATTAAGGAAATTGATACATGCAAGCAACAAATAGAAATAGCACAAAATCAACTCCAAAAATGTGACGAGAATCTAAGAGGAGTTCCTGATGTAAGTGAGTTACAGGAAAGAGTGAAGGAACTTGATAAGCAAAAAATTGATAAAAAGAGTTTATACAAAGTTGCTTATAAAGAAAAGCAAGAGTTGCTTTTTGAAGTTGGTATCCTTATAAGGACATGGCCTGCAATTAAAAAAACGATTGCAGTTATTGAAGAGAAAAAGAATAAAGGTGAATTGCCACCAACTTATGACAAGGACCTTCTGTTAAGGACGATTGAAGATTCTATATGCAAAATATGTGGAAATCCACTAAATGAAAACACAAAAACACGTGTAAATAAGTTATTAAATGAAATAACATTATCTACTCAAGTAGCTCATGGCCTCCAAATAATGGAAGCTCCCTTATTTCAAATAGAACAAAAGCTAAAAAGATTCCAGAATAAGTTTGTTACTATTTCTGAACAGATTAAATCTTATGATGGAGATCTTACAAAGATTGAGAATGAGCTAGAAGACATTAACAAAAAAATTGGAGGTTACAATCTACCAAAAATTAAAGAATGGCATCAAGAGCAAACTAAGTTCAAAGGTATTTTAGAAAACGAAACTATGCGAAAGGGTGTCTTGCAAAAACGTTATGAAGGATTCATTGATGAACAAAAAAGATTAAATGAAGAATTGGATAAAGAAATTGAAAAAGGTCAGAAAGCAAAAGAGCTGAAAACACAGATTGATTTTTGTAAAAAATCATACGATGTTGTAAAGAGTACAAAGCAAAAAATAATGAATAATACTAGAGAACAAATAGAAGCAGAAACAAAAGCAATCTTTTTCGAGTTACTATGGAAAAAGACCACCTTTAAAGATGTGAAAATAAATGATGATTATAGCATAAGTCTCATTCATTTCATGGATTACGAATGTTTAGGCAGTATAAGTGCAGGAGAAAGAGAACTTTTGGCACTTGCTTTCACTTTGGCTTTACATAAAGTCTCTGGTTTTGATTCACCAATTTTAATAGATACTCCTGTTGCAAGGATCTCCAGCAAGCATCGAGAAAATTTTGGAATTGCTCTTGCTAATATTAGCGAAAATAAACAAACAATATTGCTATTTACCCCAGATGAATATTCTGAAAACATTAGCCAGATATTGAATAATTATGCAAATACACATGTTTCTTTGAAAATGTCCTCTGACGAAAAAGAGACACTAGTGAGAGGGATATAATGACTAGAAGAATAATTGATAGAATATTTGTCGAGAAGGACCAAAAAGAAAAACTATATTCTGAAATAGATATATTAGAAGAGAAATCGAGAAAAGAACAATTTTTTATGGCAATGTCAGTCGGTTTCAAAAATGGTGTAAGAAGAAAATTAATCAAAAAAGACGGTATGTTTTTATTAAAAAACTTACAACCAGAAGATGAAACTATACTTAATTCGATAGCAATTAGTGAAACTGATTCTGTAGAAGTTATTGCAGATAAAGAAAAAGTTTATGCAATTGCAGAAGAATATGCGAATGCTGGAATTCAAATACTATATGACAAAGTAAATTCTGTTCAACTTGGTACACTTGAAAAACATTTGGAATCAGAGATTGCCGAACTGTACAGACAGTTAGACATTAACAATAAAGAATGAGCGCCCTTTAAAGTATTTTTTAACAATTTGGTGATGCAATGAAATTTGATGAAAACAAAATTGGTCCACATTTAATAAATATAATTACTTCTGGATTATATGATGGAAATTTAAATTGCGTAAGGGAATATGTACAAAATTCCGTTGATGCAAAAGCAAAAAACATTAATGTTTCATTTGAAAATGGTATGAATTTAGTAATAGAAGATGATGGAACAGGAATGGACTTAAACGAATTAGAAAATGCTTTAAATGTAGGCATATCTAACAAAAATGAATTTAATGTTGGATGGAGAGGAATCGGAATTTGGAGTGGAGTTTCAGTTTGTGAAAAGATAGTGATAATTACAAAGAAAAAAAACAGTGGGAAATATCGAATAGAAATTGATAACAATAAAATCAGAAAAGAAATAAACAATACAAATTCTATTTTAAAAATACTAGAAAATTCAACTACAGACATTTCAAAATTGTCTTTAGGAAGAGATGATTCATATCTAGATGGTCAATTTACAATAATACGTTTAGAAAGGATTTTAAGACCTCAAAAAGATATATTTGAATCCGAAAATATAAAAGAGTACTTACAAAAAGTTACTCCTGCTTCATTTAACCCAAATGAATTTACACTAGGTTCAAAAATCGAGAATTATCTCCAGCAAAAAGGAGTCGCGTTTCCAAAAGTAAATATCAAATTAGAAGATGAAACAATTTATAGACCACCTTATACTACAGAACCTTTTTTTGAAAAAGTCATTACTAAAGATTTTATTGTAGGTGACAAGCTTGTTGCCGTAGGTTGGATATTGTCATCACAAGCAAATAAAGGACTTAAATCTCCGAATAAGGGTATTTTTTTCAAAAAGAAAGGTTTCACAATTGGAAACGAAAATCTAGTGAAAAATTTGTATGAAGGGTCATACAATGAATGGCAATTCGGCGAAATTCATGTTATTTCAAATGAAATCGTTGAAAACGCTGCAAGAAACCAGTTTGAGCTAAATAGTGGACTTGTCGATAAATTATATGAACAGGTTTCTGAATTCATAGGTTCACTTGATAGTCTTAATCGTTATCAATCATCTAAAGTACCTTCCTCTAATATTTCTAATGCTCAAAAGTATCTGAATGAGGGCAATATTAAAAGTGCCGAACATGAAATCAATAAAGCACATGAAAAAGTTACTAGAGTGAAGAATTATCCAAAAGACCCTGATTTAGGGCCTCTCAAGAAGAATATAGAAAAAAAGATACAAACTGACACAGACACATTGAAACAACTAAAAGAACAAATTCAAAAGTCCAAGGCTAGTCCCTCAAAAAACAAAATTAAAAAGGACCGATTAAATGCAACAATTGATAGTCTTCCAGATGATATAAAGAAGAGTATCAAACGCGCAAATTCAAAGGGAAGATTGATACCAGAAATTAGTATAACTGACCCTATAAGAGAAATGCTTGCAGAGCGGGTTGGGCATGATGACGAGATAAAAGAGTTGACCCAAGAAGCATATGGTTGGAAAGATGTACGAATAAATAAAGGGAATCGTATTTTAACTCTTGGAGATAAAGGCAATGACGCTAGAGATGCACGTTTAGGTCTTCTAATATATACTTTTCATGACATTATAGTAAATCCAACCAAACATGAAAAAAAAGGTTTTGAATGGTTTAATTCTTGTTCAGAAGAAGAGAAATTGGATGTGATGAATGAAATATATTCTACGCTTGGATTAATGCATCGTTTAATAAAAAATTCAAAGGAATTCAAGTCTAAAAAGGATCATAAGAAATAATCATATTGAGATCCTTTTTCTCATTTCACCGTAATCTTTATGACAAGGATGTACTAACTAGTAGCTATGAATATATTATTAGTTGAACCTGATTATTATACAAAATATCCTCCATTAGGTTTAATGAAATTAGCATCTTACTATAAGTCTTATGGGAATTCTGTTAAGCTAGTTAGAGGTATTGACAAGGACCTTGATTTTCATCCCGATATAATAGAAGTAACATCTCTTTTTACATATGCCTGGAAACCGGTGCACAAAGTGATTAAGCACTACCACAATCAGTACCCTGGCGCCAAAATAAACGTTGGAGGTATTTACGCATCTTTACTACCAGACCATATAAAAGAAGTATTTCCCTTTGTGAATATACAGTTGGGCCTTCATGAAGAAGCAGAAGATTACATGCCTTCATATGATATCCTAAAAGATGTCCCGAAATGGCAAGATTGGAATAGTTCCATTCTATTTTCATCAAGAGGCTGCATTAGAAAATGTCCTTTTTGTGCAGTTCCAAAAATGGAAGGTAAATTCAGACCTGTAGTAAAAGATGTTGAAAGATATATTCATCCAGAGCATAAAAAAGTGATATTTTGGGATAATAATTTTTTTGCTACCCCCCATTGGAAAGAGATTATTACAAATCTTAAAGATATGGGCCTAAAGGTCGATTTCAATCAAGGGCTTGATGCAAGATTGGTCGATGAAGAAAAAGCTTCCATGATTGCAGAATTAAAAATGGATACTATTAGAATGGCCTATGATGTACCAGAAGAAAAAGAAGCAATTACTAAAGCTGTCAATCTACTACATGCCAATGGAATCAATAAAAGAAAAATTCTGTTTTATAATTTGTATAATTTCTATGATGAAAATACCTCCAAAGGTGATACTCCAGAATCTTTTTTGGACCGGGTCAAGTATGTATTGGAATTAGGTTGTGTCTCATATCCAATGCGATTTGAACCATTGACATCATTAAAGAAGAATGAATATGTGTCCCCTTTTTGGGATGAGACAAAACTAGAGATGGTAGCTAAATCCAGAAGAGTCATTGGTTTTGGAGGTGTGTTCCCTCCTTATGAAGGTTTAATCAATAAGTTCGATGAGGCCAGGTCTTTTGAAGAGGCTTTTAGGTTGCGTCCAATTGAGTCAAAAGTTAAGGAGACATCTATAGAAACCAACAAAAAGCAAATGTTTTGTGCCTGATTTTTATAATGTAGATAGAAATTTATAGAAGGAATATACACTAAAACCAAAATGGTATATTTTCATTTCAAAATGTATGAAATAATAGATAAGGGGGTATTTTTATGATAAAAAATATTCATCTCGAAAACTTCAAAGGCTTACAAAACTCTCAAAAAATAGACTTAAAACCCCTAACTGTACTATGTGGTACAAATAGTAGCGGAAAATCAACAATAATCCAAAGTCTTTTGCTCCTAAAACAAACTTTTGAAAACCAATCGAGATATGGAAAAATAGTCTTAAATGGACAGTATGTTCACATGGGTTCATTTAAAAATATAGTATACAATCAAAATAAAAAAAATGAAGTAAAAATAAGTTTTGAAATTGAGCCCCTAAATAATTCTATTACGAAGCGATACAAAAAAAATCTTCAACATCGATTTTTACGTGCTTTTAGATTTATAAATAATAAAGGAGAAGATGTTAAAAAATCATTGATGGTTAGTTATGGCCTAAAATTAGATGATAAGACAAACAGAAGAGAGCCTATTATTAATAATTTTTATTTTTGCACTCAAAATTCTTCAAAAAATGAATCTTCAATAGGAACGTCTATACACATAAATCACAAAAAAAATAATGAATATGAATTAAAATGGAAAAAAACTCGTCCGCAACCTTTCGCTAATATTGATTTAAAAACATCTTCTTTTGAACACATAGACAAATATTTTTGTCCTAATTGCAATCGCAATCATAGAATAAATTCAGACGTTGGTTCTAAGCATTTTGTCAAATATATTTATTATGAAAACTTTCATGCAAACGGACATCCAGAATACACAAATTTGATACCTGAAGTCAAAATAGAAGAAGGACAAAATTTGCAACATTTAAATCGTCCTCTTTATTCATTGAGACATATTATGGAAATTGAATTTGGTGATTTTGTCTATATTGGACCTCTGAGAAAAGAACCTTCTAGAAGATATATCTATGAAGAAGAATATTTGAATATTGGAAATAAAGGTGAAAATGCCCCATTTATTTTGGCCCTTGAAGGGAAAAGAAAAATAGACCCTTATTATTATTTTGATGAACAAAGAGAAGAATGGGAATTAATAGAAAATGATAATCTAGAAAAAGCTGTGAACCGCTGGTTAAAGTACATGGATATTTCTGATAGTTATAATTTGGAATCAAAAGAAGAAATTATTAGATTGTATATACAATCTGGACAATATGGTGATTCAAAAATAACTTTAGCAGATGTAGGATTTGGAGTTAGTCAAATACTGCCTATATTAGTAGAAGGCCTAAGAATAAAACCAAGACAAACTTTAATTTTAGAACAACCAGAAATACACTTACACCCCAAATTACAAATGAAATTGGCCGATTTTTTTATTTCAATGATTCTTTCGAAAAAGAGAATTATAGTTGAAACACATAGCGACCATTTGATAAATAGAATTGTTAGAAGAATTATTGAATATGAAGATGAATCCATAAACTCAAATACAAATATTTTGTTCTTTGATTCAATTAATGGGCACACTCAAACCCGAAGTGTAGATATTGATGAAAAACGAGGTATAGTTGATTGGCCTCAAGGATTTTTTGACCAGTCTGCGGAAGAGAAAAGGGTTATTGTTCAAAAAGCAATCGAAAAAAGATTGAGGTAAACTTTTGGTATCTATATTTCATCCAAGTTCATTGTTTTGTAGTAATAATGAATGGAATGACCAAGAGTTTCAAGATTTATTTATGCATGCTTTGCTTAAACATATTGAAACCATCAATAAATTGGGAATTAAAGTAGCGTGGTCATGGGAATTTTTTAACTGCTTTTGGAATGAAGTACCTTGGTTTAAAGATGTTTACTATAAAAACTATCTTCTGGAGTCAATCTACGATGTTTTATACAATGCTTCGTATTTTTATGAATCACCTCCCGAAAATAGATGCCAATGCGATACAAGTCATTTGGATTATGAATTATCAGACCAAATAAATGAATCATGGTTTGTATTACTGCATCGTATATTACACAATGATAGAGAAGCATTCATTGTAATCGGTATTAATTTAGCGACAGACAAAAACTCAATTTCAATTGAATGCAATTGTACCCCTGAGAATTTTAATAAAGAATATCATTTAATAAAGGACCCTTCCCAATGGCACCTTAAAATTAATTACATGGATATATGTCCGACTAAATTAGATAATTGGGATTATAAATTTAAATTAGCACTTTTTATATGTAAGAGCCAACGCTTTGGTTCAAAGGAGATAAAACATCCGCTTAATAAAATAGAATTTGATAGTAAATTTAAAAAAGATTTTATCGATGTGAACCAGGAAAAGGAGAAAGAGAGAATATTAATTAAAATTGCTAAATTATTGACTTTGAATCATTTTGAAGCTGCTAATGATACAAGCATAAGAGAAGAGAAAATAAAAGAAGTTTATAGAATAAGAATTTCACAGGCTGCACGTATTCACTATTATGAAGATTCTGATAAAAAAATATTTTTGAGGTATTATCCTTCTTCAAAACACGATAGTCCCTTATAAAATTCATATAATCTAGCTGAATTTAAATCTGCTCAGCATTGAACAAAATACAAATGCTGTCCATCAAGGCAATACATATCCATTTCCAACTTTAATCTCTGGATCAAGTCACAACAATAAACAGCCACCACACCAAAGCATTCCTTGAGGATCCTACAAAGTTCATTTACAGTAACCCCATCATATGCATGACCTCTTAATTCCTGCAAAACCAAACTGGCTATTCTTTCTTCAGTTACTGTACCATCTACTTCCATATTGTTTATCATATAACTCAACATTTGGATGCCATCATTAAATGTGAGTTTGAATTCCATGGATTAAACTACTACATCATGATAAGTGGCCTTCCTGTAATGAGGGCAATTTGTCAGAGTAAACATTTTCCCATCAATCTAAATTTAGTAGTTCGATTTCATATAATAAGTATTAAATATGTATCAAGTGAAGTGAAAGTATTGCATAAATTCAAATTATAAATCACACTAATACGCAAATATTCCTGCAAGTGAATTTTATCGAAAATTTTAATATCAGATTGAAAACAAAAACTTTATTACAATCTAATATGTTACATAGTAGGGAATATGACAAAAACGCCGTTGTTGGCCTCATCAATTGAATCATTTGTGCATGGAATAGAGCACTACTTTTTAGTCTATGGTCACTCTAACAAATTCCCACTGCTTCACATTGACCAATCAATCGAATTATTGCTGAAAGCAAAAATTCAAAATATGAACGGATTGAGCATTTATACTAAAAAGGGAAAAACAATTGATTACCATGAATGTTTCAATAGACTAGAACAGAAAGATATTAAAATTCCAGAAAAAAGTTTGTTGGAAGAAATCCATGACAAACGAAATTCATCTCAACATCTCGGAGCTTCTTTTGACGATTATACTATTGGATATTATATTAAATTTACGCATTCTTTTTTCAAATTCTTTCTAAAAGAACATTTTGATGATGAATTAGAGGCCTATCTTCCAGACAATATAAAAACCTATCTTGATAATATAATAGTGGAGCCAACTAAAATTCACGAGGATCAACTCCAATATATAAATGAACTTATCGAAGAGGGAAGATATAAGGATTCAATAATTTCTTCATGGAATGCAATTGAATTTTTAATAAGAGGATATTCAGACAGAGACACTGGAAAGTCAATAGATGAAATTATAAAATCAATAAAAGAAAAAAAGCAAATCGATGATGGCAAACCCTTTAAATATTTAGAGGAAATAAAAACTTTAAAAGATAATATTATTTTCAGTAACGAAGAAGTAGATCAAGAAACAGCAATCGGCATTCATGACAAAATTATAGATATTGCTAATACAAATATAGTAATTGTTCCTGTGAAAACGGCTGAAAAAATAAGTTCAAAAAGGATATCAAGCGATGAAGATGCTGAACCTGTAAGAATTATTGATGATACTTCTCCTGTAGATGATATACAAGAATTGTATTATACCACATTAAAACTTTACAACTCTAGCAATAAATATTGCTCAAATTTTGAAGAGATATTTTCTCTCTATAAATCCCGACACCAATTAACAATTGATGAACAATCTGGCTATGAATTTTTAACTCAAAGCTCCATATACCATAAACTTCCTTTTTGGTATTGGGCAAAGAATTTAACAGATGATGAAATTTCAAAAATCATAAAGAGAAACCTGGATACATGGCCGTACAATACTGTATATTATTCTTTAGATGTATTGCTGTTACTTTCAAACCAGGAAAGTGATGATATCTTAAGGAAATTATCTAATGACCGCAGAATAAGTATAGTAAAAAAAGCATCTGATTATTTACAAATGAAAAAAAATGTAATGGAAATAAAAGATCATTTTCAGATAACTCCGTTGAGGACACTTGAGCATTATAAGAAAATAAATCCACATGAAGTCAGTTTACCAAGACCTTTTTCTGAAAATATCAAAAACATTGAATCTGAAGAAGAAATCCATTTTTTTTCAATTATAAAAGAGAACAATTTTTTAGAAGCATTGGAGCAATATTATAACAATGGCGATGAAACTATAAGAAAAAATATATTAGAAGCTCTTTCATATATTAAAGATAAAGATAGTTTTTTATTTTATTTAACTAAAATAAGAACCAATCAAGAATATAATATGTATAAAAAATCCATACAAAAACTTGATATTGCACTTTACTGCCCGAAACTCAATTGATGAAGCTTTTATTAAGTCTAATTCTTAAAGAATCAATACAATTATAAAAACTTCAAATTGATATCTCTTTTAAGAGATAACCATTCTTATCATTCCACATCTCCATTAATTCTAAACTCCGCATAAACCTGATAGTAATCCGAAACATCAGTGGTCAATTCCTCATCCAAACCAGATTCTAGATCATACTTGAACACTCCGGCTTCCCCGGTACAATCAGCGGAATCTGTCAGGACAATCTGGTCATAGGTGTAATCCGTGCTCTTTGTGGTTGTGTCGATGGAATCCTCAATTATTCAAGTATATTCATCAAGACCTGATGTGAAACCTTCATCAAAATAAGATCCGTCTGCGTTGAACCCCTCAATGATAATGAAGTCTCCTACATATGGATATGCAGATTGGGACTAATAAAGCACATAATCGATACCCAAGTTAGCTGGGTGAAAGTACTAGGACGTTTTACTGTAATTTCAGCGCCGGGGTTGGGATTCGAACCCAAGCACCCCGTTAGGGGAAACAGGTCTCGAGCCTGCCGCGTTTGGACTCCGCGGCAACTTTGTAAGCCGTTGGATTAGTCCGCTCTGCCACCCCGGCACAATGTGCTTGTTTTGAAGGAGTTTATGGCTTAAAAAGGTATCGAAGGGCGCAATTATTAGAAATCAAAGAGGCTTTTCTGGTTCTTTGCCTCTGGTGTCGGGTCATCGGGGTCGGTTTTTTGGGAACCGGATTTTTTGCTTGTTTTCAAATTGTCGGGCAGCTCGATCCAGCCGTATTTGCCCCCTCCGCCGGGGTGCAGGATTACGTCCTCATTCCTGAAGGCTTCGATACTTCTCACAATCCGGGGGTCCACGAAATCCAGCTGTGGGATGTCGGCCTCCAGCAGCACTGCGGTCTCACTGCCGAAACGCTCCACAAGAGCCTTCCAGGCCCCGTTCACACCCTTTGTATTGATGCTTGCATGTCCCAGGGCCATCATTATGATCTCTGCTAGGGGTATCAGGTGCAGGTAATCCGGACGGTGGGAAGGGTGTTTCGGGGTGTCATAGTTGGCCAGTTCGTTTACCCGGTCGGCCACGCCTTTCTTTATCTGGCCACCACAAACCCGGCAATTCCAGTCCAGGTTCATTGCTTCTTCCATTGGGTAATGCCGGTAACACTTGATACAGGCTGATTCATTGTACTTGCCTTCCTGCGGGAAGAAACCCACATTGAGCGCACAGCCATACCCCTCTTTCCTCAGGATTGCCTTTTCCACACCTTCAAAGGAGACATCCGGCACCTCCAGGCGGTTGAATTCCCGGGCCAGTTTGTTGGACCAGGGGGAATGGGCATCCGAATTTGAAAGGAATGTCAGGTCCTGCAGTTCTTCTATCCTGTCTGCATAATCACTGTCAGCACTCAACCCCAACTCCAGGAAGGCAATATTATCAGTCATATCCCCGTAGCAACTTTCCAGGCTGTCATGGTAGGCATACATGGCAGTCCAGGGGGTAAACGCATGACAAGGGCCGATGAGGGCTCCGACATCGGTTGCAATCTCTGCAATCTGGCCTCCGTCCAGTTTCAGCGTTGGCCTGCCGTCAACGGCGAGATCCCCGTATCCGGCCACCTTTTCCGCCAGTTCTTCTGCTTTGGATATGGAGGGAACCAGCAGCAGATGGTGTACCCTGTTTTTGTCCTCTATCTCAGTTGTAAGAATAAAAGAAGTATCATCAATGGCGACCGTCTCGTCATCCTGTGCATATTCCTTGATCTCACAAAGCCATCTGGGATGTATGCAATCTCCTGTTGCCACAAGATTGATTCCTTTTTTAGCGGCTTCCCGGGCCATTACAGGCAGTTCCATCTTTTGGGAACAGGCCATGGAATATTTGGAATGCAGGTGCAGGTCGGCATTGATCAACATGTTTATCCGATATAGCCCAGATCCTCGTCCGTTGGTGTTTCAGGAAGCATCTGTTGCTGTTGTTGCTGCTGTTTTGCTTCTACAAGGTTGGCCACGATTTTCTCCATCTCTTTAGCACGTTCCTCAAGTTCACTGATATCAACCTCGATATCAAGTATACTGCTCAGCACAGCAAGCAGTGACTGGGCACTTTTCGGGTCAACGAGATATCCGGATGTGTATCCCATAAGGCATGCAGCATTAATATCCCTGAATTTGCTCAGGCCAAGGAGGAGTCCCGAAGCTCCAACAATTCCGCCGTTGGGCTCTTTTTCCTTGAAGGTGACTCCATGCTCTTTAAGACTTTCTGTAAGGTCTTCCTGATTAACGGCACCCAGGACTTCATCAACATGATCCAGCTGTCCCGTTGGGAATCCTCCGAGGGTAAATATTCTGGAAACTCCATACTCTTCGGCAATATCCAGGTACAGGTCACACAGTTCGTAATGCCCTTCTGAACTTGTACTCTGCTGGTCTCCTGCAAGCAGCAGAATATCCTTGCCATTTACCTGAAATGTATAGAATGCATTACTTACAAGCCTCACAGTACTATTTTCATCCACAAGTACCTGGGGCGGGAAAGAGGTGGAGTATATTTCCAGAAGTTTTTCTGCTTCGAATTGTTCGATGAGATGATCAACAACAAGTTTGCCTACATGTCCCACACCCGGCAGGCCGACAAGCAGGGTAGAATCCTGAATTTCAATCTCAGTATTTTGACGCACGATTTTTGTATTCTGCATGGGAATCAATTCCTTTTGCTCAATCTGCGATATTTCCCGTATGGGTCACGGGGAGAATAGCGTGCAGGTGAAGGTTTGATGGTCCTTCCCCCGCATTTGGGGCACGTTTCCTGCAGGGTGTATTCCCCGCAGGAAATGCATTTTAAAATCTTTTTACCCAATCGTTATCACGCCTTGGCAGTTTCCGCATGCCTGTGGAAGGCACCTTCTCCGCCAAGATATTCTATTTTTTCGATGGCTTTTTCTGCAGATTCTTTCAGGACAGATTCTGCAATCTTATAATCGGGAGCTATCACCCTGATACGATATCTGGGTGCACCGGTATATGTTATATCCAGACGGACATCTTCCATCTTCACTTCATTGGCGGCCCGTAAGGCCTCCTTGATGATCTCGATCCCGTTCGGTGCAGAACTTGTAAGGTCTATATGTCCGGCAATCTCCACAAACGGCAGTTTGATATTATCCTGTGCGAGTTTGATAATGATTTCAACAACTTTTTTATCGATCTTGAGGTTGCTGAAGGCAGCTTCCCCGCGCATGGCAGCTTCTTCAAAGGCAGAATATTTGCTTCCGAATTCTGTGTCAAAAGCATCTTCTACTTCCTGAAGTTGCTGTTTGTCGAGTCTTGCGTCTTCTGCGACGAACTGTAGCCATTTTTCAGCCTTCTGTTCGTTCTTCCATTCCTGGATCTTTGCCCTTTTCTGATGCTCATTTACATCCTTGAGGGAAAGATCAATATGGCGACGTGAGGTATCTACTCTCAGGACCTTGCAGACAATTTTCTGTCCTTCCCTGACGTGATCCCTGACATATTTGACCCATCCTGCCTTAATCTCAGATATATGGATGAATCCTTCTTTTCCGTCGTATTCCTCAAGAGTCGTGTAGGCGCCAAAGTCAGTGACATTTTTTACCGCACAGACTACGAAATCACCGACTTCAGGCCATTTGTTGTTGTCCATTAATATCCCTTATTCGAGTACTTCCAGTATATGTGTTGTAATTGTAGATTTTCCACCAGTTGGTTCTGCAAGGGTCCTGCCGCATACAAGACAGTTTACTTTCTGGCTTGCACTGCCAAAAATAACCTGCTCATTGGAGCAATCATTGCATTTTACTTTCAAAAATCTGCTGTTTGGTTCGGCCATTTATGCTCACTCCTTGAAATCGAATTTCTTTGCACGGAAGCAGGGTCTCTGATGTGCCTTGTTGCACTTGCTGCAACGGTATCGCAGGGCAATTCTTTTTGTTGGTTTGTCACCACTTGGGACCTTGGAGAACTTCCCACTGTTTCCTATACCAGTATGCCTTTTCTTCTGCCTTCTGATACGTGTGGTCATTGATTCCCTGCCTTTTTTAACCTTTTCAGCAACATGTTCTGTATGGGTTTTGCAGTAAGGGCAGTATGTTCTGAACCTTTTTGGGATCTTCATTATCTTCACACCTTTAATGTTGATTTTCATTCCTGATTTATTGGATATGCAGCACCGCGTTTTACCAGTCCCTGAGCATTCATGGAAGGCAAAACCACAACGTCTTCTGCTGCAAGTGTATAATTGAGATTATCCATCGCTTTTATGGTAGGAAGGTCTTTCAATATTCGGACAACAAAGTATTCCTTACTTATATTGTTTTTGCCCGTTTCTTCCTCTGCAGGGAGTTCCTGCGAGATGGTCCCGATTTCCTCTTCTTCATCTGCTTCATCAGATATTATACTTTCTTTCGCAAATCCCTTGTCCTGTCTATCCTGGGGGTTCATGATAGGTTCGAGCAATTCGGATCTTGCAATCTGGATTGCTGAAAGGGTGGCCTCAAAAACTTTGCGTTCGGATTCCAGGAGTTTGTCGAGATCCTGTCTGGATGAGATATTGGAAAATGCATTTGAAGTTGCTCTGGATGTTATTTTTCGGATTCTCCTGATAAAGATCGTTTCCACATCATTGAGGGCACTTTGCATTTCGTCTTCTAAAATCTTTGATTCAACTGATCGCGGATTGTTGATCTTTTTGATTTCCTCTTCCAATTCCTTTATATATTCATCAACCTTTTCATAAAAATTGTAGGGAAGGGAATTTAAAGACGAGCTGTTTTCCTGACGGAGAATACTCTTTAGTTCAGTACGATCCATATTCGGCAACCCCTCTGCACATTAAATACACTGCTGCATATTCGGGAAGTTCCTGTACTCCTTCTTCAACCCGGATATCCAGATCCATCATTTGTACTTCAAAAGGTTTTATGACTTTTAACGTTACCGGCCTGTCCGAAAAAGCAACAGCATCCTGAAGTGGTTTGAAATCCTCTATGTCTTCCAGACTTAATGGAATTACCTTCATTCCGGAGCCGCCATGCAGGGAACCCGGTAATCGTATCAATCTCTTTATATCTGCGGTGACCGGTTCGTCCACCTGTGCCGATCCCGCCAGCGTGACACGATGCTGGTCGATTGTATTATCAAAAAATTGGGCCATTATGGCTTTGAAATCCCTGATTTTCCCAAAATCCAGTCTTCCTCTGCGTATGTCTTCCAGGGCTTTACTGTCTTTGGATATCCGGTTCATCTGTTGCTGTGTTTTTTTGCCGAATCCTTTTATGTGCTTTATATCCGCAAAACGTTCTTTTTCTTCCTTTTGTCCTTCTTCTTCAAGATATGAGGCAATATACTCAGCAAGTCTTTTTCCCCATCCTGTATCGGGATTTTTGATGACATACTTGGAAAGTATCTCCGTTCGATCGTTGAAGGTTCGTGTGCCGGTTCCATGGTCTCCGATCATGAATTCTTTCTGGTAGAAATATTCAGATTTAATCCCCTTTCCTCCCACGTAATCCACAATTTCCCTTCTCTGGGAACTTTCCAGATTCCATATATGAGGGTCAGTTATATGGAAGTGGTACCCCCTTCCACCGGAAAAGACGGCTTTTATATAATCTTCGTCAAAACCAAAATCATCTACCAGAAAATCCAGCAGTCTCAATGATTCTTTCTTTACCATTTCCAGCATTGCTGCATAGGAAGTAGGTGCATCCTGCAAGTGATCAGCATCCAGATCAAAAATAAGGTCTGCGCCCTTCCATTTTTTCTCTTTCATTGTGGGTGCATCGGGATAATCATAAAAGGCAACCGAGTGATACACATGGGCCGGTTGCATTGATACAAGATAGTCTCTGAGTTCTCCTCCCGTACCGAATGCCTTATGCCTGTACATCATGGTTTCAGGCATGGAATCATACGATATGAATCCCCATTCACGTTTGGTCAGGGAATGGGGAACATGTATCTTTGCTTCCCTGTAATAATCATGGAACCTTGATTTGAGATAGCGTTTTGTTGATGTGTTCATCTTTCTCCATCTCTAATTTTTATCGGGGATATTAATCTATTGCACAAAACTTTATAGCCCCTTCCTCAATTAGTACAGTTTATGAAAGAAGAGATGACAAGTGCGGATGTGGCAGCACTGGCAACGGAACTTGGTACAGGGGAGGATTCCCTGGTCGATTCCAAGATCGGCAAGATTTATCAGCCCGGTGAGAACCTGCTGCGTATCCACCTCTATATTTTTAAGAAAGGTAAGGCCAATCTTTTAATTGAGGCCGGAAGCAGATTGCACCTTAGTGAATATATTCCTCCCAGCCCTAAAAATCCGCAATCTTTTCCTATGCTTTTACGTAAACATATAATGGGAGGGCGTATAACTTATTTCAGGCAATATGATTTTGACCGTATTATTGAGATTGGTATAAAAAGAGGGGACGATGAGACCGTTCTTGTCATAGAGATATTTGGACAGGGCAATATAATATTGCTTGACTGCGATAGAAAAATCATTCTGCCTATGAACCCTGTTACTTTTAAGGGCAGGCGTATCAGGAGTGGTGAGATCTATCAGTACCCTGAAGCGCAGTTGACACCTCTTGATGTGAATGAGGACCAATTGTGTGAAGTGTTTTCACATTCCGATTCTGATGTAGTACGAACCCTGGCAACGCGTTTTAATCTGGGAGGCATCCTCTCAGAAGAAGTCTGTCTGCGAAGTGGTATCGACAAAACCCTTCCTGCTTCGGAAGTTAATCCGCAGGTCGCCTCTAAATTGATTGAAGCAATGGGTGTCCTTTTCTCCCCTCTGGAAAAAGGGCAGTTAAAACCCTGTACTGTCAGCAAACCGGGTTCAAAAGAAACCTTTGATGTAGTACCCTTTGATCTTGAAAAATACACAGCCTTTGAAAAGAATTACTATGATTCATTCAATAAGGCACTGGATGATTTCTTTGGCAAAAGAGCTGCAAAATCCCTGGAACAAAAAAAGGAAGCCTCTGTGAAAGAAAAAACAGAAGACGTATTCCAGCGCAGGCTCAAACAACAAGAGAGTGCCATCAAGAAATTTGAGACGGATATAGAGAAAAATACCTCCATTGCTGAGAAGATATATGAACACTATCAGGACATAGAGCTATTACTGCAAACCCTGCTTGATGCCCGTGAAAAAGATTATTCCTGGAAGGAAATCCAGTCAATTATCTCGGATGCAAAGGATGGACTGCCTGCGGCTAAAAAGATAATAAATATCGATGGTTCACAGGGTCTTGTACTGCTGGACCTTGACGGCAAGAAGGTGAATATTGATGTACGGCTGACAGTTCCCCAGAATGCCATGCGCTATTATGAGAAAGCCAAGAAACTGGAAAAGAAGCGTAAAGGGGCCCTTGCTGCAATCGAAGATACGAAAAAGGCAATGCAAAAGAAAAAAGCTGCACCTAAAAAGCATTTCAAGGTAGTGCATAAGAAACACTGGTATGAACGTTTCCGCTGGTTCTATTCTTCAGATGGTTTCCTTGTGGTAGGTGGCAGGGATGCCACAACCAATGAGGAACTTGTAAAGAAGTACATGGAAAAACGGGATATCGTATTCCATACTCAGGCACCAGGAGCCCCGATTACGGTTGTCAAGACAGGGGGAAAGGACATTCCCGACACAACTTTGCAGGAAGCATCCGAATTCGTGGTTTCATTCTCAAGTATCTGGAAGGGAGGACAGTTTAGCGGGGATTGCTACTGGATCTATCCCGAACAGGTCACAAAGACACCGGAAGCCGGGGAGTACCTTAAGAAAGGCTCCTTTATTATCCGGGGTGAGCGAAATTATTACAGGGATGTACCAGTCAGGGCTGCGGTGGGTCTGGAACTCAAACCTGAGACCCGGGTAATCGGAGGTCCCGTGGCTTCTGTGAGGTCCAGGGGTGAACATGTTGTTGAACTGACACCCGGCAAATTCAACCAGAACGATATAGCAAAGAAGATCTATCGTATATATGTGGACCGTATAAAGGATGTGCATTTTGTAAAACAGATAGCATCCCCTGACAAGATCGCCAACGTACTGCCTCCGGGTGAATCAGATATCAAAGAGTGAATCGTGATTGTATGAGAGTTACCAAAAAAAACCTGAAAGGAAATGAAGGGGAGATCACCGTCGTACCGGAGACACTGGATGACCTCTGGCACCTTAAGTACATAATCGAGAAAGGAGACCTTGTATTCGCCTTGACCAAACGCAAATCTGATTCTGCAAATGATAAGATCCGCCCTGAAAAGACTGAGAAGAAGACTGTGCGACTTGGGATCAGGGTCGAAAACCTGGAATTCCATAAATTTTCCAACCGTCTCAGGATCCATGGTCCCATTGAGCACGGAATGGATGCCGGTTCTTATCATACCCTGAATGTCGAGGACGGCGTTGATATTTCCATAATAAAGCGCTGGAAAAAAGACCAGATTGAAAGGATCAATGAGGCAGAGGCATCCTCAAAAAAACCGGGAGTAATAATTGTTGCAGTCGAGGAGGGGGATGCCGACATCGGGCTTGTGCGCCATTATGGTGTGGAATCCTATGCCCACATCTGCCAGTCTTCGGGTAAAGGGGAAGGCACTTTAAGAGAAGTCTTTTTCAATGAGATTCTTAACAAGCTCAAATATGTAGTTTCAGATTCTCAGTCTGTCGTGGTTGCAGGACCCGGCTTTACCAAGGATGATTTTCTCAAATATGTTGAAGCAAATGAGCCTGAGCTTGCAGCAGGGATTATCGTGGAGGATACTTCCTCGATAGGCACATCTGGTTTTCAGGAAGTGCTGCGCAGAGGGGCGGTTGACAGGATTATGGAACAATCCCGTATAGCACGGGAAGCATCCCTCATGGATTCCCTGCTAAAGGAAATAGCTATGGACGGCAAGGTTGTTTATGGAGTGGAGGAAGTTAAACGGGCCAACAATTACGGTGCAATTGAAACGCTTCTCATTTCCGATGAATTCCTGCTGCATGAACGGGAAAAAGGCGAAGGTGGAGGAATTGATTCTTTCATAAGGAATGTAGAATATTCCCAGGGTAAGCTTGTGGTTTTCAGTACAGAGTTTGAACCAGGTCAAAAACTGGAAGCGCTTGGTGGAATTGCCGCACTCCTGAGATTTAAGGTTTGATCAGTGTTTGCGAATGGCCCTGTCGCTGCATTCTATAAAAGCCATTTCCTTGCCGTCCATGAACATCCGGATTGTGCCACCACTTTCTGAGACAGTTATTGCAACTGCCACGGTGTCCCTGGTTATAGCAGCTGCTGATACATGCCTGCCTCCCAATCCCTTATTTATCCCTATGTCCTTTGCATCAACATCCAGATAACGACCTGCGGCATGCACTATTCCTTCTTTAGATACTATAAATACCCCATCAAGCAGAGCAAATTCTTTAATGGATTCCCGGTTGTTTTTCTTTAAGATATTCCTTTCATCTTCAGGATGGCCTGAATAAGGGTTAAGGATCATCTGGTGGGAGCGCTGCATCACTTCTTCAAGATCACCGATTATAAAAGCTGTACCTACTGGGCTGCCTTCCCTGCCTGTGGAAGCAATTTCCAGGGCAATTTTAAGAACTGCTCTTATTACTTCAGGGGAGACTCTCTGTTCAAATTTTTCCAGGGTTTTTAAGAGTGGATTCCCTGAAATATTGTGGACAATTACAGCACCTGAATCATCTGTAATTACCAGTCCTACAACCTTTCCTTTTTTGATATTCCCGATTGCCTCTTCAATAGCTGCTGCATTTTCTACATCTTCTATGGAAACCGCGGCATCTCTCTGGATCTGGTTGACAATTTGTTTTAACCTTCCTTCTTCTTCGTCAAGAGGTATCAGGCTTTCAACGGCACTTCTCGATGGGTTTGCAGCAAAGTAGACGGGTATGTCACAACAAAATAAATTCCTGTCAACTTCTCCTGATACTATTATTGCAGAGGCTTTAATTTGTGTTGCAGTTTCAAGTGCGGATTTTACAAGTATGTCAGCGGTGTCCATTTCATCCCCGTTTTCTTTTATTTAGATTATATTTTTGCTACTATTAATTTTTGTCTATATAATAAAATAAGGTTTAGTATCCTGTGTCGTTATTCTATTAAAGAATACCATTAATTTGACTATGGTGATTTGGTTTGGTAAGAACATTTGTTGCTGTGGAGTTCCCGGTGGATTTTACGCACATAGTAAAAGAGGTGCAGGAAAATTTCAGGGAACTGGGAAAAATGAAAATTGTCCCTGCGGAACTTGTCCATGTTACCTTGAAATTCCTGGGCGAAGTTGATGAAGGCAAAATTGCAGATATAGAACAATCACTTGAAAATATTTCTTGTGAGCCTTTCCAATGCCTTATAAAAGGGGCAGGGGTGTTCCCCAATGTCAGAAAACCGCGTGTATTATGGCTTGGTACCGAAGGTAATTTTGACCCTTTGCATAAGCAGGTTGAATACTACCTTGAAAAAGAAGGTTTTGAACCCGATTCGCGTGAATTTACCGCTCATGCAACCATTGCACGAATAAGACACATTCCTCGCTCCAATATGAACCAGTTTACCAGTACAGTTAAGGAAATGGAGGATGTCGAATTCGGGAAATTTACGGTTGACAATTTCAGGCTAAAAAAAAGTATATTGACTCCAGAAGGGCCTGTATATGAAACCCTCCGGCAGTTCAATCTTTAAGTTGTTCGTATTTAGCAAATCCGCTTGACCTGCTAATCTCTTTTTCACTATTTATAAGGAGGCATTCCACACCTTCCAGTTTTTCTATCATTTCAAGCCCCTTTTCTTCTTTCATCACAAAAACAGTAGTTGCAAGTGCATCTGCCTCCATGGCTGTAGGAGCTATAATAGTTGCACTGATCAGGTGTGAAGCCGGGTAGCCTGTGCGGGGATCTGCGATGTGTGATACGCTGGCGGATTTGTTGTAGTAGCGTTCGTAGTTGCCGCTGGTCGCAACAGCTACATTGCGGGCATTGATTATTGTTATTGGTTTTCCTTTCTTATCGGGGTCCTGAAGCCCGATAGACCACTCCTGTCCATCGGGTTTTTCTCCTATATATCGTCCGTCTCCGCCGGCATTGACAAATCCGTTGTCAATTCCGTTTTCCTGCAGGCTCACTATTGCTCTGTCTACAGCATATCCCTTGGCAATTCCTCCAAGAACGATTCCCATATTCTTTCCAATAATTATTGTGTTGTCATTTATGGTAATATTCGAGGAATTTACGAGGGAAAGGGTGTTGTTTATCTCTTTTTCTGTAGGGGGAATATTAGGTTTATTGGGTCCGAATTTGCTTGCCCACAGGTCCAGTACAGGCTTTACAGTTATGTCAAATGCCCCGTCGCTGATCTGTGAATAATAAATTCCGCGTTCAATTACGTATATTAAATCATCACTGGCATTTTGGATTTCCTTGTGCTCGTTGAGTCTGTAAATCTCACTGCTGCTGTTATAGGAATCAAGCAAATTGGATGCTCTTTCCATTTTCATGAAAGCATCTTCAATGCTCTTGTATGCATGTACTTCACTGTTATCCACAACAGTTATTGTGACATCTGTGTCCATCAGCATTCTTGTCTGGCTATATGTACGGTATTCTTCAGAATTATCTTCTGAGGTGGATTGCACGTATGCAAACCCAGCAGTTATAATGATTATTAATGTAAGAATTAACAGGTATTTCGGGTTCATGCGAAGGGAAATGAGGTGTTTTATCTTAAGCTTAATTCGAAATCTATAAATATATTCAATTGGTCAGTTCTGCCTTAATAATAACGAATCATGATTATGTCATCATTCCTGCTTTATGGCTATATACTCGCCACAATGGCGGATGCCTAATATGAAAGCAGGTTATATAGAAGGAATATATTGTTGCCTGAATGGCTCGATTGGTATTATGACCAGTATCTGAAGAAGTTGCAAAATTATAATGTGTGATCTTTATGGCAAATTTAAAAGCAAGTCTCGTTGCGATTTCATTTATCATCCTTGTATTAGCAGGGATAAACCTGTATTTGGGATACAGTGGAAACGATCTTCTTGCACAGCACTATATGACAGATGGTGAATGGACAAACTCAAGTTGTGGTGGCTGTCATATGGGTGTGTATGAAGAAGTTGCCGAATCCTCTCATGTACAGAGGGACATCGCCCAGTGGGAACCCCTAACCAATTATAATGTTGATGTACAGGGAGAAACACAGTGGGTCAAAGAATATGGTCGCTATCATCCGGGCGGGGGTGAACTGGAAGAATATGGTGTTGATATCGATTGTATGAGCTGCCATGAACAATATGGCTTATATGATGCTGAAAAGAGAGCAATGGCTTTTGAATCAGGTAATTTCTCCGCTGCTAACGATGCTGCTATGGAAGACGCCATTCCTGTGGTCCAGCAGGATCCCATACATGTGGCCACTTATACTCTGGATGTGGTAACACCTCTGCCAATGCTTGTAGCTTTCCATGATGCTGTGAACGCAGCTCCTGCCAAAACCTCCTGTATAGACAGTTGCCATGCAAAGGATGTACCGACAACTGCTGTGATGTGGGCTTCAGAGGATTATGAAGAATATGATGTTCACGCTGAAGTCAATTGTGTGGAATGTCACACTGCAAAGGAGCACATCATTGCCGGTAGTGAAATACCTGAATCGGAAACCGAAGATAATCAGATTAGCAGTGGACAAGAGGAGTCGGTGCATGGTGAATCGGTGACCATGAAGAGCTGTGAGGATGCAGATTGTCATGAGGGAATCTCCCACGGCCCAATTGCAGATGCACACCTGGAATTCCTGGAATGCCAGTCGTGTCATATCCCGGCCCTGCCCGGGGGTGAATTGCCCGGGACAACTCCCCTTAAGTCTTTTAACTGGTCTTCGGGCGAACGTGTGGATTCTTACAGAATGGAAAACTTTACTCCACAACTTGCCTGGTCCGATGGTGTGCAGGAAAGTGAGGTCAAGGTACCTGACAGCAAGAATGACAGTGATGTAAAACTTGCTCCTTTCAATGTAGTGACAGGCAGCTGGTGGGACGCAGGCCAGGATCCTGAGGTCATTAACAATCCTAATACTAGTGCTTCTAAAGGAGATCCGATACCGACACCTGAGGTAAAGGCAGCTGATTCAAATGGTGATGGGACGGTAACTTCTGAAGAAATGCAGGCTTATGATGGTGACAGTGACGGTACACCGGATTATCCGAATGCTGTCCTGAGGCAGGTTGATCTTCACTATAAGCTGGGACACAACATTGCAGGGTCTGAAACCGGAATGGCAGAGCCCCTTATGTGTGACGACTGTCATGGGGTCTCTGCTTCGGAAACCCTTCAGCAAGTCCACTTTGAGGAAAGGCCGGATTGCCTGACCTGTCATGAAGTGCAGCCTGTAATTGACTGGGCGGCTCTTGGATATGACAGTGATCCCGCAGAAACAGATCCTCCTACCAATTTCTCTGCAAAGACCATAGATATTACAATACCCGGGGCAAAGCCACCTGAGGTAGAAAGGGAGCCTGCATTCTAAGGAGCTGGTACCAAATGGCAGAAATTAATGTAATGGAAACAATCCCTGAAAAAATGATTATTCCTCTCAAGCAGCACAAAGGAGACATTTGTGAACCTCTTGTAAGTAAAGGGGAAGTTGTTAAGGTTGGCCAGAAGATCGGTGAGTGTCCTTCTGATAAATGTGCTGCAATCCATTCCAGCGTCTGCGGGGAAGTGGTTTCAGTTGAGGAAAGTTCACATCCATCCGGCAACAGGATAAACAGCGTAGTTATACAGCCCATAGAAGAAACAGAATGTGAAGATTTCACTCCCTTCAAAGATTCCGGTAAGGAACAATTAATCTCGGCTATCAAAGAGGCAGGTATCGTGGAAAATTACGGTACTCCCACTCACCTGGTATTGAATCCTCCGGATTGTGATATAGATACAGTCTTGATCAATGCCACCGCATCGGAATGGGTTGGTCATAATTATGAAACTCCTCTGGAATACGCATCACAGATGCTTGATTCGCTCCGATTGTTGATGAAAGCTGCCGGTGCCAGCCGGGGGGTCATTGTTTTGAGAAATGATGATAAGGATTCAATCGATGCCTTTGATGGGCTGGATTATGAAGGTAAAACTATAATGGTGTCCCCTCTTATCGGTAAAAGAAGGGTTGATTATTATTTCAATGACCAGAATACTGATATTATCGTAGTTTCACAGGACAAGATATACGGCAAAAATATTTTTGAATATTTCACTTATAATGTGACAGGCAGGAAAGTACCTTTCCGTTGCACACCGGCCAGCGCAGGGGTTGCTATATGTGGAGTGAAATCCACAAAAGCCATTCATGACCTGGTCAATACCGGAATGCCATATATAGAAACGGTGGTTACTGTATCCGGTCAGGTGAATAATCCTCAACATCTACTGGTAAAAATAGGTACTACTTTCAGAGATGTCATCGAAGCCTGTGGTGGTTATAGTGGTGAACCTGCGAAACTGATTTCAAATGGCGTAATCACAGGAGTGGCACAGTATGAGGAAGAGGTCCCGGTTACCAAAATGACTACCTCTATTATAGTTCAGGGTAAAGATGAAGTACTAAAGGATATTTCAAAGGAATGTATCCATTGTGCCCGTTGTGTCGATGTATGCCCCGTCGACCTGATCCCAAACAGGATAGCAGCTCTTGCAAATCAGGGTCGTTTTGATGAATGCAAGCAGATGCATGTGGAAAATTGTATAGAATGTGGTAGATGTTCCTCGGTCTGTCCCAGCAAAATACACATAATGCAGTTGCTGCAATATTCCAAGGAAGCGATTGCAAAAGCATATGAAGATATGTTTGAAAAGGAATCATCGAATCTTAAATTAGGATGTGCATGCGGAAGTGAATAACATGACTCTTACAATATCAGCTCCCCCTCATATCAAGCAAGACACTACATTCAGAAAAATAACCTGGATTAAATTTTTGACCCTTCTGCCGGTAAGTCTTGTATCAGTTTACTTTTTCGGACTATATGCCCTTGCCCTTATTCTTGCAGGAATTGGTATGGCGGTAGTTACGGAAGTGGTAATACAGAAAGCCTTCAAAAAGGAAGTTACAGTAGCTAATGGCCATGCCCCATTGATCGGGCTAATGGTTGCCCTGCTGGTGCCAGGTGAAGCTCCTATATGGATTCCGATAGTAGGCGCCTTTTTTGCAGTGGCTATCGGAAAACACGCCTTTGGCGATATAGGTTCATACATTTTCAATCCTGTGCTTGCTGCCTGGGTTTTCCTGCAACTGGCTTACTGGTCTGCTATGTATCCTGTATCTTTCCCCGAATTGGGTGGCATATCCGATCTGTTTCTGGAAAATGGAGCAGGTATGCTTGTCGGTGTATCCCCGATTGCTTTAGTTGGCGGATTATATTTGATTTTTAAAAGATATGTAGAATGGAAGATCCCGCTTTTTTATGCGTTGACAACCCTTGTGCTTGCCCTGTTGATTGGGGATAAGATCGGTCATGTGGTAACTGGTGCATTTATATTTGGTGTGTTATTCCTTGCAACTGATTCTCCTTCATCTCCCGTGACAAAGAACGGAAGAATAATTTATGGTATTCTCTGTGGTCTGTTGACTGTGATATATGGTCACTTTGCAAACTATGTATTTGCGGTTTTCTATGGTATATTCCTGGCAAACTGTGTAGCATCATTTATTGATAATAACACTTTGCCTCGCTCATTCGGGGAAGAATCCTTTCTTCAGCGTAAATACCGCTTAATGATGAATAAAATACCCCTTGAAAAACTGGGGGTGAAAATTGATGACTGAGTCCCGTAAAGACATTGCAGTAATCATAGGAAAGCTGGTTCTTGTTAGTTTGGTTGCAGCTCTACTGCTAGGCCTGACTTATGTACCTACGCAGGAGCAGCTTGAGAAAAATGAAAAAGAAGCCAAAAAAGAAGCCCTGTCCCAGGTAGTCCCTTCTGCTTCTGATTTTGAGCCAGTGTATGGTAATGAGGTAAATGAAGACGGAGATCGCAAGATTCTTTATTACAAAGCACTGGATTCATCGGGTAATGTGGTAGGTTATGCTTTCTTCACGACTCAATCCGGTGCTCAGGATGTGATTCAATTGGCCGGTGGGGTAGATGCTTCTTTCAATAAAGTTACAGGAATGGAAGTAATGAAGCATTCTGAAACCCCGGGTCTTGGTTCTAAAATTACGGAAGAGGATTTTAAGGGCCAGTTCCGTCAACTCCCCATAGGTGACCTTCAGATCTCTAGTGCCGGCGGTTCAATTGACGCCATAACCGGTGCTACGATATCCTCCCAGGCTGTAGTGGACGGATTAAACGCAAAGATCGATGAAATAGAGGAGCAAGAAACGTAAAACAGGTGATTTTATGAGTAAAGCATTCAACGAATTCATTCGTGGAATTACAAAAGACAATCCCATATTTGCCCTTGTACTGGGTTTATGTCCTGCTCTGGCGGTAACTACATCGGTTGATAATGCGATAGGAATGTCTGCTGGTACAGCTTTTGTATTGGTTGGAGCAAACCTAATGGTTTCTGCTTTGAGAAATTATATTCCATCCACTGTAAGACTTCCAATATTTATCCTCATTATTGCTACATTTGTGTCCATCGTGGATATGGTTATGGAGGCCTATACACCTCCTTTATACGCAGCACTGGGTGTTTTTATTCCCTTGATTGTAGTAAATTGTATAATTATTGGACGTGCAGAGGCTTATGCTAATAAGAATAACATGTTTTATTCCCTGATAGATGCATTGGGAATTTCTGCAGGATTCCTGCTGGCTCTGGTTACAATAGGTGGTATCCGTGAACTTCTGGGTACAGGTCAGATTGTAGTGTTTGGCCAGATGATAGTGAGCATTCCAATGATGTCTCCAGCTTCTTATATGATATTGCCTCCGGGAGCTTTCCTTACAATAGGTATCCTTATGGCTATTATCAATCACAGGCGTGCAAAAAAACTTGCAAGAGGTGAATAAAATGGTAGAAAAAGCTTTATTTGCCATTTTCATGGAAGGTCTTTTCATAAAGAACTTCCTTATAATACAGTTTCTTGGACTGTGTTCATTCCTTGGTGTAACCAAAGATACCAAGAGTGCAGCAGGTATGTCCGGCGCTGTTATTTTTGTAATGACAATGGCTTCGATTGTTTCATATGTAATTTATACCTTCGTCCTCATTCCACTGGATCTTCAGTTTTTGAGACTTATCAGTTTCATTGTGGTAATTGCTGCTCTTGTGCAGCTTGTAGAATTCGTAGTGCGGAAAAATATTCCTTCCCTTTACAGGTCGCTTGGTATCTACCTTCCCCTTATTACCACTAACTGTGCCGTGCTAGGTGTGGTTTTGCTGAACGTTATGAATGAATATTCATTCCTGCAGAGTCTTGTATTTGGTATATCGGCAGGCATGGGTTATACAATCGTTATGGTGATGATGTCAAGTATCAGGGAAAAAACCACCATCCTGCCAGTTCCTTCTGCAATGAGGGGCCTTCCCCAGGCATTCCTGATTGCTGCAATGCTTTCAATGGCTTTTGTTAATTACTTCAAGGTGATACCCTTATGAGCATGCCAACCCTGCTTATCCAGTCCATGGCCACTCTTGGAGGCCTTGCCCTTGCAATCGGTGTTATGTTGATTGTTGCTTCCAAGAAATTCAAAGTGGATGTAAACCCTCTTGTAGAAGAAGTAACTGAAATTTTGCCAGGCGTAAATTGTGGTGCATGTGGTTATGCCGGATGTGCTGACTTTGCTGAACATGTGGTGGAAGACAATGCCCCACTTACCGGATGCCCGGTTGGTGGTTTTGATGTGGCAAAGGAAATAGGAGGTATTCTGGGTCAGGAAGTTTCTGAAGGTGAAGCTGAATACCCTTATGTTAGATGCAATGGCGGTGTGCACTGTGTGGACCGATTCAATTATGAAGGTATTGAAGATTGTAAAGCCGTAATGATGCTTTCTGAAGGTGAAAAAGGTTGCAACTACGGATGTATGGGCCGTGGAACCTGTGTACGGGCTTGTCCATTCGATGCTATCTATATTGGTGATGAACGTTTGCCCAAAATTAACAAGAATTTGTGTACAAGCTGTGGTCTTTGTATTGAATCCTGTCCCAACGATATCCTTGTATTTGCAAAGGAATCAGAAAAGGTACATGTAGTTTGCATGTCCCATGACAAAGGAAAGACTGTAAAAGCGGTATGTGAAAACGGTTGCATTGGTTGCAAACTTTGTGAGAAGGCATGTCCTGTGGATGCAGTACATGTAACCAAATTCCTTGCAGAGATCGATCAGGAAAAATGTATATCCTGTGGTAAGTGCGTGGAAAAATGCCCACAGGGCTGTATTGAAATGAGGTGATTTGATGAGTCGTCTTGGTTATTCAACAGTTACCGGATTGGATGAAAATGTTGAAGCCGTGCTTTGCTATGTGGGTTTCTGGATCACAGGTCTTATCTTCCTTCTCATAGAAAGGGAGAACAGGTTTGTACAATTCCATGCATTGCAGTCTATACTGACCTTTTTACCTCTTTCTATAGGTATCTACCTTATTGGCTGGATTCCCTATGTAGGCTGGATACTTGCTGAATTTGCAGGATTCTTTTCCCTCTTCCTGACCCTTATTCTTGTAATTATGGCATGGAGGGGTGCAAAGTTCAGGTTGCCTTTTTCAGGAAAACTTGCCTATGAAAAGATTTATAGATGAAGTCACTTCTGGCTTCATCCCCTGTCATGTTTTGCGAAAATTTGACTCAACAGGCGGGAAGTCCCCTTCCGTATGGTAGGGGATGAAAGCCGTGCTATAATAATATAATTGTATAAGTTATTTGTAGTTATAAGCTTATATATGTAACTATGAACAACAAACTGGATACAGGTAGCCATTCTGTATATTCACTGCGATATCATTTTGTGCAATGTGTAAAATATAGAAGAGATGCTTTGGTGAATCCTCTCGTAGTTGATTGTTTGAAAAAACTATATACAATATAAGTGCAAACTTTGAAGTAGATGTTCTTAACATTGAGTGCGATAAAGACCATTTTCATATGATATTCAAATCAAAACAAACATTGGACATACCCAAATATATCAATGCGATCAAAACAATTTCATCAAGAGAGATTAGAAGGAAATTTCCAGAAGTAAAAGAGAAGTTGGGGAAAGATGCATTCTGGTCAAGATCATATTTCTTGGCTACGACAGGACAGGTTACGCTGGATGTTTTGAAAAGATATGTTGATAATCAGGGGAAATAATGCAATTAACAAAGAAATACAAAGTTCATCCAACTGAATTACAAAAAGATATGCTTTGGGAGTTATCCAATGCATGTACATATCTTTATAATATTGCATTATCTGAAAGAAAAGACACATGGAAAAATGATAAAAAATCCATTTCATATACAAAACAGCAGAATGATTTACCACAAATTAAAGAAGGAAATCCTGATATAAATATTCTTTATTCTAAAACATGTCAGATGGTTTTGCGTAAATTAGATGCCAATTATAAATTGTTTTTTGGAATTCACAAAAATGGAGATAAAAAAGCAAG
>NZ_OBDR01000006.1 GCF_900215215.1 Methanohalophilus euhalobius | reverse complement strand
TGTTTTACAACTTTGGATGCTTGGTATTTCCATGAACCATCAAAATACTGTTTCGCATAGTCATAATTCAAAATGGAATAAGCTTTCCTTCCGTTGATAGTGGTTATTTTAACCATATTTTCACTAATAGCAAAATCCCTTTTGTAAGAAAAGGTCATTGATGATGGCGAAAATTGTACTTTTTGCCATTTTGCCTTTTTCTGTTTATGCAATGTTTTGTAACATCCAGCAACCTGTCTTGGGATATTACAACTCATCTGGGATTTTAATTTTAATGTTTCACGAAGATATGGGTAAACTTCCTGCTGTAATTTCATTGCTGGAATCGGTTTACCTTTGTCAAAAACGAATTTCAGAAACATAATTCATTCCATCTGAATATTTCTGCATAGTTTCCTCTAAATCATCATCAGGATTTGCTATTTTCAAGATAATTGTTTTAGTGAGAAACATACAATAGTATGTTCTAAAGTATGTTATAAAACGTTTTGTATGAATATTAGACGCATTCCTCTTCCACCTTACGAAAAGGAGACTCCTGCTATAAAAGTTGTAGAGGCATTTAAGGAACACCGGTCACCGATGTTGTTGCTTTATGATATCCAGTGTGTTCATAACACCCAGGGCAACACCTTCTACTTCGATGCCTCCTTTTCCCTTTGCCCCGTCCCCAACTACGTAAAGGCTATTGATGGGTGTGGTATTACCTATATCTGAGCCGGAGGATGCCCGGTTTACGGGCCAGCCGTCATAATATGACTGGGTGAGGATCACTTCATATTTTTTATTGGGGAATACTTCTTTGAGATCCTGCAGGCCAATTTCGATCTCTTCTTCAAGTTTATCGATTTTTTCCTGCCGGACACTTTGGTGTGCCATTACCAGATGTTTTCCTGGGGGGGCAAGGTTGGGATCTGTGTTGGTCACTTCATTGATTCCATTGACCCGGCGGCAGTAAGGTGTCAGGAGAATACCGTTGTGGCCGATCAATGGCTCATCTGCGGCCAGACATGTCTTAATTCCTGCAGAAGATTTGACATTGTCTATTTTTTCTTCATAAGCATTATTAATGGTGTATGAGTCATAAAGATCTCTTGTAAATGGGTGTCCAATATTGCTTATTACAACATCGGAGTAATGTTTATTTCCATCTGCTATTACTCCCCGGGCTGTATTGTTTTCCACAATTATCCGACTCACTTCGGTATTTGTATGAATTTTTCCACCATTTGAACGAATTATTTCTACAAGAGCATCTGTAACTCCTTTACACCCACCCATTGGGATGCCTGTTCCTCCATAGCGGTAGAGATTCTCAAATATTTCAAAAGCTTCCTCTGCAGGTACATCTCTGTTTGTCAGGCTCAGTGCCCAACCGCAGAATGAGTTAGCGGTTTTGTGTGCGCTATCTTCATTCAGATATTTACGAATCCAGTTTTCAAAAGAAATATTTTTAGGAGGCCACCTTCTGGTGGTAACAAGAAGAATTGCAAGTTTGAGTCTGTTCCACATGGAGAATTGTGAGCCAAATTGATTGAAAGATATATCTTTAAATCCGGATTTGTAATTATTTGAACCATTTGCAGGTATACGGATCATGGCCATTGGTTCACAGGGTACGATTTCCACATCTGCACCTATTTTTTTGAGCAGGTTGCCCAGAGGGCCTGTAGAACCGTGAGGTATCATGTGCAATGCTCCTGTGGAGAGGCTAAAACCGTGATATTCAATGTTCGTAAACCGGCCACCTGTAATGGGTAACCTTTCAAACACCTCGATTTCATGTCCTTCGATTGCGAGTGAAGCCGCGCTTAAAAGACCTCCGAGCCCTGCTCCGATTACATTGATTTTCATTTTTCAGCCTCGATAGCCTTAAGGGGGCAGTAAAATGCACATATGCCACAGTTGGTACATTTATCTGTAATATACGCATTTCCTTTAACCACAATGGCGTCCTGTTTGCAGAAAGCGGTACATTGTCCGCACCCAACACATTTTTCATTTACTCGCATATGATTCTCCGCTATTCTGGTAGGTGTGCTATGTTTTGAACCCCGATATGGATTGGAATTGAGATGAATACACAATTTACTAATATTTAGTTTTCGTTACTTTAAAGGGGGCATTGTCACAGTTAAAGCATCTTTCCCATTGATACGGCGTATATGAATTTAGATATTGATGATTTCTGTTGTAATTATGATAAGCAATAAACATATTGATCCAATTATTGATATGCTGAACAAGTTCCTCTGAACCAGTACTGGCTTCCAAGCTGCACTTTCAACTACTATGGTATCTGGTAATTTACCAGCATAAGGCTGCACGCACAAGCTGAATTTCTGTACCCGGTAATGTATTGCCGTGTAACTTATCGATTCACCAAAATATGATAATAGTTCTGAGGTTTTTCTCAAACTTAATTCCCTGCTGGTACACAAGTATGGATAATGCTATGGCTTTTAGGTCTCTTCTCTTCCTTTGCACGAAAGATTTAAGGTCTACCGGTATTAAATCTAATTATGCATTCTGTTCCATTTTCATCCCCTTTAAATAGGGGATGAATCCCTCTTTATTTCTTAACTGTAACAGTGCCCTTTAAAGGTGGGATAGGTGGGATAGAATATTGTTAATTATCAATGTTGGTAATTATATATCTCCTTGTTCATATGTGCTTTAATGGTGATTGGATGTCTGCAGAGATAATACAGGTAGTATCCCGAAAAAAAGGGGAAATTGTTTCTAAAAAAGTAAAGGCAGCGCCCTATGAATTTACTATCGCAACTCGTGCAAGGTGGGAAATGGTGATTGCAGATAACGATCTGGAGATCAGGGCAGGGGAATACAAAAAGATTCCTGTAAGGGAAATCACTCTTGACCCCGATACTCTTGCAATGCCATGCGCTTTCACATATCATGCGGTTGCTTCTGTTCTCAAGATTGCTTCTACTGAGGGGGCATCTCCGGTGGATAAAGAGCGTACCGTCAGATATGCATATGTCTTCGGTCAGATAAATGGGAAAATCAGGGATGGCGACCTGCTTGGTGTATTGAATGTTTTCCCGATAATGTTTACCAGGGAAGCAATGACTCCTACTGAAGTTGATTGAGGGGTATTGGGATGGAAACCTGTTTGATTTGTGGTGAGGTTCAGGATTATAAACAGTATGGTAATTACAATATCTGCACTACCTGTGCTGATGTTATGGAAGATGTGATGGGGGAATTTTTCCTCCGCACAATTTGCAATTGCTCCAAGCCCCAGTCACATGAAACGTATTTTAGTTATTTAAACAGTACATCAAAATACATTTCTGATTACAAGAAAATCACATCCCGTTCGAAAAAATATGAAAGACATATTTCCGAAAAAGCTTCGGATGCAATTAAATATGTGGAAGTCCCTTCAAAGCAGCGATATTTTGAAAGAATGCAGGCTGTTGTAAAATGGCTGGAAGACAACCCGGCGTTTTATCATTATTATTTTAAGAAATATTATGTATGCCCTTCTTGTGGAGCTTCTATCTTTGACAGGTATTCAAAAGAGGAAGTAGGGGATTGGATCATTATTTCCTGTTCGGAATGCGGTGAGCTGATTAAGAAATACTTCGCTCCAAAAACTCTTTGATGTATACATTTCCAACTTTTTTTAAGTCCAACCATATTTGTATTTCTCGCGTCTTGTGTAATGCCTTTTTTTAAATTTCAATTTTGATTATAAAGCGTGATAAATCCAATATGTTTTTATGTGATGATTCATTAGAAGATTCAAAATAAAATCCAGTGGACCATTTATTATACAAATGCAATGATGTTACATAAAGTCAATTGGTTCACATTTATTTGATATTCATAATCAGGTGAGTTATATGTCAGGAATTGTCGATAGTAATATCGTATATAGTTACATCCCGGTTGCGGTGTTTCTTGTCGTCTCACTACTGATGCCTCCAATGACGATGTTGATCGCTAAATTGCTCAGTCCGAGAAGTACAGGTGCTGAGAGATATTCCACCTACGAGTCAGGTTCGATTCCTACCGGCCCTGCACGTATTCAATTCAGTGTGGAGTATTACCTCTATGCGATCGCATTCGTATTGTTTGATATCGAAGTCCTCTTCCTTTACCCGTGGGCTATGATATACAGAGGTAATACAGGAGTGGATACGACGGTAGCGGTAGTTGAAATGCTTATATTTATTTTTGTTCTCCTGTTCGGTTATGCATTCTTATGGAAGAAGGGGGCACTTAGATGGCTGAAGAATTAACTTCCCAATCCTATGAACAGCCGGCTCCTAAAGAGCAGGCTCAAGAGGAATCCATTCCTGGAGTTATAACTACAACATCCCGGGAAATCAACGAATTCCTTAAAAAGACCAAAATTCAGGATATTCTTAACTGGGGACGCAAGAATTCTCTCTGGTTTATGTCCCAGCCAATGGGATGCTGTGGTGTGGAACTTATCGTTGCCGGTGTGGCTCCGATGGATACCGATCGCTTTGGTATTATTCCCCGTAATTCTCCCAGACAGGCTGACGTTATGATAATCAGTGGGTATGTTACCAGAAAATATTTCCCCGCTCTTAAGAGATTGTGGGATCAAATGCCTTCCCCTAAATGGGTTTTTTGTGTGGGCGACTGTTCCATAAGCGGGGGTCCCTTCTATGAATCCTACAGCACAGTTCAGAATATAGATGAGATCTTCCCGATAGATGTTTTTGTTCCCGGATGCCCTCCAAGACCCGAAGCAATAATCCAGGGTTTTGTTGAGATCCAGAAAAAGATTGAAACCAAAAAGGACCGGGGTTCTGGCTATGAAGGTTGATACTATGGAAGCGGAGAAGATTATTGATTCACTGAATGCAAAGTTCCCTGATACAATCTCTGATTCACAAATTGAATCAGAAAAACGTATTTCTGCTTATGCAGAAGCCGGAAGTATTGTGGAAATATGCAGATACCTGAAGGATGAACTTCAGTTTGACCATCTTTCTTCGGAAACAGCTGTGGATTTGATCCTGAAAGATGAAATTGAAGTAGTATATCACCTGAGTTCCTTCGGCCAGCCTTTGGTACTGAAACTGAAAGCAAGACTTCCACGTAACAATCCGGAGATTGAATCCATTACTTCTGTTTACTGGGATGCCAACTGGTATGAAAGGGAAGCCTACGAACTATTCGGTGTACAGTACAGAAATCATCCGAATTTGAGAAATCTAGTCCTGCCGGATGAATTGCTGGGTGACTGGCCTCTGCGTAAAGATTACGAAGATTTTCCCCAAAAGACTGCTAAAAACCTGGTGTGAGTGATAATTATGGATACCAATATTGGCCCTGATGAGATGCTTATCCATATGGGACCTCATCATATTGCACAACCCGGACCTTTCAGGCTAAATGTAAAATTGAAAGGAGAAACTGTGCAGGATTCTGATGTGGAAATGGGTTTCATCCACAAGGGCATAGAAAAAATACTAGAAAGCAAGACATATCTACAGGGAATACCTGTGGTGGACAGGGCCTGTTATCTTGCGGCTCTTACCAATGAGGAAGCTTTTGTAGGCTGTGTGGAAAAACTTGCAGGAATCGAACCAACTGAAAGGTCTCAGTATATCAGGGTTATAGTTGAAGAACTGTCCAGAATACAGAGCCATCTGCTCGGTTATGGGGAATATACTGAATTTATTGGTTTTATGACAATGTTTTTCTACCCCATGACTGTCAGGGAAAAAATTCTCGATCTCCTTGAAATGACCACCGGTGCCCGTATTACACATTCTTATCTCCGATTTGGCGGAGTACGCGACGATCTCCCTGAAGGGTTTGAGGCAAAATGCAAGGAGGCATTTGCACTGCTTAGAAGAGGCCTTGAAGAGTGGGGTGAGTTAATGAAGTCCGATACGATCTACAGGGAACGTACTGTGGGTGTCGGTGTCCTTACACCGGATACAGCCAAGGAAATGGGAGTTACCGGACCACCTCTGAGGGCAACTGGTGTTGATTTCGATATAAGGAAGGATGAACCCTATCTTGTTTATGATGATCTGGATTTCAAGGTATGTACCGAAACCGCGGGAGATGTTTATGCCCGTATCTGGGTGCGTGTTGCTGAAATCTATGAGAGTATGTATATCATCGAACAGGCACTGGACCAGATGCCTTCTGGACCGTTGTTCCCGGAGAATCTCCCCTATGACCGTCGGGCTCCCGTGATGAGGGTTCCGGAAGGAGAGGTTTTCCACAGGGTTGAAGATCCCAGAGGAGAAATGGGAATGTATATGGTGTCCGATGGATCTGATAAGCCCTATCGTGTGAAGATCAGGGGACCTGTGTTCCCTACAATGCAGGCAATGCCACCTCTTATAAAAGATTCTCAACTTGCAGACGTTGTAGCGATCGTAGGAAGCCTTGACCCATGTGTAAGTGAGGCGGATAGGTGAAAATATGTTAGAAGTTCCAGCAAATATTTATCCATGGTTAAAGGGAATTGTGGGCCTTGTGCTGATAGGTGCCTTGTTTGGATTCGGTATGTTCGCCATCTGGGTTGAACGTAAATTGTCTGCTGATATACAGGAAAGACATGGTCCTAACAGGGTCGGTCCGAGGGGTATATTCCAGCTGGTTGCAGATGCTATCAAGCTGTTTACAAAAGAGGAAATCATTCCAGCCAAAGTTGACAGGATACTCTACATAAGTGCGCCTATTGTTATATTGCTGTCTGTTTTCCTGATGCTTGTTGCGATACCTGTTGGTGCTGTTTATGTAAATGGCACCGAATATGTACTCGCAGCGACCCAAATGGACATTAGCATCCTTTACATCGAGGCCGTTTCAGCGATTGCTATCATAGGTACCTTTGTACTTGGATACGGTCAGAATAATAAATATGCAATGATGGGTACCTTCCGTAACTTTGCACAAATGGTTGGTTATGAGATCCCTCTGGGTCTCACTATCGTAAGTGTAGCAATAATGTCCGGTACCCTTGATGTGGTCGGAATCGTACATGCTCAGGATCGTATCTGGTATGCATTTCTGCAACCAATAGGTTTCATAGTATTTTTCATTGCTATGATGATTGATATGGGTCGCCTTCCCTTCGACCAGAACGAAGGTGAGGAAGAACTTCAGGCCGGTGTGTTTACTGAATACAGCAGTATGAGGTTCGGTCTGGGATTCTTTGCGGAATATTTCCATTTGATTCTCGGTTCATTTCTCATTGCCCTGCTTTTCCTGGGTGGATGGAACGTTCCGGGATTTGTAACAGATAATACTGTGCTTGGAGTAATCCTTCCCACAGTGGTCCTCGTAACCAAGGCAACACTTGTCATGGCATTCATAATAATGATGCGTTGGGCTGTTCCGAGGTACAGAATTGATCAGGTTGTAGATCTCAGCTGGAAAAAACTCCTGCCCTTCTCCCTGTTAAACCTTGGATGGGCAATTGCATTAGGTTTGTATCTGGGAGTGTGATTTGATGGTTCTGAAAAATATTATTAGTGCTTTTAGGTACATGCGAAGACCTCGTGTTACCCGCTTATACCCTGAAATACGCACACAATTGCCTGAAAGATTCAGAGGGCTGCAAAAACTTGATAAAAGTAAATGCATCGGGTGTGGAATATGTGCAAATACCTGTCCCAACTGCGCAATCAAGATTGTGAGGGCCAGGGTACGTAAAGATAGTACCAAGACCCGGTGGTTCCCCGAAATAGATGTCGGGCACTGCATGTTTTGTGGTCTGTGTATTGACCAGTGTCCACAAGATGCCCTCTCAAGTTCAAAAATTTATACAGATGGTATAGTCACGTGGAAACATGAGGATCTTCTCTTTACACCGGACAAACTGGCAAGGGAAGAACCTATTGACGCACCGGAGGCTGAACAATGATTGGAATAGGAGAAGCTTTGGTCTTTTTCATACTGGCGATTGTTGTCATATTCTTTTCCCTGGCAACGGTACTGGTCAAGGATATCGTCAAGGCTGCACTTTCACTAGTCTTTTCGATGTTTACTATGGCAGGCCTGTTTATCACGCTGAATGCCCAGTTTGTGGGTGTCGTACAGGTCCTGGTCTATGTGGGTGCAATCGGTGTACTGATTCTCTTTGCCGTGATGCTTACAAAGAATACAATGGGAAGTGATGATAATGGCAACTGATAAAGTAGGTGTCTGGGATTCTTTTGTACACCAGTTTAGTCCCCGCAGGTTCCTTATCCGTCTTGCACATATCGAAATCCCTCCACTGGAAGTAATTGGAAGGGCATTTGCAAGGGCGGCAATTGTAGGTTTGTTCCTTGCGGTGGTTCTCGTATCCCTTTACGGGACGTCCTGGACAACAGTTGACCAGCTGCCCCAGAACATGGCAGACCAGAGTAATATTAAAGCCATAGGTACCCTGATATTCACTGAGTTTGTAGTGCCATTCGAAGTTCTTTCAATTGTACTGCTGTCTTCACTTGTGGGTGCTATTTACATGGCAAAAGGAGAGGATAACCAATGATTCCCCTTAATTGGTACCTTGCACTTTCTGCAATAATTTTTTCCATAGGTCTCTATGGTTTCATTTCACAGAAAAACGGTATTCGTATCCTGATGTGTGTGGAACTTATGCTAAATGCAGCAAACATAAATCTTGTAGCTTTTTCCAGTTACAATGACGATATGAGCGGCCAGGTATTTGCTCTCTTCTCGATAGCACTGGCAGCTTGTGAGGCTGCAATAGGTTTCGCAATCATGATGTCCGTTTACAGGATGCGTGATTCAATCAATCTTGACGAGCTTAACTTGTTGAGGTGGTAATGATATGGCTTATGAAAATTTAGCGTTTTTAATACCACTTTTACCCGCACTCGCCTTTGTAATTACCTTCTTTGTAGGTAAGAAAACCCCATATGGCGGGGGATTAATCCCGATATTCGCAATAGCAGCATCCTTTTTGATTTCTCTATTGATCACAATCGGTTTGCTGCAGAACCCGGATCAGGTAATTAGCCAGTCCTATCACTGGTTTGCAATTTTTAATCTGGGTATCCTGATAGATCCGCTTGCAGCGGTAATGCTCACAATGGTGACCTTTGTAAGTCTGCTTATTCACATATATTCAGTAGGCTACATGTCACATGACCCGGCCAAACCAAGGTACTTTGCAGAGACCTCCCTTTTCACTGCGTCCATGCTGAGTTTGATTTTGTCCGACAATATTCTCCAGTTATTCATAAGCTGGGAACTTGTGGGTCTGTGTTCTTATCTGCTGATCGGTTTCTGGTACCAGAAGCCCAGCGCTGCTTCAGCGGCAAAGAAGGCTTTCCTCACCACGCGGATTGGAGATGTCATGTTCCTTGCAGGTATTATTGTCCTGTTTGCCGATCTTTTCAAACTGGTAAACGGCATTATTCCCGAAGGTGTCTATCTCCTCCGGTTCGATGAGATTTTTTCATTCATCCCTGAAATAGCTGCCATGAATGCAACTATCCTGGGATTTGAGGTTAGCCACCTTACGATAATCACCCTTCTGTTCTTCGGAGGTGCCGTTGGTAAATCCGGTCAGTTCCCGCTACATGTGTGGCTGCCTGATGCAATGGAAGGCCCAACAACAGTTTCGGCTCTTATCCATGCTGCAACAATGGTTACAGCCGGTGTCTATCTGGTTGCAAGAACCTTCCCGATGTTCATCGCTGCACCACAATCCCTTATAATAGTGGCATACGTGGGTGCTTTCACTGCACTGTTTGCCGCAACAATGGGAATTGTGATGAACGATTTGAAACGGGTACTTGCCTATTCCACTATCAGCCAGCTTGGTTACATGATGCTGGGATTGGGTATGGGAGCAGTCATCGGTGCAGAAGCAGTCGGTGTTTCAATCTTCCATCTTGTCAGCCATGCATTCTTCAAGGCACTGCTTTTCCTGTGTGCCGGAAGTGTGATCCATGCTGTGGGAACTCATGATATGAGGGAACTCGGTGGCGTTGCAAAGGTCATGCCGATAACAGCTGCAACAATGGTAGCTGCATCTCTTGCTCTTGCAGGCTTCGGTATACCCGGAACCTCTATAGGAAGTACAGGTTTCTTCAGTAAAGATCCGATAATTGAAAATGCATATCTCTTCGGGGAACATGCAGGAAACTGGTTCCCATACATCTTCGCTATCGTGGCAGCACTGCTTACTTCACTCTATATATTCAGACTGCTGTTCATGACATTTGCCGGAAAGCCCAGGACCAATTACGGTGGGCATGAATCTCCTGCATCAATGACAGTTCCACTTTCCATACTGGGTATACTTGCCCTGGTATTCGGAGCTATCGTTGTTGAGCCGTTCAACAAGTTTGTAAACAGTACCTTTGTGAACAACTTTGTTAACATGGATATCCCTGCTCTGGCAGAGGTGGGTAACTATGAACTTGTCCATCATGCAGGCCAAGAACCACTGCTCATCCTGTGGATGCCTGTTATCGTTGCAGTCATCGGTCTGTTGATCGCTTTTGTGATCTACTACCAGAAAGCAATAGACATGAGCAGGTTTGTTTCAAAAGACAACTCTGTGTACAAACTCCTCTACAACCGCTACTATCAGAATGAGATATTCACCCAGCTCTTTGCTGTCAAGTTTGTCTATGAAGGTCTTGCTATGGCAGGCTATCACATAGACAGGTTTATTGATGGTATCGTCAACGTAATCAGTTACCTGATAATAGAGGCAGGGGATTCCTTCAGGAAGGTACAGACAGGAGTTATACAGCACTACTCGGTGGCTGTCATTACGGGAGTAAGTCTCCTGGTAATATTGATCAAGCTAGTCATGGAGGTCTTCTAATGTTGCCGGTATTATCCCTCATTGTGCTGATTCCGCTATTGTTCTCAGCATTTGCGTTCCTTACGAAAACAAGGGAGCAAGCTCGTGTGGTGGCCCTTATGGGTACACTTATCACCCTGATACTGACCCTTTACATGTATTTCAGCTTCGACAGTTCATCGGCTGCGATGCAGTTTGAGGAATTGGCAAGCTGGATTCCAAGTCTTGGTATAAATTACCATCTTGGTGTCGATGGTGTCTCAATGCCCCTTATATTGCTCAATGCAATAGTAATTCCATTGCTAATACTGTTCACCTGGGATGATGTCAGATCAACTCCCAACAGGTTCTATGGCTTGATCCTGGCAATGCAGGGAGCAGTTATCGGTGTATTCATTTCCCTGGATTTCTTCCTCTTCTATGTATTCTGGGAACTTACACTGATCCCGCTGTTCTTCATGGTGAACATATGGGGCGGTCCGAATAAGAGGCATGCTTCAATCAAATTCTTTATTTACACCCATGTGGCTTCCCTGGTGATGCTGCTGGGTATCTTCGGACTTTACTTTGCTGCCTGGGACCAGACAGGTGTGGCAAATATGGGCATTGCCCATCTCATGAGCCAGTTCCCGATGATTGGGTCAGGTATTGCCAGAGATGCAATATTCCTTGCACTTCTCTTCGGTTTCCTGGTGAAACTTCCAATAGTACCATTCCATTCCTGGCTGCCTGATGCTTATGCAGAGGCACCGACTGCTGGCAGTGTACTGTTCATCCTGCTCAAGATTGCAGGGTACGGAATCTTCCGTGTTATCCTGCCAATGCTTCCTGCTACAGGATCCCCGGATATGATGATTACAATCCTGGGATTGCTTGGTTCTGTAAGTATTGTGTATGGTGCATTCCTGGCACTGTCCCAGAAGGATCTCAAGAGAATGGTTGCTTATTCCAGTGTAAGTCACATGGGTTTTGTTACCCTGGGAGCTGCAGGACTTGTTACATTGTCCATTTCAGGAGCGATGTTCCAGCAATTCTCCCACGGTTTGATCATGAGTATAATGTTCATGTCCGTAGGAGTAATTCAGGCATCTACCGGTACCAGGATCATCAATGACCTGGGAGGCCTTGCTACAAAAATGCCTAAGCTGGCGGTTATAATGATGCTGGCTTTCATGGCATCCCTGGGTTTGCCAGGTTTGACCGGTTTCATCGCCGAATTCATGGTTTTCACTTTCAGTTACATGAATGTGCCAACATTTGTAATACTTGCACTGTTTGGTGTAGTCATAACTGCTGGTTACCATCTCTGGGCAATGCAAAGAACTATGTTTGGCGTCTATAATGGAAAGATCGGAAAGGTCTTTGACCTGTCCAACGTACAGACCTTCTCCATGGCAGTTATAGCCCTGCTGGTACTGTACTTCGGATTGAACCCAAGTCCGGTGCTGGATATGATGATTACAGGTTCGAATGAAATAGTCAGCCTTATGGCTGCAATGGGGGTGTAAGAATGGTAGATTTGATGTTACTTGCACCTGAGATTATAGTTGCATTGACCGGATTGATCGTACTCATGATTGGTATTTTCATGGGTTCTTCATCCAAAAACGTACTTGGCTATATCGCAACAGCAGGCTGTCTGGCAGCCCTTGCAATGGTGATCGGCAACTTCAGTGCCTCTGCATTGATGTTTTCCGATACCCTGAGTGTGGACCCCCTTTCCCAGTTCTTTAAACTGGTGTTTTTGGTGGTTGCTCTTATTGTGTCCATTGCATCTATCAAGTATACTGAAGACAATAAAGACACGGAAATCTTCTATGCCCTTGTGTTGTTTGCCACTTTCGGTATGATGTTTGTGGCATCTGCCAATGACCTCATGGTTCTTTTTGTGGCCTTTGAACTGGCAAGTATAGCAACCTATGCCCTTGCCGGATTTGAGAAGAAGAACCCCCGGTCTGTCGAAGCAGCAATGAAATACCTGCTTATGGGTGCTCTCTCAGCGGCCCTGTTGCTTATGGGAATATCCTTTGTTTACGGTGCAACCGGTACCACATCCATTCCGGGTATCGCCCAGAATATGGATGTATTGGCCTCCAACGCAATCGGCTTACTTGCAATAGTACTCCTGATAGCAGGTTTTGGTTTCAAGATTGCTCTTGTACCATTCCACATGTGGGCTCCGGATACCTACCAGGGTTCGCCTTCTGTAGTATCGGCCCTTCTGGCCGCAGGTTCCAAGAAGATGGCATTTGTTGCTGCATTCAAGGTATTCATAGTAGCCCTTCTGGCAATGCAGGCGGACTGGAGGATGGCTTTTGCGATACTGGCAGTAATTACCATGACCTATGGTAATGTCGTGGCCCTGTCCCAGAAAAGTGTGAAACGTATGCTCGCATACTCCTCTATTGCACAGGCAGGCTACATTTCTATGGCATTTGTTGTCCTGACCCCGATGGCACTGACCGGAGGTATACTTTATACCCTGGCTCACGGTTTCATGAAAGCCGGTGCTTTCATAGCTACTGCCGTTGTAGTCTACATGGTTATAAAGGAAAAGAGGGATACGGAAATCCCGGATCACATTGATAATTTCAAGGGATTGGGTAAGAAAATGCCAATAACTGCACTGTGTCTTACAGTATTTGTATTTGCACTTGCAGGAATTCCGCCAACAGCAGGATACATGAGCAAGTTCATCCTGTTCTCCTCGACCATTCAGTCAGGAATGGTATGGCTTGCGGTAATCGCAATCTTAAACAGTGCGCTTTCCCTGTATTATTATGCAAGGCTTGTAAGATACATGTATGCAATGCCCCATGAAGGTGAAAAAGTATCTGAGCCAGTTCCTTATGTAGCAGCTCTTCTGATATCCCTTGTGGGTGTAATGGCTATTGGTTTATGGCCAGAGCCATTCGTTGAAATTGCAATGCAGGCAGCCAGTGTACTTGTCGGAGGTATTTAATATGGCAGATTGTGATCTATGTGGTGTGTCAATACCCACCGTTTGTCCGGTAAGAGTGTTTGAACCCCGGTTTGAACACTCTTATCCCGAAGGAATCTGGAAAGGTCTTTGCGAAAAATGTCTTGATTCTGCAAAAGGTACATTTGACGAAAAAAGTGATGAGGAAGGCAACTGCGTTCCCGGCAATAAATTCGAGAAATGTGACCTATGCGGAACCACATGCCAGCTCTATGACATAGATGTTTTTGTTCCCTCTTTCAAGAATGTATACGATGAAGAGACAAGACATCTCTGCAGGCGCTGTCTTGAAAGCTGTAATGAGGCCTATGACAGGAAAGATGAGTGTTTTGGAGAACACCACTAAAAGGAGATTCTCCCCTCTTTTTACTTTTTTTTAAATTATACTGAGTAATATCACCAGTATCGTAAATCGTATCAGTATACTCATTCCGGTTGATATTGTTACTATTTTCACGCCCAGTTTAGGACCGAAAATAGAAATATATCTTGGCAACAGAGTCCTTATACTGAATATCGGCAGCATGAACATACTTCCAAGCATTATGATGATCATAGCCTGCAGGTAGGATATACTTCCTTCACCGATCATGGGGCCAAGCAATGACACTCCCAATATAGGGCTGGCAATGTAAGTTGTCAGGGGAATGATGCTTTCTGAAGGAATCCCAAAAAGGTCTGCCAGGGGTAGCACACTGAATATCTCAAAGAAGCCTTGCTCCCTCAGTGCAAAAACAAGGGTGGTCATACCCAGATATATTGTGGCAATCTTGAAGAAAAGTTTCTTTTCTTTTTTGAAACTTGCTTTCATTGCTTCCTTGAGTGGAGGTCTATTCCCGTTATGTCCGTCATCCAGTGTACAGCTTTTTTGTTCTTTTATCCAAAATTTGCTCAGTATAATAACAACTGAAAACTTCACAATGGCTGATATAATGAATACCATCACATAGAATCCACCGACTACAGGTCCCAGTGCAGGTAATATTATGGGAATCTGATACGTTATAATTCCCCTTACATAAGCAGGTGTACTGTTGAGGAGGGCACATAGTATTGCTTCCCTGTCATTAATACACCCCTTATCCTTTGCCTGGACTACCATGCTATTTGCAGCAACCGTTGATCCGATAGCAACTAAAAAAGCACTTCCGCAGGACTCGGGCAGATTGGTGTGCTTGAGCAGAGGTCTTGTGAGGCGGGATAATTTTTTCATCAGCCCCAATTCTACAAGGAGTCCGGCACCCCATAATCCGATAAAGATCATTATAAGTATGGGGAATGCAAAATCAAGAACCCGGAGTAGCAGGTCGATCATATCATTTTAGTTGACAATCCCTGTAAATTAATCTATTTATCCCCTTTTTATTAATACCATTAGTTTGATATTATTAGCAATAATATCTGGAGATGTGAATGTCATGAAAAAAGAAATGATAAACATCCTTGCCTGTCCCCTGTGCAAGGGGGAGCTAGTTCTAAATATAAGCAGTGATGAAGGGGAAGAGGTTATTAGTGGTACCCTCTATTGTGCTGCATGTGACGAATATTATCCCATCGAGGAAGGCATTCCCAATATGCTTCCTCCTGAAATGAGAGACTAAACAGGTGAATCCCCGTTGCAACAGATACATATCAACAGACTTGGTGTAAATTCCATTGAATTTGATATTCCTTCTGTTGAGGTCTCCCTCTCTCCCGGTGGAGAACAGAGTTTTGAGATTGTGATTATTAACTATGGTTCGCCTACTCATGTCAATTTTTCCATTTCAGAAAATCTGGATGGTTATGTAACTTTCCTTGATGACAATCCTTATGTGACCCATGAAGAATATGTACCCGTTGTTGTCAGGATTCCACATGAAGGCAGGGTATTCAGTAGTGGCACAATTTTTGTTACCATGGGATATGGCTCCAAAACAGAATCATTTGGTATAAACATAGGGCAGAAGGACAATATACGAATCCCTGTAGAGGAAGAACCTAAAATTGAATCTGTCCATAATCCTTCCCCTCCTTCTTCTGCATCAAAGACTAAATGGAGCATGGATTTTGGCCAGTTCCTTAAGAAATCCATCACTCCGAATGATATGAAACTAGTCATCCTTCTGTTTTTTTTAATTGGTTTCCTTTTTGGTGCCTATTATGTAATATCATCTGTTAACCTGAATCCTGCTGGTTTTTCAACCAGTTTTTATACATCCCTGACAATTGCTATTCTTCTGACTTTATTATTTGTTTATATGTTAACCAAACTACCTGTTTTCAGGAAATAACGAGGTACTTAGAATGAAATATATTATAATCACAGGCGGTGTTATGAGTGGTCTCGGTAAGGGGATTACTGCTGCTTCTGTAGGACGGAACCTGAAAAACAAGGGACAAAAGGTAACCGCCATCAAGATAGATCCCTATATCAATATTGATGCAGGTACCATGAGTCCTTTCCAGCACGGTGAAGTTTATGTGCTGAAAGACGGTGGTGAAGTAGATCTTGATCTGGGCAACTACGAACGGTATCTTGACACTGAACTGACATGGGATCATAACCTGACTACAGGTAAGATATACCAGTCTGTTATTGAAAAAGAAAGAAGGGGCGAATATCTTGGTAAGACCGTGCAGATCATTCCTCATATTACCAATGAAATAAAGGCCCGTATCCGCAGGGTTGCAGCCAAAAGTGGTGCTGATATCTGTCTGATTGAAGTCGGTGGGACGGTGGGTGACATTGAAAGTATGCCGTTCCTTGAAGCAGTCAGGCAGATGCACAGAGAGGAATCCGAGGAGGACATTATTTTCCTTCATGTAACACTGGTTCCCATTGATGCCCAGGGAGATCAGAAAACAAAACCCACGCAACACTCGGTCAAAGATCTGCGCCAGCTTGGTCTATCCCCGGATGTGATTGTCGCACGGTGTAAAAATCCTCTGCATGAAAGTACCCGTGCTAAAGTATCCCTCTTCTGTGATGTTCCAAAGGAAGCTGTAGTAAGTGCTCATGATTCAAATGATATTTATGATGTCCCCCTCCTGCTGGAAGAACAGGGACTTACAGGGTATATGATGCAAAGACTCGATCTTATCACCAAACAGCAAGATCATTCCTGGGAAGATATAGTCAAAAGAATGAATGCTGCGACCGGGGAAGTCAGGCTTGCAATTGTTGGAAAATATACCAATCTTGAGGATTCCTATCTAAGCATAAGGGAATCCCTGAAACACGCAGCAATAGAAGTTGGATGCAAGGTAAGGACCGACTGGGTAAGCTCGGAATCCTTTGATGAAGACCCCGCGGCAATCAATAAGCTTCAGATGTATGATGGTGTGCTTGTTCCAGGGGGTTTCGGAGAACGTGGTGTAGAAGGTAAGATCCAGGCAGTAAAGTTTGCCCGGGACAATGATATCCCTTTCCTGGGACTATGTCTTGGTATGCAATTGTGTGTAATTGAGTTTGCACGTAATGTAGCGGATATGGAAAATGCCAACAGTTCCGAATTCGATGAAAACACCCCTTATCCGGTAATTGACCTTTTGCCGGAACAGGAAAATATAGTAAATATGGGTGCCACAATGAGACTCGGGGATTATGAAGCCATTCTTAAAAAAGGTTCACTGGCAGAAAAAATATATGGAACCGATACCATAGTCGAGCGCCATCGTCACCGGTATGAGGTAAATCCCAATTTTGTAGATAGATTGGAAGAAAAGGGAATGGTATTTTCAGGCAAGAATCGCAATCGTATGGAAATAGCTGAAATACCTTCACATAGTTTCTTTTTTGCTTCCCAGTTCCATCCCGAATTTCGCTCAAGACCCGGCAGGCCCTCTCCTCCCTTCAGGGCCTTTGTGGAAGCAATGTATAAGAAAAAATAATTAACTCATATCTGCGGGTTCTGCTTTCATGTATTCCCTGATGACTGTTGTCGCATAACTCCCCTTGGGCAGGCAGAATTCCAGTGTAACTTTTTTCTTCCCTGCATTTAATTCGTCATCGGCAATTGTGTAAGCCGGTTTGAAATTCAATAAGATTTCCCTGCGCCTGCCCTTTGAAGTGATACGGGGAATTTCGGGAATATGGAAATCTTTCTGTTCAACACCTGTCTCCTGGAGTATTTCTTTTTCTATATTGCCCGGGGAGCTGTCCGTAAATTCGGTGGATGTGCCGACCAGCGGGGCCGTCACAAAAGCTCTGCTCCTGCGAATCAGGTTATTGATTCCTTTTACCTTGGAGGATGTTACAGTTTCAAGCCGGGAGGTATCTGGCAATCCCTGTTTATTCTTGAAGCACACAATATCACCTTCAACCGCTTCATTGAGGGGAAGTTTTTCCCGGATTCGCCTGCAGATGATCCGATTGTAGATATATGATTGGTAAGCATGGACAAACATATTCCGCATATTGGAACTCAATTCTCCGAATGCTCCGGCAAAGTCATCCGGATTATTCACAAGATAGTGCATCATTGCCCTTTCATAGCGCAACTGAACCGGATATTCTTTCAGGCTTTCGATATAGTTGCGCTCCTTATAGAAACGGTCGCGTACAAGCCTTGTTTTCTCGTGCTCATCTGGAAAACTTAAACCAATATAATCGATTGCAGCTTTCTCAATATCTCCCTTGACTATCGATTCTCCCACAAGGTGGGTGATGGGACGACGGGAGCCAAATCTCTGAATCCCGAAAAAGTTGGGTACTCCATCAATCTTATTTATTGTGGAAGTGATATTCAGGAGTCTGTTATCAAGTTCCTCCTGTGGCAGGTCGACATCCCGGATAATTATTTTGAATTTATTTCCCACGAGGTCTCCCAAACCCACATCTTTGTTGGAACGACCCAGAACTTTCAGATTTACATCCCTGAGTTTTATCCTTTCAACGTCTTCTGCTTCAAGGTTGTATATACTTATACGCTGGGTGGTAAGTGCCCTTTTATCCTTGGTACCGGCAAAACCAAACCTTTTGGAACTTATTCCCAGAATTCGGGACATGTCTCTTATCAGGTGGTGGGTTTCCCAGTTTTTTTTCGTAAGTTCGAGGATCAGGTATTTTCCTTCATTGCCTTCATCCCTACCCGTGATTTCCTCAACAACAAAATCTTCACTAGTTTGTTTTAACTTTCCACCGATACCTTCTGTTTCCGTTACATAAAGGTCGATACCGGTTTGTTTCTCTATATCAGGCACTTGCATGGATAATCCTCATCTTGCGGCAATATCTATTACTGTTACATTTGTCTGCCTGGTGTATGTCCAGCCATTTTCTGTGGGAGCGGTTTCCACCGGCAGGCTCCCTGCATACATGCCTGCCGAGGGGTCAAGAAGTAACCAGCAACCGTATTTGTCGGTTGCGTAATATACGGGTACGCATCCATAGTATTGCTCTATGGCCTCTGAGATACGATCGATGTCTTCCTCCATTCCGATGTAAACTGCTGCATAGGCATGTGTTTCGGTCAGGTATATCCGGGATGTGCCCCCGATAGCTTCTACCAGGGAAGCCATTGTAATAGCGTAATCATCACAGTCTCCTGCCCCGATTTCCAGAGTCTCACCCGGCCCGACCCAGTAATCCGATCCACGGGGGTCGCTGATATAATCCACATCTTCTATCAAATTATCATAAAGGGCACATACCTGGTAAATATTGTATTTGCCGGGGTACTCTTTTGCTGCTTTTGCAGCTTTGCTTCTGACCTGTGGGTCGGATGAATTGACAAGAGAGTTTATCTTATCGAAAAGATAGGCCGGGTTGTACGTATATTGTGGACTTACTTCTGTAGCAGCAGCCCGGGTTTTGATTTCAATTGCGTCAAAATACTGTATTCCGTAATCGTGCCATTTCCCGGATTCGGAAGTTGCCATTATCTTTACAAAAGGCTCTGGTTTTATTGTCGATTTGTCGGGTACGTCAAAACAGGCATATCCCAGCTCTTTTTCTTCTTCCGGGGCGATCAGGTATCCGCTATCAAAATCGTATATGCCACTTCCACTTGCCTGCCGGATGCCGTATCCATATACGTAAATTTCATTATTTCCCTTATTTGTGATGGTCATTGTGAGCATACCGGTATTTTCCCGGAAAGGTTCTCCATAACTGTAAGCACTTGATATGCTGTATCCGGGGGACAGTATATTGCTTTGGCTGGGTTTATCATCATATTCTGGATCAAGAATGTGTACATTTGGGGATGTCAGGGTTTGTGTATCGAGTTCATAGGCAGTTTCCATACTCCTGTCATCGGAGACGAAAAAACTTTCCTGCAGAATTTCCGGATTTTGAGCGCCGATATAGGCCAGTATGCCAATCAGGGCTACCAGTAACATGAACCCTTTTTTCCCCATTGTACCATCCTTTAAAGCAATTTCAGGGAACCGGTAATACGTTCTATGTCTTCATTTGTTGCGGGTCCGATGCCAAGAGCAGTGACAGTACCCGGTTTTATCTCGGTCAGACCGGCATCCTGTATCAGGGCGGTGGGAAGGTTCTGTGCCCGGGCTATTTCCCTTAACTCATAAAGGTCCCTTTCGGCAGGCACTTTAAGTACTACTTTTTTCTGTCCTTCAGCTTTCCATTTTGAATATATTCTGGAATCTGCCTTCTCGGATGCTGATACTGCAGCATGGGCCACCTGTACTGCAAGTTTGCCCTTTGATAATTTCAGGTCCTGTCGGATCACAATACATTGTTTGCAGGTAAACATTTTAATATCCTCTTCAGGAAATCGGTTCAAAGTCTTTCCATAAGGTGGTCTATTATCTTCTCTGCCGGATTTATCCCCCATGTTCTATAAATACCTGCCCCGGAAGGAGTTGCATTGACTTCCAGCACCATATTACCGTCTTTTCCCTCTATCAGGTCGACTCCTGCATATTCAGCCCCCATTTTTTCACATGCACGGACGCAAAGTTCTTCCTGTTCTTTTCCCAGCATACATTTCTCAGTATTTCCACCCTGGCTGAGATTGTATAACCATCCCCCTTCTGCTTTCCTGTAAATGGCCCCGATTACTTCATCACCAACAACAAAGGCACGTATATCCCTGCCGGGATTTGCTATATATTTCTGGATGTATAACATTTTTCTTTCATTCATCATCCTGCTCACAAATTCCCTTGCCGGTGTATCATCCAAATTTCCATCAGGATTGATTAGCTGTGCGTTCTTTATCCTGTATATTCCCTTGCCTTTATACCCGAATACTGGTTTGATGATGGCGTCTTCGAATGATTCCAGGGCATTCATGGCACTTTCTATATCCTGGACACCTTTTGTGGGAGGTACCGGTATATTTGCTTCTGCCAGAAGATATGTAGCATGATATTTGTTTGCAGCATTCTGGATTGATGCCGGTGAGTTGATAACAGGTATCCCAAAGTTTTCCAACTGGCGTAAAATATCAAATCTGAAAATGATTCCTTCCCCATTTCCTCCGCCGGCATCCCTCACAATGATGGCATCAAGGTCCTGCAGGTTTATGTCCCCTGCGTGGTAGGTTATGTTTGTCCCGATAGTCACTTCTGCATCTGCAAGGTTTATCGGAATAGGATTAATGTTGTTGTGAGATGCGGTTTCGATTAGGGATTTTGTGGTCCAGTCTTCAGGATCGGTTATGAGTATTCCTATGTTTTTCATCTGGATTTAATGTAATCCTGATCGGATAATTATGTTTTTGTCCATTAAGTAGAAAAATTAGTAAAAATGACATGTCTTTAATCAGACATGCTCTATATCAGTATTTCCTGAAATTTCCGTGTTTGTGGTGCACAGGTCCTCTGTGCTTAATTTATGGACATCATCGTTGCCAGTCAGCCGGGCAAAATCCTTCATTTCCTCCGTTGAAACTCTCAGGAAATGCTCCAGTTTTTTGGCGGAATATTCGATCTTCAACCTCTTTCGAAGTTCCGGATCCTGGGTGGTGACACCTACAGGACACTGGCCGGTGTCACACAAACGGTATTGCTGGCATGCACATGCCATCAGGGCTGCAGTGCCTATTGCTATGGCATCGGCTCCCATTGCAAGGGCCTTTGCAAAATCAGAGGAAACCCTTAGGCCCCCTGTGATAACCAGTGAGATATCCTTTATGTTCCTGTCATCCAGAAATTTCCTGGCCCTGTGCAGGGCAAACAGTGTAGGCATCGAGGTTGCCTCTTTTACAAACTTCTTTGCAGCCGCAGTTGCTCCGGGTCTCAGCCTTCTCCTCTTTTACGGGTTTTAAGTGGGTCTTATTCGCTTTACAGATAGGACATTCCCAGTCATCAGGGAAATCTTCCGGTTTCGTATCCGGCCTGATATCTGTAAGTGGCTTTCCTCTATCGTCGTCATACTCAAAAACATTACAGATCTCACATCGGTATTTGGACATTGTATCACAGTATATTTCCCTGATGTACTGCACGGAATATGTATGTTCAAAAAAAGATATTATGAAAGGATTACTTCCCAAGCTGTTCCTTCTCGGATCCCCTGGTACAGTAATAGCCGTTAGTAAGTCCCATTTCCTCTGTTACCGGACAGCCTCCACAGATACAGCCACTCTCTTCGTTAATACAGTCACTCTTTCCGATTGTTGGGAAACAATATCCTCCCTTTTCCCCACATTCGACCCAAGAGGGACAGCTAGGGCATATGCACATGGACATTACCATTTCTTTCTTTTGTTCCATTTCCTCAGGACTCATTTCTTCTGCCATTCATTTCACTGCCTGTTATATTTTATATTCATTGAATGTATGATCCATGTCTCTTATTTATCTAACTGTTGTCTTTGAATGTTTATGCAGAATGGGGGGGGACAATAATCAATTTCATTGGCAGATTCTGTTCATCCGATCAATATCTGTGATTGACGTATGTTTTTCTCCATTACCTATATTCTCTCCCACAATACCGTTCTGTTCCATCCAGCAGGCGGTTAGGTCGGCCGCCCTCTCCACAGCATCTACTATTACGCTGTCAGCGGTTGCTATAACCCCCCGGTATCCAACCTGCTTGAGATCGAAATCCACATTTTTTGATGTGGTGACGGCTGTTTTGAAAGGGCATTTAGCTGCTCTCTTACGGATAAATTGTGCAAGTTTACCGCTGTTGCTCATCTGGCTGTCAAGGAGGATTGTTGCAGAATTTATTGCCAGTACCGAGAGTGTGGTCAGCATCTCATCAACAGCCTGGTAGGTTGTAGCTGTATTGGTGTGGTTCTTGAAAATTCCCCGGGTGTCACGCAGGAATCCATCGTCTGCAAACCATACTGTCTCGTTATGAAGCACGCTTTCCATGGTTATCAGTACATTGTACCCGTCTATGAATATATCACACCCTTTTAGCCGGGAGCACGCAAGCCTTTTATTACTGCGTCTGGCTGCGGTCTCCGGGTCAAATATAAGCCTTGTGAGAATGTGCCTTTCTTCTTCTGCCAGACGGTAATGGTTACTGACAAACCTGATTGCACCTTTTCTCCTGTATCCCCGGTAGAGAAGGTACCTTATGTCGGCTGCAGGTTCCCTTAGTTTATTTTTGAGTCTTTCGACTGATGTGCTACCTGCGGCAGATGTCATATCTGACAATCTCTTCCGATAAGTTTTATACATGTCGGCAACCACCCTTTAATGGTGATTTTTTGGAAATACTCTGGCTTGATCAGGATGATGTGAAATCCCTGCTGGATATGCCTTCAGCCCTGGAGGCAGTGGAAATGGCTTTTGCCCAGCATGGCAGGAATAAGGTACAGATGCCACCTAAGTCCTATCTCTATTTTACCGAGCATAATGGTGATCTACGCACAATGCCCGCTTTCCTGGAGGAAGAGGATGTTGCAGGTGTCAAGGTCGTAAATGTTCATCCTGAAAACCGCAAAGTAGGGCTGCCTACTGTTATGGCGACGGTGATACTCAATTCCACATCAACCGGTGCACCTCTTGCCATGATGGATGGTACATACCTCACGGAAATACGTACCGGGGCCGCAGGAGGTGTGGCAGCCCGCTATCTTGCACATGAAAACAGCAGTGTCGTGGGGATGGTGGGAGCTGGTAACCAGGCCAGGACACAGTTAGAGGCTATATCGAACGTTTTCGAGCTTGAACAGGTATATGTATTTGATCTGGATACTTCAAGGGCGGAGGATTTCAAAGAAGGAATGGAATCAGTTGCATGCTGTGACATAACAGTAGTTGATAGTGTCCAGAAAGCCTGTGATGTGGACATTCTGGTAACTACCACTCCTTCAAAAAAACCGGTCATCAAAGCACAATGGTTGCCTGAGGGTATCCATATAAATGCTATCGGGGCTGATGCCAGGGGTAAGGAAGAGCTGGAACCCTCCATCCTCCAGAAAGCAAGGGTTGTGGTCGATGATATGGCACAGGCCACCCATTCCGGGGAAGTGAATGTCCCCCTTTCTGAGGGATACATCCGACAGGCAGACATCTTCGCCCAGCTGGGCCAGATAGTCGCCGGTCTGCATGAGGGGCGTGAATCGGATTCTCAGGTCACGGTTTTCGATTCAACGGGGTTGGCAATACAGGACATTGTGACTGCCAATCTGGTTTATAAAAAAGCAAAAAATAAAGGTATAGGCTCGAAGGCAAAATTGTTCTGATTATGTCTGGTAAGGGCAAGGTAACCACTCACCTTTTGCCCCTTATGGTCTTAAATCCGCCGACCCTTTCCTCACAGATCTGCCTGTGGCCTTCTTCCTCTTTAGAGATATGTTCCATCTCCTTGAGGAAATTCTTCTGGTCATTTTCATCAGGAAACAGTTCCTCAATTATATAGGGCTCGATCTCAGTGATATTCTTGTAAACATCTCGTGCAAGGATTTCATATTTCATTATGGCTTTGAACATTTCGGGGCTGTCCATACTCTCAAAATCAAATACTTTTTGAGGAAGCCCTCTTGGTATTTTATCTGGAAGTGGTATGTCGGCTTTTTCCATCCAGTTTTTGAGTTTCAGGCCGTGTTTGTCTGAATCATTTGCAAGTCTTTCAAGGGCATCCAATTCTTCTCCCATGAGTTCGATGCGTGATTCCCATACGACAAGTTGTTCCATTTCTGTTTCGATCCAGTACATTTTCTGTAACTGGGATTTCAGTGTTTCTTTATCTTTTATTCCGGACACACTTTCACCTTTTATATTAATATATTGTAGATATTATATTTGCCAGTTTCGACGGGATATCTATAAATAATACCCCGGGAGTACTGGAGGAATACCGGTGTATATTAATGAAAGCGGTTTGTTTGATCAGCAGTGGATTGGATTCTCTCGCATCCCTTGCGATAGCGTCTGCAAAATAGGATGTACAGCTTGGCCTGACCTTTGATTATGGGCAGCTGGCTGTGGATGCAGAGATTGAACGCTCCCGGCAGATATGTGCCCATTATGGCATTCCACACCGTGTCATTTCGCTGGACTGGATGAAAGATATTACTACAACATCCCTGGTAAACCGGCAGGGACACGTACCGGATATGGCCGAGGCAGACCTCGGGAATGGGGAAGTGACTTCTGAATCCGCCGCAAACGTCTGGGTTCCCAACAGGAACGGATTGATGGCAAATATTGCTGCCGCTTTTGCCGAAGCCATGGATTGTGGTTATATTATTGCCGGTTTCAATGCCGAGGAAGCCGCTACTTTCCCGGACAATTCGCCGGCATTTGTCGACTGTATAAACAGGGCTTTTTCTTACTCCACTCTTAATGGAGTACGGCTGATATCTCCTGTGCTTGAAATGGATAAGGTGGCCATTGTAAAGGAAGCAGTGCGAGTACAGGCTCCGTTGGTTTTAAGCTGGAGCTGCTATCAGGGCGAAGAAAAACCCTGTGGAGTTTGTGAAAGCTGTGTCAGACGGGCACGGGCTTTCCGGAAAGCTGGCATCAAGGATCCGGCAGCGGAGGATATATAATGGGAATTAAAATGCATATAATGGATGAGATTTATGATTATGACGGCAGCCAGATATCCTCTCTCTGGGCCTACCAGATGTTCGGGATACAGGCAGATTCTGTGGTGGCATTCCGGGGACAATGTGATGTGCAAATCGCACACATGATAGATCTTGAGGACAAAAGAGAAAACGAATCCATTGTATCTGCGGACATGCTTCATTTCATCATTGAGCATTTTGATTCTACCGACCTGAAATTAATCTACACCAGACAGCGGCTTTTCACAGCTCTTGTTGCTGAAACTCTTTTTTCTATGGGAATCATGACTAAAAGGGAAGGGGATGATCTTTTTGTCAATGGGAAAAAACTGACAGTATCAATTGCAAGCACCTCTGCGGTCTCACAGAAGATACATTTTGGCATCAACGTATCCCATGATTTTTATGGCAACCTGAAAGAATGTGGTATTGCTGCAGAAAAAGCCCGGCAATTGCTGGAAGATATCACAGGCAGATACATTAAAGAGATGGAGGATATCGAAGGAGATCTTCGAAAATCCCGGCCTCTGGATGTGGTTTAAGTGGAAAGGAAGCCGGTGTCCGAGATATTCTGTGCGGTACAGGGAGAGGGTCCTTATGTAGGGGCGCGGCAGGCCTTTGTCAGGTTTGTTGGGTGTAATCTGGATTGCTCCTACTGTGATACTCCTCTCGATGAGCCGGATCATTGTCTTTTTGAAAAAGTGCCTGGAAGTGGTGAATTTGAGAAACTCTCACCCCTGCTTTGCGCTTCAGACATTGAAGAGAAAATCAGGTCATTTAATGATCTGCATTCGGTATCCCTTACAGGCGGGGAACCTCTTTTACATGCAGAATTCATCAGGGAGCTGGATCTGCCTGCCCCTGTTTATCTTGAAACTAACATGACCCTGCCGGAAAAAGCGAAGGTTGTGAAAGACTCGGTGGATTATGTGGCCGGAGATGTTAAATTACCTGAAGAATTTGAAGGGAGTAATTTTGTTGAACACATCGAACGCACATACCAGTGTTTCCGCACACTTCGCAGCAATCAACACAGGGATTGTTTCTGTAAAATTGTAGTAACTTCTTCAACTAAACCGGCTGATGTGATGGATGTTGTAGCGCAGATATCCGATTACATAAGCTGTGTAGTACTGCAGCCGGTCACACAGTACACAAGGGCTACAGATATACAAACAATACTTTCCCTGCAGGAAAATTTACTCGAAATTAAAAACACTCTAATAATCCCTCAGACTCACAAAATGTGGGGGTGTCTATAATGACAAAAATGAAACTTGGAGTAGAGGAATATATTGACAGTGCCCACTATCTGCCCGGGCATGAAAGTTGTGGTATAGTTCATGGTCATACATATAAAGTCGAAGTTGTCCTTGAAGGAGAGAAGAAGCCATCCGGAATGGTCATTGATTTCTATAATGTAAAACAGACCGTCCGATCTACTTTGAAAGAGTACGATCATTGCATGCTCAATGATATCCTGGAGTATCCAAGTTCGGAAAATCTCTGTGAGCACATCTATAACCGCTTATCCCAGCAGCTGGATTTCCCTCTCTCTGTGAAGGTCTGGGAAGGACACGGCAAGTGGTGCCAGTTAAGTGGAATTGACTGAGCAGGATTCCAAAACCTATATCTAGCTGTGACTCAATAGCAACATAAGATTTGTCTAGAGTGGAGGAAATGTTTTGGCCATGGAGAGCGGAAAGGACCCTGAGGAATGTCTGCCGGAAGAATACCGGGACTCGATAAAGAGACTTATTGCCCAGCATCCCTGCTATAACAAGGATGCACAACATAAATTTGGAAGGATTCATCTGGCGGTGGCTCCTAAATGCAATATTAAATGCAAATACTGTGACCGTAAATTTGATTGTGTAAATGAAAGTCGACCCGGGGTTACAAGTGAAGTTTTAACTCCACAACAGGCCCTTGAAAAAACACAAAAGGTATTGGAAGAATATCCTTTCATTAAAGTCGTGGGTATTGCCGGTCCGGGCGATCCGCTTGCAAATGAGGAAACCTTTGAGACTTTCAAACTTATAAAACAACATTTCCCGGATGTCACTCTCTGCCTGAGTACCAATGGTCTGGCTCTGCCTGCCAGGATACAGGATGTCCTGGATTCCGGTGTTTCCACTTTAACTGTTACTTTGAATGCCATTGACCCTGAAATAGGGGCAAAAATTGTAGATCATGTAAACTATAACGGTAAAACCTACCGGGGTGTTAAAGGAGTCAGCATTCTTCTTGAAAACCAGCTTGAAGGTATCCGCAAGGCTGTGGAAGCAGGACTGGTTGTTAAGATCAACACGGTGCTTGTTCCGGGTATCAATGAGGATCATATTATCGAGATTGCACAGAAACTCAATGACATGGGTGTGTATATCATGAATGTTATGCCTCTTATCTGTCAGGCTGATTTTGCTGACTGGACTGCTCCTACTTCACAGGAACGCAAAGCTGTACAGGATTCCTGTGAACCCTATGTTCAACAAATGCGCCACTGTCGCCAGTGCCGGTCCGATGCCTATGGCCTTTTGGGTAAAGATCTTTCTCAAATGAGTGAGCAGCGTCGCAATATGGTTAAAGTTGATGCTCTTAAAAAGGCCGAATCCGCCAAAAAGAAAACTTCTGATGACACACCAGAATAAATGTGGAGACTTTCAATTGGATGTACATACCCTTGCCCAAAAACTGCATGATTTTGAGGGTGTATCCCGGAAGGCACCTATCGCAGACATTGCACGTATGTTTGATGACGTGAGGGAAAGTTATGGGGGTGCTGTCGTTGATATGGGTGATGACGCTGCAATAATTGATATTGATGGTGATGACGTCATCCTGTTTGCGGCTGATGGGATATGGGGCAGGATCACAGAAGCAAGTCCCTGGTGGACAGGTTATACTTCTGTCGTTGTAAATATTAACGACATATCTGCTATGGGGGCACGGCCGCTTGCCATGGTTAATGTGATGTCTTCTTCTGATAAGGATGTATGTGACGGTATGCTGCAGGGTATGAAAGACGGGGTGAAAAAATTTGGTGTGCCCATGGTCGGTGGTCATCTGCATCCTGACACACCTTACAATTCACTGGCAGTGTCCATTATAGGAATCGCAAAGAAGGATTGTGTCATCCGCAGTGACACCGCCTGTGTGGGAGATACAGTTATTATCGGCTATGATATGGATGGTCGTGTGGGCAAAAATTCCCCTTACAGCTGGGATACGACTTCTTTCAAGGACCCTGAAACCGTTCGCTCCCGGTTCATGATAATGCAAAATATCGGCGAAAGACATCTTGTCACCGCCGGCAAGGATATCAGTAATCCGGGTACCATAGGTACGCTGGGGATGCTTTGTGAAACAAGTATGGTGGGTGCAGAGGTAGATCTGAGACAAATTCCCAAACCTGCAGATGTTGCCCTGGATCAGTGGCTGATGATTTATCCGGCAACCGGTTACATTGTGACTGCAAAACCGGAAAATGTCGATGAATGCCTGGATGCATTCGAGGAAGTGGATATAACTGCTGCAGCCATCGGGAAAATTGATGATAGTTGTTGTGTGAAAGTAACCGATGGTAAAGATTCAGCAGATGTTTTTGATTTCAGCAAAGATTTAATAACGGGGATCCAGGAGTAATTTCACTCGGATCCCACGTAGGCTTTCAATTCATCATAAAGGTATTGTTCTGCTGCCTGGACGGCTTCAAGTTCTCCCCTCAGTACTATAACTTCTCTTTCATCACATTCAACAATGTTTACACCAATCTTTCTCTCAAGGGGTTCAAGATCGAATTCTTCAACAAGATCATAGACCAGATATGAAGGAGTGCCCGGAGGGATTACGAGGTCATACAGGCCTTCGATTTCAGCTCCCATCTCATCTTCCATTTTTTCCTTGCTCAGTTTTAGGTCTTCGAGGGTCAGTTTTTTTACCATAAGTTCACCCGTAACGTATATCTTGAGGCTAAATTGGTTTTTCTGGTATTATAATTTGTCCATGGTTGCAGGCGTAATTCAATTTTAGAAAGTTTGATATACTTCTATATTTATTGTTGTGAGTGGGAATATAAAATGCGACTTATCAATATGGGGTTAAAGGGAGAACAGGTACGTCTGGACTTTTTTGGATGTAACCTGAAATGTCCCTATTGTATTCATATCAGGCAACCCTTTGAGGAATACAGTATAGATGAAGTTGTTGACTTTGTTAAAAATTCAGCTGCAAAAAAGGTTTTTATCGGAGGAGCCGAACCCACTCTCCAGAAGGATTTAATCCCTTTGATTGAGCGGTTGTATTCAATGGGTATGGAGATCATTTTAAAGTCGGATGGCATGAAACCTGAAGTACTGGAGCAATCTCTGCCCTTTGTAAAAGGTTTTGTTCTGGAATTGAAAGTTCCACTTGAAGACACGGCTGCAATTGAGGAACTTACAGGCATTTCCTCCAAAAGGGTAGAACAATATGTAGCAAATCTCAAAACATCGATAGATATTGCTAAAACCAGATGGTTGCGACTCTGGGTTCGTGTAATTCCCGGTTATGTTACTGAAGAATCCGTGAAGAGGATGTTGCCTGTTATGGAAGGAGCCTGTGAGGTACTTCTTTATCAATTCTTAAGCAATCCCGACTTTGATCATCCTTTTGCAGGATACACCTCGCCTGTGCCTGCCTGGGAGGATATGGAAAGCCTTGCCGCTATTGTTGCAGAAAAGGTGCCCCGTGTAATAATTGTGGGAGAAAATGGGCGTAAGATAATTGGTAAGGAATAATTTTAACGATAAGGTAATGAGCAAGGTATCGTAAAAAAAAGCAGATTGGTGGTATGGTGGTGGTACGATATGAAAGCTGCTTTTCAGCCTTGCTCATTACAAACCGCACTATGATATGAAGGTATTTAAATATGTTTTTATATATGAGAAATTATATTTTGTTTATTTGTTTTCTATGTGGTTTGAATTCAGATAATTTTTTTAGACCAAAACATTTATCCATGTCTGCCGGTATGTAATTAATCGATCTACATGCAGGAATACAAATTAAAACGTGGTCATTCCCCCGATATTGAACGTATCTATGAAGCGCTTGAGGAATGTTTCCCTTCCGATATATCCAGAAAAGGAGATAGATTAGTTACTTCATACGGTGTTATGAAGGAACTTTCTGTGTGGATGAACGGTAAAAAACTTGCAGTTGACACGAATTCTGAAGCTGAAGGTGTCTCTGATGAGATTATTCTTGATACCAACAAGAGATTCCGCGATTTTCTCTATAAGGCAACAGGTTACACTGCCAAGGAACGAGTTAAGAACGCCAAGAAGGCAGTTTCCAAATAACAGGATCATACGTGTTTGCCAATCGCGACTTTCTCAAGGATCTTAAGGCTTTTGAAATTCCCACATGCCTGCGTGTCTGTGCAGGTACCGATGGTTCTGTCACTTTCCTGCTTGAGATCATGACACGCCACGAAGTTGAGGTAATTACCGAGGATCAGCACCTTGTAAAAGCAGATGAGGAGATGGCCGGGCTTTTGGATGTGGATGTTGGTGAAGAAGTGAATCATCGCACCGTGCGATTGGTGGCGGATGGTGTCCCTTATGTTCATGCGGTTTCCCTCTCTCCTATAGGCCGTATGCCAGAAGAGGTTCGCAGGGATATGATGCGTGCCGATATACCAATTGGTAAGATCCTGCGTAATTACGGCATGGAGACCCGCAGGGACCTTGATACCATACAGATGGAAGCCGATGGTCCACTTTTTGGCAGTCGTGAATGTCTCTCAAGGACCTATCGTATTGTGCACCACAATGACACGCTCATGTGGATCAAAGAACGCTTCCCTGCAGATGGTCGCTGGTTGCTCTGAACCGAATCCAGAAAACCGAAAACTTATTATGGTATCACTCCTATTGAGGGGTCGCAGTCAAGAAAAGCGTGCCTCGGTGGCTTAGGGGTGTAGTGCGTCCTTGGTAAGGACGAGGTCGCGGGTTCGAATCCCGCCCGAGGCTTTAAACTTGCAGTACAAAGCCCTCCTGCCTTGAATGATCAAGGAAGGTGGGAAGAATGTCTGTATTCTATGATACTGAAAGAAGGCTCAAGTCTTCAGAGAGACGTATTGAAAATTCTAACTTTTCTGAACGAGATAAAAACCTCCTTTTTTCTTATGAAGCTGATCTTTTTGTAGACGGGCTTGGTGAGTGTCAAGTTCTTAAATATCTGGACCAATTGTATCGATTACGGCTCTGGCTGGATACTGATTTTGAGTTAAGAGAACGATCTAAAGATACTTGTCGGGTACATACAGAGAAGGGATGTATCTGCTTCTACAAAGAGGGACTATAAGATATGTCTTCGAAAGTTTTTCCGATGGCTGTACAATGATGATTCTGTACTAAATTGGATCAAGATCAAAAGCAAGGTCAATGAATCGAAAATTCCTGAAGAATTGCTGACAGAGGAAGAAATTCTCAGACTCATCGAGGTGGCTGACCATCCCAGGGACAAGGCAATCATCGCTACTCTCTACGATACTGGTGGAAGGATAGGAGAAATTGGGACACTTAAGATAAAACATATTTCTATAATGGAAACATTTTCAGCTAATATAACTTCTTTTGGTATATTAATTCAAACTCAAATGGTGTACCGTGGTCGAAAAGGCAACACCCGAAAGATATCTATTCCTATCTGGGCCAAAAGTTATGAACAGTATTTTGTGAGGGATGCCATGAGAATTTTATGGAAACAACTTAAAAATAGATAATGTATCTTATCTTCAAAAAAGAATTAATTCAAATGATTGAAACAATGCTGTCAACAATGAGTAAGATTCTGTATACTATGAAATGACTGATAAAGTGATTGTTATATCTACTATAGGAGCCATAAAAGAATCAAATAAAATTAGCTTAGAATTGATAACTGAAAAATGCGGTCCTCTGTCCTTAAAGTTTAATGAAATTGAACCAGATAGTTTAGTTCCATACCCTCGGTCAGTAAATAGAGCATACATTTTGGATAAACTAATATCATTTAAAAATGATGGGATTGTCAAAGAAAATGTTATTTTTCAGTTTCAAAGCAAACAATACTATAAGGACCTTAGTGCACATTTGATTTTTTTCACTGTGATATCTGCTGATTTGGAAAGGAATCTGAGCAATGATGAGGCGTGTTCAAAGCTAATAGAGGTAATGAATGAGTATATATAAGCAACTTCTGAAAAATCTAATATCATTGCTTCGCCATGAATTTCAGAAAAACTCTTGGCTGAATGAATCAAACTCACAACATTAGTTCAAATCATATGTTACTAAAATACTTATTATACCAATTATCTTTAGTGTCGTAATATCCGATACAAACAGATTCCAGATGTTTGTAATCAATTCCATCAAGCATTTTCTGAATCTGCCTTAAAGAGACCTCTGTCTCTGCATCATATAAAAAAATGATTCTGGGCAATATGTCTCCTTGATAATTCTTTCTTTTCATTTCTTCAAAAGATTTATCAAATCTTTTTACTTTATCAATTATAATTTCAGGTGGTGTTTTTGTTTCGAATTCAATAATGTTAGTAATTGAGTATCTTGAATTTGTACCTGGATCACGCTGACAATATATTATGTCGGGTAATATCAACCTTGATTCCCTGGTGCAGGGATATGGAAGACTGTTGCTGCCAATAACTTTTTTCCAATCCAATTGATTGGACTTTTCAGTAACGGTTTTTCTGATTTCATCAAGTGTGTCGTTATGGGATAATTGTTTTGTATTACAATCCCTATTTCCTTCATTACCATTGAAAGTAATTGTAGCCTTATATTTCAGGCATTCTCTTTTCAATGAATGTGCACGATTGTGTTTTAGACACCAGAAGTATTGTGGAGTCTCTGAATTTGTCTGATCTAAATCGATGTATCGTCTGTGTTCTTGCCAGATCTTCGTTTTTGGTCTGTGCCATACAACCTTATCTTCTGTACTGCATAATGAGCAAGCATAATACATTTTTTCATTAAGTTCCATGTTCATCGACCTATAATTATTGAGCAAATCGTTCTTTGAGTGGATAATTTGTCACATAGTCTAAATAGATTGCAAAAGGAAGTATTCCCTATTTTCACGGGTGCTTATGTCAACTCCCAAAATGGTAAAAACTACCATTTCAAAACAGAAAATGGTTACCATTCCCTTTTATCACGGGTGCTTATGTCAACACATATCTATGTGATAAGTTTTATGCGCATGAGGCAGGCGGTTACCATTCCCTTTTATCACGGGTGCTTATGTCAACTTAAAAATTTGGAAACGTGGAAGGAGAAGGCACCACAGCCACACGAGTTACCATTCCCTTTTATCACGGGTGCTTATGTCAACATATAATGCACCGTTCGACCTTGGAAAATTAAGTTCTGTTACCATTCCCTTTTATCACGGGTGCTTATGTCAACAGATTACAGCACTACTACCTATGTATGGCCTAACAGGTAGTTACCATTCCCTTTTATCACGGGTGCTTATGTCAACTTAAGACTAAATTGGGAATGAGCAAAACGGAGGCTGCTAAGTTACCATTCCCTTTTATCACGGGTGCTTATGTCAACACATTAAGCGTATAGATTTGACCGTATGAGTTCAGGGTGAGTTACCATTCCCTTTTATCACGGGTGCTTATGTCAACTTATATCCTCATGTAATGAAAAAATATGACTATCCGTTGTTACCATTCCCTTTTATCACGGGTGCTTATGTCAACAAGATACGTGCAGATGCTACTTCTGAAATGGGTGCACAGGTGTTACCATTCCCTTTTATCACGGGTGCTTATGTCAACTTAGCGTATATGAATTGGATGATAGTAACCAATATGTAAGTTACCATTCCCTTTTATCACGGGTGCTTATGTCAACAGAACTGAAATTAAACATGAATTAATTTATATAGTGTTACCATTCCCTTTTATCACGGGTGCTTATGTCAACATTTTACTTTATCAATTAATATTGATTTAACTTAACTTATGTTACCATTCCCTTTTATCACGGGTGCTTATGTCAACCCCTATGTTTTTTTCCTTTAAATCCTTTTTGGAGGCATTAGAACTCTTCTTTTTGAGGGGGTAGTGTACAGACCTCAATTTGCCAGTACCCTTTAAAAAGGTCTGTACAATCGATAGCAGGAGGCGTCGTGAAAATTAACGCTGTTAACATCAGTAAAACACTATCAAGTGCCATCATCAAAAAAATATTAATATAAAGTCGATGTCCGTTTAAGGCAAGATTTCTATCATTGATGCCTACAAATGATAATATATGTGTACAGACCTCCTTTTTACTCAACCCCTTATAAAGGTCTGTACATCATAATGACAGATGCTTGATTTCCTGAGGCAATGGTTCTAATGTAAGGACATTATTCAGACATTCCCTGCATAAAGGAAATACTGTGATATTATCTGTTTCTGCTAGATTACTGTCAAATAGTAGGGAGGACAATTCATTTATTTTATTCGAAGGAATTTCACCTGCAAAAACACTATATTGAATTCTCATTAAACCATAATATTGAAGAATATCGGCAATCTGTAATCTTGTCCTGTCATTCTCAATATCATATGCCACAACAATATATTTTGAAGGCAGGAACAATCACCTCCTTCTGTACATGAAGGGTTCATACTCATAACCCTCAACAATTGCCTTTTGATACTCGATGGCCTGCAGGTCAATAATGTCCTGGAAAGTCTTCTTTCCATCCCTGTAGATCGTCTCGCTTTCAAGTCGGGAAAAAATCATATTTGCAAAGATTTTCTTGAAACGATTGTCTATTCTGCAAAATCCATCTTCGTTTGAAAAATAATCAAGATGCACCTGATTTCTGCCGATCATGGTAAGTACAACTCTATCTACAACAGGTTGTCTGAATTCTTCAATCAGATCGTACACAAGTCCTTCCTGATTTCTGTAATTCGAATGAAGCACACCACGGTATGGATTCAGTTTGGCTTTGTTAATGGCTGCACGTATTTTTGAATACAGAATACCGTATCCATAACTTAACAACACATTTACAGGATCAGGGGAAGGATGTTTTATTCTGCGTTCGAATTCAAATCTAGCAGGAATAATCAGTTTAAGAGCCTCAAAATATGCATTTGCAGCACTGCCTTCATAACCCATCAGAGAATCAGTATGGGATACGTCATACATCTTATCTATGATATTTTCAATACTGGCAACAAACTCTCCCAGTTCTATATCCCGACTGTTTTGTATCGTTTGCAGTATACTCTTTTTGTTAGTTGCTCCTGCCAGACATATATTTTTAGCAATATCGAGTTTATGAATAGAGTCTATTGAAAGCTGTTTTTCCCATATATTCATATACTGGCAGTATGCATGTGGAAACAGGTACCCGATTGGATTTCCAAAACTATCCATACAAGACAGGCTTACATTATTCTCGAAAAGTAATCTTATGGCACCAGTACTTATGGAATGCTCTCCTGAAAGTATCACATCCTCAAGTTTGGATGGGGTAAAAGATGCTTTTTCAGAATTCTCTCCCTCTTTCCATTCCACCACCAGTGAATTATTATGTTTTTTCAACTTTTTTCCATATCCAGATATATGGAGGGTAGAAGGTGTCGAGGATTTCATATCAGATCAGCAGTTTGGGGATATCAGACCGTCTGGCTAATTGTTTGAATTGCTTTTTGCCAAGGGTACTGGCAATTATTTTTTCAGTCCCATTAAAAAGTACATTGTAATCTTCCCTGGTGATTGGATTCGTACCGTGCGCAAGCAAAGAGCGATTTCTTTTATCTCTAAGATTTTCTCCATTCTCATCTGAACTATTCATACGACCATACATATGTGCAGATGGAACATTGATTACCTGTAATATTGTCATAATATCATTCAACCCAGGAGGTGACCTTGGACTATCAAAATTAGAAATTTCTTTGAACCTGGCAAACAAATCCTCTTTAGTCATACCATGATCTGCTGCAAATTTTTCATAATCAATCTTGTTGATGTCGCAAACGCCTTCCTTTTCCATCAAAAGAGCCGCACACATTTCAAGACAGCGATATAATCTTGCAGTTGCATCGTCATACTTACCTTGAATCGCCCTGCGCTGGGCGTTTTTGAAAATATCCACTATACGAAACTTATCCACGATATTGGTACCAGGTTTCCAGTGATTCTCAATCTCTTCCAGGAACTCAATATTTTGTCTAAGGTCATCTTCGCGTACAAGCCTTATTCCATATCTTTTACAATCTGCACAAATGGATTTTAACCTGTCTGAAAGATAGGATTCGTCTTTTCTCTCCTTTGCACTGGAAGCAAAACTGCTATGTAAAAACCTATCCCAATCACAGTACACCTGAATAAAATCCTGCAGTAAATCCAGTTTCTTACCCAGAGCAAGATCCCTGACTTTTCCTCTTAATTGTTCACATACCTCTGCTGCAGCATCAAAATACCCATTATCGAAATTTGCTTTCAATATCTGCATATCCACATCCCCATAGTAGTCATAGGGATTCTCTATATCACAGATCTTGCCTGTAAAAGGAACACTGATACCCATTTTTTCCTCGGCATGCAGATATATCATCGGAATCCTGTAAAAGAAGGCAAATGATCCCACTGCAGTACCCATAATCTTTCTTCCAGCGGTAGGATCAATTCTTACATTCTGTCGATTACCGATTTGCGGAAGTACTTCATTTTTTAATACATTATAATTATGTGCAGCATCCAGATCATCAATCTCTATCTTTTTAAATTCAATATTCAATTTTTTAATATCTGGATCAGCCTGGATTTTGTCAGCCACATGCTCTGAACCCTCGGTATGCAAAAGGATACTTCTTTTGGGTTTAACAGAAATCTGGGATAAAATAATAGGAGCCTCACGCATCCCCACCGTGCATATCAACACGTCACAATTGCCTGTGTATTCTGGAAGATACTTCTTCTCATAGGAAAACAATTCCTTTGATATGGATACCAGCTGGGTCCTATCATCCGAATTTTCAAAATCCGAGATCCTGTCCAGTACATATTGGCAATCTGTACTGTCGTTTACCCTATTTTCGATATCTCTTTGATTAACCATCAGAAAGCACTTCCTTAAATCAAATAGGCAACTTATAACTTTGTTCGAGAATAATCAGGTCCTTGAAAATAGAAGGATCACCTGTTTCAACAGAAATTCTGTAATCGTCCCAATCGTCCTCATTTTTGCCTGTCCATATGCCATATATATCGATATGTTCCAGACGTATATGACCGAATATTATTGCCATGCAGTAAAGCAATTCAACAAGCTCTTCCCACTGACACTCGAAGTTAGTGTCATAATTAGATGGCTGTTTCATGTACACAGAACGTATCTTTTCCTCATGTGCCATTGCAGTAAAATCATTATCACCACTTATCAAAAGAAGGTCCACATTACGCTTATCCCTAAAAAATTCATACGATTGAATGATATTATTATCCCCCAGACCCTTCCCATTGATCTCTTCACAATTTAATTGGGCCATCAGATGTTTGTATTCTACTGCACCCAATCGGGCCATACGGGCAGTTTTAGGATGCTGGTTCAGAAAACGTGTAGCCTGTGGATGTAATGCACAGAGTTTGTCGATATCTGATTTTTTATGTTTATTTTCCCATTGATTGCGCAATTCTCTTTTAACGACCTCACTCAGGCAAAAGCCAATGTTTGGAGAATCCGCCAAAGACAATTTGGATAATGTGTTTTGAATTAAAAGGTTGCTTCTGTGACGTAAGGAATTGGTATCGTATCCAATAAAAAGAGGCTTATCACCCTTCAATAAGTTACGTTTGCCTTCATCCTGTAATTCATGTTCAAGTACGGATTCATTTTCCGAATTTAACAGGGATGAGGCATACATACATATTTTAAAGTCATCATGATCAGGAATTTCCCGAGACAAGAAATTATCATTCCGATAGAGACGTAATGCATTACTTCTGCTTGTTCTGAAATATTCTCTGGAAATAGCAGTTATTTCGCATTTTTCGCCAATCCTGATATCCAAAAGATGTCCCAGAGGAGGATAATCCACCTCCAATTGGCTGGAAGTTTCAGATAAAACATTAAGCAAACCAATCAAATATTGTTTTGGTATTATCATTCATCTTCCCCAACCGATGTATTATCATAGAATTCTTTCTTCATATCAATCAAGGCATGGCGATGTTTTGGAATTAAAGGATACGGAGAATTCTGATACCTGTTATCTGATAGATGCATGTAATATACATGATCCACCCCCATCTCCAGTCCAACTTCCATCGATATGGCTGACATATATTTTCGTCCAGGCGTGATATCCACAGCAACCTCATCATTATCACCGATTTCAGAAAGAAGGGAACGATATTTGTTATGAATCATCTGAAAATCAGTTTCTACAATGTCCTCGGTGGAGTATAGCGGGTCGATTACACCATATTTTTCAAGAAGTGTGGGGACCCAATTGCCAATAGTGTCCTTCCACTCTTCTTTAAGTTCCCTGTTTGTAAGGAACTTGACATGTTCGGGTACATAACCTTCTTCCCTGCAGGCCGCCCAGATTGTATTGATTACAGCAAACGGGCTCGAACCAATAAAAGCCAACCAGTATTTCATATTTATACCATTAATTCCAGGAACTTGTTTGCCTCAAATTTTTCTGGTAATACTGGATGAAATCTCACAACATTGCGTGAAGATTTTCCTGTTTTGTTGGGATCGGCAACACTTTTTCCTGTAATTGTACATTCTTTTTTCAGGATGTTGCTAATAAGTTCAACTTCGTGCCTTTCAATATTATCAAAAACCATCCAGAGTTTCAGTCTTGTATTTGCAGGAATCATATCGCTAGAGGCAAATTGTTCTAGTGGAAATGCATCGGAGATTAAAATCCTTGAACGATGTTGGTTATTACCCACAGAGGCACCAAACAACTCGTCTATAGTATCTGCATCTTCACCTTTAGAAATCAATGTATGTCGAAGGTAACCCTTGATGGTTGAACCTGGTATTATTGGTACCCCTTGATTGGTTACGGTAGCCTCATCTGCCCCTGGCATCTGGAAATCCTTCGTTGTAATAATCTCATAAGGAACAACCACATTGCCTTCCAATTTATCGGTAGAATAAGCACGATAGTATACATCGAAATCTCTACGACATGTATCCTCACCGTTATCTATATTTTTCAGGTACTTCTTTGCTGCATTACAGAACATAATAGGGTCCATTTGTTCTGTCTTCACCTGAAACAAGGCATCATCATCATTGTCAACACTCTTTTTTGCAACCCTAACCCGATTTACATCTACAAACCCGTTTCCTCTAGATGTCCCTCCTCCAAGACAGCATCTCTTATGGTTGAATTCATTCAGGGCAAGTAATACAAAACCAACTTCCTGCTCGTTTGCATTATCAAGATTAATAGTGACATCAAACGAATTGTTTGCTGTTACAATTTCTTCAAAGCGAGGATTTGCATTTGGTACTTGTCCGTTGCCTTTCTTTCTGGTTTGCATCACATATTCGTGTCCCCTTTTTTTATAGCGGGTTGCACAGTGTGGACGTTCTCCCAGAGCAAGGTTCTGATTTAGTTCATCGGAAAGATGTGCATCCTGTACCCTAATACTGGCACCTTCTTTCTGTGATCCAAATATTGAGCAGGGAATACAATCCTCTTTTCCACAAAGCAAATTGTTATCTCTTTTATTACTTACAGCAATGCAGGATTTGTTTTCATTGAAAGTACGTATTATTCTTTCAACCGTACTTCTCAATACACCTTTAAGGCTGCTGCCTGGTATATACGGGTCGGGTTTTTTTGTCTGGGCATCATAGGATAAGAGTACTGGACTCTGTGAGAGAGAATATGCACCTGCATTCTGTCCACCACCGATACGCAGAGGTGTAACCAGTGTTAACCTGGCAGTTATTTGCCATCGATTTTGAAAGATGCTATAATCGGTCACTATCATCCCTCTTGACAGACATGCTTATCTTCTTTTACATATTTGGACCAGTCAGCAGCAGCATTTGATTTTAAATCCTGATATTCATCAGTCTGTGGAGAATATTCGCTTCCTTCATATTTGCCGTCAAGATAATCCTGTGCTGTAATCAGATTGAGTTTTTCGATTTCAATTTCCACTTCCCCAAATCCTCGGGACACAGCATGACCTATGTTTCCACTGCATGCATTGAAAAAATCGATCAGACCGAGTAATCCACCAAGTTTTGCATGGTCATAGAGATAACCATCCGATTCAATTCCTGTGTTTTCTATTGTTATTGTTCCCTTGAATATTGTACCCCTGGGAACTGCCTCTATATCATATTTGCCACCATCACGGGCTTTCCTTGTCTGGCGGTCAATGGCTACACTATCTCTGATCAATGTCTTTTTATTATCGGCAACTGCATCTTTAATGCGTATCGATGATGCCAAATCTTTGCCTCCGAAAAGGTAGCAAACTGGACACTCATTACAGCCTCCATAACTTTCATTATCAAATACATCACACACTTTAATATCCAGTCCTTTAAGCAATCGCTCCACTTCGGTTCGCATTACACCTTTCAGACTGCTACCTGGTATGATTGGATAACCTTCCGTATTTTTGATTACAGGATTGTCAACCTCTGCAGGTTCAACAGTAGTGTGACCCCCGATATGTAAATCGGATTTCGTAGTGACCTTATACTGCAAAATTGCTCTGTCCACCAGTTTTCTGAACATAATTATCTTCCCCTGGGATTGTTTGATTTCCATTTCATAATTTTGTCAACGATTATGTCAACATCTTTTTCTCTGTCAATAAGGCCAAGTTCGGCATTGACCATGGTGTGAACCCTCTCACGCACTTGCTGATCACTGGCAGACATCCCGAATATATTACAAACCGCATCCATACTCCAGTTACTGTATCCTATAAGATAACGTATTCTTTCCCTGATTTTTTCAGGATCAGATTCTTCCCTTTGTATCTTTTGGACTTTGGAGAGCAACATTTGCAAATAGTCACTCAATTTAGCATCAGAACGTGGTAAAAAATAAGATGCACTTTTTGTGAAATGTAATATTGCAGATTGTGGATCTTCAAACTCCCGCAGTGCTTCAGGAAGATTTTTCAGTTTGCCCCTGGAAGGAATTTCGTATTTATCTCCTTTTTTATTGGGAGATGGAATTTCCAGCATAAGTTCATACGAATCCAGAACTATACTCCCCAACTCATCTCTATTGAACTCAACAGTCATAATTATCTCCTCCTTTTATCCCTGGAATTACCTTTCCTTCTGTTATCATCTATGAATTGCTTTAAATTACCCGTAATCTTTTCTTTATTTACATATTCACAATCAAGCTCCAGAGCAATTTCATCTATAAATTTATCTTCAGATTTCTTGTAAGCATATTCAAGAATTTTTATATTCCATAATACATATTGTAACAAACGCTGTATATCTTCTACATCTCTTTCAGATATAACTTGAATCAAATTATTCCCAAAGTCCTTATTTTTCTGGCGTTTTGCGCGGATTTCACCCTGAGCCTGGTACTCTTTCTTCCCCTGAGGGGGAGCAGGTGAATATTGATCTATAATATTCTTGATATCGTTAATGTTGCCTGAGTTCCCAGCTGCTACAATTCTGCGAATCTGGTCAGTAGAATACGCTTTAAGTTCTTTTCCAGCTTTCCACATGGCCAGTGTTGCCAGTTCCCAGGCATATTGATTGATTTCGATCAAATTGCTGCTCATAGATGGCCCTCCATGAAATACACGTCACCATATCCACTGTTGATCATCTCCCCGATTCCATAGACTTCCAGAGTTGCCATGACTTCAGGGTCTCCTTCAACCACTGCGCAGCTACCCATTCCAATACAGGGAATGATCTCGGAAACCTTGTTACCTTCCTTAATGGACCAGCCACGTGCAATACCTTCATTGAGTTTCTGTGAACCCTTATCTCCACTCACAATTTTGAAATTTCCCTGAGTGGCGCAAATGTCACAACTTTTAGAAACATATTGTTCGAAATTCTCATCAAAGCCTATAATGGAAGTTTCACCATCCCTGAGAATCATTGGAGAATTAGTAACCATCATTGCATTCTTGAATTGCGAGATATTACTGGCTTTTTCCTGAATCATATCAGATGCAGGAGTTGCATTGAAATTGGAAAATGTCACAGTTCCATATCCACGGGAGCGGAAACCACCCAGTCCCCCAAATATACCAGATTCATTCAATGCTTCTTTCAAACCATCTACATATTCATCTTCAACAATACACTGGAATTCGAATTCTGTACCCTCTACAATACTCTCTATGTTATAGGGAGCAATGTCATCATATGGTCCAGGACTTGTATTACCATCTCGTGTAATCGGACATTTTGTAGAAATCTGTGTATTCACCGAGACGCTTTCAAGTTCCCCTGTTTCAAACGAATCAGCAGTAATAAAGCCTCCATATTTTTTCCCTTCATGCAAACACGGTCTGTCTTCCACTGTATTGGTACACTCTTTTTTGTCAGGTTCAATCATATGACCACATTTTTTGCACCACTTAAATGATACAGGACAGGCTCGTGTGGACTTACCTTTATTAATCGGCAGAGCGTTTTTGAAGAATACTCCAGTTTGACTCATATCCTCATCTTCATTGATGCGAAGGGCGTTGAATAGAGATTTGTTATTATTGTATAGGTAATACCCCACCATTCCCCGTATTGTTCGGCCTGGAATATACTCAAGGGTTTTTGAAAAATTTCCAGTCTTTTTTCCTGTTCCAATATGCAGAGGTGCCAGGTTTTTCAGTGTTGCCGTTAAAACTTTCATTATAAATCTACCTCTGTGCAAAATTGCTCATATTTGATCTCTTTAATTCCAGCAACTTCAAAACTACCCATTCCACGTGACCGTTCACCACCAAGACCATAATGACACATTGAATGCAGGGCACCCCATAGCAATTTATTATCGTCATCACTTAAGTTTCGGATTATGAAATATCCTGAAAAAACAGTGCCTGATGGTACTGCAAAAGTTCGATATAATCCACCACCTGTATTCGAAAGCATATCTCTATCTATAGATACATGCATCCTTGCAGATGTACTCTTATTCCCTTCCGTATAGACAAAATCAGTTACTCGAATTTTACCTTCCGTGTACTTATTATCGTCATTGGGAGTGCCAAATATCCTGCAGACATCACACGTTTCATCAGATAAATCCCTACAGCTTCGAATTTTGCGCTTATTTTCTTCAGATACTTCCTTTTGATCTGGGTCACCCGTAACCCAGCAATTAACATCTTTTAAAGTGCGTATTATCCGTTCTGCCTCTGTTCGCATAACCCCTTTGATATGAGTGGCAGGTATGTATGGCATATCTTCACTGTTTTTCAGATAGTCAATCGTTGAACCGCTGGATTTTCCTGCTGTATGGAAATCACTGGTGGCTTTGAGTGATACTTTCCAAATATTCATTTTATTCCCCCTCCCCATGTAACAGATGAGGTATGATCATACGGGATGCCGAAAGCAGATTGTCATTACATAATGTATCGGCCATCCATTCACAATCATCAATATTTATGCTATCACTTTTGCGCTGCACAGATGAATACATGTATTTTATCAGGTTCAAATATTCATGTTTTGAATTACCGCATGTAACCAGGTCTGAAATGAGGGTTCGAGATTTTTCCCGATAGAAAGCAATATCAAATATCCTGCTTAACTGTTCAAGATCTTTGAGATCATGAGGGAAAACAAATGAAATATGGTCTTTTTCAGGCATAGCAGAATTTACAGCTGTGACTGACATGGCACCTTTTGGAATTTTGATTATGTTGTAATCATCTGTGCTGGTATTCTGCCTGAATTCTTTCTTGGCACTGGATTCCATTTCTCTTGCTGCATCCAGCAGGAAATAGATAGGAAAACTGTTATCTGCAATTGCAATTCCACAGGATATGGTTACGGTAGGATTCTCAAATGTAGTGGTATCATAGAATTTCTTTTTAAACATGAACTCTTCAGATACATTTTCAATCAAATGACTTGCAAACTGGATTACAGCTTTTGCATTCATGAGAATAAGTACGTCATCTCCACCCGCATAGAGTACATCGATTCCAAGATAGTCAATACCTTCTTTTCGATGCTTTACCAGGTTGAGATTCTCTTCTTGATCAAGAAAAGTGGTTATTGAATCTTCCAGTATTTTGTCGAATTTGGTCTTGAAGGTGTGACTCTTATAGGTATACTCTGCAGGTGTACTTGTCTGCTGGAATAATCTCCCCATCATGTTACCATCGATTACCAGTGCACCGATCGATTCACCAAGATGAGAAAGCTCTGTGGGTATGGAACAATCATGAGTATTCTTGATATATTTGTTGAAAAGACGACACTTCGCCAATTTGCCTTTTTCTTCTTTCTCCTTGCATACCTTGCAAGAACCACCACTTGATGCTTCAGGTCTTTTGGCACAATACCGACATGTCTTTTTCGTATTCTTTATGGGCTGTCTGGATCTTGTCTCATTCTTCCTGGTTTCAAGTTCATTCTGCGATTTTTCCAGAGTATCATTGAACTGCCCCGCAACGTTTGCAAGTTCTTCTTCAAAGGTAATTACCGCAACCTGCAATCCGTCGTTTGATATATCTTTTACCTTATTTTCTATAGTTTCCTTTAATTCTTTTCTATACATTTCAGTTGCTGGAATGAATGAGAGAAGATTGCCTCCTCCCCAGAAAAGGACTGCTTCAGGGCATACTTTATGTGCAATTACGTCTTTTGCTGCTTCAAGAACTTTGTCTACAAAGTAACTTCCACCCCTCAACATATTGAGTTTATCTGCTTCACCTATGAACCCTTGAATGCCCATTACATCAAGAGAAAGAATACCGATGTTGCCCGATATAGGATATGTTTTCCCGAGATATTTTACAGGCCCTCCATAGCATACAGAATCATAGAACAGTTGAGCAGAGTTTGCTGTTGGGTCTTTGATTTCAACCTTGCAATCAATTGTGCTTCCATTACCCAGTACAGTGGTATGATTCTTTTCCAGACATTTCATACCCCCTGCATCACAGTTGATCTCATGAGGAAATATTTTATCCTTGCTTTCAAGATGAAGATTTCCGTTTTCCAGATTACTGTCAATTTCATTGATCCTGTCTGCAGCTGAAGCCACTGTATCTGCTTTGCTGAGCAATCGTTCCAGTTTTGTGGAGGTATCTCTTGAATGATGCTGTGCTGCAAGTTTTGGAACGATTTTATTCAATTCATATTTTTCAACAAGATTAGAACTGGTATTTTCAAGTATGTGTTCCAGAATTTCTCTTGTTTGAGTGGTATGATGATAATATGGTCCATACCTTACCTTTTTACTTGATGAGCGCGGTTTTCCAATATCATGTAACAGTGCAGCAATCCTTAAAAGAGAAACAAGATCCTTTTCTGCATAATCAGCCTTTATATCGTATTCTTTCAGACATTTCTCCAAATATGACTTATCTTTTGCAATATTTTGAAACAAAATGCATGTTGCAACAGCCGATGTGTTTTTCATGTGATGGAAAAGGGAACATATAGGGAAACGAGAATCAGAACATATATTGTTGATGAATTCTGATTTTTCAAGTTTGTCATAGATATCGTCTGCAGCATCACTCAATTTTTTTGAATTGTCCAGGATCCCTATGATATCGTTAATGAAGACATCCAGTGTTTTGTTACTCTGTTCTGGATAATCAATATCTTCCTTTATTTTTTTAGTGAACCAATCACTAACCCCAATATTCTGATTCTTCTGATTCAATCTGTATCCTCCTTATTTGTCACCATGAATCCTCCAAAGCCATAGGTAGTATGTTTTCCAATCTGCAAGGCTTCACCCATTCCCAGGATCGTGCCTATTTCAGATGGTAAAGCGGATGTGTCGTATTCCACCCAGCCTTCAACCCCGCTGAAAAACATTTTTTTGTTATTTATGTTTACATGGGAATATTCCACAGTGTTTATATCAAAATCGACAATCTCGGCATCTGATTCAGTTATATCTTCTCCGACATGAAATGGATAGTTGTCCGTATCGTGATATTTTGCAATACGGTTGTAAGCACGAATGCTAGACCTGAGAATAGTATTAAAGGACGGTATAATCTCCATATCCTGATTACTTGTGAGATGGAGAGGTGAAACAGTGGCTATTCTGACCCTATCTTTTGTATTAATCGGTTTGATATTCTGGTTGTAGGCTTTTATGGAATCGATTTTGTATTTTTGTCCACCAAAATGAGTATTATTTTCATTCTTTTTGATATAGGAGAGTATCTTAGGCGCAAATTTCTTTTTATCGCCATAGAGACGTATTATTCCCCTGATTTTCTGTTTATCTGCAAAAGCAAGAATTGAATATGGCCTGACACCTGTTTTTTCTTTGAACACCATAAAATAAGGACATTTCTCTGTATCCTTGCAACCTTCACATTTTTTATTCGTGTCACATTTCAGGTTATAGCCAAGCCAGCCTCTGAATACACTGCCTATGAACTTCTTCTTGACGTTTTGATTAGTGGATATATCCACCTGTACAACCGTGGTTATCATGACACTCTAAATAATAAGAAGAGGATTCATATAAACTTATTGTATTTATTCTGTACAGGGAGTTATTTCTACATGAATTAATGCAATAAACGCACCTATATGATTTTAAATCATGAATACGTCATAGATTTAATTCGATTAATGAACTATGTGTAAAGACCTTTATAAGGGGTTGAGCCAAAAGGAGGTCTGTACACACAGATTATCATTTTCAGGCAATTGTGGGTTTAATTTAACCTTAAACAGACATTGAATATTTATCAATCTTTTTATTATGAAGCCTGCAGATAGTGTTTTACTGATGTTAACAGCGTTAATTTTCACGACGCCTCCTGCTATCGATTGTACAGACCTTTTTAAAGGGTACTGGCAAATTGAGGTCTGTACACTACCCCCTCAAAAAGAAGTATTCTAAGGTCTCCAAAAAGGATTTAAAGGAAAAAAACATAGGGTTGACATAAGCACCCGTGATAAAAGGGAATGGTAACAAAATAGATGATGACATACTCCAAGGCGGTATGCTTGAGTTGACATAAGCACCCGTGATAAAAGGGAATGGTAACCCAGATGCACCTGTCAGATCAAGCCCGTCACCACGTGTTGACATAAGCACCCGTGATAAAAGGGAATGGTAACTTACTATAGTATATGTCATCCCAATCCGGGCGGGCGAAGTTGACATAAGCACCCGTGATAAAAGGGAATGGTAACGCAAACCCATATGTCACGAATTTACCGTCATTTATTATGTTGACATAAGCACCCGTGATAAAAGGGAATGGTAACAGCATGTATTGAGTGTACCGATTGTGGTACACTTTTATGTTGACATAAGCACCCGTGATAAAAGGGAATGGTAACTAGATAGCAATTCGTGGACAGTCAGTCTGTCTTTTTGGACATTGTTGACATAAGCACCCGTGATAAAAGGGAATGGTAACTTAATCTCATCCTCTAGCTGTATAATGTCCGATTGAATCAGTTGACATAAGCACCCGTGATAAAAGGGAATGGTAACTGTACGTTTGTCATATTGATAAAACCTGTTTGCTACATCAGTTGACATAAGCACCCGTGATAAAAGGGAATGGTAACTTGCCTTCATTTTCTGTTTGTATTTCCTGCATGACGACTTGTTGACATAAGCACCCGTGATAAAAGGGAATGGTAACCCTGTGTGTTTCAGGTGGCCTTTCGGCATTGGCTTTTGGTTGACATAAGCACCCGTGATAAAAGGGAATGGTAACCATTTGCTTGTTTGCGAATTATCATATCATCAATTTCGTTGACATAAGCACCCGTGATAAAAGGGAATGGTAACACAACTCCTTAGTAACAACCAATGTAGACTCATCTGTTGACATAAGCACCCGTGATAAAAGGGAATGGTAACTTTGGGTCCTGCGAGCCCAGGGATAGTGGAGATCCCGTTGACATAAGCACCCGTGATAAAAGGGAATGGTAACATTTGATTTTTCTCATTGTTGGCACAAACTATATATATTGTTGACATAAGCACCCGTGATAAAAGGGAATGGTAACATAAATCAATTCTGCTCCTGTAGGGAGATCGAAATATTCCGTTGACATAAGCACCCGTGATAAAAGGGAATGGTAACTTTGTTCTGTTTTCGGCCTGTGTCCAGGAAAATTCCACGTGGGTTGACATAAGCACCCGTGATAAAAGGGAATGGTAACCCAGTTCACCTGCGCAATATTTGAGATGAATATTGAGTTGACATAAGCACCCGTGATAAAAGGGAATGGTAACGCAGAGGACAGGCCAACATCTGCAAGAGTCGCAACAATTTCGTTGACATAAGCACCCGTGATAAAAGGGAATGGTAACTTGTCATTGTACTCTACCCTAGCTACTATTTCGTCGTGTTGAAAGTAGCTCCCGAGAAAATAGGGAATGGTAACTACTCAATCTCAAAATCTTTCTTTTCTGTGTTGTAGTTGAAAGTAGCTCCCGAGAAAATAGGGAATGGTAACTCGTCATCGACGAAATGGAGATCTATTCCTTGATTGATCAGTTTCAAATATAAATTCATCTCTTTTGAAACAGGAGATTCCTTCCGTAAGGTAGGAGAGATAAGAACAAATTTTATCGAAGTTCTGGAAGAGTAACGTTAATCTGAATCCTTAATACTACTTTTTCAAATTAAATCACCTCTAAAAAATACAATGAAGTCCTACCTCTCCTAAAAAACTGAAATAACAAAACTTATACAACTTACCATCAATCATTTGCTGGAAAAATAAAATATGAATGGGGTACTAAAAAGTGGGAGATATCAAACTCAATCCTTCACAATCACAGGCAGTTGATTATACAGACGGACCACTTCTAATACTAGCAGGTCCTGGTTCTGGCAAAACCCTGACCATTACGGAAAAGGTCGTAAACCTTGTGGATGAAGGATTTTCTCCTGACCGGATACTTGCCCTTACCTTCTCTGAAAAGGCCGCAGGTGAGATGGAGGAGAGAATTGAAAACCGCATTGGTGAATCCAGCGGAATTACGGTATCCACCTTTCATTCCTACTGCAATGATTTGCTCAGGGAGTTCTCCCTGTATGCTGGCATCAACCAGGGTACCAGACTGATATCACAGGAACATTCCCATGTCTGGGGAATAAACAATATCGACTCCTTTGGTTTTGAGAATATTGCGATTCCCAACAGACCCTATGATCTCATCACAAGCCTGCTGGAGGGTGTGTCTCAGTTACATGACCATCTGGTAGGTCCGCAGGAATTGCTGGATTTTGTCACGCGAAAGCTGGACGAAATAGTTGATGAAGAAGAAAGGGATGAACTGCTCAAACTTGCCGACCTTGCCAGATTCTATTCACATTACCAGCAGTACAAACGGGACCATAATTTCATGGATTACGATGACATGATCACAATGACATGTCGCCTGCTGGAAAACAATGACGTTGTTCGAAATCAGATTCGCAACAGATATGATTACGTCCTGGTAGATGAATTCCAGGATACAAATTATGCCCAGCTTTTTCTTATCAATCTAATTGCTGATGGCACAAATCTTACCTGTGTTGCTGATGATGACCAGTGCATCTACCGATTCAGGGGTGCCTATCTTTCCAATATCAAACAGCTGCAGGATTACTATGCATCCCTTGAAAAAATACCTCTGGACCGCAATTACAGGTCCAGCTCACAGATAGTACAATTATCCCAGCAATTGATAGCAACAAACCCGGAAAGGGAAGCTAAGACTCTGCATTCCCATAATGGGGATGGAGAGAAAATAAAGGTAGTAAAATCCCCGGATGATTCCAGTGAGGCCAGGTGGGTTGCAGACGAGATTCAGCGGCTGATTGAAGAAGAGGATATTGCTCCTGAAGAGATCTTTGTACTTACCAGAAAACGTGCTGATGGGAAAAAGTACAGTGATGCATTGAAAGGCAAAATGATCCCTGTGGAATATGTGGGCAATCTGCAGCTTAAGAATTATCCCATTGTACAGGAAGCCCTGGCCTACATGCATATTGTTGCTGATCCCTTCAACAGTGGAATTGCTTTTGCCAGAGTGTTTGCAAGGGAAGGAGTAAGTGAACATGACCTCCAGAAGATCAATACCGTGGCAAAAAAACTCAGCCGGGAAACGGAACTGGAAGGGGACGGAATCTATTCTGTGCTGCAACACCATCTGGATGATGTGCCGGTAATTCAAAAGGCACTTGTCAAGTCCATCCTTACCAGGCTTAATGAACTTATCGATTACAGAAAGAATCACCTACCCTCTGATACTGTGAAGTATCTGTTATCCGAGAAAACCGACCTATACAGGGCCCAGTTGCTTGCAGATACCGTGGCTTCCAGAAGGAATATTCATATCCTCAACTCCCTGACCAGTATGGTAGAAGATTTGGAACTTGTGGACGGGGGTTCTGAATTTGCCAGGGCTGTTGAATATCTGGAACTTGTTTTCAATCTGGATATCGGGGATGAGGAAACCAGTGAGGAAAATACTGTTAAGGTTATGACAATCCACCAGTCAAAGGGTAAGGAAGCAAAGGTTGTTTTTGTCTGTGATATGGCTGATCGCCATCTGCCTCTGAGATTCACCAAAAAGCAATTCCGTGTTCCCGGGGAACTTGAGAAAGGTGTTCAGAGGGATGTGGAGGATAAAGTCCTGCATCTGGAGGAAGAACGCAGGCTGGCCTATGTAGCCATGACCCGGTCCAGGGAAAAACTGTATCTCACATTTCCTGAAAAATATGCAGGCAACAAACGAGGTGTCAAGCCCAGTGAGTTTGTCACCCAGTTAGATTGTGAATCCAATCCCCTGATTGAATACATTGAAACTGACAAATTGCAGGATACGGAGACTGTTACCACAGAATCGCCATTGAAAGGAAAACAGGATGAATATCTCAGGCTTTTGAACATGTATGCCGGCCAGGGTCAGATGAAGCAGGCACTGGAGTCACTGGTGGTGCTGACTCAGTTAAAAGAGATAGAGGATAAAGGCAACCTGGCTGTTTTTGATATTGAGGATTTTCTGAAGATCACACCCAAAGAGATGGGAGAATTGGAGGCACTGGTGAATGAAGATTTACCACCTCTTGTAGATTCTGATATGCGCTTTTCAGCGTCCAAGATCAGGCAATACATGGAGTGTCCTCTGAAATTCAAGTATAGCAATGTACTGAATATACCGATTCCTCAAAAGACATTCTTCCAGACTGGAACCGATGTGCATTCTGTGTTTGAACAGCTTTGCAGGCACAAGATGCAGGGCGAGTCCATTGATATGGAACTTGCCACTCGTATCCTGGATAAAACCTGGGATGGTTCTGTTTTCGATTCAGAGACCCACGAGCAGCAGGAACTTGAAAGAGTCAGGCAGATGCTGGAATACTGGTTTGAGTTTGAGGAAAGCAATGTCAATGAAACGATTGCTGTGGAGGATAAGTTCAATCTCAAACTGGATGGAGCACAGTTTGGAGGAGTAATTGACCGAATCGACCAAACCCCTGCGGGCGAATATATTGTTATTGATTACAAGACCAGCAAAAGTCCATTGAGCAAGAATAAAATGCCAGAAGATGTACAACTTGCCCTGTACTGCCAGGCTGTCAGAGAGAGGTATGGAAAATATCCTATCAAAGCAGGGCTGATGTATGTCAATCCGAAGATCCGTGACCTCAGGTTAATGGATGTGGACGAAGCACAGATCAATTCTGTACTTGATGGTGTCAGGGAGATCGTAGCGGATATCAAGGCCGAGGACTTTGAGATCAAGGAAGAGCCGAACTGTTATTTCTGTGAATATAAGGGGATTTGTGAGTGGTACAACCATCAAGGAAGAAAAATTCATATGCATAAATAATATATATTAAATGTACATTGGTTTTAAAACATGTCTCAAAATACTTCTATAACTCTTTTTGAACATGAATCTCGCTCATATTCAGATTTTATTCAGGGTCCATCCTCACATCATCTTGACCTCATCGAAAAACTAAATGAATCAAATGGAGAAATCCTTACTCTGAAAAGAAATGGTCTTCATACAAAACAATATGTTGGTTTAATTCAAGTAAGTGACCTTTCGATAGAGATATTACCAAAAATGTATAGTGATGGTTTGACAAGAGCCTCAAAGATAGAAAATTCTCAGCGAAATCTTCTATATTTGCTTCATTATTGTTATGACATACCAATCTATGAAAGTGACATCGCACATATGCAATCTCGGAAAGCCGCCTGGTTTGAGATATTAACTTATATGTTTATAAAAAATCTAATCGATGTATTCAAAAAGGGAGCACAAAAGCAGTATATGGAGGTAGAGGAGAATTTACCTTACTTTAAAGGCAAATGGATGGTTCAAAAACATATAATTTCGAATTGTTTCAAAAAACACCATTTTTATGTCAACTATGATGAATTCAGCCCCGATATACCACTAAATCAGATACTTAAATTCGTTGTAAGAAGATTGAAATATCAGTCTCAAGATTCTGAAAACAGAAAGAACCTGCATATTCTTGATTATCAAATGGAAAATATCGCATATGTCTCCAACCCAACTCCACTCTTAAACAAAGTCATCTTCACAAGACTGAATGAAAATTACCGGCCAGCATTTAATATGGCTAAAATGTTTATCGATGCAAATGTTGTCGAGACATCAGTGGGTTCCATGAGTTCTTTTGCATTTACATTTGATATGAATGTGCTTTTTGAACGCTTTATTGCACGATTTCTAAAAAAACACCGCAGATCAATTCTTCCTGAAGATCTTCTGGACTGCAATCTTTATTCACAGATGGGTAGGAAGGAGCTCGCTAGAAATTCAAAAGAAGAAAAATCATTTTGGCTTATTCCAGACATTCTTTTCAACAAAAGAGAGATAACAAAACTTATTATTGACACAAAGTACAAAAAATTAAGGAAGAAAGATCGAAAGAAAGGAGTTTCTGTGGCGGATATGTATCAGATGGCCGCTTATGCTAACAGATATGATTGCTCAAAAATCATTCTCCTTTACCCTCGTACATCAGGAATAAATGGACATATTATTGAAAAATACATGCTTAAACCGACTGGTCAACAAATAAAGGTTGCAACTGTAGACTTAAGGATTGATTTGACAAATCCAGTTAATAAAAAGAAACTTATCGAAGACATTAGAAAAATATTGGAAGAGGAATGAATATGGGTAACAAATGGTTTATACGCCCTGGGGAAAAAGGTCGTCTCTGGAATGAATTTTTGAACAATAAATGTATTGGAATAGGATGGGATGGTGATGAAAGTTATTCTGGATATGAGTCTCTGGATGATGTAAAACAATCTCATGGCACTAATGATGCAAACTCAATCTGGTACTTTTATAATGACATGAGTGAAGGGGATGTAGTAATCGCCGTCAATGGTCAAAATACCGTATTAGGAATTGGAAAGATTACAAGTAATTATCTTGAGCCACAACATCCGGAAAATCCCGGAATTGAGTACCTCCATACACGATTGGTTCATTGGCTCATTAATGAGCAAATTACTCTTTCCTATAATCTTGCTAATAAAACAATTACTCCAGTCAATGAAGAATGGAAATGGGAAGAAATAAAGAACGGATATATTCAAATGAATAATAAATACAAAGATATATTTGCTCAACTGGAGAATGGAGACAAAATGGATATTTCACAATTGGTAAAATATTTTATTTCACAATTGGATTCCGATGAGCTAAAAAATCATCGAAAGGAGCACATAAAAAGTAGTGAGATGGTACGTGAAAAACTTACAAATCAATATTCTGAAGCACTTACCGAAGAAGAGATGCTTGAAATATTAAATGATACCGATGCTGCCTATGGTGCACGTTATAATATAGAATCAATATTTGCCAATAATGGTGGTTTCGATAATTTCAAAGTAGATCTCATAACCTCATTGGAAAGCACAAAGCCTAATGAAAATGATATAAATCAGGCACTCAAATCATTCAATAATATGGGGATTGGTTTTTTAAGTGAATTACTTTGTTTAAAAGAACCTAATAATTTCTGGATTAAAAATTCTGTAGTCGATGATTTCTTTTCAAGAATGAATATTGACATTAAAGGAACTCTGCCTTATGGAAGCAAAGGTGATCAAGGGGAATACTACATCGCAATGAAGCCACATATGTCAAATATTCTGCAAAATTTGAAGATCAATGGCTTGAAAGATGCAACCTATATGGATGTAGATTTATTTTTATGGTGGTTAAAGGATATCGATGTTCCAAATATCACTACTCAAAACAAATCCCTACTCCACAATACACTAGTACATACTAAAAATGTGATATTATATGGCCCGCCTGGTACAGGAAAGACATACGCCATTCAACAATTCACCAAATCTTTTCTTAAAGATCAATTATCTAAACCTAAGTCATTCGAAGAGATGAAAATAGAATTACTTCAGGATTTGAAGTGGTATCAAGTGGTTGCTTTATCGATTTATTTAAATGGCAAAAATGAAACGGTAAAGGTCCCAGATTTAAAAAATCATGATATCATAAAATTTTATTTTGAAAAAATAAGGGGAAGAGAAAGGAATTTTTCACAAACTTTGTGGGGTCAACTACAATCTCATTCAAATCCTAACAGTGAAACTGTAAAAACTGAAAACAAAAGTTCTCCCACTTTATTCGATAAGGCTTCGAGTAGTGAATGGTACCTGCTACCTGAGGGAATCGAATATGTAGAAAATAACTTATCAGAAGCAATCGACCTTTTTACAGGAAATAAACAAATTTATGAGGAAAAAGACTTTGGTCATTATTGTACGTTCATTACTTTCCACCAATCATATGGGTATGAAGACTTTATAGAAGGCTTGAAACCGATTGTATATGAAGGTGATGTTTCATATAAGGTAGGAAGCGGTGTATTCAAGGACATCTGTGAAAGGGCCAAAAACGACCCAGAGAATAATTATGTTCTTGTGATAGATGAAATCAACAGAGGAAATATTGCAAAGATATTCGGAGAATTAATTACTCTTATTGAAGACGATAAACGTTCAGGTAAATCCAATGAGATATCTATAAAACTTCCTTACTCAAAAACCGATTTTTCTGTACCTTCAAATCTCTACATAGTAGGAACGATGAATACTGCTGATCGTTCAATTGCATTGCTGGATATTGCTTTGAGGAGAAGGTTTACTTTTCTGGAAATGATGCCTGATTATTCCATTATTGATGTTGAAATTGATGGAGTTAATATTGGTTCATTGTTGAAAGAATTAAATGGTATGCTATCCGCACTAATAGACAGAGATCATCAAATCGGGCATAGTTACTTTTGTGAAGTTGTAGAACTGGAAGAAGAGCAGGCCAAGAATAAATTGTATTTTGTTTGGTATAATCGGGTTATACCTTTGTTACAGGAATATTTCTACAATGATTGGGAGCAGCTTAAGATGGTTTTAGGCGATTTTGTAGTTGAGAAAGACAATAACAGCATTCTCGAAGATAGATTAGTTAGTAAGAACTATGAAATAAAGAACTTTGAAAATGATTGGTCTGGTTTCTCAACTGCTTTGAATAAGGTATACCTTGGTGGAGAATTGACTGGTGATATTGATACAGATTACTAAGAAGATAAATTAAAACTTGAATGAAATAGCTTTACTGATAGGAGTGGGTCTGTGTTGGATGATAATATCTTGTTAGATTCCTTAAATGGATATCAGTTTGAGGAAGTAGTTGCTGATATTTTTAGGAAAAATGGTTTTCGAAACGTTATTGTTACTCCTTGTTCTAATGACGGTGGAAAAGATATTGTTATGGAGAAGAAAGACCCAAATGGTGAGTTAATAAAAATAGTAGTGGAATGCAAGCATCATCAAAGTAAAATAGGAAGGCCCGTTGTACAAAAATTACACTCTGCAGTAGTTACTTTAAATCATGTTGGAAAAAAACAAGGTTATGTGGTCACATCAAGTTCGTTTTCACCAAATGCAGTTCAATATGCCCAAGAAATAAACAATTCACTTGAAAATATAGAAATTAGATTAATTGATGGCAGAGAACTAAAAGAATTGGCAATCGGCGCTAAGGTGGATTTAAAAAATGGGATTATTGAAGCATATAGCAATGAATCGACTTACTACTCGCCAAAAGAAAAAACAATAAACTGGACATTAGAAAACTTCTTCTATCCGGTTAATGCCATTAGTAAAATGGACTTAGTCGTACAGAATATACGAACAGTATTCCATCCAGTTTTCTATATCGAATACAACATATCTGCTAACTTTTCTACGACTGTAGGTATCATTCACAATGAAAGGGCAAATGGACAATTGTTTTTTGATGGGGAAAGAGGAAATCTATTAGATTATAACTTGGCTGGATTGCTAATAAATGATTCAAATATAAATTTTAAAACATTACCAGAAAACCAATTTTCTTCCAAAATAGACTTTCGACTAAATGAAAGTGAATTAAAAGAACTTGCTATGAATGAAATTATAATCAGTCATACTAGAAACATAAGATATAAAGGAAAAAATAATGTACAATATATAAAAGAATGCATTCCAAAAGCAAAGGACATAACAATATCCAATTATAAATGCTTATATTACCCAAAATGGGAAATAAACATACAAGCAAAACGAAATGACTATAATATCTATTTTGTTGAAACACCTAGCGATAATATCGTTACCAAAAATGAAACTGATTTTTGTAGGGTTTGCAACTCAAATATTACAAAAAAAATCATATTTAGGTCCAAATGGTATTGTAAAGAATGTGGTTCCATCACCTGCAAAGGTCATGTAAAAGTAACAAGAATGACAAATGCTAGTATCTGTATTGATTGTGCAGTGATGAAAAGATTCTTTGGAGCTAAGAAATATTTTGAATCGACTGAAGAACTTCGTGATTTTGAATCTTACTATTCAGCCTTACCACGACATAAAAAAGTGATGGAAAATTCATATTTACTATTCACTACAGTTGTATTTTCTTTCATATTTATATTTATGGTTGCATTATAATAGTTTTGGTATTTTAATATTCTATATGTGCACATAAGAAAACATATAGAATCTAATTACTACATAGACTAATTGCAAAAATTAAATAATAATACAAAAACATGACTATTTGATAGCTATAGGACCAGATTTTAGAGTGATTTCGATATGTGGAGCAAAAGTCAAGATTGTGAAATTGATTTTTCATGTCCAAGATGCAAAAGGGAGTGCAAATTCTTTTTGAAAACATTTAGTAATGGAACTCAACATATACAAAAAAAATGTCCAATTCATGGTCATATTAGGTATGTGAGAAAAATTCCCGAATATTTAGAAAAGGCGGTCGAAGAAATTGAGGTGAATAAGTCTATTTTTGATTTCTAATCGCCTCATTATCATTAATTATTTTTGTTGATGTTGAGTTTTTTATTGATGGAAGTTATTTTAAGACCTTAAAATTGGCTGATAAAGGTTCTGACACGGAAAGGATGATTACTTGGCTTTAAATGTAATACCAACCAATTTCCCTGATTTGACTCCTAACAAAATCACAGGATGGCAAATCTTTGACTTATTTCTTATAAATATTTTCAAATCTCTGCTCTACAAGTTTGCATTTGCTAATATCTTTACAATTACAACATTTTTTTGGTAAGTTGCTTTTTTAAAAATCATAATCGTTTGTATCCTTATTTCCTTTATTTGATGGTCTTTTCGGATATTTCTTATGATGAGGGTCTTTTTGAAATCCCAGAGCTTTTGAGGCTGCATAGTCCGCCTTTTCATTCTGCTCTCGAGGAATCCATTCCAGTTTTATTGAATTGAACTGTCCGACTAGTTTTTTAGCAATCTGGCAGGGACCTTTAAGATTATCACTTTTTACAGACCATTTCCCATTGACTTGATTTACTACAAGTTTGCTATCTCCCTGTACATTGATGTCAGTCCAACCAAGGGCTTGTGCCTTTTTTAATCCTTGAATTAGGGCATTGTACTCTGCTTCATTATTAGTGCCAGTCCCTTCAAGCATTTCGGATATTTCATGTAGGACTTGTCCATTGTCAAGAAGAACTGCTCCGATTCCTCTTTTACCGGGATTTGGTATTGCAGCTCCATCAAATTGAATTAGTTTCATTTATTCACAGATTTTAAATATCATATAAAGAAGTTTTGCTATTTGTTGTTTGTAGATTGTTTTCATGAATACTTGTATATAAATATCTACTCAAATATTAGCTAATGATCACATAAAGAACAACGCTTTCTGAACAGCATCTATCGGGTCATCATAAAAAGATAGCTGGAACTTGCTCAACACTTCAGGTGGTACACTTCCCAGCCTTGATGTGGAAGCAGAAGGAATCAATACTTTCTTTGCTCCGGCATCAAGACATACCTGGAGAAGGTCTGCCAAATTATCCACTGCATTAATGGAGCCACCTATTGTCATGTCTCCAATTATGGCAGTTTGTTCATGCAGTGGCTTGTCAAGGGCTCCGGAACATAGACTGATAAAAGCGGAAAGTGTCAGACCATCTGCCAGTCCGATTCCATACATATCCTGGAAGTTGAGGAAATAATCACTTTCTTTGGTGGATATGGATTGGCTGATAGATTTGGCATTGGCTTTGAAGTAATTGATAGCGGTTTTGACAGATTCTTTGGCTGCTGAATTGCTGCTAAGCCCTGTGGCTTCATATTTTCCATTCCCGGTGGCAATTTGCAGTTCCAACTTGTAGACACCGATTTTTCCGTTTTCATTTGGAGCAACAGCAAAGGCTTCACCTGGTTTTCCAAGTCCTGGAGGAATTATCTTGTTACCACCACTTTCCGGAACGTTGACAAAATCTTCTTCCATGGTTTCATTATCCAGATAGGAGAAGTTCACATCAAAGAATTCCATACCGCCGATCTTTTTGAGTTGTTCCTTTACACGCCTTCTGCCTTCCAGAGCGTATTGAAGTACTTCTTCAGCCTCTTCCCGGGTGATTTTTCCATTGGGATAGATTAATTTGACAAGCCCTGAATAGGTTTTTTTCACAGCGATTACGTCTCTCTGGTTCAGATTGGACCCCATCTTGAAATAGTTGAATAGACTGTCTGCGTAGGAGTATTTACGCATTTCACGGAAGAATTCGGCAATATAGTCGACAATAAAACCATGTTTGTCGGTGAAATGTTCAGGCCTAAATTTTGGAACCTCCCAGCCGGGGAGATAATAATGTATCCTGTCAAAAAAGGCACTGTCATTATTCATTGCCTCAGGGAAGGGAGCAAATAGATGATGAGTTTTTAAAAGAGAGGATACACTTTGATTGATATTACCTACAAAGGCTATGGAGGCGTTGGCATTGATCTGCTCTCTACCTCTGGCAAAGGAACCTGAAGCCATGTAGTCTTTCAGAATCTGGATGCCATCTTTATCTTTGAAATTAATCCCTGCAACCTCATCAAAGGCTACAACATCCCACATGCCTACCAGTCCTACCTGACGTGTGGACATATTGTAGAACAGGTTTGCTACAGTGGTTTGTCCTCCAGAGATAAGGACTGAGTTTGGTGAGATCTCTTTGTAAACGTGGGATTTACCTGTACTCCTGGGGCCGAGTTCGCACATATTATAGTTGTTTTCGACAAGGGGTACAAGCCTTTCAAGAAGATGCCACTTTGTTCTTTCTTCGAGATTGGAAGGCTCCATCCCCACAGAGCGCAGCAAGACGTCCATCCATTCTTCTTTTGTGAAAAAGTTCCTGTTTTCAAGGATCTCGTTTACATTGATGTTGGGCAGTTGAATGGGTTTTAAATCCGAAATTATGAAGGGTGACCCCATCTGGTCGGGTTCGTATTCCATTTTGACGATACACCAGATGCCTCCACCAAGCAGTTTATCATAGCGCATTACATAATCAGATTCAACTTCCACCTGGACAATTCCCAGGTTGGAAAATACGGCTTCATATACATCCCGTCTCTCATTAAGTTTTACAGTTACCTTGTCTATTATTGTGTAATAACCACTTTCCCTGATGCGGGATTTTATTTTTTCCGCCTCATCCGGTCGGACATAGTTTCGGGAGAGGATATTTTTTACCTTTTCTACACCGGCTGCTATCAGGTCTTCATCTTCGGTAGCACAGTTTGAACCCAGCAGGTATTCGAGGACATAAACCGGGACATTGTAGCCTACTTTCATCATTTTGGTGAGGTCTTTGCGTACCACACGGCCTGCAAAGTATTGCTGCAATTTTTCATCAATGGATGTATCAATTTCTGTCCCGTTCATTTTTCTGCCTCAAAAATCAAAATCATCTTTCAGTAGTAGATCTACTTCAAAAGGTATCGGCTCGATTACATTCTTATTAATCGCAGTTGGATCATCGTCTATCAGCTTGAGATAATATGTTTTGTTCTCTATATTATTCCCAAGGGTTAATATTACCTTCTGCTGGCGTTCTGTAGGTTCTTCTGAAGAACGTTCCAAGATCACGGTCTTTTCATCACTTACCTTTTCGCCATCAAACTCGCTGTCCCAAAGGGCTATACGGACCTTCAAAGGTTTAAGTTTGTCACTTACCTTTTCAGTCTGCAGCAGGTTTACAGAGAAGGAATTGCTTGTGATCCTTCGACCCGGATTTGTAACAGTTACTCCAACTTTGCCTTTTTTGATTCCTTTGCGCTCCAGCTCTGCACTCTTTTTATAGCTATATTTGAGGACAGGAATGATTATTTCCTGAGGAGCCAGGCCACCATGGACAAACTTGTTTCCGCCTCCCTGCATCCTGAATCTCAAGTCTGCTACCGGGACATATGCATAAAGATCGTTTTCCGTTTCAACAAGATTGTTGATCTTGAATTTGTGAGTGTTCATCACATCGATATCTTCTGTAGTGAGGATGAAGCGTTTTTTAGAGTCGATAATTCTGTCTTTATCAAAGGTTGCTTTATCGAGTTTGTAAACACTTTCCAGGTCGTCCCGTCTGTAGATGAAGCCGTGGTCAGATGTTACAATTACATTATTCAGAAGTTGGGAATTAGTGAGTTTTCCAATTATTTTTTGGATTTCTTGGATGCAAGTTTCCGTCTCATTGAATACTTTGTCTTCTGAATGTTCGCCAGTAGAATCTATAACATCGTGATATATATAGAAAAGCCGCTTTCCTTTGTACTTTTCACGTAATTCTTCTCTTGATAAATCAATTATTTCCTTATATGTCAAAGTAACACTGTCAGGAGTTGCCGTGTCCACTATTTTTGCTCGGTTGGGAGTGCCTTCAGTGCTGATTCCATCGGCCAGATAATGATTATTCTTAAGTTGCAATGAATCATGAGGCAGCAGGGATGCCATTCCCAATTTGGTGTAGGAAGGAAGGGAACCAACCATTGTTTTAAGTTCCATTGTACCCTGGCTGGATTTGTTGAGTCTTTCTCGAAGTTCTACAGCGATCTCATAGCGCATCGCATCGGAAATTATGACTGCAATCTTATCCCTGTCATTCTTTTGAATGGTGTTTTGCACATATAATTTGTAGAATTCATCCTGTCTGTCTGCAAGTTCTACTTTCCAGTAATCCCCAACATCTGTATTGATCAGTTCACTCCAGTGGCCGAGCATTTTGTCGATAAGGTTATTGTTGTACAGGTTTTCCACACGTTCCCTGATCTTAGAAAGAACGTCCGTCTTGTTGTCGAGGTCATAATGGAAGTAAAATTTACGGTAGTAATAATCCATCTGGTAGAGGTCTTTCTCATAGCGGGCTATGAATCCACGTACATCTTTACAGGAAGCAAGCGTTTTTTCAAACCCTTTGGCAAACCTATGGAGTTTGACTGCGTATTCCAAAGCACTGTAGATATGCTGGAAGTCCGCATACCAGTGTTTGGTTTTTCTCTGGAAGATCCAGTCCAGGTATTTTTCATATTCTTCCAGGTCATTACATAAACTGCTTACAATCCGACTTATGATTGCTCTATCGAATACATCAAAGGCTTCTGCATCCAGGTAATCGCAAGGTTCAGTTTCTTTGATCTCCTGTTTGAGATATTTTTCGAGTTTGAGCTGGCTGTCTTCAAACGTTTCCCTGCTGTATTGATCGAAATAAATCCCGTCTTTGGAGTGGTCCATCCATGTGCGGATGAAAATCTCACATTCATTGCTCATGGAGTTGATATAGTTCTTGTATTTCTTCAGGGGAAGGGATGTGTTTCGTTTTATGTGGGTTAGGAGGATGCTCAGGAATAGTTTGCGTAATGTGGGATCAGATTGTACAAATCCGAAGTATTTGCCTGCAAGTACCCAGAAATCGTCTTTAAGATTGAGCCTCTTTATCTCGGACCAGGTAGGATTGTCAGTTTCATACAGAGATTTGAGGAATAATTTGCGGACGATATCTTTAAAATCTATGGTATCTGAACCTGTGAGCACTGCCAGAAAGCCCAGTACCATTTCGTCCCGGCGCCATTTCGGGTCATAGAATTTCCTGAACGGCTCCACACGTGCCTTGCTGTCGAAGAACTTGTAATGCTCTTCCAGGAAGTTATCCAGGTCATAGCCTTCGATGCCAAATTCACTCTTTATATCGGATATTCGGCTGTTTTCAAACCGCTCGGAGTACAGTTGTATATCGAGCAACCAGTTCTTCTCGTGTTGTGGTTCGCCTCTGGATGAATATATCAGGAAATGGGTATCAGGTTTATCCTCTTCAATGAGTTTCTTGGTCCCAAAGAAGTTCTGCTCAAGCCTGTGGACCCGGATATTGTTCTCCTCAAGGATCGGTTCGATCTCCTCAAGCCCGCCATCAGTTGCAGTCTCGTCCTTATCATACCAGAAGACTATCCTGCGGTCTCTGTATCCGTCTGTATCATTGAATTTTTTGAGTATGGCCTGTGCGGTCTTTTCGGCGTTGAGCATGGTTGGATGTGAGCAAGTAAGTTTATTTTTCAATTAGTGTGACTGAACTAAAAAATGACAATTCATAAATTTCATGTTAAAGTTGTATTCCTGCAAGGACACGATATATGTTCGTAGTTTCCATTTTTTTCATACCTTATGAATTTATGGCATTCATTACATTCGATTTGTTTTTCTATGTTTTTCCATTTCTGAACTATCTCTCTAATTTCTGATGAACTATAGTCGCTTTCTGACCTTTTCCAGTGATCACAAAAGTTTCTAAACCCTGACTCTAATTCAAAATCTTTTATTTGTTTTACAATTGGATTGTCTTTCTTTAGCTTTTTTTCCATTCTGGATCTGAATGCTTGCAATAGTTCAATTAGAGTATATTCATTTCGTTTTTTAAATTTAACAGAAGCTCCTAACGACTCACACAATTCTTGAAGCATCCCCTCCAAGTACCTTCCAAAAAACCACCCAGCTTCTGTAGGTCTATCATTTGTTAAGGATTCATCAATTCGCTCATATGTACTTTTACCTGTTTTAGTTCTTGGTCCAATCATGTAATCCCAGCCAGAAAATTCCATTCTTTTCCACTGGGGGAATTTCTTTTGGAGACGATCAAACCAAATTGAATCATGTGTGAGAATCAAAAATTGATAATCTGGAAAATGAGTAGATATTATATCAATTATACGTGGTCTTTTATATATATCAAAACTATTAATCACGTCATCTAAAATAATAAATTTAAAAGTTGAGTTAAATCTTTTTACTGAAGATAAGAATATGGAAAGCCCAAAACTGTTTATTTGTGATTCACTCAGGAATTTGTAAGCAGGCTTAATAAATTCGCCACCAAACATGATTTCAAGCTCAACCGCTTTGTCACTATCTGAATATAATTCTATTTTGGGATCACCAAGAACGTCATTATCACATTCTAAAATATTAAAATAGGCGGCCACATCAGAGGATATCGAATCAAATGACTCCTGTACATTTCTTTTTGTTTCTTCAATATAGTCTCCCTTTATTTTTTCATATTCATCTTTTATTTGTATAAGATAAGATATACTTCTATTCAAATCATACCATTTTGAAAAATAGTTAGATAAATTATGAAGTTTATGGCAATCAGAAACTAATTTTTTGCGATACTCATTTTTTTCGAGTTCATCAATTTGTATTGAAATAGATTCTGTAATTTCTTCTTGTGAATTTAGAAGTGAATTAAATTCGTTTGTATCTATCTTGTTTATAAAGTCATAATCTGTATTAATGTTCTCCACTCTTTTTTCCAATTGTATATTACATTCTTTAAAAAAAGTAAGACTTTTATTTATATTTTCATTCAAATGTACGATTGGCGATTCAAGATCAAGTTGACTTAAATTGTTAGATGCATAATCTAGCTTTTTTATAATTTCATTAATTGAAGAATTAACATTTTTCTTCTTTTCTTCAATTTCTATTCGCATTGTGTTCAATTTTTTCAATGATTTTTGCTTATGTTCAATATATTCTACCAAATTTCCTCCATAATATTGATCACATAGAGGACATTCATCATAAGCCTTTAGAGACTCAATAGCCTCAAGACCTTTTTCATACAAATCCAAAAGAATAAGTTTCGATATCTTATTTTCATCTTTTTTGAATTCGGCAAGTTTATATTGAAAATCTGATACATCCGTACATATATTTTCAATTGGATATATCTGATTTATGATTTGTTCAATTGTTTTCCAATAGGAAAGCTTTTTGCTTTTTTCATCGTTTTCAACTTTCTCTTTCAAATTTTCAAGTTTTACATTTAATTCAGATAATTCATTGATATATTCAATATCTTGTTGATAAAAGATATTATTCAGTATCTTTAAATGTGATTCTATAGATTTAGGTTCTTCTCCCGTAATTTTACAATATTCTTTTTTATAAAATTCTAGGTCTTTTTTTAGATCAATTAATTTTTCATTTAACCGGGTACTACCCTTTTTTAAATCGTTTTGGATCTTGATGGCATCGCCAAAGCCCATTTGAGAGGACAAAAATTCATATTTTTTTCCTTTAGTCGCATATACAAATTCAGTTAAGTCACGATATCTAAGATGGCAAGGATGTGAAACAACCTTTTTAATCTCAGAGTAATTTCCTTCAATGAAGGGATGAGTTATCCTATCTAAGTTAAATGTGGCTACAATTTCCCCAATCTCACTTCTAGTAAAATCAACTTTTACCCAAGTTTGATCATTACCTGCTTCTTTGTGAGGATACGCGTGTTCTTTTGCATTTTCACGTGCTAGATGCATTATTTTTCCAGAATATAACCATTCCCATGCATCAACTATAGAACTTTTGCCAGTACCATTTGTTCCATAAATCATCATTGATTTACCATTTTGAAAATCAAGTTCTAAAGGAGGTCTATTTATTCCCCTAAACCCCGATATAGTGATTTTTTTTACTTCTCCCATATCAATCATCACTTAACTCTTGATTTATTTTTTTATCAGTCCAATCCATGAATTCATTGACATCAAATCCATCTTCGGAGATGCACGATTCCATCTCAGTAATTACATCTATTTCATACTCGCCTGAATCAATGGCTTTTTTAAACCATTCAAGTGGTTTATTCATTAATTATTCCCCTCTATATTATTGTTAAAACGGTTTCATAATTATTTTTATCTGATTAATAATTATATCTTCTTCACCAATCCATCAAACAACTTGTAATTCTCCTTAACCCCGTCATCCAGATCGATCTCAATATATGCATCGGCCTTGTTCTTGAGCACTTCATCATAAGACATTATTTCTTCAATATACCCGGCCAATTTCGCCTTCTCCTTTGCACTGCGGGCATCCTCACTGGAAAGCATCTCCCTGTGAGCATCCATTTTCCCTTCCAGTTCCAGTAGATACTCTGTCCGCATCCTGGCAAGTGTGGTCCTGTCATAGCGGTGCATATAGACCAGCGCATTGAAAGCCCGCTTCTTTCCTGAAGTAAACAACCAGTAAATCGGCCGCTTCTTATACATTTTCACGTGGTCCTTGTAAAAATCCTTCAGGAAATAATCCCGGATGACCTGCTCGGAAGACTTCGTTTTCTTCTTGCCCTTGGTGCTGAGTGCTTGTGCAATGAAATCCATATTCTCCGACAATTTCTCCGGCCCGAAGGTCACATTCAAGAACTCCTTGAATCTGCCCACGATGTCATCTGTGAAATACTCCTCATCCAGTATAGGTATGATGGCATCCTCATCCGGCAAAAACTCTGCATCAGGCACTTTCTCCATAAACTCCTGCATTCCTTCTCCCTGATTGGCAAGAATCAGACCTTCCTTATGCGGAGAATACCGCCCGAACATGCAGCCCACGGCGTAGGAGATAAACTCTTTTATGGTATCAGTAAACCGCAATGCTTCAAGTTCTTCCTCTGATTTGTTATTTCCATACCGATAATAAGGATTGCAGGTCAGCGTGATCTCTGAAAGGGGAACATCAGGTGTCATTTCATCCTGCAAACCATAAGCCTCAATGAAAATACAGTTGTTCTCCTCTTCCAGTCGCTGCATATCCAATGTCATTTCTTTCCAGTGAGTGCGGAGTTTAGAGTAGGTTTCTTCGAGGGTTGGACTGTGGAATTCGGTTTTAAGGAACGGTGAGGTGGTGAAGTCCCAGGATGTTTCGTAGGAATCCCAGTCGGATTTTGAACCTTCAACTAATCTTTCAAAATTTAAAGGTTCATTTTTTAGGTATGGCAGTTCTTGTATGGTTCCAAATCTGAAATCTAATGTAGGTGTCACTAACTCTAGAAGTTTGCCACATATTTTTGAATTCAAATAGACAACAATTCCTTTTAAAGCTCTGTCTGAGAAAAACATAGTTCCTTTGCTATCAAAAGCGAATCCTTTCCCAGAATAACGAACAGATAAAGAAGATGAACTTAATGCAGAAAAAGTTGCTCCGTCTCTAAAATGGTATGAAGGATTACGAAAAGATGAACCGGGATAATCTTTTATTCTACTGCCATTTATTCTCCAATCAACAATATAGTAGTTGTTACCAAACCATTTCCTGAAAGTTCCACCTTTATTATAGGGAACCCAAAATAAACTAGAATTAGATTCACTAGAATTAAATGTTATGTCACTTATCTTAACTTCACTCCAAAGTCTTAAAAATAAGTCATTGTTAGCAGTTGTTATACCCTCTTTGAATGTTGCATATTTTTTAAGAGGTTCGTGTATGAATAACTTTTTTTGTTTTTCACTCATCCAATAAGCAATCGGACTCCCTGGAATCTTCTTGAAATCGGCGGCGGAGGCGGTATAAAACCAGCTACATTCTGGATTTTTTATAGCTTCTAGAGCTTTTGGAGCCTGATTTATTGCTCCACGGAAATCAGAGAGCCTTACATATCCACCTTTATAATTAGGAAGATGGACATTTTTAGCTGTAAATGTACAAATTGGTACTGTTGCACCATCAAAACCCGAATATTCAAGTTGAATCAATGAAGTGATAGTTTTCTGCTCTATCAAATAATTTCTTAATTTTTCATATGATGAAATAAACATCCATACATAAGGTGCCATAAATCCGAGTTGACCTGCAAGCTTCGTAAAATTGAAATTACTTTCTATAAACATGGCAAAAAGATCTGACTTGCTGTCAGGATAGTTGTCTTTAGAGTATTTTTTGAGTATTGGATTCATTCCCTTATTACCCATATACGGTGGATTTGTCACTACGCAATCATACTGGCTGCTCATCAGTTTGGCCTGTTTGATGATGGCATCCGGGCTGTTTGGCACATCTCCGAAAGTATCTATGGCAGGATTCTTGCTGAACTTTGCGTATTCGGCATCGATTTTGTCGAAATCGAACTTGGGCATTTTGAGGATGGAGCCGTATTCCTTGGCATCCTCGAAGAATTCGATGAGGCGGTGCAGTTCGGGATACTTCTGCTCGGGGATGTAATCTATATTGTTGGTCTCCTGGATGGAACAGAGGTTGAGCTGGATGTCTTTTTCGAATAACTTGCGGTCGTATTTGTGGGCCTGCATCATCAGGGCAAATCCTGCCAGTTGGGTGGCTCGGTCATCGATCTCCAGACCGTACAGGTTCTTGTTCAGGATAAGGGGAGCGATCTCATTATCCAGATAGCCCATGGAGCGGTAGATCTCATAAAATACATCAAAAGCATAGACCAGAATATGGCCTGATCCCATCGCCGGGTCCAGCAGGGTGATTTCCTCGGGGCTGTAGATTTTTTCTTCCGGCTCAGGGGTCTCCTGGTCAATGAAATACTCAAACTTGTCCTGCAGGTTGGGACTGGGATTGGATTCCAGCCATAATCTGCCCAGGGAATTCTCCACCATGTACTTGACAATCCACTTCGGAGTGAACAACTGGGTCGCTGCAGGAATGTTTTCCTTATTGATTTTCACATTCTTCTTCAGGTTGGCAAACACTTTTTCCTTACGTGGTGCCACGTAATCCTGATAGATCCAGCCGATGATCTCAACTTCCTGCCAGTCCTCCTCAGGAATGATATCATTCAATTCCACAAGGACCGAATCCGTATGGAGCAGGTATTCCGGGATGAGTAATTCGGTGTAATCCTCGATCTGCTCGAACAGGAATGGCATAATCTCATGCAGGTAATTGCAGATTTTGAGGATCAGGTAGTGATAGAGTTCCTCATCCTTGCCCTCGGCTTTGATGTCCAGTACATAATCGAGATCCAGTTTCAAAAAATCCAGGTCTGCTGCTTTTGTCAGGATTTCAGGTTCCTTCCTGTCTGCATTAGATGAGGTAAATACCTTTACAGGCAGATAATCGTTAACCTCCATGAACTTCAGGGCCACAAACCGGTTAAACCAGGTATAGGTTACTTCGTCCATCACCTTCTCATAACCCTTCTCGGCTACTTCCTTCACAAGTCTTGCACGTTGGTTTTTGATCTTCTTGTTGTAGACCTTACCTCCGATAACAATGGAATCCGCATGCTCTGAATCCACGGGTAATACTTTATCCGGCAGGATACCGTAAAAGGCAGCCCTATCCTTTACTTCCTGCACCAGTTTATTTCGTAATGAATTGGAAAATGTAATGATACTGCTCTTATCCATTAGACCACCGTGATCTTGTTTTCTTCAAGCAGCCCCTTCAGTTTTTGCCGAATGCTGTCTAGATATTCTTCAAGGTCTTCTTCGGTCTCGATTTTCTTTTGACTCCTAAATTCAGATGCATCAACAACCCTTACAGGTTTGACATGAGGCTTTTCTTCTCCACCTTCAACATCATCTCTTTCCCTGATTATTTGCAATTGTCTGGAAACTTCATCAGTAACATCCTTGTACAGGTCATCGATAGAATCATTCAGGGTTTTTGCATATACACAGTCTTCACATTCTGCAATCTTACCCTTTAGATGATCAAAACGCTGCAAAACACGATCTTTGAAACCATTCCCTAAGTTTCCATAAGAATCGATTTCCCGAGCAACTTCTGTCCTGCGGAGATCTAGTTTCTCGTACCCTTCTTCCTTTAGATTATCAAGACTCTTCTGGAGAGCATCATCTATTTTCCCGCCTAACTGCGGTAATTCTTTGATACGGGAGTATGGTTTATCCATCTCCAGAATTTCCTGTACAGTCCGGACATTTTGCTTCATATCTGCATCGAGAAACTGCAGATTCCGCTCATATTTATCTGCCCTGTTGTACATTTCCCTGAAAATATCAACCATCTGACTTTCAAAGAAACCAATCGAATGTTTGGCTTCTTCGTGAACTTCTATCAATTCATCTTTCCTATCTGCAACCTCCTGCAAAAAATCAGATGGATCATTGATTTGATTGATTTCTTTCAGGAAATCACTGTAAGCTCTGATCTCTTCTCTGCCTGGATAGGCTTCTACTTCCTGATAACGTCCAGCATATTTTTCTGCAGCATCCCTTTTCTCGCTGAAAACCTGCTTTGTATATTCAAAAAGATCATTCTCTTTTTCAGGAATTGCCGTCCTGTCAAACACATCATTCAACACATCTCTGACAGCCTTTATTGTCTGCTGATTGGATTTTTCCCAAATCTTTACAACTATTCTATCAGCATCTTCCCTTTTAGTCAGATAACGGGCAATCTCATCGGCATTCTCAGATTTAAGGATCAAAGCAGTTTTCTGGTAGGAGAGTTTGATTTCCTCGTTGGCAAAAAGAGTGGCTACAAGACCTGCAATGGTCATATCCTTCCAGCCATATGGTTTGCTCGAAAACTTCTCCTTGATATCCTTCAAAACAAGGACATCATTCCTTTGATGTCGGACTTTGATATAATCACGCAGTTCTTCAAGAGCATTCCTATTTGTATCAGACTTCCCTACACCAAACTTTTCCAGGTCATCAGCTCTTAATACCCTCAATACATCCTTATCAGAATCGTAATCATAAGTGACATAGGATGCCTTACTGTAAACATTCTGGGAAAGTTCATCAAGCCCATCCTTAATTCTCTCCTTAGGGTTTTTCTTCTCAATACTGTTCACTTCTTTCCCATGAATAAAAACACGTGCATTCTTTGCACTTTCAAATACTGCCCTTTTAGCCTCATCAATTAGTTTTTCCTTTTCCACTTCCTTGGAACGGAGAATATCATTAATTTCTGATATATTGGAATTTGAACTATTTTGACGCAGATATTTCTCTATTTTCAGGTGGTTGCGAACCATATCAACTACTTTACTATCCGGAGGGAAAACAAACAGTAAAGTTTCCTTGGAATCAACATTGCTCAACACATCTCCAGACAGGGATTGTTGATCACTTTTATGGTACAATTCATCTGAAAGGGGTGTCAGGAATTTGACAGTCAGGTCGGCATTGCCGGCAGATTTGTACTTTTCATCAACTGCTTTGTTAAACTTATAATCCTTATATCTCGTAGGACAAATCTCACTGGAATCACCGAAAATATATGTATAAATCGTATCCAGAACACGGTAATTCTCAACTTCGGTATTTTTGATTTCTTTGTTGATTTCCTGTTCTTCATTGGTCAGGAAATGATAACTATCTCCGGACTTACTGATAAGGGTCTGCTGTTCTAATCTTTTAAGGGATTCATCCACCTTTCTCTTCAATTCCAACTTATCCTCATCTACAGAACTCACTGAAAGGACAACCAGATTATCCAGATTTGGAACGACTTCTTTTACATTTCTTATTAAAAACAGTAACTTGAGAATCTGATTGTCAAACTCCTCTAACTCTGAATTGTCCTGAGCTTGAGTGATAGTAGACTTGATAATGGGATCAAGGAAACTCTCAACTGTATCATAAAAAGAATAAAATGGAATAAGTTTGCCCATATTCTCTTCAGCATACTTTTCAGTAGCCTCTTTGAAAGCATTAAGCATCGAACGTTCACCTTTTGCCAGATGCTTGCCTGTAAACCCACTGTTTCTAATTCTCTCAAAGACCTTTTGCAAAACGAAAAATTGGTAGGGCACATAAGGATAAACATTAATGAAATCTTCCTCGCCCCTGTAGAATTTCATCTCAGCACAATCTTTGGAAAAAGCCAGCAAATTCTTAAGTTCATATTTCTTCTCAGCAAAAAAGGCTGCAAGGGTTGCATTATATTCTTGCTTTTTTGCAAGTATCCTCTTTTTGATAACTTCATCCACATTGGCACTGGAAAGACTCAATCTGGTATCGAATCGTCCCTGGATCTTTGAGAAATCATAACCTTTGACACGGTCTTCTGTAATAGTATCAATGTCTGCCTGTGCAGTCACAACCAGCCACGCTTTCCCTGCCAGTTTTGTGCCCAATTCCTCTGCAATGGTCTGCAGATTCAGCATCATCTTGCTATTTTCACCAATATACTGTCCAATCTCATCGATCAGGAAAATAACCTGATGATCTTTTCCCTGGGATTCACAGTATTTTTCAACTTTTTTGGCAAACTTCTCTACATCCAGATGATAAGTCTCCCCATCATTTAGAAAGAGAGTATTCAATGATTCCCTGCTCTGATAATTACAAGCCACCAGAGCATCAATTATAGCATCCTGTTCAAAAGCATATGAATCACGCCTCTCTTCCCAGGAATCCCCTACAATCTTTTTGAACTCAAGTTTGAATTGTTCATACAATTCTTTTTCAGTTAAGTCCTCTTCCAGGTCTGCTATCCAGAATACATCCCCATAGAAACCTCGCTTTTCATTAAAAGCTCGCATCAAAATATTGACAATCGGTTCCGGATCTGCATGGATAGTATTGGCCTTAGAATCAATATTGAAAAGTATTACATCCTTGCTGCCAAAATTAACAGAATTTTCAATATTGCTGTAGATTGAAGGATCCTCAACTTTTTCCTGGAAAAAATCAAGAGCATTTTTACCTTTCACATTACGGTTTTCCAGGAGATAAGACAGCATTTTGATAAAATGTGATTTACCGGACCCAAAAAAACCGGAAACCCACACACCTATTTTATCTGTGGGAGTAAGCATTGCATCATAATAGCGCTGGAAAAAGACATCCAAGTGTTTTGATGTCTCCCTTGTAATTACATATTCATCAAGTTCGGTATCGACAATATTTTCGTCATATTGATCGACCTTGATAACTCCTTTAATATCCCTTTTTATATCCTTTTCAAAAAGATCCTGTATCATAATATCATTAGTCATATTCCCACCCTCAGATGTCTATCGCACTGTCATCCACAAGCCTGAACGCCCTGTAGTAGTTCCCGTCTTTGAATTTACCGAATAAGCTTAAATCCAGTCCACTGTATTTTCCGGGATAAAATAATATCAGTGGCATGTCATCCACAACTGGTTGTAAATTATTCAGAATTGAGTGTGACCTTATAAAAGGCCAGGCTTTCCCAACTCCAGTGATAAAAACAATACCCACATCACCAAATTCATCCATTTTTTTCTTGATGGTTCGCTGGATATTTGCAGGCTTAAGCATCAATCTTAATTTTTCAAGCAACTTGTCAGATCCTTTGTCAGATTCAAATTGCATAATTCGTTCCATAGGAATTTTTGCTGTGACAATTTCAAGACACAGTTCATACAAATCAATCTCCAGAATATTTATTGATTTAAGTTTCAAATTCTCTTTTAATTTAGGAATCCTGGAACGTATAAGTAGTTCTTTCTCCGGTGGATAATCAAATATCCAAAAAGGGACTTCATTTCCCAATCCTTTACCTTGTAGAAACTCCTCGCTCTGGATGGTTTCTTCAAGTAAATCTAGGCGTTCTTCGATGGTCATGGTTATTGAATAATTTTTATAGTGTATAGGTGTTTTTCTAATTGTTAAGATTGTCCATTATTACATTAGCAAACCTTGTGTATTTTATTTACTTATGATAGTATATAATAGTAATAGTTATATTTTAGGAAGTTGTATTTCTATACAGTTAATATGGCTATAGCACCTTCAAATTACAAATATGAAATACAAGAATACAATATAAATCTTGGGCAAAGCGAGGAACAATTAAACCAAAGTTCAGAAAGTAAAGCTATATATTATCACTCTCAAGGTGATTTCAATAAGGCCCTTGAAATAATTGAAACTATAAATAATCCCAATTACGACCTTATCTTAATAAAAGCAGATTCTTATCTTAAAATTGGAAGACACGAAAAAGCATTGGAATTATATCAAAATTTAAATCACCTTCACCCCTCAAACCCGCTTCTGGAAAAAATTGCCTCAATTAACTATAACTTGGGTGAAAATGAAACTGCACTTTGTAATTACAATGGGCTTATTGAAAATGATCCCTCAAATCCTTATTTTTACGCAATGAAGGCTTCTGTATGCTTCAACCTGATAAATGATTCTGAATCGATTGATGCATATATAACATCAATTCGTGAATTTGTAAATAACAAAGACCTAGAAGCAGCCCTTGATGTATACGAACATTTGCTTACCATTAATCCAGACGATGCAGGGGCACTTTTTTCTAAGTCAGTTATTCAATATGAGTTGAATAATAATAACGAATCTAATTACAATATGGATATAGCGCTCGAATTACTAATCAAATACAATCCTATAGAAAATTTGTACAAATTATTTGATTTAACCGATGAACTAGGTTACACTAATTTGAATACATGGTGTTCAAAATCAAAAAAGTGTTTCTCAGTTAACAAAAATAAGATGGGAATCGTCTTTTTGGACCGTGTTTTAGAATTACTCAAACAGAATGGTCAAATGTCCTCATTTTTCGATATTGTAAATTATGAGCCTGAGCAAAACAATCCCTTCTATTTTTATGTAGAAGGAAAAATAATGGGAACACAGTCTTTTAATAAACCAGAAGATAAAATTAAAAAAGTAAGACGGGCTTACAAGAAGGCTGCCGATTTTTGGGAATATGAAGACAAAATCGAACTGGTCCAACATGTATGTAATGAATCACTTAAATTGGAAATAGATGGGAAAACTTACCCAACTCCACAATTGTGCACTAAGAATGCAGATTTGCTTTTGGCAATGGGTCACAAAAGAAAAGCTGCTGATGCATACATGAAAGCCATGCAATTGTATGAACAGTATAGAAACTGGAGTGAAATGGAAATTTGTTGCAAAAAGGCACTCAAAGCAGAGGCAAAAAATCCGTACATCTATGAAAAACAGGCCAAAGCTTGTAAGTTTGCTTATAACCGCAATCGACACCAAAATAAAAAGAATCAAGCAATAAAATTATACGAAAAAGCAGCCCAATTGTATAACAAATCTGGAAATCATGAAGATTCTAATAAATGTATCGACGAAGTTGCTAAAATTCAAAACGAAAAGGTCAACAAAGCATCAATACCTTACACTGGCATATCCTGCAAGAAAAATATAAAGACAGTATCTTTTGAAGAAGCACCAACTTATGATGAATTTCTGAAAGACCTGTCATCTTATTCTGATGCTCGAACACTTGCAATTTCTGATGACGAACTGTTGATATATCAGATGTATAAAGAAAATCAGAATATTGTTCCGACTCTAAGACATACCGGAGCAGGCTATTATACGGAATATCGTAAACTGGAGCATTTTTTCACAAATTTATTTTTCCAGATGTTCAGAGAAAGGATTATATCAATTTCTGAAGATGAATACGTAATTGATGACAAAAAATTAAGAGACAACTTTCTACAATTCCGTGCCGCTGCGGATAATAACCTTAAATATCTGTTCTATAAAAATTCTGATTACTATATGGGTACTATTTTATCGACCCCTGCAATCCTTTTCTTCAAAAAACTTCTCATCAAAATGGGAATGTGTCCTGGGGTGGTGGATAAAGCAAAAACAGTGGCATCTCCCGGGAGTGCGCTCTTCTTCCTAGAACTTTACATTAATCTGAAAGACATTTCAAAATTGCAGGAGTTTCAGCAAAAAATATCTGCTACCAATGAGGATGAAATAGATAATGTTCTTGCTAGACCGGTTTTAATGCTTAACCCTTGGGAACATCAAAAAGAAGGGTTAAATTCGTGGTTGTCTAACAAAGGTTTTGGAATCCTGGAAATGGCCACAGCAACTGGTAAAACTGTTGTTGGACTTATGGCGATCCAAAAATTATTGGAAAAATATGGAAGGTTACATGTTAGGATACTTACTCATAGCAAAGCAATTTTGAATCAGTGGAGACGTGAAGTAATAGATAAATTTGGAATTTTATCAAATCCATCGCTGGAGCATACTACTCCTGTAATTTCAGGTGGTCTTCAGATTCATTTCAATACAATTCAATCAGTAATCAGATCTCCATCTTCTTATCGTACTGATTTGTTGATAGTGGATGAAGTACATCATGGTGCAGGTTATGAATTCAGAAATGCTCTTTCTTTACAAAGTAAATGGAGAATGGGTTTATCAGCTACAGTTGAAGGACAAACGAAATTATCTGTGCTTAAAAGAAATTTGGGTCCAGTGGTATATAACCTTGATGTAAAAAAAGCTATATCAAAGGGAATTTTGCCTAAGTTCAGATGGGAAGTGCATCCTACATATCTTTCTATTGTAGAAGTCAATCAATTTGACAAGTTATCAAAAAAGATATCTTCTATTTTTTCTGAAATCAGCAATGATAGAAAATTAATTAAAGATCTAAGTAAAAATAAGCAAAGTCAAATGAATGACTTACGTGACTTTGTAAAGTTATGTGAGTTTGCAAGATATAGGAAAATAAAATTACCAGATAATTGGAATAAGCTTCGAGGCCTCCTTCAGGAAAGGAAATGGATCGTGCACAAATCAAAACCAAAAGTTGATGATGCAGTAAAACTTGCTTCCAAATATCTCCAACAAAAGAAAAAGATTGTACTTTTCACAATGGATATAGCAACTTGTGAAAATATCGGGAATCAATTAAAACCTTTATTTAGTAATGTATTTGTCATTCATTCACAAGCCAGAGGGAATGTATACAACCTTATAGATAAATTCAAAAGAGCTGATTCTGGTATTTTGATTGGTGCCAAAATGCTGGATGAAGGAATTGATATTCCAGATGCTGAAATTGGAATCAACGTTTCTTCTGCTGATACTCGTCTTCAACTTGTACAGAGAATTGGTAGGGTTTTAAGAAGAAAAGAAGGTAAACAACCAATATTCCATCATTATGTGGCTTTACCATCTCCAGGTGCTCATATCAATTGTGAAGATAATTTGCGTTACATGGAAGAAATTTCCAGTATACAAGACACGGCCATGAGAATAGGTTCCAAAGCATCTGTCGAAACAAAGGATTCCCACTTCATAAATCTTAAAGACGATGCAGAAAGTATGGTTCGTCAGAGATTTGAAAATCATAAAAATATGCCAATGTTCGATTATGGAACATTACAAGTAGAAAATATTTTGGAGCCATTCTATAGGCACGGTGCATCCACTAAGATCATTTCTGAGCTTGAAAAAATGTCCTCAAAATATAAGATATCGGATGAAGAGTGGGCATCAATTGTTCGACGTGCATTCCCGAAAGAAGAAAGTAATACAAAAGAAGAAGAAAAAGCACTGGATATTCCTGGTTATTGGTGGCTACTAGTTCTTGGTAATAGAAGTCCGAAAGGAATTATAAGTTTATTTCAAAAATATATGGCATTGAACAATTGATTTATATTGCTTGAGTAAAAGGGGATATTTGATTATAGCCAATGTATATTATTTTTGGGCCGGTATAATTCTTCATCAAATTTCCTTCTAAACACAGAAAGATCTACAACATAAGACATTCTTCGGTTACTTGTTCGATTACTTGTTTGGTTACATGTTCGGTTACTTGTTCGCCTGCCCGGCATGAAGTTTCTTCTTTACCAGGATGACTTTCTGTGGATTCCGCAATGGAATCTGCCAGGTAGACAATAAACTTCCACCTCATACATATCTCGATTACCTCCGGCTGGGGGAGCCCAGGTTCTTCAGCGTCCTTCAGTATACAACGAAAACCACTACCCTACTGCTCTATCAGGTCAAGTTCCCTGAAGACTCTGGCAATAACACGATTCCTGATCCTTGATACACCCTGCTTGACATCTAGAAGATGGGAAAATTAGCTAAATGCTAAGTTCATGCAAAATACCAAAAAAAATATAGTTATTAATGGTTACATATTATTGATTGCTATGTCTGATGAGGATATGAAGAAAAGAAAAGAGGAATGGCTTACTAAAGTCAGAAAAGAAGGTAAACTCAACCGCAACCCAACTGAAGATCACAGCACCGGGCTGAAAACTCTTCAGAATAATATCCGCAGAAGTATACTATCTCTTCTACTGGAATCACCTATGGGTCTTGATGATTTGCAAAATGAAATGGAACTGACCAAAACGGAGGCCAAGTTCCATATAGGAATGTTGGAAAATGCCCTTTACGTTGAGAAAGAGGAGAAAAACGGAAGTATTGTATATTTTCCTTCTCCGCGGGCAGAAGCATATATGGAAAATGTAAAAAGTGGAGGGCATAAATGACTATTTCTATGGATGACAAAGAGTCGAATTGGGAAAAGGACTTCTCGAACTTAAAAGATACCATAATGCAGGATGGTGCTATCGATAATAAAACTAAAAAACTGCTGGCTCTTGCAAGTGCTGTGGCTGTGGGATGTGATGAATGTGTATCCCACCACAAAAAATTTGCTCGCAATGCAGGTTTAAAAGATTCCGAAATTGAAGAAGCAATTCTAGTAGCATCACTGATTCGTCTGGGGTCGGGACTGCGACATGTTGACTAAAAAGGAAAAGTAAACTAAACTGTTTTTAACCAGGAATAAATACTAAGGAGAGAAGGAATTATAGCTCTTCTCATGTATTTATCGGAATTTTTGGGTAGGCATTAAATGGAAAGTTAATGTGAGCGAAAATTATATATTATTGCCCTGATTGTCACTCGAAAATATCTCAAAGTGTAACTTATGAAGAAATTTGCTTGTTATAATTCTACATGATACAATCTTCAGCAAACATTCTCACCTAAGCGCCTTCCCCTTTACAGGCATATCCATGCCTCCCATATTCTACTATCATCTACGATGCGTAGCACCGTATGTACGTATACATCTAGCAACCGTAAAAAGATGTGAAAATAATTGCAGGACAAGAATCGATTCTGGGTCATATTACCTGTATGTACTTTGAGAAATAAGGACATCATTATTCTTAAATCATATAACATCAAGTATATTCATGAGATATACCCAATGATGTAACGCAGCATTGATTTACGTTAGAGTTGATGATTCTACCATTAGAAATTCGGGAATCCACAAAGAATTCAATTCAAAAATTAGCCAGGTGCTGAAACATTCCAATAAATATCAGGAATGAGAAATCTGGAAAAAGAGGCAGACCTGCAGGAATCGATCATGGATCATATCTGAAAAGAGGCACATAGAATAGATTGACTCTTCGCATTTGAAGATGGACCTGAAAAATAGTATGTAGGTATGAATGGCTGTGACCTTTCAGAGGGATCTAGATATTGCACCTGTGCTATGCTGGAATAGGTCTATCTGCAGTTTTGAAATAAGCTCGATCTTAAGTATTTGGTAAACCAATGTCAATGGTATATTTCAACTTTTAAATCAATCAGGATGTGTCATGCAAAAGAGTAAATTGGTTTCTGTTCTTGTAATTGTTTTTCTGTCCCTATCCTTTCTGGGTTGCACAGAAGAAGGAAACTCAAACGGGGAGATTCCGGAGGAGCAAACATCGGTAGATAATGTTTCAACGCCGGATTCACCGGAAACTGATGTTAACGTGTACAATGCAACCCTGAAGAAAACTGCGATACTGGATATTGATAATGGTTATTCCCTGAAGGTACTGGAGATAAACCGAAAAGAAGGCTATTCGATCTTATCGTTGAGGAAAGACGGCTATGAATATGGTACTAAAAAGATATTTGTCGGCCGCAGTTATGATGTATGGGACCCTGAAAAGCAGTTCATAGTCTATTCAATCAAACTGGAAAGTATATATGATAACAGTTTTGTCATCGACTTATCATACACTTTGAAACCGGAAATATATCTGTATGTGGATTTTCCTGACCGGGATAGTGAAAGGAAACCAACGGTCAAAATTGAAAAAGATTCAATCACCAGGAATTATGTATGGGAGTACGACGACAGGCAATTCCAGCTCCAGGCCAGATATGACAAAGAAGCTTATGAATTATATTCACAGAGAACCCGTTATCGCCATTGGGTGCATTTTGTAAATGACCCTTATGATGACGCATTCATATCCCAGATTACATTACAAATGGAAAATCTGGCAGAAGAAGCAGATTACGGCCGGGAGGAAATTCCTTACATAACCATGCTTTTTGTCCAGTCCCTTCCTTATGTCAGTGACAGTGTATCTGCCGGTTATGATGAATATCCCAGATTCCCCTTTGAAACAATGTACCACGGAGGCGGGGATTGTGAAGATTCCTCTATCCTGCTTGCGGCACTTTTGTATGACATGGGATATGGCGTGTCGCTGATTGAATTACCCGGTCACATGGCTGTGGGGGTAAAGGGCAGCGATGACCTTCCCGGGAGCTATTATGATTATTCGGGAGTGAAATATTTCTACCTAGAAACAACAAATTCAGGCTGGGAAGTGGGCAGGATTCCCACTGTATACAGGAATTCCGATGCCCGGATAATTCCTATTACTGACGGCTATCCAGAAATTGCAGTTGACTTTGCAGGCAGTGGAAGACACGATTCCCGTTTTTCCTACATTGACCTCGATATCGAGGTCGAGAATGTTGGTTCTGCAAAAGCCGAAGATGTCATTATTTACACTGGTCTTGAAGCCACGCAGAAGGGCATGGTCTGGGACCAGGTTGCAAGTGACCAGATCCCGGAAATTGATGTGGAAGAAGCAGTCTCTTATGAGATTTCAAACCTGAAGGTTCCTGTAGGTGAGACGTATCGGATTGGAATCCGGGTTGTGGGGTCAAATACTGGTGTGGAGTATGTCTATAGTGATTGGCATGTTTCCTGACAGGGAATTTCAATAATCCCCTTTTTCGAAGATGGCAGAATCCGCACCTACAATCGTGGCTCCTTCAAAGAGCAACCATCTAATCATTGGAATGCCCATCGAAAGTTGCTGAATGTCTATATTATCCCTGATTCCTGTTTCATTTCACCAAAAAGGGTTTCATTTTTCTGAAATAGGGATGTGCCTGCTGCGGTACTAAAAAAGATGTTCTAATGAAAGCATTGAAATTTTGGAATTGACAAAATATTGTGGTGGGCCTAACCGGATTCGAACCGGTGATCGCTCGGTTATGAGCCGAGCGCTCTAACCAGACTAAGCTATAGGCCCATAGAAAATGATGAAATCAGCGCCGCCAACAGGGCTCGAACCTGTGACATTCTGGTTAACAGCCAGACACTCTACCAACTGAGTTATGGCGGCACATTGCATGCGACTTGTCGCGAGCGCTTCTAATGCATCAATCTGATTTAAACTTTTTGTTTGACGCCGGCAAAAAAGGGGTTACATCAGAGGATTTTATAGATAACCCCCATATTTACCGGAGATAGGAATGGATGCACCACAGTATTCACATTTGTTATCCTCTGTCAGATGACTTTCTTCCACATCAAAAACACCCCTTCCTATAATCATATTACCGCAGGAAGGGCAGAACGTATGCTCATATTTAGAGGACAAAACATTGCCCAGATATACATATTCCAGTCCTTCCTTAGTTGCTATTTCATAGGCCTGGTCTAGAGTCTCAACAGGTGTTGGAGAAACATTCTGGAGTTTATAGTTTGGATGAAAACGTGTGAAATGAACCGGTGTTTCTTTACCCAGGTTTTCCACTATCCATCGGCAAACATCCCTCAATTCATCCCTTGAATCATTGAATGTGGGAATCACCAGATACACCACTTCCACATGCATTCCCAGTTCACGGGCCAGTTTGGCTGAATCGAGAACGGGTTGCAAATGAGCAGAAGTGAGTTCATGATAGAATTTTTCTGTAAACGCCTTGATATCAACCCGGAAAGCATCCAGATAAGGGGCTATATGCTTCAATGCTTCCGGTGTGATATAGCCGTTTGTCACATAAACCGTAGCCAGACCTGCCTCTTTAGCAAGCTTTGCACTGTCATAGGTATATTCGTACCATATAGTCGGTTCATTGTAGGTCCAGGCAATACTCTTGCAATCTGCTGCAAGAGCTCGATCGATTGCCTGCTCAGGGGTAATTTCCACCGATTGTGCTTCGTCCAGGTTAACCTGCGATATGGTCCAGTTCTGGCAATATTTACAGCGGAAATTACAGCCAATGGTTCCAAGTGAATAGGAGTAAGTGCCCGGATAGAAATGGAATAAGGGCTTCTTTTCGATAGGATCAACGGCTTCACTTGAAACCGTATTATAGATCAGGCTATACAGTTTCCCTTCCTTATTCTGTCGCACCCTGCAAATACCGGTTTTACCTTCTGCTATACGACACCTGTGATTACATAAATTGCAACGTACCTTTTTATCCTCAAGTTGCTCATAGAACATAGCTTCTTTTAACAAACTTATACCCCCGTTTAACTGGGTACTTTGAATGATAAAAAACTATCTGCCAATAGATTAGAATGTTCCAACCCTTGCATCCACTGTTGCCTTGTTAAGATGAAAATCGATATTGCTATCTGATGAATTTAAATTGAAGATTACATAATCTTCGCCTTCATCAACATTATAGTCGCTTGGGTAAGCAAGATCTTCACTTTTAGCAGAGTCATTGAGATATTTTGCCCATGCTGAAGGATAACTGGTATTCATAGAAATTGTAAGGTTGGTAAGAGACTCATTTTTAGTTGAATTAAACTCCTCAACCCAATCATTACCTGTAAGTTTAACTTCTTCAATACCGTTGCTGGTAATCACTACCCTATCCCCGGTAATTTCCATTAGCGTTAAATCAACTTTTAATAGGGTTCCAGATTGGTTTTTAATTGAAATGGACGGGTCCATTTTCATAAGGGATCTTTCCCTTTGTGACACGATCACAGCACCGTTTTCATAGGCAAAGATTTGGTCAACGTAATAACCATTATTTGAAGCATAACGAATATTACCAGGAAAATAAGAATCAGAAATTACTAACTGATTTGTAGAATTTGTAGTATTCAATCCTTCAATACTGATCCTGAAATTATCATCATCATTCACCGACAGTACGCCACTTGATTTGGTGGGACCCACTATGGGAATATCTCCTCCTCCCATCTTAATGGGTATGCTCAAAGAAACAGTGCTATTTTCATCAAGGGAACTGGCAAGGGAAAGCATATCGGCCCGGGCTTTTAACTGGGACATGTCATCATAGACATCATCCATATGGGCTTTTTCAGCATCTGCTTTCCATTCAGGTATGTAATGAGCATTAAAGACAGCCAGTACTGTCACAAAAAGGCCCAGTAAAAGGACAAATGAAACTACTGTTGATACTGCAGATTCGGATTTGAAAAACTGTTTCACTGAATTCATATAGTTCCATTACTCCTGCTTACATGTTTATCCTGTTTTAGATGAATTGTGTAAAGGTGATATAAGCTATCAATACCAGGAACAGTGAATGTTTCACGCCCGCCAAAACACTGCCAGACCCCATCTTCCCGGCAACCAGCCCGGAACACACGCCCTGTATAAGGGATGCATGGAAGAAAAGCAATATATAGGCATCCATGTCAAATTGAATATTCAAAGGCATGCCTGCCACTGCATCTCCCGCAGAAGAAGGTACTGCCGGAAGGAAGTAGGCAGCAAGCACATAAACAATGAAAAGAAACACCAGAAAAGCGATATAGACTATGAATACATATACTGTCATTTCAGCTGAGCGTTCCTTTTTGAGCTGATTCTGCATATCGGCTTCTGATGCAGCGATGTTGAGTACACTGATAACATCGCTTGTAGATTCGCTGGCCCGTATGATTAAAGTAATAATTCGGCTGTTAAATTCAGTCCTGACCCTGTATTCAAACTTTTTGAGAACTTCCTCAAGATTGCCACCCCAGGAAAGATGGGAAGCCATTCTTTTAATTTCTGTATTCAAGACTCCGATTTTTGAACGTGAAACCAGGGATATTGCGCTGGAGAGGCGAATTCCTGCTTCATTGATACTTGCAAGTCTTTTCAAGAATTCGGGCATTTCATTTTCAACTTTCAAAACCCATCTTCTCTTTGATTCATAAAATACAATAAAAGGAACACTTATGATAATAAATGCAAACACAATGTAATCATCGATTGCAGCAGCTGCCTCTACATTGATGTAACTTAAACTGATGCTTGAAAAATCGAGTGATGACAATATGGTCAGGTTTCCATATAATATGCAAATCAGACCTGCAGGAATACTCAATATTAAAGAATAATGAGGTTTACGGGTCAACCACTTAATAGGATTACTTACTTTATCAATAATGTTATATATCGTGCAGTTCCAGGAAATTTTTTTCAACATCTTTTCATCGATAGTTGTATATTCATTCACTCTGACATTATCAAATTCATTGAAAATTTGCTGTGAAGTTTGAATGCTTCTTCCTTCCAGGTTATCCGATATTGTGGATAAGAAAACTATGAATAAAACTGTGCCTATCGGTATGAGGACATAAACTAAAATGTACAGTACGTCTAATGAATTCGATCCCATAAAGCCCAATACGATAAGTATCGTTATGAGAAAAACAGGGCCCACTACGAATACTGTTACATAAACTTCCGCAAGTATTGCGAGTGTTTCAAGGAAGGTCTTCTGTTCCCTGATTGCAAGAAAACGATATTGTTCACTTTTATTTTTTAGATATGAAATAACATCTCCCCCACTGGAAATAATTGAGAGCATGCCATCCAGGAAATTCTTATATTTTTCAGAGGGAGAATTCTCTTTTGCATTTTTCAGTGCTGTGAGCATGTCATAGCCAAAGTATTCCATATCCCTGACTATGTATCCAAATTCATCTGCAGCGACTCCATAAATATGCCTCTGCTGGCTTAATGATTTAAATATATCAAAAAGACTCATCCCCCCACCTTTGCTCAATGCGTACAGGTATGCTACAGCGTGGGTTAATGATTGGTCAAGGTAAGCCTTGCGATTACTTGCCCAGAGGAGCGGGAGTTTCATCTGGATATTAAACAGAATCGTGGAAAATAAGAGGGCTATAATCATGGATGATAGAAGAGCAATTATGCGCATATCATCGATGATGGATAGATCAAGAATTTCGAAAAGGCGCGATGCAATAAAATAAAATATAATACCTGTGACGCAAAAAGAAATTAGGGAATAGAGATATCCTGTTGATATATACTGATCTGCAGGAATGGCAAAACGTGCACTTTTCAGGGAATGACATAATTTCGGATACTCATCTTTTTTTTGGAATGCGTGTTTACCGAATAACCTGTATGCAATATCCTGAAAAGGCATCATCAAAAATCACCTTTCCTGCTGCAGCAGGTCTACAAGAGCATCATTTTCAATTGCATCCAGCACGATTTCAGGAGATGTTGCATAGGTTTTCACCAGTAGTGAAATGCTTATGTAATCTCTGATGTCATGGTCCAGAAGATATTCCAGGATCATACGGCGATTCTGCGTTTCTTCCCGCAATTTATGGGCAGACCAACCTTTTTTCTGCACGATGAGTTTTAATACATTGGATTGCCCATTGTGTAAAAATTCATCTTTGGTAGAATCCCACTGGTATAATTCATTGATTCTTATATCTCCGCTCTTGGGATCAATTCCTGTAAATTCGACCAGGTTATCCAGTCTGCGTACTCTTTTATCATCCACGTATACCTGTCTTTGTATACAGAGGATGTCCAGGGACTGGAGCATTGCATGCGGTACATTGATAGGTTCATTTTCAAGTCTGTTAACCACTGTCTGCACATCCCCCGCATGTATTGTGGAATAGGTTGTATGCCCGGTTGAAAGGGCCTGGAAAAGTATAAGAGCTTCCTTGCCTCTGACTTCTCCTACAATCAGGGTTTCTGGTCTCTGGCGGAGAGCAGATTTGAGAAGGTCATACATTGAAACCTCTCCAGCTCCGCTTCTGCCTATAGAATCCCTGGTAACACTTGCTATCCAGTTGTCATGGTACATCATGATTTCCCTGGTATCCTCGATGGACACTATTTTGGAAAGCGGTGGCATGAACAATGAGATCGCGTTAAGCATTGTGGTTTTACCCGAAGCCGTTCCTCCTGCAAAAATGGCACTGAAACCGTTTTCAATTGCCAGCCAGAAGTATACCATCATTTCCAGATTACAGGTTCCGAAATTGATAAGATCTACAGGAGTAATCGGGTCTCCCCTGAACTTACGTATACTAAAAGAACTGCCCCTGGTAGTAATTTCCTTGCCCAGAGTAGCCTGCAGTCTCGATCCGTCGTTAAGAGTAGCATCAACAAGAGGTTCACTCACCGAAATGTGTTTCCCTGATCTCTGGCAGAGCGTGATCACAAAAGAGTTAAGTTTGTCCTCTGTGTATGAAATATTTGTCTCGATATTCAGATATTTTCGGTGATAAAGATATATGGGAATATCTACCCCATCACATGAAATATCTTCAATATCAGAATCCATCATAAGAGGATTGATTCTTCCAAATCCCAGAAAATTACGCCTCAGGTAGTAAAGGATCCTGTATTCAGAAGAAACCTCCAGCGGAATACGGTAACGTTTGAAAAGAGAAAGGGCTTTTGAAACAAGGATAATATCCCTGCCAGAATCGGCACAAGTTGTTTCATCGATTGTGAGAACGTCTTTCAGATCGCTATAGGTGCGCTCCAGGATATCTTTCTCATACACAGAAAGTGAAGGTTCCACAACCACATAGCGGTATATACCCAGTCTTTTGAGAATGCTTACGAAGACATAGGGTTCATCAACCCAATAGCGTTCAATTTCTTCATACCCTTCTGGAATCTCAAAATTTACCAGGTCACCATGGATACCAGGCTCATAAGCAGGTAGTGTTTCAGGCTCCCCTTTCCAAAACTGTAATTTATGGAGAAAATGCCTGTTATGTAGGCATGCCTGATTATAATCTTCTATCCTATGCGCCAAGTCTTTCATACCATTCTCCTTGAAAGAATAAAGTATAACTCAGGTTACAATTGGGAGAATAATATATATATAAATTATCACAAAAATAGTGGTCAGTATTCTCTACTGACCATATAATCGGCAATTTCAATCAATGTTTCTTTAGCCGGAGAATCTTCCAGCAAACCAAGTTTGTTCTTACCATCCTCAAGATAGTTATCAGCCATTTCCCTGACATAGGCAAGGGTTCCTGATTCTTCCAGTTTTGCGACTGCACTGTCGATTTCATCCTGGGTAGCATCAGCTTTGCCAAAGCATTCCAGTTCAACGCCATTATTCAGGGCATGAAGTGCAATAAGGGTCTTTTTGCCTTCTTTCAGGTCACTACCTCTAGATTTACCCAGAATTTCCTCCGGAGTAATAAGGTCGATCACATCATCATGTATCTGAAAACTTATACCTGTAAGGCGGCCGAATTCGTACATTGCATCAGCAACTTCATCGGATGCTCCTCCAAGGATAGCACCCACTTTGGCAGCAGCACCATAAAGCACAGATGTTTTGTTTTCTATCATTTCCAGATATTCGGCCACATCCACAACATCCCTTTTTTCGAAATCAACATCCAGCCACTGCCCTTCACAGATTTCGGTACAGGTACGGGACAATAAGGCCACACATTTGAGTAATTTCTGTGGGTCGGCATCCATTTTCGAAATGATCTCAAAGGCACGGGAATAAAGGGTGTCACCGGCCAGAATTGCTCCTGCAGTACCCCATTTCACATGAAGTGCCGCCATTCCGCGGCGAATATCATCCCTATCCATAATGTCATCGTGTATAAGTGTGAAATTATGGATAAGTTCAAGGGCAACAGCAGCAGGAAGCACGGAATCAGAATCTCCACCCACTGCTTCAGCAGAAAGCATGAGGATTGCCGGGCGAAGTCTTTTCCCTCCGGCATCCGGAAGGTACCGCGTTGCACGGTACAATTCCTCCGGGTGGTCGATGGGCAAAAATTCCTCTATAGATTCATCGACCAGGGTACTGCGTTTTTTCAATTCATCAATTAAATCCATATTATCCCAACCAATTATGATTGCAGTTTTAATCTTCAAGATATAATTCTTCTCCGTTTCTCAATAGATGAAGTGTGTGACCTAGTTCATAGCCTGCATCTTCAGCCATTTCAATATAGGCACTGTGCATATCGATGTTGCCGTGTGCAGGAATTACATTTTCAGGATTAACGAGTCTTATTAATTCCCAGTGGTCTTCACGGTATGCATGTCCGGAAACATGGACATTATCATACAAACGTGCTCCTTTCATTTTGAGTTTTGTCTCAAGAGCATACCTGTTTGCCTGTGTCATCGGGGTAGGGATTGTGTTTGCTGAGAAAATTACCTTATCTCCGGATTCTATTTTATAGGCAGTATCACCATTGGCAACCCTGGAAAGAATTGCACCCGGTTCACCCTGGTGGCCTGTAACGATTGGGAGGTATTTGTCCTTACCTTTCTCCATTATCTTCTTGAATGCCTTGTCAATATCTTTGCGGTTACCGTATATTTCTGTTTTCTTCGGAAGTTCGATGTATCCCAGTTCACGGGCAGTATTCACATATCTGTCCATAGAGCGTCCAAGCAGGATTGGGGTCCTCTTCATTTCTGTTGCAAACTGCATTATAGAATTCAGACGGGCAATATGGGATGCGAAAGTGGTTATTATCATGCCCACATCGGATTCTTCCGTTCCAAGCAATACATCACGAACCATATCATGGGCTATTCTTTCGGAAGGGGTTTTACCTGCCCTTGTCGCATTTGTACTTTCGGCAATCATGGCCACAACACCTTCCTTGCCAAGTTCCCTTAACCTGTCAAATGCCGGAGGTTCTCCAAGGGTGGGTGTACGATCGAGTTTAAAATCGCATGCATACAAAATGGCACCCCTGGGAGTATGGACTGCCACAAATACCGCATCTATGATACTGTGCTGGGCCCTTATCATTTCGATTGAGACCTCATCACTAACCTGATATGTGCCGCCGGCCTTTACGGATATTATCCTGTTCTTCACACCAAACTTGCGTTCAGAATCAATCTGGTGTTGTATCAGGGCAGAGGTGTACGGCGTTCCGATTATCGGAGCTGCATATCTGTGTGCCAGTTTTGAAATAGCACCTATGTGATCAAGGTGGCCGTGTGTGCAAACAATTGCACATACATTCCCGTCAATCTCTTTCATTATTGTGTCGTCAGGGATAGCACCCATCTCAATTAACTCAAGAGAATGCATTTTATCAATTTCTACGTCCTCATGGATTTGCACCCTATCCAGACGTAGTCCCATGTCAATTATGATGATCTTGTCATCAACTCTTATGGCAGTCATGTTACGGCCCATTTCATTGTAACCGCCTACTGCAACAATCCCTAGTTCTGTCATATATAGTCCTCTTTAATGATTTTCAATTTCTTAATTTAATGATCTTGATTCAGTAATAATCTCAAAGTAATTTAGAACGTAATTCAATATCGCGGATGTCAAAGCCTCGCTGGTCCAGGTATTCAAGGGTCTCACCCTGAAGCACCACGGACGATGAGGTCCGCAGGCTTTCAATATCAGGACAGCCACAGAGGAACATTGCAACTTTCAGTTCCTCAAACATTAATTCAAGACGTTGTTTTACAGAATCCCCTTCTTTAAGGGCTGGGGCCACGAAAGGCAGGGCTGCACTGGCCAGGTTTGCTCCAATTGCAAGGGATTTGGCAATATCAAGTCCGGTACGTACGCCCCCTGTAGCTATGAGAGGAAGAGACACACGACATTCAATCAGGGAGGGGATAGTTGGAATTCCAAAATCCCAGAAAAGTTCTCCTAGATGGCCAGAAATACGGTCTCCTCTCTGTTTGGCACGATAAACTTCCACACCGGCCCAGCTGGTCCCACCGGCACCGCCCACATCGATAGCCGCTACTCCGGCTTCTTTCAATAGCAGGGCATCTTCCCGGGAAATACCTGCCCCGGTTTCTTTTACTATAATTGGTACATCGATTGAACATATCTCTTCGATTGCTCCAATACATCCGGTGGCATCCCTGTCACCTTCGGGTTGAATTGCTTCCTGAAGGAAATTCAAGTGTACAGCGAGGGCATCAGCATCAAGCATTTCAACAAGTTTTTCTGCACCTTCTATACCGTATTCCTTGACCTGGGCCGCTCCAATGTTACCATAAACAAAAGCATTAGGAGCCTTATCCCTTACTACACTGAATGATTCTTCCTGAACCGTATCTTCTATGGCAGCTCTCTGGCTTCCTACACCTATTCCAATACCGGTTTCTTCGGCGGCTTCTGCAAGTGCCGCATTTACCGGTGTCGTATCGGGATGGCCGCCTGTAATAGAGGCTATCATGAAAGGTGCATCCAGTTTTTTTCCCAGAAAACTCGTGGAAATATCCATTGAATCCATGTCCATCTCCGGGAGTGCACGGTGGACAAGTTTTACGTCCTTAAATCCTGGTCCGGCTTTTCTGGATTCAACCTGTTGCTGGGCACAAAGTTGCATATGTTCTAGTTTTCTGCTGGAAGTACTCATAAAAATCCCAATTATTCAAGCCTTGTCTTTAATTACAGTACCTATCATTTCCCCTCTCAGAAAACTCATTACATTACCGCATGCATTGGCATTGAAGATGTAAGAAGGTACTTTGGTTTGCCGGGACATCTCAAGCATCTCTTTTACCTTGCCCAGCATTCCGCCGGTTACATCGGTATTCTCCGATCCTCCTATATGCCTACTGGCAACTTCAAAATTATCCGGAGTAATTAGTGGAATGGGATGGCCATGTTCATCAAGTACGCCATCTTCTGCGCTTCCCACACCTATCCTGTATGCATTGAGTTTTGAAGCAAGATAAGGAACTATCTGATCCCCGGAGATTACTGAAGAACCTTTTATAGTGTCCATTACAACATCGCCATGAAGTACCGGTGTAATTCCTTTTTCAAGCATCATTTGCAGTGCAGGGAGGAATGATTCGGATATGCGCCCGTTCTTTGCTACAACACATCCCATGGGATGTACTCCTACTGCATTAACATTCATTTGTGCAAGAGCATTTACAAACGATTCATTTAATGAGGCGACCGATCTGTGGGTGACTGCGGAGCCTTCCGCGGAAAATTTGTCTGCAAGGGCGTACCGTTGTGCCTGGGGATGGCCGAATGAACCGGCACCATGTACAATAATAAGACGACCTTCAAAGAAAGAAATTTCACGGGCAATTCGCATTATAGATTTTTCTTTGGCTACTCCTTCATCACTGCTCTTGTCCGTGATGACACTACCGCCGATTTTCAATACGGTAATATCGTTAGTTTTCTCATTCATTATCAAAATCCACCCTTACACCTGAATCCGTAACTCCTGTTACGATGGGGATTCCGCCAGCGTTTTTGATCTCTCTGGATATGGCATCAATATTCTCATTTTCTGCAAGGGCAACCATACATCCACCGCCTCCTGCTCCGGTAATCTTGGCACCAAGTGCACCGGCAGTTCTGCTTGAGTGGATAAGTCTGGAAAGTTCATCACAACCCACACCGATTGCTTCAAGTAAACCCTGATTTACATTCATAAGTTCCCCAAGTGACCTGTAATCCTCATTTTCCAGAAGGCTTTCTCCTCTCAAAGACGCTTTTCCTATAGTAGAAAGAATGGGGGTGATAACTTCCGGATATATACTTTTAAGAGATGCGACTTTCGCTACAAGTTGTCCTGTGGAGGAAAACACATTGGTGTTACCTATTATCAGGTTACATAGGGGATTTTTCAGATGCTGTCGTGCAGGTATTGCAACGGTCCCACCCATTGTAGATACATAGGTGTCCGTAGCACTTGCAGCTCCCTGTATTTCTTTTTCGATTGAATGTCCAAAGGATGCTATGGATTCCTTATCCATTCCAAGTTTTAAAAGATTGTTAAAAGCACAAATCGTAGCCACAACTACCGCCGCAGAGGAGCCAAGCCCTGAGCCCACAGGGATATCCGATTCAATGGATATTGATACTCCTCTATACGGCGATTTTTTTCTTATTTTTTCCACAACGGCAGATACATAGGGATGAATTTCATAATCAATACCTGTAGTCCCAAGGGATGAATTGATCACAATATTTTCTGAATATTCAATATTTACCCTGGTACGAATATTTACAGCACAGCAAATAGCCGACTCATTATAAACGACGGCGTGTTCCCCAAAAAGGTACACCTTTGCCGGTGCTGAACAGGTTATCATATGAATTCTTTTTCCCTTTACTGGATCATTTCACAAGTATGGCTGCATATCCAACAACTGCTGAATAATCCCCGGTCATATCTCCGCTTGTAGCATATTTCAGTAATTCTGCAGTGTTTGCTCCCATATATTCTGCTGCAGTATACATTGCTACAATGGGTCCATATCCACATGCAGTTGCGGAAAGTTCTTCTCGTCTGCGGTCAAATTCCTCAACATCCATATTTAACAGTGAGTCAATCAGATACATATCTGTCTCTTTTGCGGTTTCATGTGGCTGGTAATGGGTGAAGTCACTTGATGCTATAAACACCACTTTCTTCCCGGATTTCTCCGCAGCTTTTGCAACTTCCAAACCGACTTCCCGGGCAGTATCTATATCCTGCAAACCCATGCATATTGGAAGAATTTTGAATGAATCACCGAAACGATACTGCAGGAAAGGCAACTGGACCTCGATTGAATGTTCGTACATATGGGCAACTTCATCCATGTCGATTATTGATCCTGCAAGCATTTCTCCCATATTCTCATCGGCTTCAATATCTCCCAGAGGAGTGGACCAGGTTTGAGTTGATAGTGCCACTGCAGATCCATATCCCGTATGATTGGGACCGAATATTACATAGGTGTCTGCCTTTGGCAACTTCGAATAGGCATAAGCCGCCACCGGGCCTGAAAACATGTATCCTGCATGAGGAACAACTATACCATATGCATCCTCGCTGACCAATTCCAAATCCTTGAAACAATGGCTCAGCTCTTTCTTGAGGGGTTTGATACCCAGAGGATAGAACTGGCCTGCTACTGTTGGCTGTCTCATAATAATACCCCTCTTACGGTTAGGAGGGAATAATTATATAAGTGATATGGATGGGAGCAAGTTATTCCCGGAATTAACCGGGAGACTTACAGACCTGCTTCGAAGTCTTCCATGGTATAATTGAATGGAATGTCCTTTTCTTTTGAGATTTCCCTTGCAAGAAGCCAGTATATGAGGGAAAGTGCTTTACGTCCCTTATTGTTTGTTGGGATTACCAGATCAACATTTGATATCATGTTATTGGTATCACAAAGTCCTATAACTGGAATTCCGATGTTGACAGCTTCTTTGATTACCTGTGCATCACCTGCAGGATCGGTAACCATTATTGCATCGGGCTCGCAGAATCCTTCAATTGAAGGATTGGTTAAGGTACCCGGGATAAAACGTCCTACCATTGATTTTGCTCCAATTGCTTTGGAGAACATTTTGGCAGGGAACTGGCCGTACTGCCTTGCGGACACGACCAGTATTTTTGCAGGGTCGTATTTTGAGAGGAAGTGAGAGACCTGTCTTATTCTGCTATCTGTAGCCTGTATGTCCAGAACATAAAGTCCATCTGTACGCACACGGTATACAAATTTCATCATATCCTGTGTCTTCTGCTGGGTACCGATGTGTACTCCGGATGCAAGATACTCGTCTATCGGAACAAGGGAAGTTGAATCCGGTGCAGGACCTTCCGGATCAGCTGCTTCTGTTGTTTCCTCTTTTGTAGTTTCGACATTTGGAGTTTCTGCTTCTACAGGAGCCTCCTCCACCTTTTGTTCAACCTGTTCATCTAATGTTTCTTCAATAACCTGATCTTCTTCCATAAAGTTCACCTCATGATGAAATATCTCTTTTTACTGTAATAGGGATGACACCCTTTTCAAATTCAAACTTAGCGATTTGTAAGGAATCATTGCTGTCGATATCAATCAGTACAGGAGCTTCCATTGAAATCTGTAGGGACCTGGCTCCAATGATTCTCGCACGTTCATACTTTGTAAATTTCTCTTTGCTCAATTAATCACCCTGGCAGAAGTTACAATAGGATGGATGACGTGGAATTTACTGGATCTAGAAAAGTCCATTTATCAATATTAATCGGAAATATATAGGGATATTCGGAGTCCCTCCGAATGTGGTTTGCTAACTATTCATACACTTACCAATTCCTTTAGTATAAAGGGATGGGACCGCTGAGATTCGAACTCAGGTACCGGCGTCCCGAACGCCGAAGGATGGTCCAGCCTACCCTACGGTCCCTTACTGGTATGGTGCAACTACATCGATAAGTTCAACGTGTGCAAGGATCATACGTCTGCAACAGTAGCGGGTGATACCCAGATCATCAAGTACGGCAGCAGGTGCTTCTCCCTGCTCAACTCGCCTTTTGTAATCTTCCCAGCAATTTGCAATTACCTTGCCACATGTGAAACAGCGAACTGGTAACATTTATGCTTTCACCTGTAAGATTTCTGGTATCTGGCACGAGCGCCAGGTCCGCCAAATTTCTTGGATTCTTTCTGTCTGAAGTCGTTTACCAGAAGACTGCGGTCATATGCCATGTATGCATCACGAAGAGCAGTGTCATTTGTCCACTCTACAATACCCCTTGCAATAGCGGTACGCACTGCATTTGCCTGACCAATAATTCCGCCTCCGCTTACTGTTACATCGATATCAATGCCGGATGCGGCATCTTCAGCAAGCATGAGGGGCTCCATGATTTTAAGTTTTACAAATTCTGGTTCTAAAACTTCCAGAGGTTTCTTGTTAACACGGGTTTTGCCAACGCCCTTACTGACAGTTGCCCGGGCAATGGCTGTTTTCTTCTTCCCTGAAGTATTACAAACTTTGTTGGTCATTTATGATTCTCCTTAGAATTTTGAACCCATTTTTCTGCTCAATTCCCCGATGGTAATATATTTTGCAGTACTCAGGCGGTCGATATTTGTTCCTTCTACAGCCTCTAATTCAGCATTTCCAAATTCTTCAGGTATGCCAATATAAACCCTGAGGCGTGCAAAAGCGTCTTTACCACGTGCTCTTTTGTATGGGAGCATTCCCCTGACAGATCTTTTAAGTATCCTATCTGCCCTTTTTGGGAAAAATGGGCCAAATTCATGGCTTCCAAGTGACCTTTTATGCTCGTAATCTTCGTAGGTAGCTATTTTTGCTCCAGAGATTATAGCTTTCTCGGCGTTGACTATGGATATGGTTTCACCAGCAAGAAGCCTATGTGCAACCTTGCTTGCAAGCCTTCCCATAATAAGTCCATCTGCATCGATAACTGTCATTATAGAACACCTGCCTTTAGATCAAGATCCTGATACCGGAGCCTGCCGGTTTTTCGTTCATAATCTCTTCAATAGTGACACATCTGCCGCCATTTTCTGCGATTTTTTCCTTTGCAGATGCACTGAAACCAAGCGCTGCAACAGCCACGGAGCGTTTCAGAGTGCCGGCACCAAGTACCTTTCCCGGAACAAGAACAATTTCGCCCTCTGTTGCGTTCCTGTTGAGTTTACTAAGGTTTACCTCGGCATAATTCTTCCTTGGTTTTTCCAATCTTCTGGCTATATCTCTCCAGATCGGAGCATCTTCCTGACGTGCCTGTTCCTTAAGGCTGACAATCAGGGAAGGAACCCTTGGATCTGATTTCCTTTCAATTTTGTTTTGTGTTTTTTTACTCATAATGTCCCTCTGCAAGAATATCTCTCACTCACGCACAATTTGCGTTCGAACATGGTGAATAGATAGGGAGTGTGGGATGTAATTAAATTACTAATAGATAAAGATTGTGCATTAGTCAACCGTTAATTGAAACGTTTTGCAGGACCTTTTCATAGAATTTGTCCATATCACAATCAAGCTCTCTTCCGATAATAAGGGCGGCAACTTCAACATCCACCATACCTGAAAGATTCTCATGCCGATTATTCACAAGTGATACTACCTGTTTCAGATCCATATTACTGCAGGATGCGATGTATTCCAGAATCTGATCTACAAGGGTTACCTGTTGCAGGATGTCTTTTGAAGGGATGAATCCTCTCGGGATATCAACTGTCGATGGATCAAATGCAGGGTGCAAATGCTCATCTTCCATATAAAGCAAATGAGAATTTAAAGCAATATCCAGTATTCTGGATGCCTGTTCGGGTGTCATCCACTTAAGGTCAAAGGAGAGAGAAAATTCAAAATCCTGTGGCAGCATTGAACTGCCTTCATTCCTTTTGAAGGGAGCTGCTGCCACATACTTCAATTCATCCATCAGGATTCACGTCTTAATTCATCAACAATTGTATCAGCAATTCTTCCACATTCGGTTCTGCCGGGTCCATCAATATGATTGATACGAAGGGTAAGGACATCCCCTTCAAGTATTGCCCTTACCAGGAAGACATCACCTTTGAAAGGAACCCTGCTATATTCACCATCCAGATAACTGTATTTCAGTGAGATACGGAAATCCACCATCCCTTCAGGTTCAATTGTGCCAACAACAGAATCAGCATTACGATAATTCAATGGTGAAAAATCAATACCATTCATGACAATTTCAACTTTGATTTCACGTTTTGCCTGTATTCGGTAACCTCTTCTTGTAACAGATTCGGTAACAAACATACCGAACCTGCCATCCGTATTAGCCATCACTTTCACAAGATAGGGCAAATCCGAATAATACCGGTTCTTTTGCTCAAACTGGACCTCCCTGCGCGGGAATCGGTGGTAAATCCTTTTCTTCATCATGTGTTTGGGTCGATTCTATTTTACTTAGAGAGACACCAGTTTGGCATCTATAATACCATCAACATGGCGAATTTGTTCAAGGATCTCCTCTGATACTTCGGAATCCACATTCAATGCCATAATGGTCTTCCCACATATTTGGACACGACCGACCTGCATGCCGGAAATATTGATCTCATGATTTCCCAGTATTATGCAGCAGGGGCCGATTACATTGGGCCTGTTTATATGGTTGGAAACGATCATGTAACCTGAAGGCGCAAGATCTACCCTCTGCCCGTCGATCATGATTATTCTCAAGTCATCCTCTACAACCGTACCGGTAATACTCTTGGAAATGGAATCCTTGCTGAGTTTGATTGTTATGCTGGATGAATATTCTTCTACTCTTTCGGATTTACTCTCCACGACTTCAATGTCCCGGGATTTAGCAATTGAAGGAGCATTTACATAATTTACAGCAGCACCCATTATGGTCTTCAGTACACCTTTAAGTGCCGCAAGTGTGAGATGCCGGGTATCCTTGCCGGCAACATCTCCCTTATAGGCAATTTCGACTTTCTCATAGTTGCCGTCCATCAGCTGGGATACTGCACTTCCCAGGGTCTCCGCAAGTTCAAGATAAGGTGCAATTGTGGACATTATTTCCGGTTTTATAGAGGGAATATTGATCGTACTGCGGGCAGGTCCGCCATTTAATACAGATATCACTTCTTCTGCTACGGATACAGCCACATTGACCTGTGCCTCTTCGGTCGATGCACCAAGATGGGGGGTTACAACAGCATTTTCCAATCCAACAAAAGAACAGTTTTCAGGGGGTTCACTTGTAAAGACATCTATGGCAGCACCCGCGATCTTGCCATTTTTAAGAGCCTCTCCTAGTGCGTCTTCATTGATTATTCCGCCACGGGCACAATTAATGACCCTAGCAGTAGGCTTCATAAGATCAAATTCTTCAGTATCCAGGATATTGCGGGTTTCCTTAGTCAATGGTGTATGTACGGTAATGAAATCGGCACATTTTGCAATATCTTTTACAGGTGCCAGTTCTACGCCCAGTTCTTTAGCCCTGTCCTCATTTACAAACGGGTCATAGGCAAGGATATTCATTTCAAGTCCCTGTGCTCTTTTGGCCACTTCGGCACCTATCCTGCCCAGGCCTATCACCCCAAGGGTCTTTCCATTTACCTCAACGCCTAAAAATTTTTTTCGCTCCCATTTACCTGCTTTAAGTGAAGCATTTGCCTGTGGTATATTGCGTGCCATCGAAAGCATCATTGCAATTGTATGTTCCGCAGCTGAAAGCATGTTACCTTCCGGTGCATTCACCACAATGATTCCCTTCTCTGTAGCTGCAGGAATATCAATATTATCGACTCCAACTCCTGCACGCCCTACAATCTTGAGTTTATCCGCGGCTTCGATTACCCTGGCAGTAACCTGTGTTCCACTGCGTATTACAAGGGCGTCAAAATCTCCGATCTTCTCAACAAGCTCATCTTCGGAAAGGCCTGTTGAAACCTCCACATCAAAATGTTCTTCAAGTTTTGCCACTCCTTCCTCTGATAACGAATCACTGACTAGTACCTTCATTTTAATATTCTCCATGTGATAACAATGATATAATACACCGATATAACGGATAGCCTCCGGTGAACACAGACTTTAGATTGAACCACCCATATAAATATATCTAACCATCGCAGAGGATTATTTTTCACACTCTTTAGAGTTTGTCAGGAGATTGCTTGTCATGCATGACAGCCATTTGTAGTGAAGTAAAGTATGTACCAGAACAGCGATTGTCAGTATAATAGAAACCCTATTTATCATCGTCCAGGTTGCTTTTGTAAGACCCATATATATTTGGTTACGGCCCTGTGGTACTCCTGAAGGAATAAAAATATACATATAAAAGCCTGTAAAGGCAACGACCAAAAAAAGAAAAAGGATTGCAAGATCGACTATGAAATTTAGTTTGGACCTGTTTATACTTGCAATCTTCTAATATCATTACTTAATGTACAATCCACACTTACATGAACCACGGGTCTCAACATCGCGGGCACGACGGGCACACGGACAGATAATCTTCTTATCTTTTTCTTTATCCCCTGTTCTTTTCTGGCAGAAGCAGTACCATTCACCATACTTGCGCTTATTGTTAGCGATATTTTTTACCGCCGTGGTGATAACATCATAGTCTGAATTAAGTTTGTACCCGGTAGTTTCAGCATTTTTCTTGGAACGTTCATAGAATTCCATCTCAAGTTCATCTTCGAATTTCATTATATCACTCCTTGCATTGTTTGTTCAATATAAATAAAAAGATTTGGGAATAATCAGGACCGGGCAATTTCACCCAACTTTATTCCCAGTAGCCTGCAATCCTCTAAATCTTCCTTTTCAGGTCTGAATTTCACTTTCAAAGGGTCTTCCACAAATTCCATTTTGGTATTCTTGAGTGCCTCTTTCATCTGTCTGATTGCACCACCACCCCAGCCATAGGATCCGAAGAATGATACTTTTTTGTCTTTGGGGCGCAAACCTTTCAGGTACGTCAGGAAACCACCCATTGTGAAGAACATCCCATTGTGCATTGTGGGAGATCCAAGGGCAAAGACCCGGCATTCCATTAATTCCTTGATGAGCATGCTCCAGTCATTTTTGCGCAGGTGGAACAAGACAACCTCAGTGCCTGATGCCCGCACTCCTTCTGCAATTGCTTTTGCCATCATTTCGGTGCTGCCCCACATTGTATCATAGATCACAAGCACTTTTTGCTCACTTGTCCCGGAAGCCCATTTTGCATAGGCATCGATTATCCGTTGAGGATCGTTGCGCCAGATAACACCGTGGGACGGAGCTATCATGTCTATCTGTAACCCTAGTTTCCCGACAGTTTCAAGATGTTTGAGTATTCGGGATGTAAAGGGCATCAGTATATTGGCAAAATATATGGCGGCATCTTCCATCACGTCTTCTACCTGGTCATCGAACCTCCTGGAGGTGGCAATATGCTGGCCAAATGCATCATTGGAAAAGAGAATATTATCCTCTTTGAGGTAAGTCTGCATGCTGTCGGGCCAGTGGAGCATGACCGCTTCAATAAACATCAGGGTCCTTTTGCCGGTGTTTAATTCATCCCCGGTTTTCACCGTCTCAAAGTTCCAGCCACTACATCCGGATTCGGCATAATATTCATTCAGTCCTGTTTTGCCCCTTTCTGTGGCAAATATTTTGGAATTAGGAGCAACTTCCATGACCCGTGGCAGGGCACTGGAATGGTCCATCTCCACATGATTGGCTACTATATAATCGATCTTTGCGGGGTCCACTATTCTGCTGATCCTTTCGATCATCTCGTCTGCAAAGGATGCTTTTACAGTGTCTATGAGGGTGATCTTTTCATCTACTATAAGGTAAGCATTATATGTGCCCCCGCGGGGAGTTTCATAACCGTGGAAATCACGCAGGTTCCAGTCGATTACGCCAACCCAGTAAACCCCTTCTGCAATTTCAAGTGGCTCTTCTGGAGTATCCACAAAATTCACCTGCCAAATTTATGTCTGCATCCTGAAACCGGTAGCTTCATCCAGCAAACCATCAATGAGTTCATAGTGGTCACGCTCAACTTTGGCGATCTTGCTGAAAAATTCCTGTTCTTCCCTTTCGGTGGCTTTCTTTTCGAGTTCAAGGTAGAAATATTCACTCTTTCTTTCAAAACGCAGTGCACCAAGCATAATGCCGATCTCTTCCAGATTGTTTTCTGTGAATTCCACGTTCAAAGATCCACGGAAATCAGGTATCTTGGATTCAGGTATTTCGACTTCTTTTCCTTCAAGGAATTTGTGAAGGTATTGAGCATGGTGCTTTTCTTCCTCGGCCAGGAACTCATAGGTTTTCTTTGCCCCGGGATTGCCGGAAAGTTCAGCCCTTTCAAGATAGAAATCATACCCCTGGTCCTCCAGAGCAATCGCCATTTCCACTGCTTCTTCAATCGTCCTAATGTTCTCGAGTTCTACATCTACATCTTTGAGTATATCTTGCAATTTATTCAACTCCCACAATCAGTAGCTAGTATATTTGATAACGTGAGTAGTTAAAACTTATCTATGTGCGTTTTATCCCTTACTGCCACACGAGAAGGTTTTTCAGGACATTCTGCAGGGTATCCCATGGGAATTACGGCTGCCACATCAAAACCATCCGGAATGGCGAACATGTCCATTATTTTTTTCCCATGGAATGTAAGGGTGACCCCCGCCAGTCCTTCAGCAGTTGCAGCAAGCAGCATGTTCTCTATGCAGGCATATGTTGAACCCACAGCCTCGTCCCCCAACTTCTTGTTATAACAAACCACGACAATAACGGGCGCGGTCTCGATGGCCTTCTGCTGCTCTGGTGCCTTTTTTCTCATATCTGCGAGTTGTGCCCTTAGCTTCTCCTCTTTGACAAGAATAAACTCCCAGGGTTCGCTGTTAAAGGCGTTCGGTGCCTGGGTGCCTGCATAAAGTATTTTATCCAGAGTATAGGCAGCGACCTTGCGGGGAAGGAACTGCCGGATGCTGGTGCGTTTCTCTATTGCTTCAAAAACTTCCACTAAATACCCCCATAATAATGACTGCAAACAACTTCTGTTTTGAAATGTAAATAACTTTTCCTGAAAGGCTTCCTTTGTACTCTTTTTATTGATTTTACTAAGACAAAATGAAGAAATGAGTTTAGAAACATTGTTTTTTTGAGTAAAAGAGGATGTATTGCATGCTTATTAAAAAACACATTGCTGCGAGGTTGTTGCAACATATGAAATATAATATCCGGCAATTACTGAATATTTAGTAGTAATACCTGAAGATTTGCCTGAATAATATAATCATAATCATATAGATAGGTATAGATGATCTATCTGCCTATGAACCTTGTACCTTTTATTGCACTTATCATGGCTACCCCGATAGATAATAAAAGAAGGCTGAAACTTATCTTTTTGGGTTCGATTTTGATCCTATTATTTACTCTGGTGGTCATAGTACTGCAATTCAATTTCATCTCTGTAGCCGGAGAATTGTTCTATATTTATGCTATCGGCAGGGCAGCGTTTCCCTTTTTGTTGTGGTTTGCATTTGTATACAAGGATGTCAACTACCCCTCCCTTACGGCAAGGGGCTTGAATGTCAATTAAGCATTCGTCCGGGTGGCTGACATGCACCCCTGAGATTCCAGGATATACCTGTAATCCCGTGTTTTGTGTTCAATATTCATTGCACCGATTAGGTCGGCATTGTTCTCATAACCACATTTTTCACATCTAAAAGACAACCTGTTACGATTGTTTTTTGAGATATGATTACATCGAATACAGGTTTGAGAGGTATACGATGGGTCAACATAATGAGTGATTATACCTGCTTCTCTTGCTTTGTATTCAATGAATGTTTGTAATTGGCGGAAAGCCCAACTACTGTGATTATGCCTTCTCTTTTTAGAAACTTTGGGAAGCGTGGAATCACGTATTCCTGATAAATCTTCCAGACCTATTACAGATACACCTTTTTCAACTGCGAATTTCACAATTTTTTTTGAGATTGTGTGGTTTACATCTCGCATAAGACGTTTCTCTTTACCTGAAATATGTTTCAACATACGTTTTGCAGATAAAGTTCCCTTCGATTG
>NZ_OBDR01000004.1 GCF_900215215.1 Methanohalophilus euhalobius | reverse complement strand
GAATTCTTAATACTAACGATCAGAATTCACCGAACTGCCATTGCGTGAGTCAGACAGAATTGTTATCTCCTGTCTCCATGAATATGAAGGTGATTAGGTTTCCCAACGCGTTATGCGCGGGAACTCATGAATATTGCTTTTGATATATAAACCTTCGCATCCGGCAGAGCCGGAACACGTCATACGGTAAACCAGCATGGGTTTACGCATGAGAAAGGTTACCAATCCTGTGCCATTGACAGGACACATATATACGCACTGAACGCATATAAACATTTGCATTATTAATTTCCACTGAACAAACAGGTAGCAAGCAGCTGCAAACATTGAATGCTACATCTGCACCCATTCATTGAGCGGGATTCCTACATATGTTCACTCGTATTAATAGTTATCATACAAACAAATATTGAAATGAAATGTGGAGAACTTCAAAAAAACAAATCATTCATAAATGGAACGCATAAATAGAATGAAGAACCTATCAAGCTGGCATATTTCAAAACAAAATACGAAGATCCCACAAAAAATATTGCAAAAGCAAATCCCGGGAAATATATATTGAGAAGATGTGGCCAGCATGGTAAAAAAATCAAAAGACATACGGAAACTCGACACAGATGTCGATAAAATGCGTATCAGACGCAAAGACAGTGAGGACCTGAAAGTAAAGGAAAATGTATTTGATGAAACCACACTCAAAGCTCTGTATGACCTGGCAAGAAAAGGTGTGATAGAAAGTCTCGGTGGGTCTATCAGCACCGGTAAGGAGGCAAATGTGTTCCTTGCAGAAGGCAAAGACAAAAATGTTGCACTCAAAATATACCGCATATCTTCAAGCACTTTTAATTCCATGGATGAATACATAAGTGGAGACCCACGTTTTAGCAATATACGCCACAAGAAAAAAGACATCATATATGCATGGACAAAAAAAGAGTACCGCAATCTTATGCGTGCCAGGGAATGTGGCATAGCCACCCCCAGACCAATAGATACTCACAAAAACATACTTGCCATGGAATTTATCGGAGAAGGAGACAAACCCTACCCCCTTCTAAAAGAAGTAAAAATTAACGAACAATCTGCACAAATGATTTTTGATACCATTATACATTACCTCGAGATTCTTTACAATGAAGCCAAGCTAGTACATGGAGACCTTAGCGAATACAATATTTTGCTCAATCCATCTACCCTTGAACCATATCTCATAGACATGGGGCAATCTGTAACATTGGAGCATCCATCGGCAAATGACTTTCTAAAACGAGATATCAGAAACCTTGCCCGCCACTTCAAGAAATACGGCATACAGCCCGACGAAGAAGAACTTTTAAGGATTATTACCGAAAAACAAAGAAACAAGTAAACACAGGTTGAAAATCATGACGCATTTAAAAATACCAAAAGATAGAATTGGTGCAATCATCGGGCCAAAAGGCCAGACTAAAAAATTCATAGAAGAAAAATCATCTTCACAACTCAACATCGACAGTGAAAATGGGAGCGTGGAAGTCATACAGGGAGATGACCCCGTAGGAACCCTCAGAGCCATAGAAACAATCAAAGCCATTGGAAGAGGATTCAACCCTGAAAAAACAATACCTATGCTGGATGAAGATCTGCTGATGTTGGAGGTTATTGATCTTTCAAAATATGCATCTACAAATAAGGAAATGACTCGCCTAAAGGGCAGGATTATAGGCAAAGGAGGTAAAACTCGCGAAATTGCTGAAAACCTAATCGGAGTGAAAATCTCAATCTATGGAAAAACAGTCAGTTTCATAGGATACCCGGAGCAAATCCAAATTATGAGAACTGCAGTTGAAATGCTCATAGAAGGATCAAATCATGGCCCCGTTTACAGTTTCCTCGAAAGAAAGCACAAAGAATTGATGCAAGCTCAGCTGGATTCCTATTAATCATACAAAATTAGCCATAGGAGACAAGAATGGAATCAAAGGACCTTATCCAAACCGCAAAGGACATGGGAGAATTCCCCACCCTATTAAAAGCAGCCAAAGCACTTGACCTTATGGAAAAGTATTCCACAGAAGGGCCTTTCACCATTTTTGCGCCAGTGGAAAGTGCTTTTGAACCCATTCCTGATTCAGTGATAGACGATGCCTTCGAAGATCTTGATTATCTTAGAGATATTATTAGTTACCATATAGTAGAAGGAAAATACAGCAGCGAAGACCTCCGCGAAAATACCACATTGACTACGACAGGAGGCAACAAATTGAGGTTGAGGGAAAAGGAGGGGAAAATATTTGTGGAAAACACGCCGATCCTTAAACCTGATATAGAATGCAGCAATGGAATCATACATTCCATAGGAGATATTCTCGTACCCTGAATAGTACTCATTTTCCATTAACTTTCTTAGATGTGGATGAAAAATGCAAATCCGGGCACACCATATATTTTGCATCCAGGGCTTCATCGGGAAGGGTTATTCTGAACAGTTTATAGATAATATGGAAAACATTATTGAAAAAATAAACAGCTGCAATCTCCTGATAGAGGTCACAAATACTCCGGATTGTATTTGCACAGCCTGCCCCAAACTGAAAATCATTGATTCACAAAGCGAAAATGCTAAAATAAGTCCTATTGGTTGTGAAGTTGAAACGAAAGTCAAAATGCTCGACAGAAAAGTAGCTGATTCTCTTGGAATTGATTTTGGAAAACATTACCTGTATAGCGAAATTCTCAAAAAATTGAAATATATCGATGAAGAAAAATTCGATAATATTTGTTCTGAATGCCAATGGTACAGTCTCGGCTACTGTAAAAAAAGAATTATTGGCATATAATGCAAAACATACCTTGAAGTCAAAGTAACATCTGTTTTATATACCTATGCCCCCATTTTCTTTATGGAGTGAACTTTTGGTTCAAGGAGGATAGAATGGCAGAAGTATTTCAATTCAACAACCTTACAGTATGGGACATCGGGGCGGCCCTGGTAGTACTGGTAGCAGGCTATATAATTGCCCGCATCCTTACAGGAATGTTTAAAGACAGTATTTCCAGAACAAAACTACCTTCACTTGTAATTGACTTCCTGGCAAGGTTTTTCAGCATTCTCCTCTACGTTATTGTAATCCTTGCCACCTTGTCTACATTGAATTTCGATGTCGGACCTGTAGTTCTGGGATTGTCAGCCGTGATTGGTTTAATCCTTGGATTTGGAATGCAGGATACACTCACAAATCTGGGCGCCGGAATATGGATTGCTGCGCTGCGGCCCATAGACAAAAATGAATACGTAGAAATAAACGGCATCTCAGGGACTGTTTCAGGTGTTGGGATTATGGCTACCGAACTTCTTACACCGGATAACAAATTCATTACCGTTCCTAATAAGCTTGTTTGGGGAAACCCGATCATCAATGCAACACGCCTGCCCACCAGAAGAGTAAGTGTTGATGTAGGAATCAGTTACAGTTCCAATATAGACAGGGCCATTGAAATTGCCATTGAGACAATGAAATCCCACAATAAGGTGCTATCAGACCCTGCCCCTGCAGTAATGACAACCGAACTTGCAGATTCCTCTGTAAACCTGCAGCTTCGTGCCTGGACAAAAACAGAGGATTTCTGGAATGTAAAGAAAGAACTCACAGAAAATATCTTCAAGGCCTACAGAGAATTTGGAATAGAGATTCCATTCCCACAGCTGGATGTCCACCTCGATAAAGAGTGATGACATCCCATATTTTTTTATTCTTCTTACATAGAATGTATGGGAATACCAATATTATTATGGAGTTCTTATCTTGATAATTACCACTACTGAAACCGTTGATGGAAAACAACAAAAAATTCTTGGTATCGTGATGGGAAATACGGTACAATCGAGACATATTGGTAGCGATATAGGGACAACTCTGAAGAATGTAGTCGGAGGGGAACTTAAAGATTACTCAAAGCAGAATAACAATTGTACTTGATGGCAGATACCATGAATCTGATCAAAAAAGAAAAATTGATTTTACCCTGCAAGGGTATAAAGGCTTAATAATTCAAACCACGCTAAAACCAGTCCGGGGGGACGGGAGGTGAATAAGGAGTTTCATGAAGAGGCAGGAAAGAGGGGGTATGGACAGGGAAAACGGGCCGACAGGCAATTCCGGAAATCTGTAGGAAGCAACTTATTATCGTGTGTTTCGCACTCCGAGTGGTTTGTATCATATTCTAAGAATCAGTATTCTGCGACTGTACCTCTGGAAAATGTATCAGGCAAATTTAGCAATGCAGGGACCTGCCACCTCACCTCCCAAATACCTGTCTGACATCAAATAATTATAAAAATCCTACAAATATAAATGTTTTTATTATATAATATATATTGTACCCATATATATAATGATAGTTCAAAGTAAAAGGAAAAATATAACAAGACTTATAATATAAACAAAATATTAAATTAAAATTATTCAGGAAATATGAGATACAAGAACATTCCATTGCAGAAACAAAATAAACTTATGCCATAACTAAATAGAAGGAAATCAAAATATATATAAAGGGCATGCAATATTAACTAACTGAAATCAATGGCTGACAATATCGATGTATTCAAGAAAGTGATATTCAGCATCCCACCGATGAAAACGGTGATTGCCACTGTAATAGTATCAGGTTGCCTTTATGGAGTACTTGTTAATTTTTTCCTATCATCAGTATCCCCGCTGGAATTGAGTGTTCATTATATTATAGAGACAATATTGATGGTTTTCGTAATCCCGACACTTATTGCGGGTGAGATTTACCATTTGTCATTTGAGGAGTACCCCCGCAAATGGAGTTACTTCATAGCTCTATTTAGCGAATTTATCCTGTTTATATATGGCATGATCCTGAGTGCCGCCGAGCCAACAGGAATTGCAAGCAGCTGGAACATATTCTGGCTTGCGGTTATTACGGTATTCCTGATCAGCATGATCGTATTGATATCAACGCTGGGGTACAAAAATATTAAAAGAATCACTATATTAAGCCTGGCACATCCACTTATGATAATTGCCACCTATCACATTTTTCTGGGCCGGGAACAAGATATAACTTATGTGACTTACGTGGAAAAATTAGGCGTTTTCTTCCTGACAGGTATAGCAATCCTGCTGGTTTTTTTACTTGCAGAATATCTGATAAGTACCAACGTGAATGTTTCAGCTATTAAATTGTTCTCCGGAATGATGCATAAAAAACAGGAAATTCTGGATCTGGGATATTTTGTAAAACCAGATGTACAGACCCTACTGTTGAAAAATGAAAATGGAGAATCCATTATTGCAATCCCCTGGATACATCCCGGCCCACTCGAAGGATTCGGCGGAGGCAGGGCATCCACAGACATAATAAATCACCTGAATAATAACAGTGAAGGGTTTTTCCTGCATGTTCCATCCACCCATAAATCCGATCCTGCAAATCCCCATGACATTGACAAGATAATAGAAGCATTCGAAAGGCCTGAAACAGTTGGCCAGGCCTCTAAACTGCTGAAGAAGGATTACGGGAAATTGATATTTTACGGAAGGAAATGGGGGGACCAGAAAATAGTCTACATGGAAGCTGAAGAATATGGAGATTACGAGATACCTGTATTTACAGAAATCCTGGACCTCAACAAAGTGGTGATAATAGATCTCCACAACCATGAACGCAACAAGGAACCAAAAGACCAGCTCATGTATGGCACGGTGGAAGCCGAGCATTTCAGAAATTGCTTAAAAGATTTTCTCGACGAACTGGACAAGTGTGAACTCTACGATTATAGGGCAGGTTTTGCCACCGAGGTCCCAGACACACCCAAATTTGCCCTTATCGAAGAGGTTGCCGATCAGAAAGTCCTGATTTTCGGGACTGAGGGAAACGGCATCTCCCATGAGATGATGAATATTGCCCGCCAACATGAGAACGAGTTTGATGAAATCATCATGTTTACCACCGACACCCATAGCAGCATCCATAACATGATAGCTGATAGGCATGTAGACCCGGAAAGCCTGAAAGAGGTTATCGAAAGGGCCGGACAAATTGTATCAAAAGCTAGTGCTGGTTTTACCAGTAAAAGGGCCGAACCTATGAAATTGCTCAAGGATGATTACATGGGGTTGGCCTACAGCATCAACATACTTGCACGCATTATCCCTCTTGCCCTGTTCTTGCTATACATAGCATTGATATTGTGGATCCTGTGAAAACTAAAATATTCTTGTAGGAGAGATTTGTATATAACAGAACATTAATAACTAATATTTAGAATGTTTATTGATAATAGTTTCCACAGGAGATACTATTCATAGAAATGACAGCCGCAAGTCAGAGCATTGCAGCCATAATTTCCTTATATCTCCTTTTTATGTTGACAATCGGTTTTATCGCTATAAAAGAACCGAAAAGCTGTCTGACTATGTTCTTGGCGGCAGGAGATTGAACAAATGGGTAACAGCTCTAACTTCCCAGGCATTGGATATGAGTGGTTGGCTGCTTTTGGGCCGGCTATCATTTTTTCCCTGTTCTCCAGGAAGGTGACAAGAAATGCAGTCCTCGGAGGAAAGGCGGTGTCATGGTGATCCTGTGGAAACAGTTGTCCGGAGGGATTTTTGACCTTTATGAGATCGTTCAGAGATTTATCCCTTCCAGCATTGTGATCCTCTTGAGAACAAGAATGGACCGTGAACCTGCCCAGGAGATGCAGGAAAAGTTCGATAGAGTTCAGCAATCGGCCTGAACTCTTTTTTTTATGCTTTATTTACAATTCAGTCGGCAGAAACTGCCGCATCCCTGCATACTATCTCTGCCTGCTCCAGGATATTTCGGGTTGCTATTTTTTGTTTGTCCGGAGGATAACCATATCTTTTGAGCAGTCGCTTTATGCTTACCCGCATTTTAGCCTGCACGTTTTTGCGCAGGGTCCAGTCAATTGTGGCATTCTGGCGGATCAGGCGCACGAGTTCTTCAGCCATAAGCCTTAAGGTATCATCGCCAAGCACATCAACAGCACTCTCATTTGCTGCAAGGGCATCATAAAAAGCAAGTTCTTCATCAGTGAGACCGAGATCTTCCCCGCGCAGATCTGCCTCCCGCATTTTACGGGCCAGTTCAATGAGCTCCTCAATGATACGCACATTATCTATACTGCGATTCTTATATTTGTTAACCGATTTTTCAAGCATCTCTGCAAAAGATTTACCCTGAATCCGGTTTTTCCTTGTCCGGGTTTTGATTTCATCATTGAGTAATTTTTTCAGGACCTCATAGGCAAGGTTTTTCTGGGGAAGTGAACGCACTTCATCGAGGAAATCTTCAGACAGGAGGGATATATCCGGTTTTTTGAGCCCGGCTGCATCAAAGATATCTATTATTTCATCAGTTACAATCGACCGGGAGACAAGATTCTTGATTGCCGAATTTACTTCCCGATTTGATTTTGCAGAACTTCGGTCAATCTTGACCAGAATAGATCGTACGGCCTGAAAATAACCTACCTCTTCATTGATTTTATCCACTTCTTCATGAGGTTTGGAGAGAGCTAGAGCTTTGGAAAGTTCGGCCACATGTTTAATGTAGCGTTTCTTTTCATCATCCATTGCCTTATCAGTATTGCCTTTGGATAGAATGAAATCCGCACCCTGCCGTACAATTAAAAGTTTCTCCCGGGGCGAGGCGGAGAATATACGTTGATAATCAAAACCATGAAACATATCCTTTACAATTTCATATTTTTCACGCATTAATGCAATAGCTTCTTCCTTAAAACTGGCAGGATCACCCCGACCGCCGTTTTCCGTATAGTTATTCATGGCTTTTTTGAGATCATAGAGTATACCTACATAATCGACAATCAGGCCGCCGGGCTTATCACCGAAAACCCGGTTGACACGGGCTATTGCCTGCATGAGGTTGTGACCGGTAAGCCATTTTATAAAATACATGGTATGAAGGGCAGGAGCATCAAAACCTGTGAGCCACATGTCGCATACAATGACAATCTTTAGAGGGTCTTCAGGGTCCTGCATCCTGTCTCTGACCTTAAGCCTCTGGGTCTTGCTGCGAATATGGGGCTGAAGCCGGGACTCGTCTGTGGCACTGCCTGTGATTATCACCTTGATATTACCTTTAAGATCGTTATCGTCGTGCCAGTCAGGGCGAAGCTTTGTGATTTCGGCGTAGAGGTCTGCACACATGCGCCTGCTCATACAGACAATCATACCTTTGCCCTCAAGTACTTCAAGACGATTTTCAAAATGATCTATTATGTCGCCGGCAAGTTTGCTGAGATTGTCTTTACTTCCGACAACCGCCTCAAGCCGTGACCAGCGACTTTTCAATTCTTCAGTTTCATAATCTTCCCGGCCTTCGGTTATCCCGTAAAAGTCCGAATCCAGGGTTTCCCTGACTTCGTTTGAGATCTCCAGTTTGGAAAGGCGGCTTTCATAATAAATCGGGACGGTTACATTGTCCCTTACAGCCTGCTCGATATCATAGATATCAATGTAATCCCCGAAAACTGCAGGAGTGTTGCGGTCTTCCAGTTCTACAGGAGTCCCTGTAAAACCGATGAAGGAGGCTTCAGGGAGAGCATCCCTCATGTGTTTTGCAAAACCGTAATGTATCTGTGCACCATCGTATTTCCGGGTAATCTTTGCATCAAAACCATATTGACTCCTGTGAGCCTCGTCTGCAATTACAACAATATTGCTCCTTTCCGAAAGCACCGGAAAGCGATCTTCATCCTCCCCGGGAAGGAATTTTTGTATGGTGGTGAATATTATGCCGCCTGAGGCCACTGACAATAGTTGCCTTAAATGATTGCGGTTTTCTGCCTGTACCGGCGTCTGGCGTAAAAGCTCATGACATCGTGCAAAATTCTCAAAGAGCTGGCCGTCCAGATCATTGCGGTCTGTTATTACCACGACGGTAGGATTGTTAAGATACTGTACAATTTTGCCCGAATAGAAAACCATTGACAGGCTTTTCCCGGAACCCTGAGTATGCCATACAACCCCACATCGGCGGTCTCCTTCAGCAGAGACGGCAATCCTGGTTTTTTCCACGGCTTTATTGACCGCATGGTACTGATGATAACGGGCCAGTTTTTTGCTGATAGGACCGTGATTTTCCTCAAATACAATGAAGTTGCATGTAAGATCAAGAAGAATTTTCGGCTCACACATGCCTTTCAGGAGGACTTCCATGGGTGGCACCAGGAATTCGGCAATTTTCTCTCCGTCCAGGGTCTTCCAGGAGAGGAACCATTCCCTGCTTGATGTAAGGGTTCCCGCACGGGCATCCTGCCCATCGCTGATTGCAAGTATGGCATTGTAGCGGAACAGGGAAGGGATTTCTTTTTTGTAGGTCTGTAACTGGTTGTAGGCATTATCCAGAAGGTCGTTGTCTTCAAAATTCTCCATGTTGTCGGGTTTCTTTAATTCGATTACAACAAGAGGCAGCCCATTTACAAAAAGAATTACATCCGGCCGGCGTTCATGCCTGTCCTCTACCACTGTGAACTGGTTTACAGCCAGAAAATCGTTGTTATCGAAATTTTCAAAATCAAAAAGCCAGACTTTATCATAGGTGGTTTGCCCGCTATCCTTTTTGTATTCCACATCCACACCGTTGACAAGCATGTTATGGAAACTGCGGTTGCTGTGCACCAGGTCCTGACTTTCTTCCCGGATAACCTTTTTCAGCGCTTCCACCCGGGCCTGCACAGGGATATCGGGATTGAGGGTTGCGATGGCATCCTGCAAACGCTTCTCAAGAACCACATCAGAAAAACCTGCCCGCTCCTGATCAGGCATCCCTGGAGCAATATCAGGACCGTACCGGTATCCATAACCCAGATCATTTACAAGAATATCCAGGGCTGCTTCCTCTATTTCGGATTCGGAGATTATGGCCGGCATGAATTACTTCCCATAACTTATTAGGATATTGCAGAATATGTTGTTTTACTATTAGATATATTTTATTAATTTATAGCAAGAGATGCCCGGAGAAGATGATAAAAACTACCAATCCGGTAGAAATTGGTGGTTTTTGGTAATTTCAGGAATTGATGTATTGCTTAAAAATTACAAAATTTATCCATTGCAACATTGGACTGCCTGAGGAGACACTTCAAGCACCAGTTCGATGGCTTCCCGGATATTCTCCAGGGCTTCTGCCTTTGTGTCACCTTCACTTATAGCCGATGGGATTTCCAGACAGCGTGCCGTGTACCCATCCTCTTCTGCGACCTCAAGAACAACTGTATATTCCATAGTTAATCATCCGTGTTTCTGGTATATTAAATTTGATTGTATTGATTTGACTGGAGGTAAGGCATCGAGATTTAGTTCACCCTGTTACACCTGAATATCTGTACATCAATTTGTTGCGTACCTTTATTTGCTCAATATACCCCAGTTCCGAGAGATATTGCATATCACGTCTTGCGGTGTCGTAGGCAACATTGTATTTACCCATTATTTCGGCGATGGAGAACAGCCTGTCGGATTCTTCAAGCAGGGTTTTGAGGATGTCGGCCTGCCGGAGATTTAAGTTTTCAGCGGTTTCAATCAGCTGCATGGCTGTGGCCTGCTCCTCCTTTTTGCGAACGATATACTCCTCGAGGTCTTCCAGGGCTCTTTCGATTGCCGAGAGGTTGTAGTTTATGAAATAGGTCAGGTCATTGTCATCGGTTTCGGTGTAAAGGTAGGCGCGGGCGTATTTCGTTTTGGAGTGAAGCAATATCCGGGAGATGGGCATGTATTCAAAGAGCCAGTAGCCCCGGCTGAGCATGTACCAGTAGAAGATGGAACGCGCACACCTTCCGTTGCCGTCGATGAAGGGATGGATGTAGCCGATGAGGAAGTGCAGCATGATCCCTTTGATTAGGGGATGGATGAATTCGTCTTCATCGCTGCTGGCAAATTCACAGAATTCCTGCATGTGTGCCGGGATTTCCCGGTAGTCCGGCGGGGTGTGGTAGATTTTACTACTGTCCTGCGGATTGGCTACCACTATGTCGTTGTTGTCCCGGAATTTCCCCTCATCCGCCGGGTTTTCCATGGTATCCCGGGTAATCTCCCTGTGAATTTCAAGCAGGGTGTCCACGTCAATGGTCCTGCTTTTCATGTCGGCGATCCTGCGGATGGTGCGATAGCCGTTGACGATCATCTTCTCGGAGTAATCCCGGGGCCGGCGTTTTTGCCGCAGCATCTGCTTGGCGGCTTCCCGGGTGGTGGCCGCACCCTCCAGCTGGCTGGAGGCGATGGCCTCTTCCATGAGGGAGTTGACGATATACCGCCTGCGATCCGCAGCACTGACCCCGCCCGGCCGACCTTCCAGATTACCGGCTCCCCGGGTGTCCAGCAGGTGCAGCCTGCGCAGGGTTTCATTGGATTGCACGTACTGGAAGTCCCATTCCCCGAATTCGATGTGTCGTGCCTGCATAGACCTGCTGCTTTTGATCACAGCCCAGAGTTTTTCCGCCTCCACCGGCAGTTTCCTGCGGCGCAGCTCCTCCCAGTGCAGGTAATCCCGGTTATATTTTGCAACAATCTCCTGTATCCCGGGATCAACAAACAGCGAATACGCATCAGGATACTTCTCAATCACCGCCCACATATTCGGGGCCTTCTGCGGAACCTTCATAACTACCAATCCGTTAGTTTCTGGTAGTTTCTGGTATTTATTGGAATAAATAGATTACTACCAATTTGGTAGGAATTGGTAGTTTTTGGAGATTAAAGTTGTAATATCGATTCACTTTCACCATCAAGCTTAGAGACTTGATCTATTAATGAATCTACCCATGAAGGGATTTGTACTTCTTTTGATTCATATTTTTTCTTAAACTGCAAAAATAAATCTAATCCTTTTTTGGAAGTATCAAATCCCAAATTGTATTCTAAAGTCTTTTCAAATCCCAAATATTTATCATGTGGAGTATTATCGGGATAGTTAGGAATGCCCCCTGAATCTAGTAATGAAATTAAGTCTTTATTTTTTCCAATATTCGCCCTTTCTTCATCAGTTCCTTCTAGTTGTTTATCCCCATCAAAAATGATATAGCAAGGGATTCCAAACTCAGAATACAATCTGTAAAAGCGATCAAGTTCGCCTTTTGATCCACAGCAAACGATTGAAATTCCTTCTTTTAGATACTCATACCCTTTTTTCTCAAAAAAGTAGGGTAAGAGTAAACTTTCAGACTGCCCTTCCACCAGAATAATTTTATTTGCAAAAAAGGCCTCATTTGCTTCTTTTGAATTCCCAGTATTTTCATATGCATTGGCATAGTGAAGTTTTAAATCTTCTTCTGAAGAAGTAATTCCTTTTCGATTAGAAAGATCTTGAACAAAATTATTAATATTTGCAAATTTCAAATATGTTTCTGCATTTCGTTTCCGAACTACAAATATCTCATCAAAGTGTTTTACAGATAAAAAACTAGGAGAATGAGTTGTATAAAATACTTGAGTGCCGTTTTCAGCTAATTCACGTAATACAGAATAAAAGTTTCTTTCTGCATGGGGATGGAGGAATAATTCTGGCTCATCAATAAATATCGGTGGTTGATTTCTTAATTTCAATTGAGCATAAGCCTTCAATATCGCTATCGTTAAAGATGCCTGTAACCCCATACCAAGTTGTGATGCTTTTAAATCCAAACCCATTGTATGATCACTGGCAACAAACTGCAATGATCTGTAATAGTTCCATGGGTCGTACATGTTCATATGTATATCAAAATCACAATCTGAGCCACTTATCTGTTTTGATGTTTCTTCTTTAATAATTGACAAAAAAGTTTCCATAACATTTTTTCCAGATCGATCTTCGACCGAAAATAGTAGTTCATCTCTTATTTTGTTTAATTGCTCTTTAAGCTCATCACTTTTCATTTTGTCTTCGTGAGGGAGGCGTTCTTCTAAAAACTGAGCATTTACTTCTTGTAAAAATCTACCCATGAGAGTCCATTTATTAGAAGGCATATAATCATTAATCTCTCTTCTAACTCCAACATAAGCAGAACAATATTTTTGTCTATTTTCATTGTTACAATAATTACCAGACATATTCAACCCACTTTTAATCTGCCGATAAGGGGTTTCCCACTCACTTGTAAATTCTAAATAGTTACCGTCATCAAAAGATATCTTTATGCACATATCATCGTCATCATTCCCTTTATAGTAATCATCTTTTGAAATTGAATTAAAAGTCGGGTACCGTTCTCCAAGAACAAAATTAATTGCAGAAAAAAGATTAGTTTTTCCTGAGTTATTAGAACCTATAAATGCATTCAAATATTTGGTCGGGCAAAAAGTCAATTCCTTTATACTTTTAAAATTTTTGACATATATTTCAGTTATTTGCAATATTACACCTGCCTAATTTTTCCAGATATTAGTTTGGGGAGAAGAAAATCACGGATTTGCGATAAAGAATTATTTTGAACAGTACTATAAAAAATTTGTTCATCTTTCGATAATATGAGGTTATTAAATTTTGAAATTAAATCATCTGGAGGAATCACCAATTCAAACTCACTAATATTTGATTTGTTTATTGAACTGAAAACCGTTCCACCTGATTCAAAAATGCTCCATCTATGTTTTGTTGATAGAAGCAGATAATAGAGAAAACTACCATGATTTTCCTTCAATCTCAGTGCTGCCAAACCTCTTCCAATTGCACATCTTTCATTTGAAATATTTAAACTTCCCACAGGTGCACGTACACTTAGAAGCACATCATTCTTTTCTGCAAACTTCTTTGGTTCTGTACAATATATCCTTCTTGTAGGGAAGCGGAAACCAAAATCAGTAATCCCCTGATAGAAAGGTGTGCCTTCTCCATTTTCATTATAGGTTTTACCTGGAGGGGATTGACCCATATTTATTTCACAAATATCTTTCAGTTTCCCGACACGCCACCCTCGCGGAATCTCCCCCATCTCCGACTCCACCATCTCACCGCCGCTGGATTTGTAGGGCTGCCCGTTCTCGTCCGGAAACTCGAAATCGATGAACCACTGCTTGAAGATGGCCTGTGCGATCTGCTCGAGGGTGGCATTCATCCGGCGGTTGAGTTCGATCTTGTCGTCGAGGGTGGAGAGTAGTGAAGCAATTTTGTTTTGATATGTAATTGATTTGGGAACTTTGATTTTTAGTGGATGAATGTAGTTTCTATTTAAACTTGGTACTGCACTTCCCGAGTTGTAACGACCTAAATTTATGGATTTTAAGAAATAATACACAAACTCAGGACTTGTACTTTTGAACTCTTTTACATATAGAGTAGTATTCAAAGGCCAATAGTTTTTGTTTATATAATAAGGCTCACCTATGTTACCACTTCTACCAACAATAACACCAGGACCCTTTACTTTAAATTCATTATGAAATCCAACTATACCGTTTGAAGCAACAACTGGATAACTGCCCTTTTTTCTTTTCTTTTTGGGCAAATCATGGCCTCTTTGAAATGTAATTAAATCTCCCAAATTTATTTCATGGAAACCTTCTGGAATAATTGATTGAAAATCATGTCTTGACATATATTTCATTTAGACCACATATCCAATGTTTTTTGATGCGGATTATACGGAGGCATCTCTATTTTTCTATTAGAATAGAAATTGTTCCTGTTAATAGATCGTATTTCTTTGTAACTCAAATTAGTGAGAATATTTTCAGCTTCATCTATTGAATGTTCTGGGAAAAAACTAATATGCTGACATTTGCAATAATTATAAGAACTGTTTATATTATACGGATTCTTTAACAATCTTTCTACTAAAGGTCTAATGATCATAGCTATTTCTTTTTTAAATGAATCATTGGAAAGATAAAAAATATTTTGACTTATAGCTCCCAAAATTAAATCGATCAATTGTACAAAATGGCTTGCTTTCACTGATTCATACTCATTTTTCAAATATTTTCGATGATCCGAATCAATGAATTGAATTGATGTGTTTTCGATGGATGTATTATCTTCTAAACTGACATTCAATTTTTTTAAATTGAAATGTGGAAAATAATGGTGATTTACCATATGCCCTTCATCGTGAAATACATTTTTTACCACAACTCTCTTATTTGGGAAATATGATTTAATTCCATAATCCAAAACTGTTCTGAAAAATTTATTGTATATATTTTCATGTGTTTTTTCGTCACCAAACAAATTAACACGTAATTTATTTAAATCGACATATAGTATGTTGAAATATATTTGTTTTAAGTTTTTCTTGTTATTAAACATGAGATAATATAACCAATTTCGTGAAATGGATTTTTTAGAATGGGAACTATTATTTCTTAATTCAGAGTGATGTACCTCACACATATTTTGTATATGCCAATCCTCTTTGCATTGACCACCTTTAATCTGTGAAAAACTGCATTCTTGATACTTCCAACACCATTGATTACTTTCTTCAAATAAACATCGATTATTCACTAATTCCGAAAACAATTTTTCTTTTATAGATAATGGAACAAATAAACACGCAATACCAATAATATTTTTAGTTTCACTATTAAAATCTGTAGGTAAAATTATTTCATCAGCATATATCTCAATATTCAATGTTGAATTATCAAAATCAGTATTCAAATTATATTCTTGAATTAAATTTTTTACTATAAATTAAACCCCCCAATGTATCAAACCTAATTACAAAAAATATTTTAGAAATATGCTTTGATAATTAGCAAATTCTTCACAACTCATACCCAATCCCCTTCAAATTCTCCCTAATCCTCTCTTCCAACTCCCGGGACTCCCTGAACTGCTCCGCCAATTGAGTCGTCAGCCGCTCCATCTTCTCCTCGAAGGGCTCATCCTCCTCTTCCTCCTCGGCAAAGCCCACATAACGGCCCGGGGTCAGGATGTGGTCGTGCTTTGCGATCTCCTCGATGTTTGCGGACTTGCAGAAGCCCGGGACATCCTTATACGTAAATCCGACATCCTCACCGCGCCAGGCATGGTAGGTGTCGGCGATTTGCTTAATCTCCTCATCCGTGAGTTCCCGGTGGGTGCGGTCCCGCAAGAAACCCATCTCCCGGGCATCGATGAACAGCACCTCGCCCCGGCGGTCCCGGAACTTGTTATTCTGCTTGTCACGGGTCACAAACCACAGGCAGGCCGGGATGCCCGTATTATAGAACAACTGGCCCGGCAGGGCTATCATGCAATCCACCAGGTCCGCCTCCACGATACTTTTGCGAATCTTTCCCTCGCCTGCGGTATTTGAGGACATAGAACCGTTGGCCAGCACAAAACCCGCAATGCCTGTGGGGGAGAGGTGGTGGATGTAGTGCTGCACCCAGGCAAAATTCGCATTCCCCTTCGGCGGCCTGCCAAACTGCCACCTGCTGTCATCGGCCAGCTGGTCGCCCTTCCAGTCTGAATCATTAAACGGCGGATTGGACAGGATAAAATCCGCCTTCAGGTCCCTGTGGCGGTCATCATGGAAGGAATCACCCCACTGGATATTACCATCTATGCCCCTGATGGCCAGGTTCATCTTGCACAACCGCCAGGTCGTCTGGTTGGATTCCTGCCCGTACACCGCTATATCATCAACCCTGCCACCGTGGGCCTCAATGAACTTCTCGCTCTGCACAAACATCCCGCCCGAACCACAGCACGGATCGTACACCCTGCCGTGGTAAGGCTCGATCATCTCGGTCAGCACCCTCACAATACTGCGCGGGGTATAGAACTGGCCGCCACGCTTGCCCTCTGCATCCGCAAACCTGCCCAGGAAATACTCGTAAACCCTGCCCAGCACATCCCTGCTGCGGTTTTCCCGATCTCCCAATCCTATCGTACCGATCAGGTCGATCAACTCCCCGAGTCGCTGCTTATCCAGGGCCTCCCGGGCATAATTCTTCGGCAGCACACCTTTCAGGGTGGAATTATCCCTCTCAATCGCAGCCATCGCGTCATCAACAAGCCTGCCGATAATCGGTCTCTTGGCATTGTTCTGCAGGTACTCCCAGCGGGCTTCCGGCGGCACCCAGAAAATATTCTCGGCCAGGTACTCATCCTGATCCTCGGGATCGGCCCATTCGTCCTCTTTGAGTTCAGTGTACTTCTCCTCAAAAGCATCGGAAATATACTTCAGGAAAATCAAACCCAGCACGACATGCTTATACTCCGCAGCATCCATATTATTCCGGAGTTTATCTGCAGTCTGCCACAACTTTTCCTCAAAATTGATATTCTCACCCGTTGATTCCCTGACCATTGTGATCTCTCATTAATTGTGATAATACATAGAGGAAATAATACAATGCATATAATTTTATTGCATTAGTTATTGCAAAAACAACAAACAGTTAAACTCCTGTTTCATCGATAAATAGACACAGGGAAATCCCCCAAAAAAAATAAGAAAAATCCAGCGGGCAAACATATCGCCCGCCTTGCTAAATAAAAAAGCATAATCCGATAAAATCAGCCAAGCACATGCGTGGACAGTACTTTCTGCAACTCGTATATGTCCACCTTCTTGTTGAAGGTCTTTTCAATTGGCTGGGGATCACTGCCAACCCATATCTTAAGTTCTGCATCTAGATCGAAATGACCTGATGTCTCAATACTGTATTTTGTGATTTTGCTATAGGGAATGGACAGATAACTTCTTTTCTTGCCCGTCATGCCCTGAACATCCACAATAATTAACCGTTTATTTGTGAAAATAAACGTATCCCGGATAACAACAAAACCAATCTCTATTGTTTCCCCGTCACACATAAGTTGTCCATAATCCGATTCCAATTTCTCAGGTTCAACAACACCTGCATTACCAAAAATACCCGAAAATCCCATATGATCACTACTCCATTCTTTATTAATAAACAGTAATAGCAAATATACTAATACAGATATAAACTTATCTAATAAGTTCACAGGACCCTGCCGTCAGATCGAAATCAGCACAATAGCCACCAGGGCAGTTGCTACTCCTATCCATTGTTTCTGAGCAAGTTTTTCCTTCAGTATGAACCAGGCCAAAAGTACTGTGCCTGCAGGATAGAGGGAAGAGGTGATTGATGCAATATCCAGCCTGCCGGTCTGGGAAGCAAGAGCATAGAAGGCATTTCCCCCGGTATCAAAAATTCCTGCCACAAGGATTACAGGCAAAACACTGCGCCCGGGCATCTCTACCGGGCCGGACAGGGCGATGAACACAAGCAAGACCCCCACAGCCGCAATTCTGGCAGCAGTAAGGGGCCACAAAACCGCCGTTTCACTTACAAGATCTATTATAATAAAAAAAAGACCAAAACCCAAACCTGCTGTAAGAGGCAGATACAGGTCTTTTTTCTGCACTTTGATTCCGTCACTGTCTGCGGCTATCAGCCATACAGCAATCAGGGCAACCACAAAACCCAGCAGTTTATGGACTTGCGGCAAACCCTCAAAAATAGTAGCATATATTACCGGCACACCCGCAGCCACAACCGCTGACACAGGGGCAACAAAGCCCATTTTACCAAGGGAGAGGCCTTTGTAAAGGGACAGCAGAGCAATACTGATGAAAATGCCTGCAAGTACTCCCCATATGATACCATCAAACGGCGGAAACGTCTCTCCGAGTAAGTATGCAGAACCTGCAAGGAGAAACACGCCAACTGCCTGGGTAATCAGGACCACAGCATAGACATTTGCCTTCTTTGAAGCAAATCCTCCGCTAAAGTCACCGGCTCCCCAGGAAGCGGCAGAAATAAGCCCAAAAAACACGACTAGGAATTCAGCAGGAATCATTTGTTTGCTCCACAGTTAATAGTGTATCCTAAACAATAACGCCGACAAGTATAAAGGTCTTATTAAGAATGCTACAAAATCAAATAAGAAAAAGAAGGAAAAATTATATGTAACTTCCATACATTTCGGCGGCATCCATCATTGCCATAACCTTTATAGGTGGAGCATCCAACGGGAATTCACAACCCGGAGCCAATATATAGCCACCCGACGTATCAATACCTTCTTCAATATTTTCCTTGCAGAGTTCCAGAACTTCCTCGTATGTACTGTTCAGGAACAATGGCGGATTGATATTATACGCTTTTTAGAACCGATTTTGTGAGGTATATTTGGTTGGAATTGTGTTAATTTCAAATTTGCCAGGTTATGGGGAAGATTTAGGCAAGATTATGAGATGAAGGGGAAGCAGAATGAAGATTTTCAGTGATTTGTTCGGACGCATACGTTAAAAAGAAGAAAATGTATATGCTCAAAAAATCAAACTGAAGATTCTTGTCAGAATATATCAGATTACAGAAAATGAAATATGGTGAAGTACCCGGGTCAACATTATACAGAAATCAGGTCAAAGAGGTCAAGTTCAAGTTATTAATTCATAATATAAATAGGTCCATCTCTACTTCAGTAATTATTCAAAGGGGGATTTCTACAGAGCCTTCAATAGAAATACTCTTATAGGTTTGCAAATATACATTTAATAGAATTATAGGGGGAATAGATATGGAAAAGAAAATGACATCAGCAGAGCGTATGGCATCTGTAATGGCCGGGGAGAAACCCGATCGTGTTCCTGTAAATCCCTTCGCTTTGGGATATACTTCAAAAATTACGGGGGTATCCCTTGGGGATTTTTATGCTGACGGAGACAAATGTTTCGATGCGCAATTTACTTCGATGAGGCTGCATGGCTATGAGGCAACTCCTATGTATGGTTATGCTTCGTGCGGTGCCTGGGAATTTGGGGGAAAAATTGGTTTTCCTTATGGCAAGGGACAGGGAGCACCCTTTGTAGTCGAACATCCCGTAAAAGATATAGAGGATATTGAAAAATTAACTGTACCCGATTTTAAGGATGAACTTCCCGGTGCATATAAGGAAGCAGATAAGGTAGCTGCCAGAAGTGCCGAACTCGGTATGCCGGTTTCAATACAGCTCGGAAGTGTGTTTACCACTGCATCAGTAGTTGCAGACACATCTGAATTTATAATTTGGACAGTGATGGAACCCGAGGCTACACACGAATTACTCGGAAAAGTAACAGAGATGTTCATCAATGCGTTAGATTTTTTTGCGGACAAGTATGGCGCGGAAAATTTGCTTCCCTTTGACGGTGGGCCATCTGAATCCAATACAATGATATCACCAGATATGTTTGGAGAATTTGCCTATCCGTATATGAAACGGATTCATACGCATATGAAAGATATTGGAGTAAAATCTGTGCTTATGCATCCGTGTTCTGATCAAAATAAAAACATTCCTTATTATGTCAAAATGCGGGAAGAACTTGGTTGGTCCGGGAAATATGTCTGGTTATTTGGTCCTGAAACACCGGTAAAGGATCAGGTAAAAGCCTTTGGGGATTATGATGTAATTTGTGGTAATATTCAACCTTCCTTGTTCCTCACAGAGTCTTATGAAGACCTGCTGGAAATTTGCAGGGAAAACATAGCTGAAGGAATGAACTCACCGTCTGGTTATATGCTGGCACCAGGTTGTGAGTTCCCAGTAGATGCTCCTCCCAAAAAATTAATGGCAATGATAGATGCAGCTGATATGTATGGGAAATACAGCTAAACCTCTGTCGAAAATTACTACAGACGACAGTTCTAATTAACGAGTATTTCGGTGAACGTTAATTTTCCAAAATATCTGTAAATTTTGACCCTCTTTTTCTCCATTAACCTGTTTTCCACCACAATTTGAGTCCCTTCAACAATTGCAGGAGTGCCATATTCTGTTTCTGACAGGTTTACAAAACTATTGTTCTGAATCTATAGAATAAAAATCAATTCTAAAACTAAGGGATTTTTACCTCGGGATAATAAGCCGTCGGGGGGATTCGAACCCCCGGCCTGCTGATTACGAATCAGCCGCTATACCACTAAGCCACGACGGCACACCGAGGCGTATCCAGATACGGATATTAGGATTTAACCATTTCGCTATTTTGCCTGCATATCAATCAATCCGCACATCGATACATATATTGTACTGATGCGGGGCATACGAACGGACCGAGCGGGTTTCCAGTACTTCAAATTCCCTGTCTGCTTTTTTTGCAGCCTCCTCGATCAGGCAAAGAGAGGGACCAAAAAGGGCATCCTCATGCGCCATTGCATAATAATGGATTATACCTCCGGGTTTGGTCAGGGCCACGGCCTCATTGACAAAATCACAGGCATTATGGGGCAGGTTCATGATCACATGATCTGCTACCTGACCCAGCCTCTGCGGAAGGTCACGGGCGTCTGCCACAAAGGCTTCAACATTATCCAGGCGGTTGAGTTCGATGTTTTTTTGCAGGTACTCAACTGCGTGCGGATTTTTATCAATTGCATACACATAACCACATTTTTTGGCCGCCGGGATACTGTATGGACCCACCCCTGCAAACATATCCACAACTACATCATCCGATTTCAACTGCAAAACCACCCGTTGTCTTTCTGTGGAAAGCCTGGGAGTGAAATAAACCTTCGCGACATCCACCAGATACCTGTATCCATGATCCCGGTGAACCGTCTCGGTCCTGTCTTCTCCTGCAACCAGTCTGAAACTGCGTACCCGAAATTCTCCTGTGATCCCTGCTTTTTCCTGTAAAACCACACGCAGACTCTTTCGAAATTCCAGAAGGGCCTGGGCAACCTTTTCAGGTTCCTCTTCATCGCCGTCAAGAATTGCAATATCCCCCACTATTTCAAAAGAGGGAGAAAAACCAAGTAAATTTTCGGGAGTGATCTGTTTCTTATTGGGTTGCAGGTCATGTTTGACCAGTTCTGCCACGTGGGGAAGATTTGAACAGACATCTTCCGGACACTCGTCCATAACAGGCACATACAGACAGTCATCATCCGCAGACAGCCTGTATGAATTATCCAGTAAATCCATCTCCGCCAGTGCCTGCCTGACAGGCTCACCAAACCGTTTTTTCACTTTTACACACAAACGTTCCATCAAATCACCCCAGGGCAAACCAGGTACCAAATCCCATCAGGAAAAGGCCGCAACATGCAAGGACACTCCTATATACAGTTCCCGAAAAGAAACTTCTCGTCTTGCTAAGAGATGTGGAAACAAAGGTAAACCATCCAAGGTCAGCCATCCAGTGTCCGACTACAAACATCACAGCAGCAAATATACCTATCTCCAACCCCTTGAGCACAAGTGCACTTCCTGCAGCCAGCCACCATACCCAGAAATAAGGATTGGAAGCTGAAGTTAGTAGACCTGCAGAAACAGGGTTTGCCAGAACTCCACCAGATAACCCTGAATCAATAGATGTATTCCGGGACTGTATTATCGTAAGTAAACCAAATACAACAAGAACCATACCCCCTACAAAGGATATAACGGACATTTCCGCATCCCCTATAAGCGATGTAAGGCCCAGCACAATAAGAATACAAATTAAAAGTTCAATCAAAGCATGGCCAAGGACAACTTCAGGCCCTGCCCTCCATCCTTTTTTCAAAGACCCTTCAATGGTGGCAAAAAGCATCGGGCCTGGCACAAGCGCTCCTGTAAGACCTACTGCGAATCCCACAAGCAGCATGTCCAGTATTGCAAGCATGGATAGGGAAGAAAAGAAGTTGAAGGATATTAAAAGGTATCCTTCAAAATCAGAGGATAATCTCGATATCGAGTTCCTCTGCAAGTTCCTTGTAGCGGTTACGGATAGTAACCTCTGTCACACCTGCCACGTCTGCAACCTCACGCTGTGTGCGGCGTTCCCCACACAGGATAGAGGCAATATAAATAGCCGCAGCAGCAACACCTGTAGGCCCACGTCCGCTTGTTAATTCTTTCTCCGATGCCTGCCTCAGGATTTCTACACCGCGGGATTGTACCTCGCCTTTCAGGCTTAGGCCCGAACAGAACCTGGGCACATAATCTATCGGGGAAGTAGGCATTAGTTTGAGGGACAATTCCCTTGAAATGAAACGGTATGTCCTACCAATTTCTTTCCTGCTGACCCTGGATACTTCTCCTATCTCATCCAGTGTCCTTGGAACACTGCACTGCCTGCATGCCGCATACAGAGCAGCTGCGGCAACACCTTCAATACTGCGACCACGAATCAGGTTCTTGTCAACCGCTTTTCTGTAAACAACAGCTGCTGTTTCACGAACCGTCCTGGGGAGACCAAGGGCTGAGGCCATCCTGTCAAGTTCTGAAAGAGCAAATGCCAGGTTTCGTTCAGTTGCATTGCTTACACGGATACGCCTCTGCCATTTTCTCAAACGATACAGTTGGGCACGATTCTTGGATGATATGGACTTTCCATAAGAATCACGGTTCCTCCAATCGATCATTGTGGAGAGACCCTTATCATGTATCGTGTAGGTCATCGGCGCACCCACACGGGAGCGCTTCATCCTCTGGTCATGGTCAAAAGCCCGCCACTCAGGTCCCTCATCTACAAAATCAGCATCGACTACTAAACCACAATCCGCACATACAAGCTCTGCACGTTCGTAATCCTGTTCAAGATTGCGGCTACCACATTCAGGGCACTCCAGTGCCTTATTCTCTACATCAGTATTCTTTTCCTTCTCCCGACGTGCTTTTATCATAGCACGCATTTTTTCTCGTTCGGAAGTGTCTGAATACCTTACCCTTTCAACTTCTACCATGTATTGGACCTCTGATTAAAATCACGGAATAAAAATGTAAACATTTATTATTTGACATACACTTTTTCCCGAATCCAGCTTTTTATCTTCGAATCCGGCACGTCACTAAAAATTTTGACTACAACATAAGGATGGGCGGTCGGACCTATTATATCGGAAACTTTGCCAATTTTTGCGACCTTCTTGTCCAGAACTGCCGACCCTTTCCTGGGCAAATCCTTTATATTACAGAAAGACATGCTTTCGGAGCCTTTTACTATAAGCTTCCTGCCACCTATCAGGTGGGACACTACTCCAAGCCTTTTCATATGCATTTTTCCATAATATAAGATAATTTGGATGTATAAATTAGATTAAATTGATTATATATAAATGTATCGCAATACCTTTAATAGGAATCTATGCCATTCCCGGGCACAAAATAAGGATTTAAACAAAATTAATACACCTGGAATTATTTCATTTTTGCTTCAAAATATGATGCATCGTTAAACCTTAATATAAAATGAACTATTGTGTCATCTACTAACAAACAGGACCCTACATATAATCAAGAATCTATATTTCCATGGGAGGAAAGTTAGTGGCAGATGAAAAATTTGTTTATTTTTTTGGAAATAATAAAACCGAAGGAAAAAACAGCATGAAAGATTTGCTGGGTGGTAAAGGCGCAAACCTTGCCGAAATGGCAAACCTGGGTATTCCGGTACCTCCAGGCTTTACAATTACCACCGAAGTGTGTGTGTTCTATACGAAATACAATCAATATCCATCCGGAATGCTTGATGAGGTGGATCGGGCTTTACAAAATCTCGAAAAAGCAAATAACAAACAATTTGGTGATCCGGACAATCCCCTTCTCCTTTCTGTTCGCTCCGGAGCACGGGTTTCAATGCCTGGAATGATGGATACTGTTCTCAATCTCGGCCTAAACGACAGAACTGTCACAGGACTTGCAAAAAAGACATCTAACGAGCGTTTTGCTTATGACAGTTACAGAAGATTCCTGACAATGTTCGCAGATGTTGTACTTGGAATACCTACTGAAAATTTTGAAAAGGTAATAGAATCCCGGAAAAAAGAGCTGGATGTAGAACTGGATACCGAACTGGACACGGATTCTCTCAAATACCTGGTCGAAAAATTCAAAGCAATAATAAAGGACAATACAGGGAAAGAGTTTCCACAGGATCCCAGAAAACAACTCCAGATGGCTATCGATGCTGTATTCAATTCCTGGAACAACCAGAGAGCAATAAAATACCGCCGCCTGAATAATATACCTGACAATTGGGGTACTGCTGTAAACGTACAGAGCATGGTTTATGGAAACATGGGTGAAAAATCCGGAACAGGTGTGGCATTCACACGTGACCCTGCTACCGGTGAAAAATGCTTCTTTGGCGAATTCCTCACAAATGCCCAGGGAGAAGACGTAGTTGCAGGAATACGCACCCCACAACCCATCGAAGCACTCCAGGACAGCATGCCTGAGGTCTATGATAAACTGGTGGAGATCTACAGGAAACTGGAGAATCATTTCCGGGACATGCAGGACATTGAGTTTACCATCCAGGAAGGTAACCTTTACATGCTCCAGACAAGAACCGGTAAACGGACTGCAAAAGCAGCTATCAAAATAGCCGTGGATATGGAAAAAGAAGGCCTCATTGATAAAGAAATCGCAGTATCACGTATAGAAGCTTCACAGATTGATAAAGTCCTCCATCCAATGATAGATCCTGATGCAAACCTCGATGTAATTGCTACAGGATTACCGGCATCCCCAGGTGCAGCAGTCGGAAAGGTTGTATTCACAGCAGAGGAAGCCGAAGAAAAATCCAAGGAAGGAAAACAGACTATTCTTGTACGTACCGAAACCTCACCGGAGGATATCGGAGGAATGGCAGCTTCTGAAGGTGTACTTACTGTTCGTGGAGGAATGACATCCCACGCAGCAGTTGTTGCCAGAGGAATGGGTAAACCATGTGTTGCTGGTTGTGGCGAAATTACAATCGATATGGACAAAAAAGAATTCACCAACGGGAAGGTTACTGTAAAAAAAGGAGACTATGTAACCATCGACGGCAGTACAGGAGAAGTCATACTGGGAGAAGTCAAACTCATTTCCCCTGAACTGAGTGGTGAACTTGATACCATTCTGAGATGGGCTGACAAGATCAGATCCATAAATATCAGATCCAATGCCGATACTCCTCATGATGCAACAGTCGCAAGGGAATTCGGAGCTGAAGGGATTGGCCTTTGCCGTACAGAGCATATGTTTTTTGGCGAGGAAAGAATCCCTGTTGTTCGTGAAATGATAATGGCAGAAAGCAGTCAGGAAAGGAAAAAGGCACTTGAAAAATTGCTTCCCATGCAAAAGGAAGACTTTACCGGCATATTCCGTGCAATGGAAGGCTATCCTGTTACAATCAGATTGCTTGACCCTCCACTTCACGAGTTTCTGCCCAACCATGAGGAACTCACGGAAAAACTACGCGAACTGAAAAATAAAGGCGCCAAACAATCAGAGATAGCTGAAGTAAACAGACTGATAGGTGGAGTAGAATCACTCAAAGAAGTCAATCCGATGCTTGGCCACCGTGGATGCCGTCTTGGCATTACTTATCCGGAAGTGTACGAGATGCAGGTCAAAGCTATTATTGAAGCAGCATGTGACCTGAAAAAGGAAGGACTTGAAATTGTACCTGAAATAATGATCCCACTGGTCAGCCATGTCAATGAACTCAAGGTAATCAAGGAAACAGTGAAATCGGCTGCACAGGAAGTAATGGATTGTAACGGTTCAACCATTGATTATCTGGTTGGAACCATGATAGAATTACCAAGAGCAGCCCTTACTGCAGACCGTATCGCTGAAGAGGCCGAATTCTTCTCCTTTGGTACTAATGATCTTACCCAGACAACCTTCGGTTTCAGCAGAGATGATGCAGGTAAGTTCCTCCCATCCTATATAGAGAACAATATACTGGAGCAGGACCCATTCGCAGTACTTGATCAGGAAGGGGTCGGAGAGCTTGTCAAGATCGGTATTGAGAAAGGAAGAAACACAAATAGTAAACTCAAAATAGGTATTTGTGGGGAACACGGCGGAGAACCGGCTTCTGTAAAATATGGCCATAACGTAGGACTCAATTATGTAAGTTGCTCACCATTCCGCGTTCCCATTGCAAGACTGGCAGCAGCCCAGGCCGTGATCGAAAACAAAAATAAGTAAAACAAAAAAGAAGAGATCAGAGGGGCAATGCTCCAAAGTTCTCTTCATATCTTTTTTTCATAGCACCCCATGTTGGCAGATTGGTCTGGCATCCAACACATTCCACTTCAAATGAAGCAACTGTTGAACCTATTTTGCCACATACCTCAAAGGGTAGGCCTTTCCTGAAAGCCAAAAGGAATCCCGCTCTGTAACCATCTCCCGCCCCGGTGGGATCCACAGCTTTTACGGCCACGACAGGAATATCGATCTTTTTATTTTTATGATAAATCTTACTTCCACTGGAATCACAGGTAACTACAATAGTTGAAATGGATTGCTTCAGATCATCAAAAGACCTTCCCGTCATCTCTTTTACACGCTTGAGCTCATGGATATTGGCAAAGAGAATATCCGTATTATCCAGTATCGTAATCAGATGCTCTTTTGAGTAAGTAACAAGGTCCTGACCCGGATCAAAAGAAACAAACTCTGAGTTCTGAGCCACCCGGGCACTGAAACTTGCCTCAGAAGGTGCCAGATGGACAAAATCCAGCGCTGGAGTTTCCATATCCGACAACTTTGAAGATGAACCCCAGTAAAAGTAGGATGATTGGTTATGATTTGGGTCAGTATAGACAAAAGCTTTGGTACTTTCCTCACCTTCTATATGATAAAGGAGAGAAAGATCAACACCCAGATTATCCAGATGTTGCTCATAGCCGCTTGTGGAAAAATCATCCCCTACAGCAGCAACCAGACGGGAATTACCGCCCAACTGCGCCATTGCTGCGGCAATATTGGAACCACCCCCTCCGAAAAGCACTTCGTAGCTTGTTATCGGATAGGATTCATTGGGTGAAGCGATATGTTCTACTTCAAATAGATAATCCAATGCCGCATGTCCTACAACATCCATGGGTCCCGACATTAGACCTCCCACTTCATCTGACAAATTCTTCGACATCTATTACAGTAAGAGGTACATCCCTCAAGGTCCTTCCGATGACCGATTTGGCAATACGGGAAGCATGTTCGTCACTTTCAGCATCAAAAACTTTCATTTCCAGGATAAGGCCGACTATACCGGTATTTGCTGCTATGAAAACACTACTAAAAGGTTCATTACAGGCAGGACAGAAAGTAGAACCCACATCAACTTCAACAAAATCAAGTTTGGGATTGAGCCTCTTTCCGGCTTCAGCAATTGCTACACCAATGGCATCATCTGCGCTTTTCACATCCCTTACCAACCAGGCGGCTTCAAGGGTTACATGATAACTCGGCATACTTTTCGTCTCCAGGTTTAAAACTTCTACATTCTCTCAAATTAAAACATCGCCATCAAAACTAATAAGCACAAATAGTATATTAAGCAATAAACTCAGTCATATTCGTTTCACTTATATTAATTCTCTGCTTAAACCGAATTTGAATAAGGTATGGCAGATCATATTGTAAATAACACATCATCATCCACATCAAAAATCCCGAGCTTTGCACCGGCATCCAGCCAGGCATGTCCATAACTGAAACATACAAGGGCATTTACCGGATCCCCAATCTTAATAAAATGAAGACCGTCATTATAATAGGATTGAGCCATATCCACGTAATCATCTGCTACTTTCATCAAATGGGAATTGGCCTTGGGAGCAGGTTGTGCAAGTTCCAGAGCTTTTTTAAGCAATTTTTCATATCGTCCAACTTTCTCATTCAAATCCGCTGCCATTTATAACACCTTATTTACTTTCAGAGCCAAACAGCTTATTGAAAAGACCTCCGCTATCTTTCTTGGGATTGCGGCTTGGTTTCCTTTTAGGTGGCGGGGATTGGGATTTCTTTTCGTTTACAGGTTCTGTTTTGGACTCTTTTTTGGTACCGGGAGATATTTTACGGGAGGATTTATTGAGAATTTTCACAGATTCCCCACCATGCCTGGATTTCCTGGCACGTATATCCACAAGAATCGGGCGTTCAATATCATTGCTCACCAGCATCGCAATCCCGGGTGGCAGGCGTAACAATTCTTCTTCTACATAGGAATTCACACCCTCCAGACCTTTACTGATGGATTTAAGGTCATTTGGATTGGTAATTTTCAATATAATCTGGCTTCCACACTGTGAAAGTACATTTTTATCAACCCTTGCAGGCCTCTGGGAGATAACCAGCATCCCCAAACCAAACTTTCGCCCTTCTGAGGCTATTGTGCGGAGAATTTCGGAACTGGAACTCTTGCTATACCCTCTTTCAGGAGCAAAATTATGGGCTTCTTCCACAACCAGCATTCCCGGAGGAATCGTGCCAAGTTTGCGAGCTTCAAAAAGAGTATCACAGAGCTGGGCCACAATCATTGTCTGTATATGAGGAGGGACCCCTTTCAGGTCAATGATCGAAGCCTTTCCATCCTGCATTAATTCTTCAACCGGAGTAGGTTGAGGGGAAAGTATATCCAGCTGGTTAATGTCTTCAAGTAAATTAATTACATTCCAGCGGGCCTTGCTTTCATTATTACTGACCTCCCTGATTATATCATCAAGGAAATAGGTTTCCACATCAGCACGTAACCTGTGTACAGCTTCATAGAGAATACCGGAATGGGTACTGTTAAAATTATCAGGAAATAAAGTCATCAGTTCACTGGGAGTAAGATTAACCCCGTTTAACCTGAAAAGATGATCAGCATTTGGATTAATTGATTTATCGGCAGGAGTATAAACCTGTATCCTGGAGCCGTATCCTTTGGATTTTATACCGTATTTTTTTAGGTCACCTTCATTTCCACTGGCTGATTCTTTAAGGGAAGAATACTCACTATGAGGATCAATTATCAACATGGGCACATTATGATCAAGTAATTCTTCAAGAATTACTCCGGCAGTGTAAGACTTACCACTACCGGTTTTTGCAAGGATGCTACAATGTTTCTGTACAAGACTGTTCACATTAAGATGTACAGGAATACCGGTACCTTCAAGCAATCCAATATACATGTCATCTCCCACAAGACCCAGTGTATCTCTAATAAGTGTATCATCTGCCAGATAGACCTGATCCCCGGGACTGAAAGGACTCATAGGTGCCCTTAAAAGACCACGATCATCCCTGCTTCCTATTATTGTGGCAGAGGCCACTATACGGTCATCATTTCGATCTTTCCTCTGCCCTTTTTTGGCTTCTTCCAGAGAATATTTTTCACTGGAGCGCACAATTGACATTACCTGTGCAAGTATCCAGCCATCGGTCTCATGCCATATTTTGACATAATGCCCTCTCAGAACTGCCGTACTGTCCGATATCAGGAACTTGAAATTAAGAGTTCCTGTTTCACCAAATATGACTCCTACTGAACCACGTACCATATTATACTCTCACCAGTAAACAATTTTCACTCAAAATACTTCAAATTAATTTATGTCTCCTTCTTCAAGGATAGATTCAGGTGCATCCGCTAGTTTAATAAGGGATTCTGCCTCGACAAAATGCAGATCTGCCGGAATAACTACAATATGCAGGGGAGAACCAAAATCACAACTTTCGAGATTTTCAGCAAAATCTGCCCTTACAATAGGTTTCTCAGAACCTGCATTTGCAATACCCACAGCTATTGAACCTTTTATGAGATTTTCACCTCTTTTTTCATCTACCTGAAGCAAGAGCTCAATTCCCTGATTAACCGTCATATAACCCTTATCCATATCAATATCAAGAAATACAGCCGTATGCAGACCCATCTGTCTGTTGTGTAGAATAGTATCATAGGGAGTTTCAGAAATAATTGTATTTCCCCGGGTGCTCGTGTATGGATAAGGAATGGTTGCTGCTTTGCCAAACCTGTAATTCTGGAGGCCAGTCAGACCACAGATAGCAGAGACTATGGAAGCGCCGTGGATCAAACAGGTTTCAATGCCCATCTCCATTGCTCTGAGCCGGATATCTACATGAGTAGTGGATACCATCGTGTCCCCGCCTGTCAGAAAAGCTATATTGATCTCTTTTGCTTCTTCAAGCCACCAGGGATCTTGCTCTACTTCCTGCCTGTCAAGAACGTGTATTTCCCTGCCATACAGGTTTTCCATCTTTTCTTTATCCGCACCCATCAATCGGGAAGTATAAAATTCCACATACACCTTACCGGCATTTTTTATAACTTCAAGCCCCTTTACAGAAACATCCTTTTCATCAAATAACCCAAGTCCGACAAAATAAAGCATAGGCTTTATAAGACCCCGCTCTATATATTAAAGGTTTTGAAAAGGCTAGCAATAGCAGAGAGTTACTGCGAAACGTATTTATAGAACCATAGACAGTTAGATTTCTTTATATACAGATTATTCATCAGGAGGTTCAACATCAATGCCAGGACATTATGGCGGACAACCCGCCTACATCGTGAATCCCCGCACCGAACACAAGCAGGGAAAGGATGCTTTATCCGTAAACATCGCCGCGGCAAAGGCAGTAGCAAACATTGTTAAGACTACCCTTGGACCCAAGGGCATGGACAAAATGATGGTAAACTCCATTGGAGACATAGTCCTCACCAACGACGGGGCCATGATCCTCAAGGGAATGGATATCGAGCATCCAACTGCCAAAATGATCGTAGAGGTTGCCCGTACCCAGGAAGAGATTGCAGGTGACGGTACAACCAGTGCAGTTGTGACTGCAGGTACATTACTTGACAAAGCATCCGATCTTATAGAAGAAGGTGTACACGCACGTGTTCTTGTAAGAGGATTCGAAAATGCATCTGAAAAAGCTCTGGAAATTCTCAATGAATTTGCCATAGATGTATCCGAAGGAAACAGGGAAGCTCTTGAAAAAATCGCCAGCACTTCTATGTCAGGAAAAGCTTCCGAAACAAACAAGGAGATACTTGCAGCACTTTGTGTGGATGCAATCCTGCAGATTAGCAAAAAGGGAAGTGTCAATGTAGACAACGACATAATCCTCAGACAGGAACCCGGAAAAAGTGTCAGTGAAACAGAGATCCTCGATGGCATAATGCTCAACAAGTACAGGGTACACCCTGGTATGCCAAAAACTGTAAAGGATGCAAAGATCGCTATTATAGACACACCTCTTGAAACCCAGAAAACATCAAACACATCCAAATTACAAATTAGCAATGCTGATGAAATGCAACAATTCCTTGCCCGTGAAGAGGATGATTTCAAACAGATGGCTGACCATGTCATCAAAACCGGGGCAAACGTCGTAATATGCTCCAAGAATATCGGCGACAAGGTAGCACATTACTTGCAAAAGAGCGGTGTTATGGGTATCCGCAGAGTCAGTGATGATGATATCAGGAACCTGTCCTATGCAACAGGTGCAAAAATCGTGAAAAAGGTCTTTGATCTCAGTGAAGAGGACCTGGGACATGCAGGCGAAGTCGGAGAAGAAGGAGAGTCCACCGTTGCCAAGATATTCATAAAGAAATGTGAAAATACAAAGGTAATTACCATTCTGCTTCGTGGAAGTACCGAGCATGTCACGGACAATCTGGAAAGAGCCTTTGATGACGCACTCCATGTTATCAACTCAGTCTTTGAGGATGGCAAGATTGTGGCAGGTGGCGGTGCAGCAGAAGTGGAAATTGCCCAGAGACTGCGCAATTATGCTTCATCCATAGGTGGCAGGGAACAACTTGCAATCACTGCATTTGCCGATGCTGTAGAATCCATACCCATGGCTATTGCTGAAAACGGTGGAATGGACGCGACATCCGTAATCCTGAAACTGCGTAATGCACATGTCAAAAATCCCAATATCGGATTGGACATCTACAGCGGCGATTATCTTGACATGGTTGAAAAAGGAATAGTGGATCCCCTTCGTGTAAAAACCCAAACTATAAGGTCTGCTTCAGAAGTTGCAACCATGATCCTGAGGATCGACGACATGATGAGGGCACAGAAAAAAGATATGATGGATGTCAAACCCGAACATAATGTCCATAACTACAACAGGCCTTTCTAAATGGCCGTCTGGCCTGTGATATATTCACAGGCCATAAAACTTTTTGTAATTTTCAATTGCCTTAAGAACCGCAGATGGATATTCTTTATTCAAAAAGGCTATAAAATCATCCCGACCCCTACACTCTTTCATCCTATCAAGCATATGCAGTGCAAGTTCATATGATGCAGGATTTTCCCTTTGCACCTCCAGAGATAAGCAGAGGGCCTCTTTGGGGAAATGTAGCCTGATGTGAGGAGACACCGAACCAAGTAGCAGGCCTTCTTCCAGCACACTGTAAGGAGGGACACCTATTCTGGAAATACGATCCCCTCCGGCAAGTTTATGAAAATTCTGCTTTGAATAGGAATGAATCTCAATATATATCTCAGGCGCATAATTGTTCACAAAAACAGGAATATTAGAACCGGGACCTTTGTAGTAGCCATCCTGAAGAGTAGAGAGATAGCGACCCCGGTCAACAAGGGGCAACAGAAAAAGAGAACCCGACAATGGAGGGTTCAACTCCAGCAGAAGGTTGGAAGTGTCTTTCCACTCACCACCATGCATCCCTGCAGCAAAAAACCTGTAAGGCCTGCCTTTACCATAAACCTTGAGCAACATAAGTTCCTCATGTCTTTTTTGCCACTACGTAAAATTCCCTCTGGGCAGAATCCAGGACTTCCAGGACTTCGATTCCCAGTGATTTAATATTTTCAACCAGGTGTTTTTTATTTCTTCCCCTGCCCAGTTTAATTACCTGAAAAATCATTCCACCTTTCTTGAGAAGGGGGAGTACCTTGCCGAGGGCCTCTATCGAAGCCTCGGGCTCAAGAGTCATATCAGTAAGCAATACGTCAAAGGGACTTCCAGGTATTTTAGATGTCGGCATCGTAAATACATCATCAAAGATTATGGTAATATTTGGGTTTTCATAGGCCAGTCTCCCTAGTTCTGAGCGAAAATGGCGGCTGTATTCAATTCCTACTACGTTCGCACCGAGTTCACAAGCAAACATCAGGAAGCCCCCAGCACTGGAACCCAGGTCCAATACACGGTCGCCTTCTTTGATTAAATCGAATTTTTCCTGTATGTTACGAAGTTTAAAATATCCCCGCGGTTTATCCAGCCCTTCATCGACTTCTATTTCATTGAACTCGGACACTTCACGGGAAGATTTCGTTGTGACGTTGCCATCAACTTTCACATGCCCTTCACTTATTGCCTTCTTAGCCCTTCCCCGGGAACTGAAAAAGCCAGTTTCTATAAGATATACATCAAGTCGCATGAGATACAAGATGTACAACGCCCTATATATAGGGTAAGTTGACCTGCACGGGAACTAAGCATGTTTATGCCCGGAAATATTTCTTTTGCTTTAAAAGAATGATCCTGGCATTAGAGGCCAAAATCATAATTGCATCTAATGCCACCTTTATCAAAACAACGGTTACATGAAACACAGCGCGCCCCTTCTGTTCCGTTCTCCAGTTTTTTCACAAGGTCTGGTTCACTGATGAACGGACGACTCATGGAGACCATATCCGCATAAACCCTGAGGACTTCATCCATAACGGCTCTTGTACGGATACCGCCCACCAGTATTACGGGTATACTTACAGTATCTTTTATCATCTTGGCATAACGTCTGAAGTAGGCTTCCTTTTCCTCTGAATCAACCCCGGGCTGGGACATCACAGAACCAGCCTCGACAATTCCACCACTTACCTCTATGGCACATACTCCCGCTTTTTCAAGAAGGGCAGCAATTTCCACGCATTCAGGTGCATCCAGGCTAATGTGACCAGAATATATATCAAAACCATCGGTTGCATTCAGTTTGACCATTACAGGAAAATCAGGAGAGACATCCTCCCGGATACGGCGCACTATCTCGGTGATTATACGTGTACGGTTTTCCACAGAACCACCCCATTTATCTTCACGCCTGTTGGTATAGGGCGAGATAAAACTACTCAGCAAAAAGCCATGGGCACAGTGCAGTTGTACCCCGTCAAAACCTGCCTCCATTGCCCTGCGGCTAGCATTAGCAAAATCATCAATGGTTTCCAGGATCTCTTCTTCTGTCATTGCCCTTGGAAGTTTACCTGTGGAACTGTCTTCAACCGCTGAAGGAGCAAGCAGAGGATAACCGTGCTGTGTCATTGATTGTCGTCCCCCATGTACAATCTGGAGAACGATTTTACTCTCATAGGAATGAACTCTTTCAACAATCTTCCTGTAAGGGCCTATAAAACGGTCATCATAGATACCCTGCTGCAAACCATCGCTTTTACCAGCAGGATTTACGTAAGAATATCCCGTTACAATAAGCCCAACCTCATTTTTGGCCAGCTCTTCATAGATATCCCCTATAGCTGCTGTGGGTGTGCCGTCTTCCTCTGCCAGCCATTCATGGGTTGCTGAGCGTACAAATCTGTTCGGGATGGATAAACCTTCAATATTGATCGGATCGAATAGCATATTCAATATTCATGCCCGCAGATGCATATATGCTTTACTCAACGACCTTTAGCCATTTCCAGTTCTCTTCCAAGCTTTTCATTTTGATACTTAAAAGAAGTAAGGCTTATAAATGACATCACAAATGCCAGCATGTTGAGAAGGAGCACAAGGAGTAAGGAAGAGCCTTCAAGCCCGCCTCCCTCCTGACCATAAAGAGAGCCTCCAAACATCAGGGGATGGGCACTTCTCCAGATGCGAATGGAAAGAAAACTCAAAGGCACCGATACAAAGGCCACAATCCCGAAAACCGCAGATAACCGGGCCCTTTTAAGAGGGTCATCCAAGGCTGTCCTGAGCATGAGATAGCCTACATACACAAGAAAAAGCACAAGAGAGGTAGTTAACCGGGGCTCCCACACCCAGTACCAGCCCCATATAGCTTTTGCCCAGATGGAGCCGGTTGCAAGCACAAGGAATGCAAATATGACACCTACTTCTGCAGCAGAAAGAGATACCATATCCCATTTTGAATCACTTTCACGCAGATAAAGGATACTCGATACAAAGACAACAAAAAAGGCCAGATAGGCAACAATTGCAATCGGCATATGGAAATAGAATATATTGAAACTGGAATCCAGTACATTCCCCGCCGAATCTTTCATGACCGGCAGATAGAAAAAAATGGCCCAAAATGCTACAACAAGCATCAGGGCTGTGAACAGGTAAAATGGTTTGGAATATTTTTCCCACTGCAACTAGCATCACCGGTTTGTAAGGGTTATTTCAGATGTCTGCATGACTATGGAACTCACTGTATATTAATCCTCTACGACATACTCAAAAACCAGCATTGAAACTGCAAAGAAGACAAAGTCATAGACTACCAGCAGTCGGATATATGACATTAAAGAAAATATATCCTCACCCCTCAAAAGACCCGAAGTGGCAGACACCGCCGGGATGATAACCGGCAGGGACAGAGGTAAAAGTAGGACAGGAAGCAGCATTTCCCCGGCACGGGCACGTATGACAAGAGCCGATATCAGGCATCCCACCACAACAAAGCCAAAGGATCCCAGTAATATGACAATACCAACCCAGATAATTGCAGTAAACTGGTAATTAAAGAGGACAGAAAACATTGGGATAGTAATTATTTCTACCAGTAGCATCAGCAAGAATACAAAGATGACCTTGGAGAGGTAAATTGAATTGCGGGGTATGGGACACATTTTCAGGGCATCCATACAACTGTTCTGGACCTCTGTAGCAAAGGTACGGTTTAGACCCAGCGTCCCTGCAAATATGAAACATATCCAGAGCACACCCGAAGCCACCGTTGCAGTTTTGCTGGCAGAAGACAACAGATCAGAAAAAGCAATACTAAAGATAATAAGGATCAATAACGAAAAAACAACCATCGAAATAAATATTTCCCTAGCCCTGCTTTCAATTTTCAGATCTTTTAAAGCTATATTCAAACCCTTTAACATTTAAATTGCCCTCCATCAGAAAAACAGACAGCTTCGGCAAATTTACGTGCATTTGGATCGTTGGCCCCCACATCATGAACAATATTCCCGTCCTCCATGATCAACAGACGATTGCACAAACGAAATGCCTTATCCAGATCATGAGTAATCATTATCTTAGTCACAGCCGGGTTTTCCAGAAGAAGGTTTTCCATAAGTGAAGATGCATTCATGTCAAGGCCGGTATAAGGTTCATCAAGTAATAAAAGGGAAGGATCATGGATAATGGCCCTTGCAAAGGACAAACGTTGTTTCATTCCCCTTGAGAAGTTTTTAACAGGATCTTCGGCCCTTTTCCACAGACCGATTTTTCTGATAAGATAATCACATCTCTCATCAAGAGCAGTATGTTCTATGCCATACAGTTTCCCAAAAAATACAAGGTTTTCACGAGCTGTCAGATTTTCATACAGGAACGTTTCGTGGGAAAGCATTCCTATTCTATCCTGTACATCTTCTCTGTCGTGATCTTTTGTTCCAAAGATTTGCAATGTACCTTCGGTAGGAGAGATCAGAGAGGCAAAAATTTTCAAAAGGGTGGATTTACCTGCCCCATTGGGACCGATAATTGCAATAAATTCACCTTCTTCCACACGCAGGTTAATTCCATTCAAAGCATGTAGGCAACCGTAATCCCGGAAAATATCCTCTGCAACAAGAATCGTTTCGCCCATCATGGAATAAATGATAGTAGCCATAAATTAAGATTGTGATATATTGGCAAATACAACCAAAAGAAATATAGCATAATAATCAGAAGATATTATGGGGGTATATTGATGAGTACGAAAATTGAAAAGATAATGATCGCCACCGACGGGTCTGAGAATGTAAAGAATGCAGTTAACTGGGGTATTGAACTTGCAAAAGCAACCGGTGCAAAGGTCAAGGCAGTCTATGTTTTGCCACCTGTAAGTGTATCCATCACAACCCGCGGAGAAAGGTGGGCCGATTCATTGCGCAATCATCTTAAGGATGAAGGAAAAAGTGCAACTGAATACGTTGTTGATACCGGGAAGAAGGCAGATGTCGATGTAGAACCCATAATAATAGAGGGCAATCCTGCAGATAGCATCGTCAAATTTGCCACGGAAAACGGGATAGACCTCATAGTAATGGGAACACTTGGTAGGACAGGTATCAGTCATCTTTTGCTTGGCAGTGTGGCAGAAAATGTGGTAAGACATTCCAAAACACAGGTATTGGTCGTACCCTAAGGCATCAGGCAAACGATTATATAGCCCAAACACAATGTTAGTATGATTGCGAACGGTTGATTCAATCCTACCAAACATTCTCCATCCAGCCGTTTGCAATATTTTTATGAGGGGTTAATATGTCCGAAAACTTGATCCAAATTTCAGAAGAGGAATGGAGAAGCCGTTTATCTACAGAACAGTTTCGTGTCCTCAGAAAAAAAGGAACAGAAGCACCTTTTAGTGGTAAATACAATGATTTTTACGAAAAAGGTATCTACTCCTGTGCCGGATGTGGTCAGGATCTATTCTCTTCCTCCACAAAGTACGATGCAGGCACCGGCTGGCCAAGCTTCTGGGAAGCAATATCAGAAGACAACATTGAAAGAATACCTGACTATTCCCTGGGAATGAAACGCATCGAAGTGATATGCAGCCGTTGTGGAGGGCACTTGGGCCATGTTTTTGATGATGGACCGGCCCCTACCGGAGAGCATTTTTGCATAGACTCGATTTCCCTGAATATTAACCCTGAATAAGAAAATAAAAAAGCCATTGCGATAAGTATTTCTATATATCCGATGAATTAGGGGCTTTGTGAGAGAGGGAGGGCAGTTTCCGGGCCTTCTGGTCTGAGGAAAGTCTCCCCACCTTCCGGACACGCGAATACCTGTAAAGGGTATCGGGCGAGAGCCCGGGCAGCCGGGAAACCGGCTCTTGCGGTTTTACCGCATGATGGCACAGAAACGATACCGGCCTGCGTTAAAGCAATGATATGAAAAATTGAGGTCGCGCAGGGTACGGATGGAACGGCGAATCCTCGCGGGTGCAAGTCGAAATGGGATCAAAGTTGTTGTTCGGACAACCTCCGTTTTGGTGTGACGCTTAGCCGAATACTGCCAATGCATCTTTGCATCAACAGAAGGGAGCTTACTCCCCTCACTCACACACTATTGCCAGCAGGACCGAATTCCTCAAGAATACCTGCAATTTTTTCGTAACTTATAGAGGTATTATAACAACCATCACTTTCAAGAGGGACACCATAAGCAATAACGTTTTTACCTCGTAGAAAACGCATGCCCTTGTTAATCTCATAATTACAACCAACAACCAGAATTCCGTCTGCAGGCTTTTCTTTCAATACATGCTTCACAAATGAGGAGCCTGTTATAATGTAGAAACGATAACCATACTTTTGTGCATCCCTTTTTAGCTGCCCAACTATACATCTGCCACATTCCTTGCATTGTATACCATACCGCGACGAGTAAGCAGGACAGTCCAGAAAACGCATACAATGTGGTAAAAGCATAATCCTGTTACGAGTCCTTCCAAAAGCATGGTAATGAGCAATGTTCTTCAGGGAAACCATCCAGCTGTCCAGAATACGGGGATCAGACAATTTGCAAAAGAAATATTTGATAGGCAGGTAGAATAAATCAAGTACCCATGCAAAAATACCTGCAAGACGTACATGCCGATTAAGGCTGATGCGGCTGACAAAAAGAGCAAAGCTACTCAATAAGACAGATATTGCCACGGCTCCTATCAGCACTTTACCTATCAGATCGTACATTACATGCCTCCATTTTCTCAATTACAGCCTCGACGTCCACTTCTGTTTCAAAACAACCATCTTTTAAAAGGCAGATTCCCTGTACAGGCATAAATGAAACTTCTTCCATAGCCTCTGCAAGTTCAGTATAACATGCCACTCCGATACATGAAGTAGGATGATAGTTTTTTATGATTTTCTTAATGAAACTTCCCCCGGGAATTACAAAAGCGCGGAAGCCACGTTTTTCAGCTTCCTCACTGATATAACCAATGGAACAAAGGCCGCATCGCCGACATTCATAACCATGAATCGGATCACAACGCGCAGGACACCGGGCATGCCTTAGACATTGTGGCAGGAATACAACACGTAAACCGGAACTGTCACTAAATTCATCCAGCATTACAGCATTGCGCACTTCGATCAGAATCTCATCAACCAGAGTATCCCTGATATGGAACACTCTGCATATCCATTTGGCCGGAGTATAGAACATATAGAGAATGAAAAGGACAAAATTTGGGAAAATGATGTGCCTTTTCCTGAAACTGTAAGCACCTACTATAAGTGCCAACAATATCCCTGCCAAAGCCAGAATCATCAGGTATATGAATATCCTGCCTAAAAACTCGTAGGGAATTTGCATAGCAGCAACAAGACGTAACTGATAATTTATGTAGGTTTCTAAAAAGAGAAAATAAAAGGGGTATAACCCCTTGAGTTGATTATCTTGCCTGATCTTCACAATCAGAAAGATCGATACCAAGAGCCTCAGCAGTCAAAACAATGACATCTTCGACTTCCAGTTTTTCTGCCTTGACAGAATCTCTTCCATCAGAAAGGTTCCTCTTACAGAATGGGCAGGCACTGGAAAGAATATCCGGGTTCTTGGCAAGAGCATCTTCAACCCTTGTCTCGGCAACACCAAGTGCAAGATCCGGAATACCTGCTTTGACACCACCGCCTGCTCCACAGCAGCGCTGATTGTCCTTTATACGGTCCATTTCAACAAAGTTCAGACCGGGGATACTGCGCAATACCTTACGTGGTGGCTCGAAAACTCCTACGTGACGTCCCAGGTGACATGGGTCGTGGTAGGTGATTGTCTTATTATCAAATGGCTGTTTCCAGTTGATCTTGCCTTCATCGATGAGTTTGTCAAGGTACTCAGTTATGTGGATAACCTCGAATGGAAGTTCTTCACCAAGCAACCTTGGCCAATCCACAAGGGCAGTCCTGTAGCAACCCGCGCAAGCGAAAAGTACCTTGGTGGCACCCTTTGCCTTTATACCGTCAACATTTTTACGGGCAGACCTTCTGGAAATATCTTCGATTTCGTACTGACCGGTTCTTACAAGAGCGGAATTACAGCACTGTTCGTCCTCACCGAGCATGGTGAATGGAATATCCAGATGGTTCAGTACACGTGCGGTTGCAAAAGCAAGTTTTTTCTGCCTCAGTTCAGCGGTACAGCCACCGAAATAGAGAATATCTGCTTTATCTTCTATTTTAACATCATCGGGGACCCAGCTGAGACGTTCCTTGGGATCTGCCATGTATGGGTTGCCATATTCCCCTATAAGCTTGACAAACATGGGCTGTTTACCAACAGGACCATTGCCACGTTTTACTAGATTGGCGCGCATTGCTTCCCAGAGTTCAACGGTATTGATGCCGGATTCACAAACTGTAGCACACATTGCACAGGTGGTACATCCGTAGACATCTTCCTTGAATTGTTCAATTTCTTCCTCTGGAACCTGTTTGGGTCCAAAGAGCCTGGCACGCAGACCATAGGATTTCTTCATATATTCCTGCCAGCGTAGAATCTTGTCCCTGGGTGCAAGACCGGGTTTTTTGCCTGATGCATCATATGTCGGGCACCACTGTACACATTCGCCACAACGAGTGCAGGAATCGATTTCCATAAGCTGGACAGCTGTAAGGTTTTCCGTTGTAATAGACGGATTATCACGTACCATTTTATTCGCCTCCCTTGTTGGCCAAAATAGTAAGAGGTGTTGCAATCATGTGGATGTATTTGCTGTATGGGATGTAAGCAATACAGAAGAGCAGGGAGATTATCACGTGGAACAGTGCAGCTGGTGGAGCATAGGGATATTCAATACCAAAGCCCCAGAAAGTGCCATTCCTGATACCATCAGCAATAAATCCTGTAACAGTAATGAGGGTCAGTCCACCAAGTAGTATGGAGTCATATGCAATGGTAGCTTCACGCATTCTTGGAATAAAGAGTCTTCTTGCGATTGCAATTATTATACCTGTAAGCAGAATGTAGCTGAACAGGTCATTAATTGGACCGAGGAATTCCCTGAAGACTGCAGGATCGGGGCCGATTCCCAGGTGTGCCATGTGTAGTAATTCCACAAGGAACATAAGAAGGGACAATAGGAACAGAGTCATCCAGCCTACAAAAATGGTAATATGCATAAACCATCGAAGGGGACTGCGGCGCATTATACGACGCTGCAATAGAATATCAAGCACAAGAGTCACAATGATATTCTGTTTATGACCATGCCCATCCTCACTCATCTGATAGGCCAGTGTTTTAGGGAGAGTAAAGATGCTGCCTTTGGAAGGTTTTTGTCCGTAACCTTCAGCACCTAATCCCCATTTTTTCAGATTTATATACATTCCATAGAGGAATATCACAATCGCTATAATGGCCAGTATCATGACCTGCACGAATGTGATCCTCATAGCATCGGATATGCCAGCATAATATTCCATAGCCATAAATTCTATCTCCTGATACCATTTTAAAAGACATTTTACAAAAATTATTAGCAGTAGTAATATAAGATGGAGTATTGGTGGTAACAATTGTATTTAAAGATTTTCATTATGCAAAAACAAAACAGGAGAGGAGAATTAGAAAAAAAGAGAGGAAAGGAAAGAATAGAATCCCTTAATTACAGGCCTATTTCCCTTTTGAAATTTTCAAGACCCATATCATCGATCATGCGTCCGATCCTGTGCTTTTTTGCGTGGGTCTTGTAAAAGCTGACAATCTTATCAACCAGTTCTTTAACCTCATCATCATTCTGTTCATCAGCTATCACATCACCAAGTCTTGGACGAATACCTGCATTACCCCCGACCATCACGGTATAACCTTTTGGAGTACCCATGATACCTATATCCCTGACAGCAGGTTCGGAACATGAGTTCATGCAGCCTGAAACCGCTATTTTGAATTTGGAAGGGAGTTGCATTCCATGGTATTTCTCATCCAGTTCAAGACCGAGAGTTACAGCATCCTGCTGACCTCGTTTACAGAAAGTAGTACCCGGACAAATTTTGATACTTCTCACACATGGACCGATTGCAGCAGCTGGTTTCATATCCAGGTCATCCCAGACATTGTCTATATCGTCCTCCTTGAGACCTACAATACAGACACGTTGAGCAGATGTCAGTTTAATGGCAGCTGCCTCATATTTGTCCGCAGTGTCAGCAATCTTACGCAACACATCAGCTGATACAATGCCTCCAGGTGTTTGGGGGGCAATCGCGAATGTTTCACGGTCCCTCTGGAGAATGGCACCCTTTTCAAGAATATCTTTTGACATTAATAATCCCTCATTAGCACTCTTTTTCCAATCTTTTCAGCAGACCTTTAAGGCCTTCTTTATGCCTTGCCTCATCAAAGGAAGCTTTCTCGAAGAAAAGAGCTGCCTGTGCATTACCTTCATCCCTGGCAATTTTAGCAGCATCACCTTTTTCGCCTTCTGCCATGGTTTCACCTTCAAGCATCATCTTGATGTTCTCAATTGTGGTATCTTTGATCAGACCAAGAATTTCTGCAGTCTCTGCGGCATGCCAGGCTTCATCCATTGCAATCTGGCGTAAATAAACTGCGACTTCAGGGTAGCCTTCCCTCTCTGCCAGTTTTGACATGGCAAAGTACCATCCAACTTCTGTCGTTTCCCCTTTGAAAGTATCTTTCAATATTTTCTCAATACTCATAAAATCACTCCACAATAATGCTGTTAGAGCAGTAGAAAGTAGATTGTTCGTATATTATATAACATTTTTTGGCATGAAATATTGCATCAACCCAACTACAAACAGACAACCATTCGCAAGATATTATAGCAAAGAGCGTATTCAAAAAGCAAGACATGTCACCGCAAATTAGAATCGTACTTGTAGAACCTCTATACCAGGGAAATGTAGGTTCGGTCACACGCTCAATGGAAAATTTCGGATTTGATGACCTGGTTCTTGTAAATCCCTGTAAACTGGAAGGACAGGCAAGAGCAATGTCATGCCATGCAAGTGATTTACTGGAAAGTGCTCCAAAAGTAGACACATTGGAAGAGGCTATTGAAGATACAGATATAGTAATTGGTACATCGGGGATTGCAGGTATAAAAACCGACCAGCACATACGTATGCCTGCATACACTCCATCCGAGATACGGGATAAATTCAGGGAAACTAATGGAAAGATTGCCTTCCTTTTCGGAAGAGAGGATAATGGATTTACCCGGGAAGAACTCAAAAGATGCGATATGATCATGACGATTCCGACATCAGAAAAATACCCCATCATGAACATCTCCCATGCAGCAACAGTTGCAATGTATGAAATGAGCAATCTGGAAATCGGAGAGAGACCGATTGCTAATGGTTTTGATCTTCAATTGTTATATGACCATTTTGGACAGGTGCTTGCAGATATAAAACACCCCGAACATAAGATGGAAAAAACTTCAATTATGCTAAAAAGAATATTCGGACGTGCAGAACTGACACCACGGGAAGTACAGACATTAAGAGGTGTACTCAGGGATATACAACGACAAAAGAAATGATACACACGAAAGATAGATAAAGCTTGTAAGTTTTTATAATCCGAAGTCAAATCTGGTATGCACTGATATTAATGACGGAAGAAAAATGGGAAAATAAATTCCGGGATTTTCTTAAACGATATTGCTGGCATGATATACTTAAACTTGCCAACGAATACCCGGAATTACGAAGTATAGAAGTAAATTTTACAGATCTGGAACAATTCGACAGGGAACTTTCCGAAGAATTATTACAAACGCCGGATGAGGTTATCCCCTCGGCTGAAGAAGCTCTTAAACAAATTGAGCTCCCTGTTGAGAAACAACTGGATGATGCACACATCCAGTTTACCAGCATTCCAAACAAGGTCACGATACGTGACCTCAGGAGCAATCATCTTCTCAAGTTCATTGCAGTTGAAGGAATGGTCCGCAAGGCAACCGAAGTACGTCCAAAGATTACCAATGCGGCATTTTACTGTATGAGGTGTGAAACAGTAAATTATATACCCCAGAGCGGACCAAAATTCGTGGAACCCGGCGAATGTGAAGAAGAGAGTTGCGGCAAAAGAGGGCCATTCAAACTTCTCATTGATAAATCCAATTTCATCGATGCCCAGAAGCTTCAGGTACAGGAATCCCCCGAAAGTCTCAAGGGAGGAAGTCAGCCCCAGAGTATTGATGTCGATGCCGAAGATGAACTGGCCGGCATTGTGAAACCAGGTGACCGTGTAGTAGTAAACGGCATCCTCAGGTCCCACCAGCGAACCACACGCGAAGGGAAATCCACATTTTACGATCTTGTCTTACACTGCAATTCCATAGAATACCTGGATCAGGAATTTGATGAGCTGGATATATCTCCGGAAGAAGAAGACGAAATAATAGAACTTAGCAATGACCCACAGATATATAATAAAATTATAAAATCCATAGCGCCTTCAATTTATGGTTATGAGAATATCAAAGAAGCACTAACTTTACAGTTATTCTCAGGAGTCCCAAAATCCCTTCCTGACGGAGGACGTATTAGAGGAGACATCCACCTGTTGCTTGTAGGAGACCCCGGTATTGCGAAAAGTCAGTTACTCAGATACATGGTGAAATTATCCCCACGAGGCGTGTTTGCTTCAGGCAAAAGTGCCTCATCAAGTGGGCTGACCGCAGCAGCGGTAAAGGATGATTTGGGAGACGGTCGCTGGACACTGGAAGCCGGTGCCCTGGTTATGGCAGATATGGGAATTGCGGCAGTGGACGAAATGGATAAGATGAGCAGAGAAGACAAAAGTGCACTCCATGAAGCAATGGAACAACAGACAATCTCTGTGGCAAAAGCTGGAATCCTGGCAACACTGAAATCCCGTTGTGCCCTGCTGGGAGCGGCAAACCCTAAATACGGAAGGTTTGACAGATACGAAGGACTTGCAGAACAGATCAATATGCCTCCTGCCCTCATATCCAGGTTTGACCTGATTTTCATCCTTCTTGATGTACCGGATTCAAAAATGGATGCTGATATCGCAAACCATATTCTAAAATCCCATTATGCCGGTGAACTCTATGAACAATGGGACAAATTACCCACCTCCACAATAACACAGGAAAAAGTTGCCTCTCAACAAAAAGTAATCCTACCGGAAATCGAGACGGAATTATTACGCAAATACGTCGCCTATGCACGCCGGATGGTCTATCCCATTATGGAAGAAGAAGCCAGGCAACATCTGGTCGATTTCTATCTAGATCTACGTAAGATGGGAGAAAATAAGGATTCTCCGGTACCTGTCACTGCAAGACAGCTGGAAGCACTGGTCAGGCTTGCTGAATCCAGCGCCCGAATAAGGCTTAGCAACACTGTTACCCTTGAGGATGCAAAACGTACCACTAAAATTTCCCTCGCATGTATGAAACAAGTTGGTGTTGATCCTGACACCGGAGCTCTTGATGTGGATGTCATAGCATCAGGTACGAGTAAAAGTCAGCGTGACAAGATACACATACTTCAGGACATTATAAAGCATGTAAGTCAGAAACATGCCGGCGGTAAAGCACCATTAGATGAAGTCTATGAAGAAGCCTCAGCTGAAAATATAGATAGAGAACACGCAGAGGAGTTTATTCAGAAAATGAAACGAACGGGTGATTTGCTGGCACCTGATAAAAAACATATAAGACTGGTATGAGGAAATATATGTACCTCAAAGAACACCGAGCCGGAGACAGACTGATTGTTGCTGCTTGTGACCAGGAGTTAATAGGGCAGAAATTGGAACATGGGAATGTTGTTGTCGAAATAACGGAAAGTTTCTATAAAGGGGACATAGTATCTGAAAAACAGGTGCAATCTGCTCTTGGAAGGGCAACCAGTGCGAATCTGTTTGGCAAGAAAACAATTGAATGTGCCCTGGAATGCGGGATGATCAATCCCGAATCAATAATTACTATTAATGGCGTGCCACATGCGCAACTATACAGGATATAAGACTACGAAAGGTTTTTAAGATGAATGAGAGTGCAGTTGAAGAAAATTCACCCTTCCCCGGCAAAGAAGGATTGGTGAAAGGTGTGATTGAAAAACACCAGAAGTTTCTGAATGAGTACAATGCGGAATACAGTAAACTTGAGTATGAAGTTAAAAAACTCGAGGATACAATAAGCAACTCTAAAAAGAAAAGAGAAGAAGAGAAAAACCGCTTAGAAGTACTCAAGGAAAAAAAGCAGCAATTGTATCACCAGGCGAATAATCTGCTGGGAGAAATGTTCACAGCCTATCCCGAAGAACTTGATAATCGAATTATGCACTCCACAAATGACGATATAGAGGAGTTGAAAAGGACAAGGCAGCTGGAAAATGAAGAAAAAACGATTCAGGATGTTCTGGGAAAAATAGCTGAACTTGAAAACGAGAATACACGCGAATACACCAGCCAGATAAGAGCCCGCATACAAGAAGCTTCAAAAGCTTCCTCCGAAATATCATCCCTGATAAAATCTATGGAAAAAGAAGAAAACCTGGATCAGATTCATAAAGAACTTGGTGAAAAAAAACCCAGGTATAACTGGCTGGAAAGAAGGATCAAAAGCCATAAAGAAGCACTTGAGTACTGGAAAAACCAAAAAGAAGTGATTGCGGGGAATGTTGCATGAAAGATGTATCTTCAATGACAGAACGCGAACTTAAAGATACTGTAAATAATTACAGGAAAGAGATATCCCAGCATGAAAAGAGCTTAAAAGGGGTTTTCGAAGAGCTCAAACTTCATAAAACTAATATTGATGAACTCAAAGAGAAAAGGAATGAGCTCAATGCAAAGGTCAGGGAACTTGCAAAAGAGGCACGGGAAGAAAAAACGCAACGTGATGATATCAACAAGAAGATAGCTGATTTGAAATCCAGAAGGAATGAAGTTGCTGGTGAAAGAAACAAGGTCGTAAAAGACATAAATAGTCTCAAGAAAAAGCGTGATCAATATAATGAACAATCAAAAGGGAGTTTGGAAACCCTTTCTAAAGCCTATGCAGAAGACCTTGATAAATTTCTCAACGCTGACATCCCCCTGAAGCACGAGCAAAATCTTTTTGAAAAACTCAACGAACTGGAAAAGCGTCTTGAAGCAGCAAAAGCTGCCAATCATTTCCACAGGCAGGTCATCAATATTTATGAAAATACCAGAGACATTGGTGACGAGGAAAGAAATGTTTCAAAGGAAATAAAGCAACTTGCAGAAAAATCCCAGCAACATCATTTGAATATGATAGAGCTATATAACCAGGTCGATGAAATTCGAAAAGAAGCGGATAAATTCCATTCACAGATTAAAGAAACCTATCAGGTAATTGCTCCTACCCGTGAAAAGATAGACCCTCTCAAAACAAAAATATCTAATTTGAGAGATGAATTGAGTATCTATCTTGATAGATTGAATGATATACAGACCCATAAAGACGAACAAAAAAAGAGTGATCAGCACGTCGCCGCAAAAGAAAAGTTTGAAAAGACCGGCAAACTCAGTCTTGAAGAACTGAGAGTCCTTATGGATAAAGGAGATATCAAACTCTAAAATTACCTGTGTTCATAAACATAGGGTAACAGAAGTGCAAACAGAATCAGGAGTGTCGGATTTAAAAAAGGCACCCTCTGATTTTGAGATTCATTTTCAGATGTATTCTGCACTTTATTCTGCATCTTTTCATCATCCGGATTATAAGGATATCTGTGATCTACATATTGATAAACCGGTTCAAAAGTTACCAGCTCACCACTGGAACCATAATATATCCTATCCATTGTAATATTGAATACCGTTGATGAATTACTGGAGTAGATAAATACCTCATCCCTACCCAGAATGGAATCCGCTACACTTTCATCATTCAATGAAAGGGACACCCATACCCTTTCACTTTCGGGATTGACATACTTGACATGCAGAGAATAATCCTGCTCAAAATCGAAACTCTCTCCAGCTTTGACATACACGGAAGTCCCATTGAGAATTACTTCCGAATCCCCGGCAGTTACCACACCACATAAAAGAATACTACATAGTATAAAAAAATAAAAAATTTTAAAATACGGAATGTCCTTCATCACAATCCCCGTCAGATGTAGATGCAGCGGCCAGACATAATTTCTTCGGTTGAACCATCATTTTTCTGCAAAAGCAAACCTCCGGAGGGGGTTATCCCAATTGCTCTGCCCTTCATCATTTTAGAAGGAGTGACAATACGTACGTTTCTACCAATAGTATCCGAAGAATCTATCCATCTTTCCATTAATTCCTCAAAGGGTTGTGTCTTGAAATGGATATAATACTGTTCCAGATTATAAAGTAAAGAGTGGACAAATTCAAGCCTACCCACATAGGTACCAAGCTCATCACTTATGGTTGTGGAACCATCCCGGATTTCCTTCGGCAACATATCGGTATTAAAGTTTAAATTAATTCCCAGACCCAGGACAATATATTCAACCCGATCTATTTCAGCTTCCATTTCTGTAAGTATTCCACAAATCTTTTTGCCGTTGACAAGCACATCGTTTGGCCATTTCAGAGACGGGTTAAGACCGATTGCTTTCAGGGAATCAATCACAGCAAGCCCACCCACAAGAGTCAATCTTGAAGCATCCGCAGGAGCTATCGATGGCTTAAGAACTATAGACATCCATATCCCCCCTTGAGGAGATACCCAATCAAACCCTCTTCTCCCACGTCCTTTTTTCTGGACTTCTGCAACTACAACGGTACCTTCTTTTGCATCTCCTGCAATTGTCTTTGCATAATCGTTGGTGGACTCAAGTTCCATAAAATGCTGGATGTCCTTACCTAAAATATCTGTTTCAAGACCTGCTTGCACAAGTTCTGGCAAAAGAGAATCAGGAACCGAGTTTAAAATATAGCCTTTACCAGGCGATGAGATGATTGAATACCCCTGGCTTTGAAGCGACTGAATGTATTTCCAGACCATTGTCCTGGAAATTTCCAGTTTCCTGCCAATCTGTTCCCCGGAAATAGGCTTGCCCTCTGTCTGAGAAAGAAGACGTATCAATTCAATCTTTTTATTCTCCACAAAACTCCCCGTAATAAAGAAAGAGCGACAGATAAAAAAAGTTATCTGTCGTCATTCATCTGAGCCTTTCATATCATGCCTTTTTGCAGCATTCATATATGAACCAACTGCAGTGCTGATTGCAGCAATCTTCTTGTTGCGATCCTCAAGAGCAGAAGAAAGAGTTGCACATCTTTCACTATCAGATACAGCAACCTTTTCTAAAGCTGAAAGCACATTGTGGTCATCAATAAAGTGTGTTGTTAGCTCCCCTTTTACGAATGCATCAATGGACAAAACCGTTCTGTGGAAAGGAATGTTGGTTTTAACCCCTACAACCACATATTCATAGAGGGCTCTTTTCATACGTGCAATGGCTTCCTCACGATCACATCCCCATACACAGAGTTTGGAGATCATTGAATCATAAAAGGGAGGAATAACATAACCCATATGGACACCACTGTCCACCCTCACACCGGGGCCACCTGCCGAACGATACCTGCGTATCTTACCGGGCGAAGGGGCGAAATCATTCAACGGATCTTCGGCATTGATACGGCATTCAATAGCCGAGCCTCTGATCTCAATATCATCCTGGGTAAAGGGTAATTTTTCATCACAGGCAACACGCAACTGCTGCTTTACTATATCAATGCCTGTAACAAGCTCCGTAACTCCATGTTCTACCTGCAAACGTGTGTTTACTTCAAGGAAATAATAATCACCCTTTGAATAAAGGAATTCAACAGTACCGGCATTTACATATCCTATTTTTTTGGCAGCTTTGACAGCAGCCTCACCCATATCCTTGCGAAGTTCAGGAGTCATTATAGGAGAAGGAGCCTCTTCAATCAGTTTCTGGTGTCTTCTCTGAATGGAACATTCACGGTCACCTAGATAGAGACAATTACCATGAGAGTCAGCCAATATCTGTATCTCTATGTGACGTGGTTCTTCAAGATATTTTTCAATGAAGACAGTTGAATCACCAAATGTAGAAGCTGCAACATTACGTATGGATGAAAGTGCCCGGGTAAGCTCTTCTGGAGTATAAACAACTTTCATGCCTATGCCACCACCACCGGCAGAAGCTTTCACCATCAAAGGATATCCGATGGATTCACCTATTTCAATTGCCGTGGCATCATCCTCAACAGCCCTGCCATCACCGGGAACCACCGGTACACCGGCCTCGATCATTGCCGAGCGGGCAGTGATCTTGCTACCCATCTTTTCTATAACTTCACTCGAAGGACCGATAAACTTAATGCCTGCTTTTTCACAGGCGCTGGCGAATTTCGAATTCTCCGAAAGGAAGCCATATCCCGGATGAACTGCTTCTGCCCCTGCTTTTTTGGCCACATCGATAATTGCATCTATATTCAGATAACTCCTGGAAGAAGGGGGTGGACCTATGCAGTACGCCTCGTCCGCATATTTGGTAAAAAGGGCATTGCTATCGGCTTCGGAATACACCGCAACCGTGGACACATCAAGTTCCTTGCAGGCCCTCATTACCCTGATCGCGATCTCACCTCGGTTTGCAATCAGTATTTTCTTAAACATCGAATACCTCCGGCTAAATCACTCAATGATCATAATCACATCATCTGTTGCCACGGAATCACCTTCAGCAACAAGGATTTCCTTCACCACACCACCATGCGGTGAATTGATGGCATTTTCCATTTTCATTGCTTCAATGACACCAATTTTCTCTCCCTCTTCAACATTATCTCCAACGTTGACGTCAACTGAGAGTACCATACCCTGCATATGACAGGTTACAGCACCAGCAGAAGATGCTGAAGCAGAAGGAGTCTTTGGGCTGCTTTCCTCGACTGCAACAACACTACCATCTATTGGTTCTACCTGTACCTCAAATACTTCATTATCCACTTCCACCTTGAATCTGGTAGGTATGGAAACCTGAGACAGGGGTGGTGATGCAGTTTGTTTGGCAGGTGCAAGTTTTTCTTCTCTGGACTCACCACGCAGGAATTTCGGAGCGATGGAAGGATACAGGATATAGGTCAATATGTCTTCTTCCTTTTTGACAAGACCCATTTCTTCGGCTTCTTTTTTCCTTTTATCGTATTCAGGTTCAAGCAGGTCGGCCGGCCTTACATCGATTGGATCTTCTTCACCAATTATCATTGCAATGATATCATCACTGATAGGTGATGGTGAACGGCCATAGAGACCTCGCACGTAATCCTTGACTTCCTTGGGAATAACTTTGTACCGCTCCCCCATGAGAACGTTAAGGACAGCCTGTGATCCCACGATCTGACTTGTAGGTGTTACAAGAGGTGGATATCCAAGTTCAGCCCTGACTTTGGGCATCTCTTCCAGTACATCATCATACCTGTCAAGAGCGTTCTGCTCCTTCAACTGGGATACAAGGTTGGAAAGCATACCTCCCGGAATCTGATACAATAGTACATTGGTATCAATCTGCTCGGATATTGGATTGATTTCCCCGCTGTATTTGGACTTGATATCCTTGAAATAACGGCTTACTCCGGCAAGTTGTCCAAGATCCAGACCTGTATCATAAGGTGTTCCTTGCAGTGCAGCCACCACGGATTCTGTGGGAGGCTGGGAAGTACCCCAGGCAAAGGGAGACAGGGCAGTATCCAGTATATCTACACCTGCATCACATGCCGCCATGTAAGTCATAGGAGCCATGCCTGATGTACAGTGGCAGTGCAGATCTACAGGCAGTCCAACTTCCTTTTTTAGAGAACTAACCAGTTCTTTGGCTTCATGCGGTGTCAAAAGGCCTGCCATATCTTTGATACAAATCGAATCACAATCCATAGCAGCCAGCTCATTAGCAAAATCCACATACTTTTCAACGGTGTGAACCGGGCTTGTGGTGTAACTGATAGTACCCTGTACGTGGGCTCCCAGTCCTTTTGCAACGGTAATTGACTTTTCCATGTTACGTATATCATTAACAGCATCGAATATACGGAAGATATCAATTCCGTTTTCATAGGCCTTGGTCACGAACTTTTCAACCACATCATCGGAATAATGCCTGTATCCGACAAGATTCTGTCCTCTCAGAAGCATCTGGGCATATGTGTTATTCATATGGTTTTTAAGTTCACGCAGCCTTTCCCAGGGGTCTTCATTGAGGTACCTGATGCAGGAATCAAAAGTTGCTCCTCCCCACATCTCGAGAGAATAATATCCAATTTCATCCAGTTCTTCAATAATAGGCAACATACTCCTCGTGCGCATCCTTGTCGCAAGAAGCGACTGGTGCGCATCCCTCAGAATTGTTTCCGTTATTTTAACTTTCATAGAATACCTCTTCATGTCCTCTTATTGATAAGTCTGATTGGCCATACGGGTCAAAAATATGCCAGTAATAGCATACATGCAATAAGTAGAATTGTAACTAATTATGCATGAACTTTTATGTAGTTTCTGGTGGAAAAGGCAGACAGTAAAAATAAAAAAGAAATATAGACAGGGAATTATATCAGTAGAATCCCAGCCACTGGGACACCTTCAACACAAATTTGCCCACTGAAAGAGATACATTTTTTGTAAAGCTTGGAGAAGTTATCTCAATATCCCCTCTGTCATAAGCATCCAGAAAAAACTGTGCAGGGGAAGGAGAATCCATTATAGACCTTGCAGTGTTTTCATTAGTGTTAACAATAAGAGTCGGTCCAAATTCTTCACCATCTTCCAGTTCCCCAAACTCAACTATACTGGCATCGCTTGTTACTACTTTGAGATTCAGGATGGAACCATTGTTCATATCTACTATGACATGAATACGCTCATTCCCCAGCATGTCTTTCAGGGAAGAGGGGACGTTATCCGAATTGGCATTGTATTCATCCACCTCACTTTTCATGTCATCAACAATCGTGGCACCTGCAGACATGGAAAAGATAAATAGGGCCATTAGAATAGTTATAAATTTCTTCATAGTAGTCACCTCTCAATAAACATCAATATAAATTTGAGTTTAATATTAGTTATATTTACTGCTAAATGAGGAAAAGGCCTCTCAATTCATAAAACACCATCAGAAAAACCACCATCTAAATGGCGCAACCTTTTTAAAATACGGAAATCAAACTTTGAAATATGCCTTTTAAGATAAACAGTGATGTCCTGAACATGAAGGATTATAATAACCTATTTTTCTCAATCAACGAAGAAAGTGTTGTTTCATTACTTTCTCCCCTGCATACAAGGGATGAGATTTATGAAATTTCAGCTGTCCTTGTGTCTCCACATTCCTTCAACGATGAGCTTTATGATATATACGGAAGAATTGTGCTCGGGGAGCAAGCAAGTGCTGAAAAAATCATCGAATTATTAAAAAGAAAACTTCCGGGAGATAAATATTCAATCGAAGGCACAAAAAGAAGTTTACGCATATTCAACACGGAAAACAAAAATCTCTACATACTCAGTTATACCAAAAAGACATTCAAAATATCCTCAACCTCGATTCTGGACCCTGCCGAATTAAAAGAAAACATTCCCGTTTTCCTGGAAATACTCGAAATACTTGTAAACTGTGGATATGAAGCAGGCGAGGGAGAAAGTGATCTATCCCTTGTGCCAATGCCCCAAAGAGAACCCGAATATAAACCCCATTCTTTTGAAGAAAGGGAAGGAGAAAAAACAGAGGAAGAAGGGGAATTCGAAGTCATACCCCGTGAATTTTTGGATATTGATTTTGAAGATGTAGGAGGATGCAAGGAAGCAAAAGAGCAACTCATGCTAATCGACCTGGGAATACGTTTTCCTAAAATATATGAGGTTTACAGGGCAGAACTACCTCGTGGGATTCTGTTATATGGCCCGCCTGGCACCGGGAAGACCATGCTCTCAAAGGCTGCTGCAAAAGAACTCGATGCAAACTTCTATTCCATAAATGGTTCAGATATACTTTCCAAATGGTACGGAGAATCAGAGAAAAACTTGAATGCCCTTTTCGAAAAAGCAAAGGTTAGCAGCCCTTCGGTAATTTTTATTGATGAAATTGATGCATTAATGCCCCAGAGAGACACTTCACATGAGGTTACAGTAAGGATAGTATCCCTTCTTTTGCAGGAAATGGATGGGATCGAAAGTACAAAGGGAGTGATCATAATGGGTGCTACAAACCGTCCCAACCATATCGATCCGGCATTCCTGCGCCCAGGAAGATTTGATTTGAAAATGGAGGTGCCCCTCCCTGATGAAAAGGCCCTACAGGATATCTATCATATACACCTAAGTGGACGCAACCTGGAGGAAGGAATGGATTATGAGAAGCTGGCAAAGGCCAGCAAAGGACTAACCGGTGCTGACGTTAAAGGGATAGTAAATGCCTGCGTGTTTAACAAAATCGTCAAATTGCGCAAACAGATGCCTGATGTCATAACCCGCTCGGACTTAATAAATATAGAAACCGAAACCCTGACCACCGATGATGTCCTCAAAAGCATTGAAAAATACAAAAAAGAGATCAATACACTTGTCATGTCCCCTGAGGCGGCAGGTATGTATGCCTGAATTTTCCTATGGCAGACTTTTTTTACTATACCACATATTGATTGTGAAAGGCAGATCATAATGGGAGACATTGTAGTAAGCGAAACCATGCAGAAATACTTCGACCTGATGGAAGGAGTGCTGCACAATGAAATTGAAATAGCAAACAGGGCACGTTCACAGGGAAAGGATCCAAAACCCGAAACAGAAATCCCCCTGGCAAAAGATCTTGCAGACCGGGTAGAAAATCTCATAGGGGTTGAAGGTGTAGCCGGGCGTATCCGGGAACTGGAAACCGATCTTTCACGGGAAGAAGCAGCCCTGGCACTTGGAAAAGATATCGCTGCCGGCAATGTGGGAAATTTTGATACAAAACGTGAGGCAATAGAGAGCGCCATCCGAGTGGCGATTGCAATGCTTACCGAAGGCGTAGTTGCCGCACCAATTGAGGGGATCGACAGGGTCGACCTGGGCAAAAATGATGATGGTACAGAATACATCAAGATATACTACGCAGGACCTATACGCAGTGCCGGTGGTACGGCACAGGCCCTTTCTGTACTTGTGGGAGATTATGTAAGAAGAGGAATCGGTGTTGACAGGTACAAGCCACGCAAGGAGGAAGTGGAGAGATATGTCGAAGAAATATTGCTATACAGACAAATTGCCACCCTCCAGTACATGCCCTCGGAAGATGAGATACGTCTTATCGTTGATAATTGTCCGATTTGCATAGATGGAGAGCCCACTGAACAGGAAGAAGTTGAAGGTTACAGAAACCTTGACAGGATCGAAACGAACAGGGTTCGCGGTGGGATGGCACTCGTACTTGCCGAGGGGTTGGCCCTAAAAGCTCCAAAAGTACAAAAACATGTGAACAAACTCAAAATAGACGGATGGGAATGGCTGGATACGTTCATTTCCGGAGGGAGTTCAGATGAGGAAGATAAAGATGAGAAAACCAAGGTCAAGCCCAAGGATAAATATATGCGGGACCTCATTGCAGGCAGACCTGTATTTTCCCACCCATCCAGGCCTGGTGGATTCAGGTTGCGCTATGGCAGGTCACGCAACACATCATTTGCGGCATCCGGCATAAATCCCGCAGGCATGGTCATAATGGATAATTTCATTGTTGCCGGTACCCAGCTGAAAATAGAAAGACCCGGAAAAGCTGCCGGAATGGCACCTGTGGATTCCATCGAAGGGCCGACCGTGCGTCTCTACAACGGAGATGTGCTTCGGATAGATGATGAAAAAACTGCAATCGAGTTACATTCACAGGTGGAAACCATCATAGACATTGGTGAAATACTTATCAATTACGGGGATTTCCTGGAAAATAATCATCCACTAATACCTGCATCTTACTGTGTGGAATGGTGGGCACAGGAATACTTAAAAAAAACTGGCCGGATTGCTCCTGAAAATCCAAACCAGCATGAAGTAATGGATATTTGCAATAATTACAATCTTCCCCTACATCCGGATTATACCTATACCTGGCATGACATTGAAAGAGAGGAATTTGTAAAACTTGCGGACTTCATTGCTAAAAATGGCATAAAAGAAGACCAGGGAAATCGACTGTTACTACCTGAAGGAAAAGCAAAGGAGCAGGGAATAAAAACGATCCTGGAAAAACTTCTCGTATTACACCGGATTTATGATAGCAAAATTGCAATCGACAATCCTTTGCCTTTTATAAATTGTCTCGGACTTGGAGAGGATCTGAAAAAACAGTGGGAAGAATTGCCTTGTGAAGATATCCTTGGATGTGTTATTAGACTCTCAGGGTGGACTGTCAGAGAGAAAGCACCAATGCGCATTGGGGCAAGGATGGGAAGACCCGAAAAAGCTAATCGGCGTAAGATGTCCCCTGCCCCGCATGTATTGTTTCCGATAGGGGAAAGCGGTGGAAACACCCGCATGCTCTCAAGTGCCGCATCCTATAAAGCCAACAACAACAGCAAAGTGGGCGAAATAAAAATAGAGATAGGAAACCGTATTTGTCCATCCTGTGGAATGGAAACCCATGAATTCAGATGTGAGTGTGGCACCCATACAATCCCAAAACTTTTCTGCCCCCGTTGTGGCAGGGCTGTCAATAAGGACATCTGTCCAAAATGTAAGGCCGCCACATCCTGTGTAACCGCACACAACATAAATTTCAAAACGGTATACGATAGGGCATTTGAGAGGCTAGGAGAACGAAATAAACTGGAATCCTTCAAAGGGGTAAAAAGGATGATGTCAAAGCACATGACCCCTGAGCCTCTTGAAAAAGGAATCCTTCGGGCAAAACATGACCTTTTCACATTCAAGGACGGAACTGTCAGATACGACATGTCCGACCTTCCCCTGACACATATCCGGGCCGATGAACTGGGAACCACAGCTGAAAAACTTCTTGAAATGGGATATGAAACAGATATTCACGGCAATAAACTGGAGAGGGATGACCAGGTTGTAACCCTTAAAGTACAGGATTTGGTAGTGTCCCGGGGTGCGGCAGAGTACATACTTCAAACTACAAAATACATTGATGACCTGCTGGTGAAGTATTACGGACTTGAACCCTATTACAAAGCAGAAACTATAGAGGACATTATAGGGGTGATGCTAATCGGTTTGGCTCCACACACATCAGCGGGAGTCCTGGGCAGATTGGTAGGATTCACAAAATCATCTGTAGGATATGCACATCCTTTCTTCCATGCAGCAAAACGGCGTAATTGCGATGGTGATGAGGATTGTGTGATGTTGCTTATGGACGGCCTGATTAACTTTTCACATGAATACCTGCCTGATAAAAGAGGAGGAAAGATGGATGCCCCCCTTGTGCTTACAACCAGGATAGATCCCAGTGAAGTCGATAAGGAAGCACACAATATTGATGTTTGTTCCTCTTATCCCCTGGAATTTTATGAGACTACCTTGAATTATACAAATCCCAAGGAACTGGAAGAAACCATGGACCTGGTCAGCAGCAGGTTAGGAACCCCGGCACAGTTTGACGGATTCATGTTTACACACGATACTTCGGATATTGCCGCAGGGCCGGTCAAAAGTGCATACAAGACGCTGGGTTCGATGGTGGAAAAAATGGATGCCCAACTCTCCCTGGCGGAAAAAATACGTGCAGTTGATGTGGCAGATGTGGCTGAAAGGGTTCTTGTATCGCACTTCCTCCCCGATCTTTTTGGCAACCTCAGGGCATTTTCCAGGCAGGGGATGCGGTGTGTCAAATGTGGCGGAAAATTCCGAAGGGCACCGCTTACTGGTACATGCCCGCATTGTGGCGGGAGAGTCATACTGACTGTTCATGAAGGAGCGGTCAAGAAATATCTTGAAGTGTCACTGAAGGTTGCAAAAAAGTATAATGTTTCAAGTTATACTCAGCAGCGCATCGAACTTATCGGATACGATATCGAATCTTTGTTTAAGAACGATAAATCAAAACAGATGGGACTTGCTGATTATATGTAATTATTGCACAGGAAGTCCAACTACGTTTATGTGCTGGATAAGCTCGGTGAGATTCTCGATTTCAAAAGAAAGAACTTCTTCCCTATCCAGACCAATGGACATTTCGCCGTCATAGGTGAGCTGGTCCGGACCTCGTCTGATAAATCTCTCCACACCGTCATTTGAAAGGATCGATTTTATCTCAGGATCATGAGCAAGCGTGCGCCCTGGAATCATTACAGTTTCTTTTATCTGCGACAGGTCAAGTGCCTGGAAATCCTCAATTGTGATAAGGCATCCAATATCTTTGCCTGCCGCCACAACATTGACAGGTGCATTCAGAGCCTCGAAAACTTCCTGTAATCTCGGCTGGGCAGCTTTACTGGTAACAATAGTCGCGGTCTTTGTAACTTCCGGGAGTTTGGACAGTGCTGCTTTGTCCATTCTTATAGCAAAAGGACAACCTATAAGAGGATCTTCAAGAGGTGTACCGGTGATACGCAGATCAAATTTGTCTGCCGCATTTCTTACTATCGTCTCAAATTCCTCTATTGAATGTGTAGTGATGCCCTCCAGGACAGGGGAATTGCGCAGAATCAAACCTTCTTCACAACTGTTGGCAAAACGCATCAGTATTGCTCCCCTTGCACCCATTTCCTGAAGATCTGAAAGGGTTTCTTCCAGGATATTACCATCATTTACACCGGGAATCAGGACGATAGCGGCATATACATCACATTCTCCACAGAAGCGGCGAAGAATTTCAATTGAAACTTCTGGCTCAGGGTCATTCATGTACTTGGCCCTGAGTTGAGGGTCGGTGGCAAAAACCGTAAAAGAAACCTCACTGACACTGTTTTCAATGTAAAAGGAAGCGTCATCGGGATCATCAAAGCCTTTTCCGCTTGTGTATCCCAGATGAATGGGCTTTCCAAAACGAGAAAGTGAACTGACAAGTTCCTTGAGCGCGGGGTAGCAGCTGATATCCCCACCCCCACTGATGGTAAATTTATCCGGTTCAGAAGATGAAAAACGTAAATTCTGGGATACATCCCTCATTACAATCTGCAGAGGTTTAAAGCCGGGATAGGATTCCCTTATACTACGTGTACAGTAATCACATCCCTTTGCAAAAGGAAAACAGTGCTTGCAACCAAAAGGTGGTACTTCCTGTACCTTCTTAAAGTAACAATATGAGCAAAACCCGCGGCAATCAGTTCCCGGACTGCCTCCGATATCAGCAACTATCTCCATGTGACCAAGTGGTAGAAAAAGATATTACTAAATCTTTGTGGTTAATTAAGTAAATACTCAAACCCAATTGAATATATATCATGAATAATTATTGTATATTCTGTCTAGCCAAAAAACGAATGCAAAAGTTTTAAAGGCAAAAACTCCATTGCTGACATGAATAAATTGAAGAAAACCGACTGGAAGGCATTCTCACCCCGAAAGTGCTTAGAGCATATCCTCGCTCAAGCGTGGTTGCTTTCCAAATGGGGATTTTCTTTCCATTAAAAAACTTAAAGGAGGAAAATACGTGTCTGACAAAATAGACATCTACGACGACAGAGGAAAACTCTTAGAAAGCGGCGTTGCAATTGAAGAGCTCGCTCCTACAAGGAACGCAGCAATTCAGCGTATCATCGGAGACACAAAGAGGACTGTAGCAGTCAACCTGGGAGGTATTCAAAAATCTCTCGCAACCGGTAAGATGGGCGGAAAGGCTCGCCACATGCCGGGACGTGAAATGGAACTCGATATTGTCGAAAATGCTGGCGCAATTGCAGATTCCGTAAAGGAACTTGTACAGATAGACGGTGACGACGACACAAACATCGAGACTCTCGGTGGCGGCAAGCATCTTCTTGTTCAGCTTCCAACCGCAAGGCTCACCGCCGGTGCTGATTACTCTTCCGCACTTACCGTAAGTGCAGCAGCAACCGTCCAGACCATTGTTGACATGTTCAACATTGACATGTTCAACGCACCTGTGGTCAAAGGAGCCGTTTGGGGCAACTACCCACAGACAATGGATATGGCCGGTGGAAACATCGCTTCAATCCTGAACATCCCACAGAAGAACGAAGGTCTGGGATACTCCCTGAGGAACATCATGACCAACCACATTGCTGCAATTACAGAGAAAAAAGCAATGAATGCAGCCGCACTGTCTTCCATCTTTGAACAGGCAGGTATGTTCGAAATGGGTAATGCAGTCGGAGAGTTCGAGAGACATCAACTTCTGGGATTTGCATGCCAGGGCCTTAACGCCAACAACGTAGTATATGATCTTGTAAAAGACAATGGCAAAGACGGAACCGTCGGTACCGTAGTACAGTCTGTTGTTGAAAGAGCAATTGAGGACAATGTAATCGAAGTCGACAACACTGCTCCTTCAGGTTACAACTTCTACAAGGCAAACGATGTATCCATGTGGAATGCATACGCTGCAGCCGGCCAGCTTGCCGCTACAATGGTAAACTGTGGTGCAGGCAGGGCTGCCCAGAATGTATCATCCACAATTCTGTATTACAACGATATCATCGAGAAAGAAACTGGCCTGCCTGGCTGTGATATGGGTAGGGCACAGGGTACTGCTGTCGGATTCTCTTTCTTCAGCCACTCTATCTATGGCGGCGGTGGTCCCGGTGTATTCAATGGTAACCACATTGTAACCAGACACTCAAGAGGATTCGCAATTCCATGTGTATCCGCTGGTGTATCCCTTGATGCAGGTACCCAGATGTTCTCCATAGAGAAGACATCCGGCCTCATCGGTGACGTATTTGGTTCAATCAAAGAATTCAGAGAACCAATAAAAGCAGTCGCTGAATCACTCTAAATGAGTCACAAAGATTGAAGGTACCAATAATGGAAACTTCTGCTTCAGACACAAAAAAACCCATACAGATCGAGATATTCCCAAAGCGTATGATTAAACCCGATACCGTAGAGAGGCTGCTCAATAAAATTTGCAGTCTGGAAGGTATACTAAGGGCATTCATACAGGGGCCGCGCCTACCTACAAAAGTACCATTCGGACCTGCTGTCGGAACACCCGTACATCATCCATTAAGGACAAATGTACATTTTGGTGAGACCGAAATGGGCCTGGAAATACTTGTAGGGAGAATTACACTGGAACTTGCCGAAAAGGAAGTCATGGAAGAAATAAATGTGATTTGTGAAGACACACTTCCCTGCGGTTTTGACATTAGAGAAGGACGTTTCATCCAGACAAGGCAAACAGTTTCAGATTATGCAAAAAGAGGCCCTAAAGCCGATCCTGCCTTATACGGTCTTTATGACCCGAAAAGCAAGGTCGAATCACAGGTGAACTTCCTGAGAACAAATGAAAAGGAATGATTCAGATGTTTGACCGGGAAACTCAGGTTGTAGATTGCAGACACGGAATGGGCCTTGGCAAAGGAGGCGGACTTGCCCAGAGAGGCACACTCTCCGAAGCCGGCAGAACCGACGTAGTCGCAGTTGCTATGAGTCCCGGAAGACGCCATATCACCAAGCCTGTTTGTGAACTGACTTACGGAATGCGCAAAGAAGATATACAGGTAAGTGTGCTTGTGCTCAATTCGGGATCAGGAGAACCCGATAAACAGATGAAATCTGGTTCCTTCGGTATCAACCCGGAGGAGATCAAACAGATAAACAGGCACAAGATGGCAGTCATTCATACAGGAAACATTCGTGATCACGTTGTCAGGAAAGTAAGGGAAATATTGGTCTATGCAGAAGTGCCGGCAGTGGTTGTCTGTCAGACAATCGTGGACTTTGAAGATTTTGCAAAGGCCGGTATCCATACTAGATTGGTAAAACCTCAAGATAAAAACATCCAGACAAAGGGAAAAGTGATGGAGATTGTGACTGGAGTGACGCGAGGAGAAACTTGTCCAAGAGACAAGTTAAACGAACTCGTCAAAGCAGTGAAATCCACAATGAAATCAATTGATAACAAAGGAGTGTAATCATATGGCATATGAAGCACAGTTTTATCCCGGAGCAACAAGTGTTGCGGAAAATAGAAGGAAACACATGTCCGGTAAAGTCGAAAAACTCAGGGAAATCTCTGATGATGACTTAACCATTATTCTCGGACACCGTGTTCCCGGTACAGATTACCCAAGCACCCACCCACCACTGGCGGAAATGGGCGAACCAGAATGTTCCATCCGCGAAATGGTAGAACCTACAGATGGTGCAAAAGCAGGTGACAGGATCAGATACGTACAGTTTGTAGATTCAATGTACAATGCACCTTCCACCCCATACTTCAGGTCCTACAACGCTGCAATTAACTTCAGAGGCGTAGACCCGGGTACACTTTCCGGCCGTCAGGTCGTTGAAGCCCGTGAAAGGGACATGGAAGAACTTGCAAAATTCCAGCTTGAAACCGAAATGACCTGCCCTGCACTTGCATGCCTTCGTGGTGCCAGTGTACACGGTCACTCCCTCCGCCTTCAGGAAGATGGTGTAATGTTTGACATGCTCGAAAGAGTACGTCTGGAAAACGGAACCATCATCGTCCAGAAGGACCTGGTAGGAAGACCAATAGACAAGAAGGTCGATCTCGGAAAACCAATGTCCGACGAAGAAGCTGCAAAAAGGACCACAATCTACCGTGTAGACAACGTCCCATACAGGGAGGACAAGGAAGTCCTCGAATGGGTACACAGGATCTTTGAACAGAGAACCACGTATGGATACAAGCCAGCTGTACAGGAGTGAGTAAAATGGCAGACGACAGAAAGAGAATGTTCCAGAAAGATTTAGAAAATAAATTCACAAAGGAGCACGGCACCAACAAGATGGAAGGCGGCGACATTACAGATATGAGAATTCCATATTACCGCCTCGGTGTCGACCAGAACCCCAGGAAACTGGAAATGAAGAAAGTAGGTAAGGAGATTGCAGAAAAGAGGGGTCTTGCAGGCTACAACCCAATGATGCACTGCGGTGGTATACCCCTCGGTCAGAGAGCTCTTACACCATCCTTCATCTCCGGTAATGATGACATGATGGTCGAAAATGATGACCTTCACTATGTCAACAATGCTGCAATGCAGCAGATGTGGGACGACATACGCAGAACCTGTATTGTCGGTATGGATATGGCCCACGAAACCCTCGAGAAGAGACTGGGTATTGAGGTAACCCCTGAAACAATCAACCACTACCTCGAAGTGCTCAACCACGCACTCCCTGGCGGTGCAGTTGTTCAGGAACACATGGTAGAGACTCACCCCGCACTTGTTGATGACTGTTACGTGAAAATATTCACAGGTGACGATGAGCTTGCAGACGAGATCGATGACCAATTCCTCATCGACATCGACAAACAGTTCCCAGCAGAACAGGCAGAACAGCTCAAATCCTCTATCGGCAACACTACCTGGCAGGCAGCCCACATCCCAACCATCGTATCCAGAACAACAGACGGTGGTCAAACCACAAGATGGACTGCAATGCAGATCGGTATGTCTTACATTGCAGCATACGGAATGTGTGCCGGTGAAGCAGCTGTGGCAGACCTTTCCTATGCAGCAAAGCACGCAGGTGTTGTTAACATGGGTGACATGCTCCCAGCAAGACGTGCACGTGCACCAAACGAACCTGGTGGTGTCACCTTTGGTAACCTTGCAGACATCGTCCAGACCAGCCGGACAGATCCGGAAGACCCTGCGCATGTAACCCTTGAGGTAGTCGGTGCAGGATGTATGCTCTACGATCAGATCTGGCTCGGATCCTACATGTCCGGTGGTGTCGGTTTCACCCAGTACTCCACTGCTGCATACACCAACAACATTCTGGATGACAACCTGTACTATGACGTTGAATACATCAACGACAAGTATGACGGTGCAGCCGACAAGGGTATCGACAACAAGGTCACCCCAAGCATGGATGTTATCAAGGATATTGCAACAGAGTCCACACTCTACGGTCTCGAGAACTACGAGAAATACCCTGTTGCACTTGAAGACCACTTTGGTGGATCCCAGAGAGCAACCGTCCTGTCCGCAGCCGCCGGTAGTGCAGGATCCCTTGCAACCGGTAACGCAAACGCCGGTCTCTCCGCATGGTATCTCTGTATGTACCTTATAAAGGAAGGTCACGGACGTCTCGGATTCTTCGGATATGACCTGCAGGACCAGTGTGGTGCAACCAACACATTCTCCTACCAGTCCGACGAAGGTCTGCCCCACGAACTCCGTGGTCCAAACTACCCGAACTACGCAATGAACGTTGGTCACCAGGGTGGCTACGCTGCAATCGCAGCCGCAGCACACGCCGGTCGTGGAGATGCATATGCACTCAACCCACTGATCAAGGTCTGTTTCGCCGACGAAATGCTCCCATTCGACTTCTCCCAGCCAAGGAAGGAGTTCGGACGCGGTGCGCTTCGTGAGTTTGAGCCTTCTGGTGAGAGATCCCTCATCATCCCGGCCAAATAAGCACAATATGAAGTAGGCGCCCTGCCTACTTCACCTACTATTTTATAACCCCCCCAATTAAATAGCTCAAAGCTTTTTTTATATGATGATCCTATTTGCTTTTGCCATAGTTACAACCATATAATCAGGTGTTCCCATGACCGATAATACAGAGAAAAAAGTCATACCAGCAAAAGATGCCTCCATCAAACTTGCCAGCATAAATACACTCCTAAAAAATAAAGGGCTTGAAGCAATGGCAGAGGCCCTCGATCAAAATAGAAACTCAATACAAGAGGCAAACCGCAAAGACCTCGAAGCCGCTGAGCAGTTAAAAGATCAAGGGGAAATCTCACAGGCTCTTGTGGACAGGCTAAAAGTAAATGATAGCAAGATCGATGGAATGATCGCAGGTATAAAAGATGTCATGGAACTTGAAGACCCGACAGGCAAAACTCTCAGCTGCTTAGAGCTTGACGATGGGCTGGAATTGTATCAGGTAAGTTGCCCGATAGGCCTTATAGGGGTTATTTTCGAGTCACGTCCTGATGTTGTTCCGCAGATCATGTCCCTCTGCCTGAAAAGCGGTAATGCAACGATATTTAAGGGGGGGAGTGAGGCCTTAAATTCAAACCGTACTATTTTCAACATACTTAAAAATGCCCTGGAAGAAACCGGGGATATTCCTGCAACAGCCTTCCAACTGATGGAAACCCGGGAAGAGGTAATGGACATCCTGGCACTTGATTCCTATATAGACCTGCTTATACCCCGTGGGTCGAACGCTTTTGTGAAGTTCATACAGGATAACACCAGGATACCCGTACTGGGTCATGCAGACGGAATATGCCATGTCTATGTAGACAATGAAGCAGATATGGAAAAAGCGATTGATGTCTGCTATGATTCAAAAGTACAGTATCCGGCAGTGTGCAACGCAATGGAAACACTGCTTGTAAACAGTGATATCACAGGCAAGTTCCTGCTCGGAATGATCGAAAAATTCGTTAAAGCAGGTGTAGAGATCCGCCTGGATGAGAAAGCATACACTATTGCAGAAGATGCAGGCATCAAAGATGTAAAAAAAGCATCCGATGAAGATTGGAGCACTGAATATAATGATTTGATACTGTCTGTGAAAACGGTTGATTCAATAGGTGAAGCAATTGATCATATTAACAGGTACGGTTCCCATCATACGGATTGCATTGTCACCAAGAACAAGGACAAGCGCCGCACATTTGCCGATCTTGTGGATTCCTCAAGCGTCATGGTAAATGCCTCTACAAGATTTGCCGATGGTTTCAGGTATGGTAAAGGGGCAGAGGTTGGCATCAGCACAAATAAAATACATGCACGTGGACCTGTAGGAATGGAAGGTCTTTTGATATACAAGTATATTCTTCTGGGTAACGGTGACAGGGTATCCGATTATGCAGGAGATAATGCAAAACAATTTACCCACAGGAAACTGGATAAACAGATAAGCGACATCATTTGAAATAACATCCGGGGATTGTGATTTTGAGCAAGAGAAAAGTCATCCTTGACAACGCAAAAAAAGTTGTTATCAAAATAGGAACAACTTCAATAAGTAATGATTGTGGAGGATTGAATGAAGAATTCATGAAACATGTAGCCTCACAGATTGCATACCTCCACAGTCTGGGAAAAGAAGTCATTCTTGTCAGCTCTGGCTCCATAGGAGTGGGGATTGACCTGATGCAACTTGGCTGTAAGCCACGGGAAATTCCGGTCCGACAGGCAGCAGCAGCTGTTGGTCAAAATATTTTGATGCAAAAATGGATGGAGGCTTTTAGTACTTACGATCTCAATGTTGCTCAGATTCTTTTGACCTATGACTCCTTTACCAGCAGGTTAACCTATCTCAACCTTAGAAACAGCATATCCACATTACTGGAATATGGGGTAATCCCGATTATCAATGAGAATGACAGTACCTGCGTGCACGAGATAGAAGCTACCCTTGGAGATAATGACAGGCTTTCGGCAATGGTTGCCAGCAAAATGGAAGCCGATCTGCTGATACTCCTATCGGATATTGATGGTTTATATGATAAAAATCCTAAAAGGCACAGGGATGCTGTATTACTGAAAACTGTGTCTGAGATTACACCAACTATAGAAAGTTATGGAGGGAGCCCTTCAAGTACAAAAGGGACCGGTGGCATGAGGACAAAGATAGATGCTGCCAAAATATGCAATATGGCAGGCTGCCATATGGTAATTGCAAACAGCTCTATCCAAAATGCAATCCTCAAAATAATGGAGGGTGAAGAAATCGGCACCCTGTTTTTAGCTGAAGGAGAAGTCCATAAGAACCGCATTCGATGGATTTTACTTGCTCATTCCTCAGGCACAATCGTGGTAGATGAAGGAGCCAGAGATGCGGTAAGAAACCGCATGAGTCTCCTGCCTTCGGGTGTAATTGGTTTAAAGGGTGATTTTGATCGCGGAGATATAGTAAAACTCGAGTGCAACGGGCAGGTATTCGGGAAAGGAATTACGGATTACACCTCAGATGAATTGCAGAAAATAAAGGGGAAACATACCAATATGATAGCAGATATCCTGGGATACAAAAATTATGACAATGTTTTAAACAAAGATAACATAGGGCTTTTTAAAGAAGGATTTAATATATAAGTATTAATATATAGCGTGTTAATAGCATCCTCACCAATATAAGCAAGGGATTTACAAAGACCTCTTGCATCCATCAAAGGTTTCAGCGATTTGCTCGCTAAAGGCGAGTAAGGAGTAATTAACAACAAGCAAAAAGACGCCTTGTTTACAATAATCAGGAATTGTGATAGGCTACAGCAACATGTCAAAGCTCTTCTCTATGCCAGTGAGGACTGCAGTCAGAACGTAACATACAATTTTAAAGATCGTGTATAAAGTCCCTTCTCGACAAGGTCCTGATACCTTGGCTTTTGCCCACTATAAATAAAAAGCAAAGAACAGTTTCAATCCTGTTCTTCAAAATACCTTTTTGCAAGTAGCGATGTTCCCGCAAGAGTAACTCCTGCCAGGAATATACCTATTAAGAGGCTTTCTGCATTGAAATCCTGCCAGGAATGGACAGAAGCCCACATACCACTTCTCGTAACAAAAGTTGCAAAAATTACAAGTATAAATGAGAAAATAGCCATTGCTGGCGCCAAGAACCTGAACTGTCCCTGTCTGCCGTATATTGTATGCAGATAAGCTGTCGCGGTTATCCAGGGAATCAGCGAAGAGGTCTCAACCGGATCCCAGCTCCAGTACCATGCACCCCAGCCAAGAACCTCATAGGCCCAGAAACCACCCAGACCTATCCCTGCAGTCAGGAATAACCAGGAAATCCGCATCCAGTTATTGGCGATTTTGCGCCAGCTGCTGTCATTAAGGAGCAGACCCGCAATAGCAGATGTAAAAGGAATAGTAAAAGCTGCATAACCCAAAAAAAGGATGGGAGGATGGATAGCCATCCAGGGATTGCGAAGCAGCGGATTCATGCCCTGTCCATCTGTTAGGTGATAGGGATGGATAAACGGATTCCAGTTGCTTACCATAATGGAGCCGGCTTTTGAGTAATATACTGCAAACGGATTGTCAAGTACAAGCAGCATGAGGAATACCGAAAGAATACCCAGGGACAGTATCCTTGTGACCGTGAATACGTTTCCTGTAGAAAAGCGGGAGGCATACCTGAGGACCAAAAGCATAACCGAAATGGCCCAGGCCCACAACAAAAGTGAACCTTCCTGACCTGCCCAGAAAGCTGAAAGACGATAGTACGTGGAAAGATCAAGACTGGAATGAGTATAAACATACTCAAAGAACGCGGCAACATCATAAAGATAGTACATCAGCATGACAGAGGCAACTGTGACCAAAACAGCACAGGTAATTTCAAGTCTTGATGAAAGTATCCGGTACTTCTCATCTTCCCTGCGAAAACCCAGGTATGAATAGACCATAGCAAGCAAACCAAAAAGAAATGCCAACCATATAATAATCATACCAAAATTCATGTGACCACCTCATTTTCACTGTCTGGCAACACTGTACTTCCAAGAAGCAGTATGAACATACCCCCAAGCATTATGTAAATACCAGCCCAGAGAAAACTGATAAATGGAACTACCCGCACATACAGGTCAACTTCCCCTGATTTTTCATCGAGGGCCTTGGGGGCAATAAAAACTTCCTCCATAATTCCCCGATTGATGTATGTAGAAGTATATGTCTGCCTCCATTTTATATCGGTTATATACCGAACTATACCCCTGTCGAACTCATTCCCGTTTTTGGAAATTACAAGTCCAACATTCGTTGCATAAGATGAACCGGGATAATTGTCATAGGGAGTACCTTCAAAATTTGAAGCCATGCCCATCACACTTACAGAATAAGGGATTCCCTCAAATGATGTTTCCTCACCAATGCTAACTACAGCTGAATCTTCTACTTTCATTGCTGAACTGAAAATAGTACCGAATATCACCAGCAAAATCCCAATATGGATTACATGGGCACCTATTCCTTTGAGACGGGATTTGCCAGTGCGTTTTCTCATAACATGAACTAACCTGTACAGGGATGCAGCAAAAACCGCAAGCATGGGGATTATAGAAATGTCTACAAGCATATTCCCGGCAGGAGACAAAACTGCCATAAGTGCAGAAAATAAAATTATACTTCCAAGGAGGACACCAATATACCTGCCGGAAATATAGGTGACAAGCAGGCAGGCACATAGCAGGATTACAAGTAAACCGGCAATAGGACCTGTCCTGTTATTGAAATATGTTGCATCCATACCTATTTGCATATCACTAAATAGCTGAACCACAAGGGGTGTCAGCATTCCAATAGTTATCAAAGCTGCGAGTATCCCGAATGTTGTAACAGTTGCAAAAATCAGATTTTTTCTGGAAATGAGGTTTTGAGAGTTCATCTATACAAACCTGTCCTGTAAGAATTATATTAGCAAAAGGAAAGTTTTTCAGGTATAAAGGGATTTGCCTAGTTTAGTTCACGCTGTTAATTGTTTGAACTGATAGTGATTCCCTCAAAGGAATCATGTTCAGGGAATTGTTCAAATTCCACCGGTAATACAGGAAAAAACGGCAAACCCTTATATAAAAACGAAAGTAATTGAAGTCAAAAGGGGCTGATCAAGACGCTTGATACAATTATCCTCGCTGTGTGGTTAATGGTACCTGCCTACCTTCCGAGTCCTTTTGCAGCTCTTTTAGGAGGAGGAAGACCCATTGATGGCAAAAGGACCATGGTGGACGGAAGAAGAATACTTGGTGACGGAAAAACAATACGGGGATTTGTCGCAGGAAGTTTAATTGGAATCGTTGCGGGGATCCTACAAACGTGGATTGCCTTTACCCAAATCGAATTTATGGGGATTAGATTACCACCATTTGGGTTTACAATTCCGGATGTACTCATTACTATTGCTGCTCTTTCGATTGGTTCTCTTCTTGGTGATATGGCAATGAGTTTTGTTAAAAGAAGAATTAACCTGAAAAGAGGAGCTCCTTTGCCGGTTGCAGATCAGCTTGATTTTGTAGCAGGTGCGTGGATATTGACCTACCTGGTATCCCCACAGTGGTTTGTTGCAAATTTCACCCTGAATATCATTATAGTGTTACTGATACTAACACCCCTTTTACACATAGGTACCAATATAATAGGTTACATACTTGGAATCAAGAAAGAACCCTGGTAACCTCAGGAGATCTATGCCATGCAGGAAAACAATGAGAAAAATGAACTCATAGAGGCTCTCAAGAAATGTGAAGCCGTCAAGTTCGGCCAGTTTACCCTTGCCTCGGGAAAAACCAGCAAATATTACGTTGATATAAAAAAGGCAATTTCAGATCCTGTAACCCTCAAAAAAATCTCTGACGTTGCCTCGGATAGGATTGACCTTTCTAAAACAACCCGTATTGGAGGAGTGGCCCTTGGAGGAGTTCCTCTTGCAACGGCTGTCTCCCTGAAAACAGAGATTCCCCTTTTACTCGTACGCAAGGATGCAAAGGCCTATGGAACCAGGGGAAGATTTGTAGGTGATCTGGAAAAAGGAGATAAAGTCATACTGATAGAAGACGTTACCACAAGTGGCGGATCTGTTCTTGAAGCGATCAATCTTCTCAGGGACTTCGGTGCCAGTGTCGATGAAGTGATTACCGTTGTTGACAGGGAAGAAGGAGCAGAAGCAAATTTGTGGAATGAAAATGTGACATTGAATCCGCTTGTGAAAGCATCCGATCTGCTCAAAGAAGAATAAGCAGCAAAAGCGGAAAGTATTTATCTAATTATCCGGAATGCTCTATTCTAATAATAATTGTTTACAACACAAATTTGCATAATATAAATGAATAATTAGCAACGTGTTTTATAGGATTTTTAATCAGAGAGGTCTACAGATGAATGTTTTGCTTATCGGTGGAGGCGGCAGGGAACATGCCATTGCTGAAGCCATCTCCAGAAGTAAGAGAGAGCCGCAACTGTATGCAATAATGAGCAAAAAAAATCCCGGTATAGCAAAGCTTTGCAGGGATTTCTTACTTGAAAAAGAAACAAATGTGGAAAAAGTGGTTGAATATGCCACTTCGCAAAAAATAGACATTGCATTCATAGGTCCGGAAGCACCTCTTGCAGCCGGCCTTGTAGATGCTCTTGAAAAAGTTAAAATACCTTCCGTGGGTCCGAAAAAGGATGTTGCCCAGATTGAATTCGATAAATCGTGGTCAAGGACTTTCATGAAGGAAGAAAATATCGAGGGATGTCCTGCTTTTAAAGTCTTCAATGATGAAAATGGATTGAAAGAATATATCGAGGAACTTGGGGATGTCGCCATAAAACCCGCCGGGCTTACCGGAGGAAAAGGCGTCAAGGTTATAGGTGATCAACTGCCGGATACTACAGATGCCTATGAATATGCACTTGGCATCCTCGAAAAAGATAGTGTGATTGTTGAGGAGAAACTGAAAGGAGAGGAATTCACCCTGCAGGCATTTGTGGATGGAAGCACTCTTGCCTTTACTCCCTGCGTACAGGACCATAAGAGAGCTTTCGAAAATGACCTTGGACCAAACACCGGCGGGATGGGAGCCTATTCCGACACCGATGTAATCCTGCCTTTCATGATGGTAGATGATCTGGAAAAGGCCAAAGCCATAATGCAAAAGACCGTAGAAAAACTCTGTGAGGTTACAGGAATTCCATATCAGGGCATCCTTTACGGCCAGTTCATTCTTACCAGTAAAGGACCAAAGGTTATAGAATTCAATGCGCGTTTCGGAGACCCCGAAGCTATGAACATAATGCCTCTGCTTGAGACCGATATACTTGATGTCATGGAAGCTATTGTGGAAGGGCGGCTGGAAGATCTCGATGTGGTGTTCAGCAAGAAGGCAACTGTGTGTAAGTACGTTGTCCCTGCAGGGTATCCGGATAACCCGGATTCAGATAAAGAAATAGTTTTCGGGGATATGGGCGATGCAATTTTGTTCTATTCCAGCGTAGATGAAAAGGATGGGAAAATCTATACCAGCACATCTCGCGCCGCAGCAGTTGTCGGTATCGCTGATTCCATAAGCAAGGCTGAAAGAATAGCACAGGATGCACTTGAGAATATCATCGGCGATTTGCATTCACGCCGGGATATCGGTACCCGGGCTCTTGTACGAAAGAAAGTCACACATATGAATAAAATAAGAGAGCAAAAACAGAGCTGATATAATGAAACATGTCCTGTCAATGACGGACCTTTCCAAAGAAGATATACTGGATATATTGGAGACAGGAGAGGATCTGAAAGAAAAGAGAATTAAGGGCAAGGTCACTGATCTACTGAAAAACAAAAGCCTTGCGATGATCTTTGAAAAATCATCTACCAGAACCCGGGTTTCCTTTGAGGTGGCCATGAGTGATATGGGCGGCCATTCCCTGTATCTTAACCAGAGGGACATGCAGATAGGAAGAGGAGAAACGGTTGCAGACACCGCAAAGGTCCTTTCCGGGTATGTAGCAGCTATTACTGCCAGGGTGAACAGCCACTCAACCGTGGAAGAACTCGCAGAACATGCTACTGTGCCTGTGATCAATGCCCTCTCCGATAAGGAACACCCCTGCCAGATCCTGGCAGACCTGTTGACAATCAAGGAGTACAAAAGCACACTGGAAGGCCGGAAACTTACCTGGGTAGGCGATGGCAACAATGTGTGCAATTCAATGATACTGGGTTGTGCCATGGTAGGAATGGAGATTGCTGTGGCCTGTCCTGATGGTTATGAACCGGACGATGATATCGTAAGTATGGCACGTGAAATGGGGGGTAAGGTTGAGATCCTCAGGGATCCGATAGAGGCTTCTACTGATGCTGACGTTCTCTATACCGATGTCTGGATATCCATGGGAGACGAAGGGGAAAGGGATAAAAGGCTGAGTGACCTGGCGGATTACCAGATTAACAGTAATTTGCTTGATGTCGCAAAGAATGATGTGATCGTCATGCATTGCCTACCGGCCCACAGGGGAGAGGAGATATCGGCCGAAGTTATGGACGGTACCCATTCCGTAGTTTTCGATCAGGCAGAAAACCGGTTGCATGCACAGAAAGCCCTGATATTGAAACTTATCGGATGAGAAGTAACTCATCCGTTTGTTCCTTTTTCATTTTAGTGATCCTTTATATTTTTTAATGCCATGCTCAGAGTCACCCCTCGTTGGAAAAACCAGGCAAAAGAGGCTATATAGAAGCCATGCGTTCTGTTGATAGGGGAGAAATGCAAATTCTAACCCTTGCCGGGGGTTAAAACTTCCGGCTTACAACCTCCAAAAACAGACTCCTATATTTAGATGTCAGGGTGAAATATCCCTGACTACTATTCATCCAAGACCAAAACCCTTAAGAATCAAAAGCCCTATCTATAGCCAGAAATCGTGTGCGAGGGTTGCCCAGCCAGGCCAAAGGCGATAGGTTCAGGGCCTATTCTCGTAGGAGTTCGAGGGTTCGAATCCCTTCCCTCGCACCAAATCCTAATTTTTAACGTACTGCCTCCGTGCCATCAACGTGGTGTTTAGACAGTTTCGTACAGTCGTTCTTGCATTTGGTTGATGTCATTGGGGTTCAGGCCAAATGTATCCTTGAGGATCCTTTCAACTCCCATAGTAGTTATTATACCATTGGAATTAAGCATTTCTGCCCGGATGGCCTCCGTGAAATCCTCCACGGTAACAGAATCCGTCACAAGGATTTTAAAGATCTCCAAGGAACCACGGTACTCTTTCACCTTGACACCGAGATTGTGATAACTTTACTTACACCTGTGCGTTCAGCGATGGATTTTACCTGTACTCTTTCACCTTGACACCGAGATTGTGATAACTTTCTTTCTTGCAGTGGGGGCATGTGGTGAGTGTGTAAATATCAATTCCTCCGATTTTCAGATTTTACCTCTATGTATGTCCAACATGTAGGCACAGAAACCGCGGATATGGGAAGTTTCGCCAAACTTTTCCAAATGCTCAAGGAACTCAACACCTACCTTTTGCACTAGATCTCTGGATGCAACACGGTGTTCAGGGGGTATATCTTTAGATGTCATACTATTGACCTCAGTTTCTTTGGTAGATCTCTCATTCTGTACTTGCTCAAATAAACCGTTTCACTTTCATACTTTTGTGGGTTGGCCTTCTGGTATATCCTGTGGAGTTCTTCCAGGGAAACATCCTGCTTGAACATGTGGTCATGGTTACATTTCCACACAAGGCCTATACCGTCTTCAGTAGTCCGGACGCTGTGGCAGTCGCACAGATCGCCACACATGCGGCATTCACGGCTTCCTTTCTTTTCAGTGTGGTCTATCAAGCCCACCAGCCATTCATCGAATGGTTGCTTAACGGTCCTCACAAAGACCGTGCCTTTACATCCTTTTCTTGTGTTTGCCATAATATTCCTCTTTGTTTACTGATTACAGTATACAGTATATAGTAATCACTATATATAGTTTGCTGTTTGTGGTATACAGCATTAATTATAAATGCAATCGAACCATATTCTCCCCGGTGATTCATTTATGAAAGAACAACCAAGAACCGAAAACAGAGCCCGCTTTGCAGTACAGTACACAGATGAGGATTTTACCGAAGCTGTTGAAGAAGCACTTGAAAAAGCAACTGTTTCTGCTTCAGATGTTGCGGAAATTGTGGGATGTAATCCCAGGTACGCCAAGGACAGGCTGTTGAAACTTGCAGAAGAGGGCAAACTCGAGGCAGAAATGAAAGGTAAGGGCTGGGGCTTCAGGTTGGCCAGGGATTGAAGACGAAACAGATATGTACAGGTCTAACGGTTAACAGATGTACCTGGTCCTGTGAGGTAGACTATTGAACATAAGACAATTCCACGAAAGCCTGCAGACAATAGATATCGATAATATAACGTTTAGCAAGCATTTCGTGAAAAGAACCAAAGAGCGAGGATTAGACCATCTCACCGATCTGGCCACTTCACATAACATGATATCCACAGAAGATCCTGCAGGGATTGTGGACCAGGAAAATAACAAATTTCAAGTACTTTACAGGCATAACGATAAATACGACGTGGTTATTATCATTGCAGTAAGAAGCACCAACCCCTTCAAGGTTTCATTGGTGACATGTTTTCCACGGGAAGTTGAAAGGAGGATCAAGTAAATGAGCGGCGATGTAGTTCATTATGAACATAGTCATTTTGATTACGATTGGCTAAATGACAGCATGTACATTTATCCCCGGGACCGTAAATACAGATCCTCATTGATGTTAGATGATATCATCCTTGACGTGGACGAAAATAACAAGTTTGTCGGGATTGAAATACTTGATGCATCCAGGAAATTCAATATCAGTAAATATGAGATGCGTGAACCTGTGGAACTGAATGTTAATTTTGAAGTAGAAGACGGTAAACTTACTCTCAACCTTAAAATGACTTTTGTAAAAAGGAATCATCCCGTTGCAAAGACTGTTTCCGTTACAGGTAACAACGAGATGAATTTGTCCCCAGGGTCAACCACCCTGGCACTGGCATAAATATCATTCACCGGTATCCAGCAGATGTCGGCTTTTTCCTACCCGTTCATCTCCCGGATGCACCGGCTCCACATGTGCCACTTTCTTTTTCTTATCTTTGTCTTCAATTTCTTGCTCTTGCTTATTCTCTTTTTCCACCATAATAGACCACCTATACATAATTAATACTGATTGAAGATAGTAGAGGCTGAGAATTCATCCCCTAAAATCAGATGATGATACCGCTATATCTACATTCCTCTTGCGCGGCCCATCCAGTTCCACAAAAAAGATACTCTGCCATGTACCAAGTTCAATGTTTCCTTTCCTCACAGGCATCGTTTCGCTGTTTCCCAGGAGAACTGCTCTTAAGTGGGCATCTGCATTGTTATCTACACGATCATGATAGTAGTCTGCATTTGAAGGAACCAGTTTTTCCAGCAATTCCATAATATCAGAAACCAGGCCCGACTCGTGTTCATTGACGATGATCGCACACGTTGTGTGGGAAGTACTAATCGTACACATTCCTTCATCGATATTACTGCTTCTCACTACACCGGACACCTTATCGGTAATATCCACAATTTCAACACGCTTGCTGGTGGACAATTGCATATAATCCTCCATTATCAACTCACAAATCATCACTGAATGCTTTTTCGACTACTCCTGTTGCTATATTTTCAGCTAGATGGCGTCTATAGTAGGGATAGGTTACAAGACCCTTTGTAGTATCATTAAAGGTGAGTTGCCCATGTCGCAATAGCTGATAACCATCCATAGAAGAAAAGACAACCGGCTTATCATAATCATCAATCAGCATATCCAGGTATTCCATGTTGCCTGTGCGGGAATAAACAAATTCCACATCCATAGTTGCAGTTGAGTAAAACGGATTGTAGAAAATATCTGGTTTATTAACAACAACAGCAAGTGCAGTACTGTCATAAATAACCGGTTGCATTGAAACTGTTTCCACTTCAAATCCTTTTTCTTCAAGAAGGTCTGCAATCTCATCTTCAAGAATTACAGAAAATCCATTCTTGCCATTTAAATCAAGGTAAACAACACCTGTCGGAGCCGGATCGGATGAATCGGGCTGGGAGAATGAATAGCCACTTATCTTTTGATCGACTCCTGTATTTGAAGTAGAAGCGCTTGCATCCACAAATGCCAGAAATAGCGCAAATATTACAAAAACGACAAATGAAACTATCAGAATACGACTATTTATTAGGTTCATAATTGATCACAAGGTCCCCTACCCATCTCTCACATCAAAATGAACAGTTGCAAATATATAAATTTTATCTGACAAAGTATCATTTGCGTGCAAGGGAATAATCTGCCATTATTTCCAGATATTCCTGATCATATTCAAGAAGTACAGATTGGAACATTGCAATATGAAGTTTTTCTTCCCTGGCAATATCCAGAAGCACCGTACGTAGATTATCATCATTTGTCAGGCCAGCCATCTGTTCATAGATATTGACCGCATCGAATTCTGCGATTATAGCTGCCCTTAATACCTCTTTATCTATATCTTCTGAATCTAGTTCTTCAAGTATTGCAGGAATTTCCGATAACAACTTTCAACCCCCATGAAAGAGAAGTGCTCATTTTATAAATAATACAAGGAAACACAGGAAACAGCAAAATGGAAGCAGGAAAATGAAAAAATGACACCCCCCTTATAGGGGTGTATCAAATCTTAGTTCTGCTTGATGTATTCTATCATCCGGGGTGTCAAAAGCGGTGCAATCTGTGGGAGCATGTTGGGCATCAGATTCTCCATCGCTTTTGGCATCAGGTCCGGGAGCTGTTCTTCCATGTAATCGGGCATCTGGACATGACGGGTAACTGCTTCAAGCATATCCGGCATGACCTTCGGCATCAGGGAAGGCAGAAGCATCGGCATCATTTTGGGCATCATCGGTGCCATTAGTTTATCCATACCCGGTACATACTTGACCGTTTTCATCATTCCCCTCATATACGAAGGCATGGCCTCCATCATCTGTGGCATCAATTCCATCATCAGATTGGTCATGTTCTCAGGTTTCATAAGATAGATCATCTGCTCAAAGGCAGCCCAACCCACCAGAGCATCATTTGTAGTATCAGCAATATCATACCCCATACTACGGGCCACGGTTGCACCCAGGTCCTGCACATCCACAGGGATATTGCTCTTCTGTGCAGACACACGCAGCTGCACCTGACAACATGGGCAGGCGGCAAGCATAATATCCGCACCCACGGCTTCGGCTTCTTTCAGCCGCACACCACCAATTATATTGGCAACGTCAGGCTCGCTCACCAGGGTCAATACTGAACCACAGCAATGTCCGTTTTCCCTGTTGTGCTCCATCTCACGGAAGTCAACACCGGGAATGGCTTTTGCAAGCTTTCTGGGTGGCTCATAGATACCTCCGGCACGCCCCATGTGACAGGCATCATGGATAGTAACGGTCTTTTCAAGTGGAACCTTGAGTTTGGGTTCAAGTACATCCATCCTTTCAGCAAGTACTTCGGAATAGTGCTTGACTTCAAAATCATAATCAATTCCCAGTTTTTCGGCCCACTGGCGGTAATAGGTATGCCACACGAACCAGCATGCTGGACAGGAAGTAATTACAGTTTTTACACCTTTTTTCTTCATATTGCCCACATTCATTTTCATGATGTTTTCGAAAACATCCCACTTCCCGGCTGCAAGCATCGGAATACCACAGCAGGATTCTTCCTTGCCCAGAATAGTATAATCAATTCCGGCATCCGAAAGCATGCGAGCAGAAGCTTCTGCGATATCTTTTTCCACAAAAGAAGCCGTACAGCCAGCAAAATAGGCATAATCTGCCTTTTCCTTGATTTTGGGTTTGAGGTCCTCAGGAACCCACTCATCCCTGCCCTGACGGTATTCCGCCCAGATATTGCGTTCCTTGTTCAGACTCTGAGCCATGATCTCAAATGGCGGGAAGGTCATCTTACCACGCTGCTGAACAAGATTTTCCCTCAGGCGCAACCATGAATTCTCAATGGGAAGATCCAGCTGGCACCGTACATCACACAATTCACAGGTAGTACATGCAAGGAAAGTATCTGTCTGTTCCTGATTAATCTCATCCCTTCCGGCCAGGTATTCCTTGATAAAGAACCATTTACCCCTGGGGGATTGAGATTCCCATCCACGCCCGTAATACTGATCACATTCGTTTACACAATAGCCGCACTGTGCACAGGTATAAGCGTGGGAAATTATGTCACCAGGAATGTTTTTCTGATCTTTGAAATCAGTCTTATCCACTCCTGACATGTTACCCACAAAGCGCATCAGAGGTTCCATTTTACCTGCCATTGAAATAGCAGAAGTGAATAATCCCCTGCCGGTAAATGTCTCAGGATTCATGATATCTGAGGGGTCAAGCTCCTTTTTGATATCCATCAATTGTTTGAGCATCTCACCGTAAACTTTTTCAGCCTGACCCGCAAAATAGAGACCCGAAGCATACATCCTGCCTCCGTTATCTTCAGCGATCCTGATGATACTGAGAGCCAGGGTGAATGCCATATTGAACTTGAAAGACCTCTCCGAATGAGGAATGAAACAGAGGAGTACGACTTCGCCATCCCGCGAAACCGTCCCTTCGATCAATACAGGCAGCGAAATTTTTTCGTTAATCTCATCGATCACCTTACTGACCTTTTCCTGAGGCACTACTATCTCTGCCGGAATAAAAGAAGGTCCAAGCCTTTTAACTTTCATCGTCCTGAACCATTCACCTGTTTCATGTTTTGATATTTGCTCAGGAAGAATGGAACCACCGGCTTCTTTGATGGTATCTTCAAGACCAGATACATCCCTGTTATCCGGATAGAAAAAGTTGCATATATAGGCTTCAGGTAAATCGACATCATCCAGCACAATGGGTTCACCATGGTGCAATTTTTGAGGAGCACGATTTTTCATGTCAGCAAAACCCGGATTAATAAATGATATGGACCAGAGCGCAATGTTGCGCTCATCAATCAACTGCAGAGCCTTTTGTAGAGCATCAGGATTCTCAAAACTTGCAGAAAATGCTTTTGTTTGTCTGTGTGGTCGTATCTTGAGGGTGACCTGTGTAATAATACCAAGCACACCCAAATTGCCTGCAATCTTTTGCAGATCATTTCCTTCGAACTCACGCACCTTACCCTCGGGAGTTACCAGTCGTGCGGAAAGCATTGTTTCCTGTGACCAGCCGTACTCATAACTTCCATAACCCAGACCGTTCTGCCCAAGCCAGCCGCCAACGGTTGCTGCCGGTGCACTTGAAGGCAGGGCACAGACAGAAAGATCAACATGATTCAGTTTGGATTCCAGTTTTTCCCAGACGATTCCCGCCCCGACTGTTGCTGTCAGTTTTTCACTGTCAATATCATAAATCTGGTTTAACCTGCCGACATCAGCAATGATTCCTCCCTTTGTAGGAATCACACCCCCATAACCGGATGTAGCTCCAGCCCTGGGAACTACAGGTACTGAATAGCGGGAAGCAAAATCCATCAAATTGACAACATCATCCTCATCCCTAAGTTTAACAATCGCAGCAGGTTTTGCTTTTCCAAGGAGTCTCTTTGCCATGGAAGGCAAAGCTCCTACATCATGGTTATAGAAATGACGTTCCCTGCGACTTAAATTGACCCTTTCCCCGAAAAGATCGGAAAGTTCCTTTTTCTGCTGTTCTGAAAACTCAAAGATTTGTTGTGACATAAATACCCTCCATTGATAATTATGAACTATATACTATATAAAGTAAACATGGTATATAATGGTTGTGGGTACACCATACAAAACCTGTGTTTCGTTTCTTGTTCTGTAGCATTAAAAAATACAAAAAATACTCATGAATAATACGCAACAAATATTTATAGAATTAACTGCTACGAAAATGAATAATAATAGCACTTAATATGAGATTATGAACAATTATTAATTACTACAAATTTGAAGATGATTGTATGCATAGAACAAAAATATTACTCACACTGGCAATATTAGGAATTATTCTAGTATCCTGTGGATGCATGGATTCTTCTGAACCACAAAATAAAGGAAATGAAGGGAATAATGAAACGCTCACCATAACAGATTCTTATGGAAGACAAGTAGTGATAAACGATAACATCGAGCATACTATTTGTGTGGGACCGGGCGCATTACGATACCTGTGTTATCTTGGAGAACAGGACACAGTTGTCGGAGTGGAGGACATTGAACAATGGGAGGAATCCATCGATTCTCCTGAAAGACCATACAGGATCGCAAACCCCCAGTTCGCAGATTCTGAAAAATATCCCTATATTGGCGCATTCAGGGGAAAATATGATGCAGAATCCATTCTGACTCTTAACCCGGCTCCTGATGTTATATTCTATACATATTCCAATGCTGAGGATGCAGAAAAATTATCTTCTGATGTCGGAATCCCGGTAGTTGGTCTGAATTATGGCAATACAGGAGATGAAAACATGAAACAATCCCTCCAGATTATGGGCCATGTAATGGACAGGGAACAAAGAGCCAACGAAGTAATAACTTTCTTTGAAGAAGAAATTGCAGAACTCAATGAGAGAACTAAGGATAAAGAAACTCCCACTGCATATATAGCAGGAATTAGTTACCGAGGCTCACACGGTATTCTTTCCACACAGCCGGATTATCCCCCTTTTGAATATGTTAATGTCAACAATGTTGCTTCCGGCGTTTCAAAAACCGGAGATTGGGAAGGCTATCAGGTAGGAGATGATGCCCTTTTTAATTGGGATTCCAATCCGGGTATCGATTACATTTTCGTTGATCTGGGTACCTATGATTTTTCGGAGAATGGGAACACCCATACCAACGAAAAGTACGGTATTGGTTCTTTTGCAACTGGCGGGGTTTATTCTGAACTGGAGGCGGCGAAAAATGATAAAATTTATGGAGTCATGCCTTACAACTGGTACACAACAAACCATGGAAATGTACTTGCAGATGCATGGTATGTAGGAAAAGTTGTCTATCCTTCAGAATTCCAGGACGTAAATCCACAGGAAAAAGCAAATGAGATATATTCATTCCTCTATGCCGAATCGCCTGTAAATGAGGATATCTACGAAACTATGACCGACAATTTCGGCCATGAGTTTGGACAGATTTCATTTGAATAATACTATCAGGGGATTACATGGAATATTACTGCAAAAAAGATGAGGATGAAGTGGGGACACTTCCTGAAAAATACCGAAGTTACATTGACAGGAAGACCTCTTTTATTCTCCTTTCAGTATTGTTGACCGGAGGAATATTCCTGTATTCTCTTTCAGTGGGGAATGCCGACCTTACAATCTTTGAAATAACCCGAACGATACTTGGAATGCCAGCTGAATTAACACATTCCAAATCAATTATCTGGAACTTGAGAATACCACGGGCTGTTGCTGCAATAATTGCAGGTGTCGCCCTTTCGATATCAGGGGTTGTATTGCAGTCCATCCTGCGCAATCCTCTCGGATCACCCTACACACTGGGAATCTCCCATGCAGCCGCTTTTGGAGCCACTCTTTCAATCCTGGCAGGTACACGCAACTGGCTGCCGATGCTCGATTTGCCTTACATGACAACGCTTTCCGCTTTTGCATTTTCCCTGATATCAACTTTAACGATTCTGGCCATTGCAAAATACAAAAATGCAACCCCGGAAGTGCTCATACTTGTTGGAGTGGCATTGAGTTCGTTGCTTACGGCTGCAACAATGCTGTTACAGTTTTTTGCAGATGACTCAGAACTACCGGAAATAGTGTTCTGGACCTTCGGAAATCTTGGAAGAGCTTACTGGGAAAGTATCTACATAATGGGATTTATCACACTGCTAGCTTCAGCCTATTTCTTCTATAATCGCTGGAACTATAATGCGATTGATGCAGGAGATGAGGTCGCCAGGGGACTGGGAGTGAATGTTGACAGAGTGCGCCTGACAGGAATGCTGGTGGCATCACTGGCAACTGCAGCAGCTGTGTCTTTTCTTGGAATAATAGGATTTGTCGGGCTGGTGTGCCCGCATATCGCCCGCCGGTTTGTAGGAGATGACCAGCGCTTCCTGATACCTTCTGCCTGTATTGTAGGCGCGGTTCTTCTGCTTGCTTCTGACGTTGCAGCACGCCTGATAATTGCACCCTATGTACTCCCTGTAGGAATAATTACTGCATTCATGGGGGCACCTTTGTTCCTGTATCTGCTTATCCGGGGGTATAGCCACTAATGCTAAAAATAAGAGAACTTCAGTTTGACTATAAAAAAAGAGAAGTACTCAAGGAAATTGAATTTGACCTCAACCCCGGAGAAGTACTGACAATTCTGGGACCTAATGGTGTAGGGAAAACCACATTGCTTCGCTGTATCAACACAATTCTTACTCCAAAATCCGGAAGTATAATTGTAGAAGGGGAAAATGTTCTGGAACTTCCCCGAATAGAAATCGCAAAAAGGCTCGGCTATGTTCCCCAGAATACAGAACCCAGTCGTCTGACAGCATTTGATGCGATATTACTGGGGAGGAAACCTCACATCGAATGGGGTATGAAAGAAAAAGACATGAAAATTACCCGTCAGGTAATATCGGACATGGGGATGGAAGAGCTTGCATTGCGCTACATTGATGAGATGAGCGGCGGTGAATTGCAAAAAGTAAGCCTTGCCCGTGCATTGGTGCAACAGCCCCGAATACTCCTGCTGGATGAACCCACAAGCAGCCTGGACCTGAAAAACCAGCTGGGTATCCTGAATACTGTTGTAGAGGTTGCCAGGAAAGAACACGTTTCAGCAGTAATAACCATGCATGATATTAATCTGGCAATTCGATATTCCGATCGTTATGTCCTTATTAAAGATGGGGAAGTGTTTGCACACGGCAAGGAAGAAGTAATCACACCTGAAAATATCGAAGCTGTTTATGGGGTAAAAGTGACCATTGGTGAGGTGAGCGGCTATAAGATGGTAGTTCCTGTGGAGTGATAGGAAGCGGCTATTATTCATAAAGAATATCATGGGTACGCCTGTACTGCTAACCCAAACATAATTATAATTAAAAGCAATCTGTAGTTCCATTAAAACCAATCATCTGAAATTATAGTCACAAAAGGAGAATATCAATGGCCATCCATCCCATAGAATACCGGTACGGAACCGAGGAAATGAAACATGTCTGGAGTGAGGAAAACCGCCTGGTATGTATCATGAAAGCAGAGGCAGCCCTTGCAAAAGCAGAAGCTGATGTGGGATTAATCCCTGAAGACGCCGCTAAGATAATAGAACAAAGTATTGAAAATGTGGAACTCAAAAGAGTCAAGGAAATCGAAGATGAGATCCATCATGACATGATGGCAGTTGTGCTTGCCATCTCCGAAAAATGTGAGGAAGATGCCAGTAAATGGGTACATTTCGGTGCAACATCAAACGATATGCTGGATACGGCTACAGGTCTCCAGATGAAAGATGCCATTGAAGTAATGGAACCAAAAATCAGACAACTACTGGAAGTGCTCCTGCGTCAGGCTGAAAAACACAAAGAAACTGTATGTGCGGGCAGAACCCACGGACAGATCGGCGTACCAACAACATACGGCCTGCGTTTTGCAATCTGGGCAGCCGAGATTGGCAGGCATATAGAGAGACTTGAACAGCTCAAGCCCAGGGTAGAAGTAGGCCAGATGACCGGGGCTGTAGGTACCCAGGCTGCTTTTGGTGAGAAGGGTATTGAAATCCAGAAAAAAGCGATGGAATATCTTGGGATCACAGGTGTGGATGTCTCCAACCAGATTATCCAGAGGGACCGTCATGCGGAATTTGTTATGTGGATGGCAAATGTCGTAACAACACTGGATAAAATTGGTGTTGAATTACGAACACTGCAGAGAAGTGAACTTGCAGAAGTCGAGGAAAGTTTCGGCAAAAAACAGGTAGGCTCCTCTACGATGCCTCATAAACGCAACCCAATCAAATCCGAACAGATATGCGGGCTTGCAAGAATTGTACGCTCCATGATTGAACCTGAACTTATGAATAATACACTATGGGATGAGAGGGATCTTACAAACTCTTCATGTGAAAGGGTTGTTTTCCCTGAAACATGTGTGCTAACCGACCACATCCTGAAACTCGGAATCCATGTGACCGATAACCTGCACTTTTATCCGGAAAACATCAAGCGTAACCTTGAATTGCTCAAAGGACTTAATATGGGCGAGGCGGTCATGATAGAACTTGCAAAAAGAGGTGTCGGCAGACAGGAAGCCCATGAGATAGTACGTACAGCTGCCATGCAGGCCCACGAAAGCGGAAAACACCTGCGTGAAACTTTGCTTGCAAATAAAGATGTATCCGGCTATCTTAATGGAGAGGATGTCGAGAAACTTGTTGATCCTTACCGATATACCGGTACCGCAGTTAAGCAAGTTGAAATTACAGTTGAAAAGTTAAGAAAACAATACCTGTGAGGGATTTAATGGAAATTGAAGACGCAGTAAAGTTCCACGGCCATCTTTGTCCCGGATTATCTCTGGGGTTCAGGGCTGCAAAAGCAGCAGAGGAACATTTTAAAAACATTAGGGCAGAGGATGAAGAGCTCGTGTGCATAGTTGAAAACAAGTCATGTTCTGTGGATGCCATACAGGTGGTCAATGGATGCACCTTCGGGAAAGGTAATCTGATATACCGTGATTTCGGCAAACATGTGTACACTTTCTTCAATCGGGGAGACGATAAAGCTCTGCGGCTCGTGGTGAAACCTGATGGGATGAAAAATGATGAAGAACATCAGAACCTGTTTCCAAAGATCAGGGAAGGCAGTGCTACAGAAGAGGAAGAAAAAAGGTTTAAGCAAAAACATGAAGAAAAATCCCATGAAGTCCTGAACATGCCTCTTGAAGAGCTGTTCAAAATTGAGGAAATCGAAATAAAACCGCCTGAAAAGGCAGTTATTTTCCAGACCCTCATCTGCAGTGAATGTGGCGAAGGAATGATGGAAAGCCGGGCAAGAGTTATGAACGGCAACTTTTACTGCCTTCCATGTTTTGAAAAATATGATATATGAAGGAATCAGCGATCAAGCTCTTCCTTCTCTTTTTCATTCCTTAGTATTTTGCATAGTGTTTTCTTATATTCTACCTGGGTTTTAAACCTGGCCACATCAGGAGTGGGCTCCCTGCCTTCCTGATGTGACATGATGCCCCCCAGATATTCGAGGTCATTCTTGATATTCTTGCAACGGATTTTTCTTACCATATAAATACACCCCCGGTAAGGCCGGTAACCAGTATTTTGGTCATGTAAATTCTTTCCTGAAAGAAAATAAACCTTGTGCCCGAGTTCTCAGGAGAGAATGTTTTTCAAAAATTCACCGGTATAGGAACCTTCGACCTTTGCCACATTTTCAGGAACCCCTTCTGCAACAACAAGTCCTCCACCTTCTCCACCTTCAGGACCAAGGTCAATAATCCAATCTGCAACCTTGATAACATCCAGATTGTGCTCTATTACAATTACTGTATTTCCTCCCTCAACGAGGCGCTGAAGCACTTCAAGTAACTTCCTGACATCATCAAAATGCAACCCTGTGGTTGGTTCATCAAGAATATAGACCGTTTTACCGGTAGAGCGTTTACTCAACTCAGTAGCAAGTTTGACACGCTGGGCTTCCCCACCGGAAAGCGTGGTGGAAGACTGACCGAGTTTGATGTAGCCCAGACCAACGTCAAAAAGCGTCTGTAACTTACGTTTTATTTTTGGAATGTTTGCAAAAAAACCAAGAGCCTCTTCCACTGTCATATCCAGTACATCGGCTATGCTTTTATCCTTGTAAGTTACCTCAAGGGTTTCCCTGTTGTACCGTTTGCCATGACAGACTTCACAGGGCACATAAACATCGGGCAAAAAGTGCATTTCAATAGTGATTATTCCCTCCCCGCCACAGGTCTCACAACGGCCTCCACGTACATTGAAACTGAAACGACCCGGTTTATAGCCGCGGGATTTGGAAAGTTTTGTCTGGGCAAATAATTCACGTATGGGTGTGAAGAGATTGGTATAGGTAGCCGGATTGGATCTGGGAGTCCTGCCTATGGGAGACTGATCTATTGTAATTACCTTGTCAACATTTTCAAGACCTTCGATAGCGGAATATTTTCCTGTTCTCTCCCTGGCACGATTGAGTTTGCGGGCTAACACTTTATTCAGGGTTTCATTGATAAGTGTACTTTTACCTGACCCTGAAACCCCGGTTACACATATCATTACTGAGAGAGGAAATTCCACATCGATTTCCTTGAGATTGTTTTCAGCAGCACCAATCAGTTTAATGAAACCCTCAGGAGTACGCCGTTCCGAGGGCACCGGAATCTCCAGTTCCCTTTTGAGATATCTCCCCGTGAGAGAATCCGGGTTTTGCATAATTTCCACAGGAGTTCCCTCCGCTACCAGGTCTCCACCATGAATACCGGCACCTGGTCCCATATCCACAACATGATCGGCACTCATTATTGTTTCTTCATCATGCTCCACAACAATAACGGTGTTACCGATATCACGTAAGTGTTTGAGAGTGTTGATAAGCCTGAGATTATCCCGCTGATGCAAACCAATACTCGGTTCATCCAGAATGTACAGTACCCCCATCAAACTGGAGCCTATCTGAGTGGCAAGACGGATACGCTGGGCTTCCCCTCCGGAAAGAGTGGATGCTGAACGACTCAATGTTAGATAATCAAGACCCACATCAACCAAAAAACCCAGTCTGGATTTAATTTCTTTCAATATCAGGCGGGCTATGGTAAATTCCCGCTGGTCCAAGCTAAGTTCCAGTTTCTCGAAGAAGTGGAGACAATCCTCAATAGACATGTGAGTTGTCCGGATTATATTGAACCCGTCTATGAAAACAGACAGACTGGCTGGCTTGAGCCTTTCACCTTCACAGGCCGGACATGGTTTGGTGCTTATATACCGTTTTAGCCGGTCCTTGGTATTTTCTGAATCTGTACGATTGTATATCTTGGAAATGGTAGCAATAACACCTTTAAAACGACTATTGCGTTTCCAGACACCTCCACCTTTACCGGTATGGACCATCGGGACTTTGGTGGCCGTGCCATAGAGGATCATATTCTGATACTGTGGCTCCAGATCTTCAAAAGGAGCATCCATAGAAAATCCGAAATGATCAGCAAGAGATTGGAGAGACTGCATGTAATAGCCATCTTTTCTCGTACCCCACGGTTCAACTGCTCCTTCATTGAGAGACAGGGATCTGTCAGGGATTATCAGGTCCGGATCGAATTCCATGGAAGTTCCCAGGCCATGACATACATCACATGCTCCCTGGGGGCTGTTAAAGGAAAACATGGCAGGTTCCAGTTCTTCAAATCCAGTTCCACAGTGTGGACAGGCAAGTTTTTCGCTGAATACGAATTCATCGCCATCGACAATATCAGCTATAACTATACCGCCACTTCTGGCAAGGGCCTGTTCCACAGAATCAGAGAGGCGCTCTTCTATTCCTTCTTTGATGGAAAGCCTGTCAACCACAATTTCAATGTTATGTTTATTGTAGCGCCCCAGTTCCAGGGAATCAGCTTCATCGAGCCGGATAATCCCCCCATCCACACGTGCACGGGAATAACCATCAGACCGGATATCAGCGAGAAGTTTCCTGTATTCACCTTTACGCTCCCGGACAACAGGCGCCAGGATATGAAGTTTGCTTTTTGCAGGGAATTTCATTATGTTGTCCACAATCTGGTCAACACTCAGGGGTTCGATGGCACGCCCACAATCCGGGCAGTGGCGAGCCCCTATACGGGCAAACAGCAATCTCAGGTAGTCGTATATCTCGGTAACGGTACCCACGGTGGAGCGGGGATTCTTGCTGGTGGTCTTCTGTTCGATTGAAATAGCAGGAGAAAGCCCTTCAATGTATTCCACATTGGGTTTTTCCATCTGGCCCAGGAATTGCCGGGCATATGATGAAAGCGATTCAACATAGCGACGCTGGCCTTCGGCATAGATCGTATCAAAAGCAAGAGATGACTTGCCCGAGCCACTTAACCCCGTGATCACGATTAATTTATCTCTGGGCAACACTACATCAATATTTTTTAAATTGTGCTCTTTGGCACCCTTTATCATTATATTTTTGAGAGACATGTGTCCTGAAAGATTAAAAGGATTGTTTTAAGTTGGTTTGGGGAAGAGAATATTGTCTGGAAGGATTAAAGGTTTGCTATCAGACATTGTGAATCAATGTGACAACCTAAAAGTAAAATAAAATATATTACCAATTAATTTATATAATATGCACTTAGTAAATTATACCCACATAAGGCAAAGGAGTTTCATGAATGACAACAAAATTAACTATGTGTACATTCTGTTACTGTGTACTGGAAGTATAAAGATGAATCTAAAACACCTCCTTTGTTTCGCCACCCTGATATTATTTTTTATTGCAAGCCCCTGTAATGCAGACGAGAATACATTTGCAATTGAAAATTCCACACACAATTTTGCTCCTTACTGGTCCCCTGATGGAACATATATCGCCTATTCTTCAAGCACAGGTAATTCACTGGAAAATCTAAGTGCCTGCTTATCAAAAGCAGATGGAACAGATAAAGAAAAATTAACTTCTGGAGATGAAAGCGGAGGTTTCTTCTTTGACCCCTGGTCTCCTGAAGGAAATTTGTTACTCTATATATCAAATCTGACAGGAAATTATGAATTATGGACGATGCATCCAGACGGTTCTGGCAAAAGGAAACTAACTGAAGGAGCCTTTCTGGAAAACTACCTGCTGGGCTTGAGGGGTTGGAAAGCCGATTGGAGTCCTGATGGCTCTAAAATTGTTTATGTATCTGCAGCTTCTGAAAACGGTGATATATGGGATATGGTAGAAAAAGAAGATGGGACAAAACAAAGAATGTTGAATAAATCAAATATCTGCAAGGACTCAGATATATGGATAATTAACTCCGATGGTAGCGAAAATACTAAACTCACTGATAGCAATGGCCCCTATCTTGAACCACAATGGCAACCAGAAGGGGACCTCATTGCTTACGTTTCGAATAATCCGGAAACTGAAGGTATCTGGATTATGGAAACTGACGGTTCAGGAAAATCCCGCATTTTCAAAGGAAAAGCATATGACATTGCCTGGTCACCGGATGGTGCTGAAATTGCATATGTTAGAGCAGGTAATAATCACACTACAAGCCTGTGGGTTATGAATGCTGATGGTAGCAATCAAAGAAAAATAACCAACAATTCGGGATACTTCAAGGCCTATTCATTTCCTGCATGGTCGCCTGACGCAGATAAAATCGTATTTAATTACGGAGATATCGGAGAATACGGAATATGGATAACTGACCATAAAGGAAATGAAAAACTGCAAGTCGGGAGAGGTTTTATGCCACAATGGTCACCGGAAGGAAATAAAATTGCATGTACATCAACAAAAAACAAAAGACGTTCGATTTCAATGATAGAACTAGATGAAAAAAGCCTTCCCGATAGTACTAAGATGGCGGAAAAATCACCTTCATTCGGGCTTTTGGAAAGCATAATTATACTGTCTGCACGTTTCATCATGCATAAAAAATAAGACCACCAAATTACTGGTGGTCTTTGCTTGCAAAGTATATCATGTACAGGGCTGCCAAACCTACAATAATGTAGACTACCCGTGCTATTGCGCTATATCCAAAGATAAGTTCTACCAGGTTATAGTCCTGTGATATACCAAACAATCCCCAATTCAAACTTCCAATTACTACAAGAGCAATTGCTATCCAGTCTAATTATGTTTTCTCGGTCATACTTTTACCCTCACTCAAAAACCTATTTCGTATAGGCACATGAGTAGTACATTAAAAACTATTACAACTTCTTCATTCATAATTAATAGAAGTTATGATATAATTCTCAAATCAAAAATGTTAATAGTATGTTAACCTTTCAATAAACAAAAGATAAACATATTTTAAAATAACTAAATCACAGATACCCATAAAGTAAAAATACCAAATCCTCAAACAAAAGTAAATGTAAGGGTATATAGCAAAGATTACCGTACAGGCAAATATATCCCCATAAAAATTGAAACAACTCCTCTTTTAAATTAATGGCATATGTTTTGACAGGAAATTACATCATGCATAAATGGTTCGATAATACAGATTGAGAACAATATCACAATATTACGACAGTCAAAGTTTTAAGTAGATATAAATATATTGTCATACAACTAAAGTGGAAGCAAAATATGGAAATTATAACCTGGATTCTACTTTTATTTTTTGTCAGTCAATCGGCAATGTTTTCCGGCCTTACCATTGGACTTTTTGGATTGAGCAGGCTGGTATTGGAAACTGAAGCCGAATCTGGCAATAAGGATGCAAGAAAAATACTAGATATCCGAAGGGATTCCAACTTTCTTTTAACAACTTTATTATGGGGAAACGTTGCCGTAAATGTTCTTATTGCCCTGCTTACAGGTTCAATAATGGGTGGTACTGCTGCATTTGTATTCTCCACTGTAATAATAACCTGTTTTGGTGAGATTATGCCCCAGGCATATTTCACCAGAAATGCCCTGAAAGCCGGAGCATATTTAACTCCATTAGTCAAGATGTATCAATTGATCCTTTATCCTTTTGCAAAACCTTCGGCAATAATGCTTGACTGGTGGCTGGGAAAAGAAGAAATAATGTTCTTCAAAGAGAGGTCCCTTAAAAAAGTCCTCCAGAGACACATACAATCCGCAAGATCTGATATCGGAAGTGTGGAGGGACAGGGAGCTCTTAATTTTTTGACAATGGATGATACAAAGATCACAAAGGAAGGCAACCCAATTGACCCAAAAAGTATCATTTCCCTTCCTATAAAAAACAGGAAACCGGTGTTCCCGGAATTTAAACAAACCCTTGAAGATCCTTTCCTCAAAAAAATCAGCGAATCCGGTAAGAAATGGATTATTATCACGGATCCAGAGGGGAATCCCATACGTACACTTAACAGTGATGACCTTTTGAGAGATTTAGCCTACGGCAACATAACCCTTGATCCTGAAGATTATTGTCACAGGCCGGTTATCGTAATGTCACCAAAAACCAGGCTAGAAGAAGTAATTCCAAAACTAAGGATGTATCCTGAGCATGATAAAGGAGATATTATTGACCAGGACGTGATAATCTACTGGACAGATGAAGAAAAAAGAATCCTGACGGGATCAGACATTCTTTCCAGACTTCTCAGAGGAGTTGTAAGAAGAGTGGAGACAACATTCTGAGAAACTATCTCTTTTTAAAGATAACAAGCAGGCTAAATTATGGATCCATCGGATATTATGAAAAATGACAGGTCACACAAATATGACTCCCAATCAAAAGAAAGACACATACCTTCTATAGAGGTTCTAAAAAATTATGGCAACAGCGGCAAGGATTACATCCATGTTGTAGTCGGGGAAAATGTGAAACATCCGAATTCGCTGCAGCATCAAATTCAATGGATAGAATTGTATGCACGCACTAAAATGCAGAATACAATCCAGATCGGACGAGTCAACTTCGCCCCGGGAACTTCACCTGATGCATTATTCAGACTAATATATTTTGGCAAATACAGAGAGTTCTGCGCCCTTGCATACTGCAATGTTCACGGATTATGGCAAAATTGTATTGAAATAAGAGAAGAACTCCGTTTAACTGCCGGATGCCGTCGAGAAAAATGTTTGCAGGAAGGATTCGGAGTCTAAAATTTAATTACAATGACACCATAAGTTTCATTCATTTACACTTTCAAATATCTGGTCGTATTTCCGGGTCCAGTGCAGTTGCGAACCACCGGCAATAAACATCGAGACTGCAACTGCTTCAGCGATCTCATCCTCGGTTGCACCATTATCTCTTGCACGGGATGCATGGATTTCTACACATTTTTCACATCTCATCAGGACCGATGAGGAAACAGCGATCAACTCTTTTGTCTTTGTGTCCAGGGCGCTATCCTTGAAAAGGGATGCACGCATGTCTGCAAATGCGTTTGCAGTTTCCGGTAATTTATCGATAAGAAATTTCATTAATTATCTCCTGATAGGATATAACGAACAAGAATATAGATAATTATTGCTACTGTAATTAATACAAGTATGTTTCCAGCTCTTTAAAGTTCAATGTCCACCTCATAAACAGATTCGATATTCTCCTTATGAACCTTCCAGAAAACTTCTTCCCCGTAGGTTTCAACAAGCTTCATGGTTCGCCGGGGAATGGTTTTTGGACCAAGTACTGCACCGGGACGTTGCGGATCATCAATATAATCCGTCTCCATCATGAAACGACTACCCTGCTTAAGGGCTTCTTCAATTGCTCCTTTGCCGGCAAGTACACCAGGATAAAGGCCTATCCTTTCACAGACATCCACAAGCGGAGGTGCATAATGTTTCACAACTTTTTCCAGAGGGATACCAATACTCTTTGCCCTGCTGGCAATGTCCTCCAGCTCAGGTTCTCCTACACTTTCGGTATGCAGCTGGACAGCACATCCCAGACCCTTGCCCAGGGAAAAAGCATGAGACATTATTGAATTAGAAGCCTGCCACACCTCATCAGAGACAGGATAATGAGGACGTCCGCTTTTCAATCCCACAGCAAGACCTTCGTTTACGTATTCAGATGCAATCTCCAGACCCACTTTCATAAGGGAGGTGGCATTTTCAAGTTTCATTCTTTCACATAGTTTGGTAATTTCTGCCGGATGTACGCCAAGCACCGGAAAAGCACCAATCCCAAGTTCATTGATCTGGCGGACAATATTCACAGTTTCATCAAATACAGCACGATAGTCATCGGGTTTTGTAACTTCGACCCCAAGCGTCCATGTCGGTTTGGAGACCACCATCATATGAGTTCCTCCTGCATTCTGGAATTGTTTTACAGCATCAATACCCTTTGCCCGGGGGTCAATATGTATATGCTCATCGGTAATAGGAATGTTTGGGGACATGAAAGAGAGTATGATTGCCTGCCATATAAAAATACTTAGGAAATGAAATTAACGCAATTAATCTAATAAACACCTGAATATCATCAAAAATATATAAACCATTATTATTACGGTCAACTGGGCAGATAGCATATATATGATGGAGGCATTACAGGGGCACATCTAGCCTTATAAACATAAGTAATTATAGAAGTGATTAAAATGAGTAAAACTGCAGCAGTTATTAAAGGAGACGGAGTAGGGCCGGAACTTGTCGATGCCATGCTAAAAGTAGCACAGGCAGCAGGTACGGCTGTGGAGTTTGTACCCTGTGAAGCCGGTGCCGCCTGGTGGGAGGAAAACGGAGGAAATACCCTTATTCCCGATGAGACATGGGAAATACTGGAAAGCTCCGATGCCGGTTTCAAAGGACCAACCACCACCCCCGGAGGTGCGGGTTCTCCAAAAAGTGTCGCAGTATCAATCAGACAGAAATACAATCTTTACGCAAATGTCCGACCTACAAAAACATTCCCCAACACAAACACACCCCTTGGTGATGTTGATTTTATATGCGTACGTGAAGGAACGGAAGGAATGTACATAGGTGAAGAAGTAAAACTGACGGATGATGTGTATATCGCACTGCGTAAGACCACCCGTCCGGCCTGTCGTAACATTGCAAGGTATGCCTTTGAAGAAGCAAAGAAACGTGGGTATGATACGGTCGTTCCAATCCACAAGAGCAACATTCTCAAACAGACATGTGGAACTTTCCTGGAAGAAGTCGAGAAAATAGGAAAAGAATATCCCGATATTGACATCTGGGAATACCACATCGACAATATTGCTCAGCAACTTATCAAGAACCCGCAGCTTTTCAACAAGAAAGTATTGCTTTCCACAAACCTATTCATGGATGTTATCAGTGAGGAATGCTCCGCTCTTATCGGAAGTATTGGCCTGGTATATTCCGCAAACATCGGGGACAATTATGCAATGTTCGAACCTGCACATGGCTCAGCACCAAAATATGCAGGAGAAGATAAAGTAAATCCTGTTGCAACAATTCTTGCCGGTGCCTGGATGCTTGACTATCTCGGAGAAAAAGACAATGCAAATGCTATTTTCAAAGCAACCGAAGAAGTCATTTCCGAAGGTAAGTATGTAACTTACGATATGGGCGGCAGTGCAAGACTCAGTGAAATGACAGATGCTATTGTCAGCAAAATTGAATAAAAACAGTAAATATGTATAAGGTTAATAATTACCTTATACATCCTTCTTCTTTCTTGAAAGGGGATCTGGTACATATTCACCAGAATAGGCACTTTCCCGGCTCATGTTCTTTTCTACAACTGGCTCAAACAGGAAGTATTTCTCGACATAACCCTGGATTTCCTCATCAGAGATACAGGATACACGCTTTTCATTGTCATAGAGTGCCTGGATATCCTTCTGTATGGATTTAAGCCTGGGATCTTTTTTCTCCACAGTGATTTGTACATCAAGCAATTCCCTCAGGGTTTCCTGAATCTTATACCTTAAGACCTCGGTACCTGAAGAATCACCTACAAGGAATATACGTTCTCCACCCACAACCTCCGGGGGATATGGTTCGTATGTGAAAGGATTCTTAATAGCACCGGCAGCATGTATACCTGACTCGTGAGAGAATACATTCTTACCAACCACGGCTTTATTACGAGGTACACGTATGCCGATTTCTTTTTGCATGAATTCAGAGAATTCAGTTATGACATCAAGATTATATTTATCAAAACCTTCCACCCGCTGGCCCAGGAACAAAAGCAATTTTTCCATTTCAGCATTTCCCGCCCTCTCACCTATACCCATAAAGGTTACATTGGACCAGTTGGCACCATACCAGTAAGATGCCATAGAATTTGCAAAAGCGAAACCAAAATCATCATGACAGTGGCTTTCGATGTTTTTAACACCAATCTCATCTTTGAGATATTTGGTAATTGAGGGAATACCATAGGGTTCGTCCACTCCATCAAAAGGAATCCCATAGCCGATAGTGTCGCACACCCTTATGGTACATTCCGGGTCAATTTCCATTATCTTCTCAATCATTGGATAGACAAAACCATAATTATCAGCACGGGTCATGTCTTCCACATGAGCACGGGTAGCAAGGCCATGATCTACTGCATACTGAAGGGCTTCAAGGTACCTGTCCTCGGCAGCTTCTCTGCTGGGCAATCCCATCTTTTCCAGAATATGGACATCTGAGACAGACATCAATATACCGGTTTCATTGAGACCGCCAATCTGCAGTACCTTATCTATGTCTTCTGTTTTTGCACGTGCCCAGCCGGTCACCTCAGGGAATTCATAACCCCTGTCAAGCATGAGGTCGATGGCTTTGCGATCTCTTTCATTATAAACGAAAGTTTCCAGTTTTTCAATACCGATCTCGTGCAGATAGTCATAAATTCGAACCTTGTGGCCACTTTTTAGGACTATCCCCGGCATTTGGGCTCCATCCCGGATGGTACTATCACTGATACAAACCTCCTGATCAAGCGGAAGCTTGATTTTTGGCAGATCTCCATAATCTTTGTATACCTTCACAAAATACCTCCTTCCACACAAATATGATAACTTATACCGTATCTTAATAATTATACATTGTAAAATATTTGTATATAACCCTTAAAATGGATTTTTTATTCGTAAAAAGCACATTTAACCGATTGAATCAGATTGTATTATGATAGATTTTATCCTTAAAATGTCTTTCTTCCTACATACAAAAACAAAATAAGAAGTAACCAGCTAAACATTCCAAGAGATTACAAACTACAAAAGAACTTAATTCTATTTATAATTTGAATGAATAGTGACTTGCATGTGGAAAATGTTACTTGAAAAGTTTGAAAAACATCCTGCCCAACAAAAGGTACTGAAAATTTTATTCGAAAGAGGTTTTCAGGTAAGTAAGGATGGGAAAGTGACCTCCGGCAAGATCGATATTGCACACACCCAACTCGCAAAAGAGGCAGGTGTGGACCGTCGGGTCGTAGATGCAACTACCGACACAATACTTGAAGATGAAACCCTTCGAAACATATTCCAGAATGTGCGCTCAATTCCCTTTTTAAGGGATGTGGCTCCTGCATTGGGACTTGGAGTAATAATTATTACACCTGAAGATGCGGCAACAGTAGGTATTCTTTCAGAAGTATCTGGCGTGATTGCCGCTCATGGTATCAGTATAAGACAGGCAGTTTCAGATGATCCGTATTTTACCGACAAGGCTAAAATGACTATTATCACTGATTCAAAGATATCAGGGGATACCGTAAATGAAATCCTTAACATAAAAAGTGTAAAAGGAGTCAGTATATACTGAATTCACAGCAGGGTTTTCAAAAAAGCTACAAAAAAACCTTTTAGGTGCCTGGAATTTAATGGGTTCAGGAATTTACGCAATAATATGGAAGGATGGTCCATGTCCCCATACTTTTCAATTAATGAAAGCACATTCGGTTCTGCCAGGGATGAAAATAATTCATTGAGTTGTTCGTCTGACAAACTACCTACAAAGTCGTGAGCTTTGAGACCCATATTTAGTTCCTTTCCCAGAGACTGCTTCCAGCGAATTTCATATTCTTCCAGCCGGGATTGGGAAGTATCATTTTCAAATGCTGCCTTTGCAGCAACTTCACCTGCTATCTTTGCGCAGACAGCTCCTGTATAAACACCACCCCCTGATGTTGGTTTTACCTGACCTGCTGCATCACCGCAGATCAATACACCGTCAGAAAAAGTCCTGGCTGCAACACCTATAGGAATGCCTCCCACTACAAAATCCAGCATACCATCTACTACACGCCCTTTTTTGGAAAGTTTGTCTCTAAGTTCACAGAGATATGACAGAGAATCCTGACTGGCCAAATTATCGGTTGCAAGTCCAAATCTTGCAATACCGTCAGACAATGGAATTTCCCATGCAAAAAAACCAGGCGCACAGGTACCTAAGAAAAGTTCCACAAAATCCTGGCGAATTGTTTGCATTTGAACTTCAAACTGGATACCGGACATAATACGTGAAGGAGCCGGCAGGCCCACCATGGAAGCCACACCATGACGTACACCATCTGCACCAATAACCACAGAGGCTTCGATAACTTCAGGTTTACCTGCTCTTTGTATATGCAATCTTTTAAAACCTGAATTATTATCTATTGCAACAACCTTTGAGTTCAGGAAAATATCCACACCTTCAGAAGTTGCCAGGGATGCCAGTTTCCTGTCAAATATCTTGCGTGAGACTACAAAGGCACGGGTTTGCCCGCCATTTACAGGAAGACAGGTCCCCTCCGGAGAATGCACAAAAGCACCCCTGACACTGTTAATAACCGAAGAGTCATTGGGACTTATACCACACTCATCCATAGCCCGCACACTCAAAAGGCCTGCACACTGGACCGGACTTCCGACAGTTGCATGTTCCTCAAAAAGAGCAACCTTTGCCCCCTGTAGGGCAGCATATCTTGCGGCAACCGAACCCACGGGGCCGGCTCCCACCACGGCGACATCATAACTCATGATCACAATCACTGTTTATCCACAATAACATCAGCACCCAGAGACCTGACATCATCAAAGAAATTGGGATAGGAGATGAATATCGACTCTGCTGTGTCCACGGTTGTATCACCCGCAACCATACCGGCAATCGTAAGTGCCATTACGATACGATGGTCATGCCACCCATGCAGGTCACCTCCTTTGGGCTTACCCCCTTTTATTGTCAGTTGGTCCCGATCTTCCTTCACAGAAACACCCATCTTCTTGAGTTCCACAGCCATGGCATGTAACCTGTCGGTTTCCTTATATCTGACATGTTCAGCGTTCTCTATCACGGTTTGTCCTTCAGCGACAGCACCCAGGACGGCTATGGTTGGCACAAGGTCCGGCGTTGCTGCAGCATCCACCCGTACACCTTTAAGGTCACGGCCATTAACCGTTACCACACCGTTTTCTTTATCCCAGGATACTCCCGCACCCATTTGCTTGAGTATCTCAATTATAGCCATATCTCCCTGTTGGGAAGGGAACATGTTCTTCACAACTACTCTGGAACCGGTCATTGCGGCAGCGGCCAGTAAATATGATGCAGAAGAAAAGTCTCCTGGAACCAGATAATCCCTTAAATCGTAATCCTGATTGGGAGGAATTATGAATTTGATGTTATGGTTATTATCTTCAAATATTTCAGCTCCGGCCTTACGCATTATTTCGAGAGTTAAATTGACATAGGGTTTTGAACGAAGCTCACCCTTTATGGAAAGAGTGGTACTCCGGCTTGTGAGCGGACATGCTATCAACAGTGCGGAGATGAATTGGGAACTGATGGACCCATCTATCTTGGCTATTGCTCCCTTCAATCCCCCTTTTACTACAAGGGGAGCACAACCATTATTCTGAGTGGATATTACTTCCGCACCCAGGTCATGCAAAACTTCAATAAGGGGACCATTTGGCCTGGTGCGCAGGGAATTGTCACCCGTTAGAATCGATACACCGTTCACAAGGGATGCCACAGCAGTCATGAAACGCAATGTTGTACCCGAATTACCCACATCAATCACATCTTCAGGAATGTGAGGTTTGCCCTTAACTCCCTCAATAAAGAGGTCCCCTTTTTCCTCATTAATCTGTGCACCAAGCATTCTACATGCACGGATCGTAGCCTTTGTGTCTTCCGAAATAAGTGGCCTGCGAACAACACACTTCTCAGAAAGGGAACCTATAGTGATTGCCCTGTGCGTGTAACTTTTTGACGGAGGTGCAAAAACTTCACCCTCCACACTGGTACGACTGATTTTTACCCTCATTTAGCACACTCCTGTAACAATCTTTTCAATACGATCCCAGTCATGTTCATAGATATGTGCAGATACACTGATAGTTGTAATAGTACCTGTTTCATAACCGGCATTCTGTGCCACATATTTTAGAAGCTGTGAAAGACCATAAAGATTTGCAGGATATGCTCCTGCAAAATCATGACTGCGAAAAAGAGTGGTCAGATGAACCCGGTTGTTCCGGACTTTAAAATCATCGAGGATCATACATGGCACTTCATCAACTTCAGTATCGATGTAGGGAATCCATGTTACAGCAGTTGCCCTGCGGGTAGTTTTACTGGATTTAAGTTTGTCAATTACATAGGAAATCTGATCCACTCGCTCATCCCAGTTGCGTAATCGCTGCCCATAAGTATATTCGAAGTCCTGGGGATTTTCTCCCGTAATTAGCTGTTTTGCATATTCGTCCAGACGTTCCTGATTCCAGGAAATATCAGCAGGTATCTCATTGGAATAAGGATCATCGATAACAACCATCATATTCATGAATTCCTTGATTCTGCTACCCCTTTCATCAGTTCCATTTTCCCCGTGATTCCATATTATATTGAGTCCGCGATACCATGCATCGCTAATTGTATCGGCCTTAATTATTCTTCCTATAGGCGTATTGTGAACCATGTCAAATCCTCTCAAGCTGCAAGGGAATAGAATTTCATGAATATATAATCTTTACCTGAATAGGCCCATATAGAACAACCCATCGAAATCCTAATGAAATCGGGTATCAAATAGGGTGTTTATGGAAGACGGGCAGATATGCTATACTATTGGTTATGGAAATAGCATTTTTAATGAATTCCTGAATAGGTTACAGGACAACTCCATAAAAATAGTTGTGGATGTACGTAGTTATCCGCAATCACAGCGTCCGGAATACAATGCCGAAAACCTGGAAGTGAAACTTCCAGAGAATGAAATTGCCTATTATCACTATCCTTTGCTTGGAGGGATGGGTAAGCGTTCTTATATAGAATATATGGAAAGTGCAGGTTTCAGGAAGGAGTTTGCGATCTATTATACCAGATAAACAGGAAGGCAGACAACGATACAAAGATCGCTCTTATGTGTGCAGAAAAGAATCCACGCAACTGTCATCGCAGACATATTGCAGAAAAACTTGAAAAAGAGGGGATAAAGGTGATACACCTGACCGACCCCGGGCAGGCATCCCTCCCCTTTTAATACATATTTTCCAGGCGTTTAATACGCTCTTCTGTTGTGGGATGCGTGCGGAAAAGGTTAGCAAGCGTACTTTTCCTTATCGGATTTACGATAAACATATGAGCCGTACTTTCAGATGCTTTCACATCCTTTGGATTTTGCTTGTAATTGGTTGCACCCTTCTCAAGTTTAGAAAGAGCACTTGCAAGAGCCTGGGGGTTTTTGGAAATACGGGCCCCGTCTGAATCTGCTGCAAATTCGCGGGACCGGGAAATTGCAAGGCGTATAATCGTAGCTGCAAGGGGAGCAACTATGACAAGAGCCAGGAAGCCTATGATATTATTGCCTTCACCGTCACGTCCGCCGAGTCCTCCAAATATTGCTGCCCACTGGGCCCATGTAGCAACCATGGTGATTACACCTGCAATTGTTGCGGCTATTGCACTGATCAGTGTATCCCTGTTCCTGACATGAGCAAGTTCGTGAGCCAGAACACCTTCGATCTCCTCTGAATTCAGGATATCCATAATACCTGTAGTCACTGCCACAGCAGCATGCTCAGGATTCCTGCCTGTAGCAAAAGCATTGGGCATGGACGTCTCCACAATATAAACCCGCGGCATTGGAAGACCGGCATTATAAGCAAGATTATGCACTATCCGGTACAGCTGTGGAGCTTGTGCTTCTGTAACTTCCTTTGCCTTGTACATTTTAAGCACAATCTTGTCACTATACCAGTAGGTACCGAAATTCATGAGGATAGCAAAGGCAAAAGCAACCAGCATTCCCCCTGTACCCCAGTATGAACCAACCATTACCAGCAGACCCGTGAGTGTTGCAAGTAATACTGTAGTTTTAAGCATGTTCTTCATGATATACCTCGAGCATACTTCGGATTATGTCAAAATAAGCTCATATTAATAAACTAATATGATTTGTAATTCTATAAAAATATTTCGGACAAGTTGGGTTGCACTGTTCAGTTAAGAAATAAATAGAGGGATTCGTTCAACATATAAATAACTGGATGGATATGTTTATCGCTTATCATAATTATATCAGAAATCATCAAAATTTAAATTCATATACGCCATATCAATGGGAAAGATGCTTTTAACTGAACAGTGTCATCAAGCATACACAATTTTTTATACAATCATTTCTGTTATTTTTGTTAATAAAAAAGCTAATACTTGTAACCCTCAACTATATATACTATCACATTATAGTATTTTACAATGTGGAGTTTGAATGCGCGTTACCAAACAGAACTCCACATTGGCCCGAAGGCATAGTTATGTCTAATTTCACATTATATAAACATAGCTTTGCCTTTGGTACAATTTGTATAATGAGGTAAACTATGAAAATTGAAACAAATAGCAAAAGAATATTAGCGTGTGGCATTGTCATATGTTTAGTATTGTTATCTACAATCGGATCTGCATCTGCATATAGCCTGAAATCTTATTGGTGGCAAGATGAAAAAGCTGGTTTTAAAATTGATTCATCGGTATCAACAACTTGGCACAATGCTTTGAATTCTGCTATGGATGAATGGAACGATGCACCATCTGATTTTTATTATTACTATGACTCTAGTAGTGATAATAAATTCCAATGTCAATATCTCCCACAAGAAACATGGAATGGTTTGTGTTCAACAACCTATTCTGGTGACTCTATAATTAAGACTATTATCACGTTAAATACTGCTAAATCGTGGTCAACATATTCTATCTGTCTACCTGGTAAGATGGATGTTCAAAGCACTGCAACACATGAATTTGGCCATGCGCTTGGTTTAGCCCACTCAACTTACAGCGATGCAACAATGTGGCAATATGGATATACTGGAACAACTTGGAAAAGATCCCTCCATTCTGATGATGAATGTGGAATAAGAGCAATGTATGGACCAGAATGAGGTGACAGAATATGTCAACAAATAATACATTAAAAGGTGGTTTATTCATTTTGGGAATTTTGTCAATTGCATTAGTAGGGATGGCTTTAGCAAACGACTTTAGCACTAACGAAAATGTGGGCATAACCATTGAATCTCATGCAGAACTTGAATCAGTGAGTCATGAATATCTGAAAAATGAATCTGATGTAATTCTTACAGGCACAGTTACAGAAATATTGCCCAGTAAATGGAACACCATAGATGGCAAGCGATCTTCTAAATCTGTCCATGATCTAAAATGGCATGATATGATCTATACTGATGTAGTCGTGGCTGTGGATGAATATCACAAAAACCCATTAAATAAGAAAGAAGTGGTTGTTAGGATATTTAGCGGAACAGTTGGAAAAGATTCATTTGTACTCGACTCCGAACCATCGTTCTCTTTAAATGAAAAAGTATTTTTGTACTTAGTTGAAGACAATTGGGAATATACCAAAAATATGGGTCCAAAACATTACTTTGTTCTTGGTTCAATGCAAGGCAAATACACGCTGACAGATGATGGTAAAGCAATTAGACCAGATGAAGTAGTTGCATTTGAAGAACTCCTCCTTCCTCTTGAGAATGCTGAAGAACATTTTGTTGCAGAAGAATCTAAATGATGCTGTATATCAGCATCACTTTTTACTTTGCAAGAGGATATAATATAAAAATGGAATGATCTAAATGAAGAACTTTTTGAAGCGTTTAAGTATATTTATTCTTTTAGCATTACTGCTCATCCCATCAAATGCTCTAGCAACGGAGTGGCCACCAGAAGTTGCTGAAATTTCATACCAAATCGAACATTCAGACAGAATCATAGTAGGAAATGTAAGCAATATTGAAATGTTTGAGAACTATACATTGGTAACTATAGAAGTAAATGAATGGTTGATGAACCGGTTGCCCCGGGATGAAATAATTGTAAGAACTGAAGTGGGTACTTCATTTGAAATCGAAGGTGCCACAAGATTTAATCAGAGCGAACAAGTCATCCTGATGCTCAAAGATATAAGTGTCAGCGAGAATGAATTCAAAGTCACTTTTATGGAAAATGGTAAACATCCCCTATCTGAAAAAGATGAAGTTATGAATAAACTTACTAAAGAATCTCCATTTATTGGAGTCTTCAGGTCACTGGTTGCTATCTTTTTGGTTGTTTACTTGTCCAGAAGAATTAGATGAAAAGTGTTAATTTAGGTCACACCAACAATACCTACCAAAAACAGGGCTGACAGGAACATGATCACAAGAGCAAAGATGAGGAGTACAGCACCTGGATTGTATTGTGCATCTTCCTCTCCATACATTTTAGTGTTTTTCATAACCATCTCCTGATATTAATCGTATTTCATTATATAAATCATTCTATTAATACATGACCCTTAAAAAGGAAGAGGATATTCAGATATCCTCTACAGTAATATTGGACTCATTATCGACACCTTCAAGCATCGATTCAAGTTCTGCCAAGTCATCCTCCAATGATGATATTTCTTCATCGGTAAGAGCTGCACCTTCCTGTGCAAGTATGTCTTCGGCAACATCTTCGGATACAGTTTCATTTACCACTTCCGAATCACTCTGGTCTGTACAACCCGAAACCATCAGGGATGAAAACATGATTAAAGCTATCAACAAAGAAACGGACCTTTTCATGCTATTCATTCCTCCACCGACTCGTTATTCATTGTACTGTTCATTGAGCCCTCATCCTCATCGATCTCCATATACTGCTTGATTTGATCATTTGTCAATGAGGTTCTGTTACCGATTTCAGCTATTATTTCATTCATATCGGTGGTATTGAGAGTAAACTCATCCTCGGTTTCATTGAATTTTATTTTTACTTCCGATTGTTCGCCCTTTATTTCTACTTCAATCTCGATTTCTTCCTCATCATCGAAATCTTCATTCTCTGTAGAATAGGTTCCTGCCCATTCCATGGTTTCAGAATCCGTGGTGTAGGTACCTTCCCCGGAGAACACCGTGCTTCCAGTACCCGTGGCATTAATGGAGAGATTCTCCCCTGAAACCATCATAGTAAGACGGCTGCCATTGATATGAGCATCTCCTGTGAAGTTAAGATAGACTGCTGCAGGAGTACCCCTACCCATGGATCCTTCTGGAGTTATCCGTTCATATTCCCCATCCATCTCGATGGTTGCATCACCTGCCAGATCCTTCACAACAAGTTTTGCATCTGTTGCCGAGAGGGTTATATCGAAATTACCAGACAACACAGCTGTACCATTTCCTTGTGCACTGACATCTGTATCTTCTGAAAGATTAGCAAATCCCTGCCTGTGATCCTTCAGGAATTCCAGGATGTCATGGAGTACATCGTTGGCCTGGCGTGTAGCATTCACAGCCTGTTGCATGTAGGCAAGTGATTCACTGCTGCCTTGTTCTTCATCCAGGGCCAGTTCACGGTATTCTGATGCATTTTCTATCAGTGTGTTATAGCGCTCAAGCATTAGTTCGACTTCTGTTGTATTCACCCCACTTTCATTGAGACGCTCTATTTCGGACTCGAGACGCTCAGAAATGGAATCGGCTTTATCAATATAATTTCCAACACCATTCAGGACGTTGAGAGACCTGAATTTGTATAGGTCCATTGAAACGTCATGCCAGATCTTACGCACATCCCGTGCAATCTCTGAAAGCTCTTTCCGGTCATTGGCATCTTCGAGTTTTTCCTGCTGATCTTCAAGCTGGCCGATGTATTCATCGATTCTTTCGATGGAATCCTCTGGTACACCTTCAGCCTCGAAATCTTCCTTTGTATCGGACAGGCGGCTGACCATGTAATTGATCGTGTCATTTAGATACTCACTGGATACATTGAATACGTCTTCGGAATTAGCGGAGAGTTGCCCCTGTTGGACCCTCTCCTTTACAGTCAGAAGCTTTTTCCTGGAATTCTCATAATTATTCTTCATCCGCTCCCTCTGTCCCGGCACCTTGTCGCGAGCAGAAACTTCAGGGTTTGGAGTATTGCCAGGGTTCATATTGCCCTGGGCCGTATTCATTTCCACATTCCTTCCCGGTACATCATCAGGGACAGAAGTATTGTTAGGGCTCATGTTGCCCCGGTCTGCATTCATTCTATTATCTGGCTTTGCAACTGCAACGGCTGTAAACATACTTGCACACATTACAATGACCAGAACAAAAGTCAATATCTTTCTGAAATCCATTCCAATCCTCCTTGTATTTAGCATCGTTATCAATCGCATATTGGGCAGATGAGGATATAAATATACTTTTTCAACAGGCAACTTTAAAGAAAAATAAAGCGTTTTAAAACTTTATAATCGTTTAATTTTTACAAACAAGGTTTTAAACTAATTTAAAAGTTAATTAAACCCAAATAAGCAGATTAAAAGACAAAAAAATACCAAAAAGGAAGAATCATATTTTCAATAAACATATATGCAATACTGTATTAAACTAGGACTGTGAGTAACAAACAACTTCGAATCGCCACAATTGTTCTTCTGTGCACCCTGATGTTTGCTAACTGTACAGCCGCCGAAGATACTGCAACAGTCCATGGCTCACTATATAATTGGTACACTTTAGAACCACAGGAAGATGTCATCCTCGAAATAAACACAACTCCTGCACAAACTGTAGTGGCAAGTAATGGGATATATGCATTCACACTGGAGCCAGGTTCATACCTTATAATCGCCAGAGGGTATGAAAACGGTACTCTCACAGCTTACTCGGAAGAAGAAATTACAATCAAAAAGCAAGGAGATTACGTAATCGACATCCTGCTTTATCCGGTATATGAAGAAGATATTGAAGACCTCAACGATACTGAGTTAAGCAACCTGACAGCCTCTGTAGAGGAAGGTACAAAAATCGTTGAACAAACATCTGATGATAAGAGCAATTCCTACTATCTCTTAATACTCATAATCCCACTCCTTATTGTTGCCATCTATTTTTATCGGCACAAAAAAGAAGAAAATGGCAAAAATTCTGTTACCAGCAGTTCAGGCATATCCGAAATTGAACAGATACAGGAATTGGAGCAAACGGGTGGAAAGTCTCATACTGCAAGGCCAGAAGACGAGGATAAAAAAGAAGAGGAACTGCCTGCGGACCTGAAGGAAATCCTGACAATATTACAGAAAGCCGGAGGAAGAATAACCCAGAAAGACCTCAGACAGAGACTTAATTGTTCCGAGGCTAAGGCAAGCCTGATGGTAGCAGACCTCCAGAGAAGGGGATATATTGACAAGTTCAAAAAAGGAAGGGGAAATATACTGGTATTAAAAGGATGAAAATGATCCCGCCCACCAAAACCTATAATTGTTTATTACCCGTTAGGAATGCAAAACAGATAATCCGAATTATACCAAAAGGAGGTTACCTATGAGAGTTTCAATGGATATAGAACTGAAAGACACGCCTGGTCAGCTCCTTTGCGCTCTGACACCCATATCAGAATTACGCGGGAACCTGAAATCAATAGTCCATCACCATGAAGAAAGGACACCTAGAGGCACCATTCCAGTACAGCTCGTTTTTGAAGCCGAACCTGATAATCTCGATGCAATTATAAAAAAACTTAAAAAAAATGGCATAGGAATCAGCAAAGTAGATGAAAAAAGATTGATCGAGGAAGGAGCAGTCATCTTGATAGGTCATATTGTCCATACCGATATTCAGGACACTATCGACAGCATTGACAGGACCGGGTATGCAGAAGTTGTGGACATTTCTCTTTCCATGCCCCATATAAATACCGCTTCATCTGCTTCCCTGAAGATATGTGCTGTAGGGATAAAGGAACTGCATGAAGCAATCAGCATACTAAAAAATATTGCAGAGAAAAAAGACCTGCTTGTTGTTGAGCCCATAAGGGCAGAATTTTCCTGAGGAGTTATACATATGAAAATTATTCGTGCATCAATAATCGGTTTTGGTTCTGTAGGACAGGGAGTAGCTCAGGTATTACTCCAGAAAAAAGAGGAGATCCAAAAAAAGGGTTTTGACCTGAAAGTTGTTGCTGTGGCTGATTCCAGAAGTGCTGCTATCGATGAAAAAGGCCTTGATCTTGAAAAGATTCTCAAGAGTAAAAAGGAAATTGGCCGGGTAGGACCCGAAACATTAAGCGGCCTGAAAGTTATCAGAAATGTAGATCATGAAGTTGTCATTGAAACCACCCCTACAGACATTGAAACCGGAGGAGTCGGGCTTGACAACATGTTGACAGCTTTTGAAAAGGGAATGGATGTGGTAACATCCAACAAAGGTCCCCTGGCCCTCAAATATGGGGAACTTGCAGAAGCTGCCCAAAAAAACAATGCTAAATTCAGGTTTGAGGCAACTGTCGGTGGTGCCATGCCGGCAATAAACCTGATACGTGATAGTATAGCAGGCAACTCAATTATCAGTATTGAAGGAATCCTGAATGGAACCTGCAATTACATCTTAACAAGGATGATGGAGGAGCACGCATCATATGAACAGATGCTTGCAGAATCCCAGGAGCTCGGCATTGCTGAAACTGATCCAACATATGATGTGGAAGGAATCGATGCTGCCTGTAAACTTGTAATTCTTGCAAACTATGTATTCGGAATGAAAGCAACATACCATGATGTGGATGTAAAAGGTATCACCAAAATTACTCCTGAAGCTCTCTCCCTTGCACAATCCGAAGGATATGTTATCAAGCAAATAGGAGAAGTCAAGGATGGATTTATCCAAACCTCACCACGTCTTGTTCCGGAAAGTCATCCACTTGCCGTTGGAGGAACCCTCAATGTTGTATCGGTGCAGACCGATCTTGCAGGCACAGTTACCTCAACTGGCAGGGGTGCAGGTTCTATCGAAACTGCGAGTGCAATCCTGAGCGACCTTATATCAATTTACAGAGAAGATTGAGAATAGGTGTTCATAAGTGACCTCTTTTGAATATTTTGCAAAAACATGTGCAAGTATCGAACAAATCCCCGGTTCACTGGAAATGACCGATGTGATTGCAAAACTCCTGAAAGAGGTTACAATTGAAGAACTTCCTGTCGTGACCCACTTTGTAATGGGTTCGGTTTTCCCTGCCTGGAGTGATAGGCAAATGGGTGTCGGGAACAGACTCCTATATACCGCCCTCTCAAAATCATCAGGGGTTTCAGAGGAAGAAATCGAAAATATCATCCGTAAAACCGGGGACATAGGGGAAACAGCAGTACAGGCCCTGTCATCCAATCCTGCAGGACAGTCCACATTCTCAGCATTTACTGAAGAAAAACCCGGCATGGAAATCAAAGAAGTTTATGAGAGGTTCACCCATATTGCAGATGCTACAGGAAAACGTTCTCAGAGTACCAAAATAAAAAATCTACAATATCTTTTCAATTCGGCAACCCCGATAGAGGCACGTTACCTGGCCCGGCTTGCTATCGAGCAACTGCGTATCGGTGTGGGAGAAGGAATTGTCAGAGATGCGATATCCAAAGCCTTTGATACTGATGTGGCTGCAGTCGAGCGGGCATTCATGCTGACAAACGACCTGGGGCTTGTAGCCGTTGCGGCCTGCAATGGTGGCAATGAAGAAGTACAGAAACTTGACATTCAGCTGAATCGGCCTGTCAAAATGATGCTGGCACAGGTAACACCCAGTATCCGGTCAGCCCTGAATGACCTCGGAGAAGTTGCTGTGGAATGGAAGTTTGATGGGGCAAGAGTGCAGATACATAAAAAAGGAGATAACATACACATATTCTCCCGCAGACTTGAAAATGTAACATCCTCCCTGCCCGATGTAGTAGAAGCAGTTCAGGAAAATGTGAATGCAGACACGGCTATTCTGGAAGGAGAAGCCGTGGCAATCGGAGAAGATGGTAAACCTCGCGCATTCCAGGACATACTTAAGCGGTTCAGAAGAAAATATGATGTTGAAGCAATTGCCAAAGCAATCCCCCTCAAACTAAACCTCTTTGACATACTCTACTTTAACGGGGAAAGCCTGATTGATAACCCACTCAGGAAAAGAAGAGAGTTATTGTTCCAGAATGTCCAGAGCAATGACAGGATACTCGTGGACAGACAGGTTATTACCGATAATGAGGAAGAGATACAGGAAATTTATGCAGATGCCCTCAGGGCAGGCCATGAAGGAATAATGATAAAAAAGCCCGATGCACCTTATTCTCCCGGTAAAAGAGGCAAGAACTGGCTCAAGAAAAAGCCACTCATGGAAACCCTGGACCTTGTAGTTATCGGTGCCGAATGGGGATATGGACGACGGGCAAATCTCATTGGTTCCTATGCACTTGGATGTTATGATCCGGACACCGGGAAATTCCCTGCCATTGGGAAGGTTGCCACCGGAATTACAGACGATAAACTGGCAGAACTCACCACTCTTTTTTCTGACTTGATTGTTTATGAAGCCGGCCGAAAAATAGAATTAAAACCGGAAATTGTCTTTGAGATTGCTTTTGAAGAGATACAAAAGAGTCCCAATTATGAATCCGGATATGCCCTGCGTTTTCCCAGGCTTGTTAATGTGAGGGATGATAAATCTCCTGAAGAAGCAGAGAGCCTGGAAAGGATCGGGGAGATATACCACTCCCAGAGATCCTGATTATCTTCCCAGTTCAGCATGGGCGCGTGCCAGATGACCGGCTGCTTGTGCACCTACAAGAGAGATTTCTCCTGCAAGTACCGCTGATGCTATTATTTCAGCCAGTTTTTTTGAATTGGCACCAGGCACATCACTTCCACCGGCAACTCCCAGCAAAGCCAGGCATTCTGCCTGCGTACCTATTATAGTGCCTCCTCCTACAGTACCCAGCTGTAATGCCGGCAGGGTCACAGTACAATAAAGGGAGCCATATTTTGTAACATCCATTGTAGTTATCGCACTGCTACCCTCAACAACATGAGCAGGGTCCTGGCCACAGGCAATATACATGGCAGCGATTATATTGGCCGCATGGGCATTGAATCCCAGGGACTGCGCACGGGCTGAACCCAGAAGATTTTTCCTGTAATTCACCTCTTCCATTGCTTGCGGAGTGGTCTTTAATTTCTTTTCTACAACTTCAGCAGGCAATTCAGCCTCAACAACCACAGTTTTACCCCGGCCCTTGATGTTATTGATAGCTGCGGGTTTTTTATCGGAGCACATGTTTCCAGAAAGGGATATCGGATAAACACCGAACTCGTTACTGATCAGGTCCACAATCGCCTGGGTAGCAATAGTTACCATATTCATTCCCATAGCATCCTTGGTGTCAAATTCAAAACGCAGGTAAACATTGTTACCCAGTACATATGGTTCAACACCGGTAAGTTTACCAAAACGTGTCGTTTCAGAAACTTTATTTTGAAGTTGGCCAAAAACGTCCCCGTCTTTTATCCAGTCAACAAATTCTTTTGCATGATTAATATCATTCATCCTGAACACAGGCGCCCTGGTCATCACTTCATTGAAGACCCTCACTACAGTGCCACCTGAAACAGAAATCGCTGAACAACCACGATTCACACTGGCAACCAGAGCTCCTTCTGTAGTGGCAAGAGGAAGATAATACTCCCCTTGCGCAAATTCCCCACCTATTTTAACAGGACCTGCAATTCCCAGAGGAACCTGCACCGCTCCAATCATATTTTCAATATTGCGCTTACTTGCTTCATTTTCATTTATACTGAAACTACCAATATGTTCCAATTGTACATCTCTAATTCTTTCCAGAGCCATTCTGCGAAGGAGCACAGCCCTGTCCTTTTCGACATGTTTATCCAGACGATGCATTGAAAGGCTGCCACTTACCAGTTGGCTCAATAATTCCTTTTCTTCCATAGAAAGTTGATTTTCTGTATTCATTGTGATCACTAATGAGTTTTTGAATATGTATAATTAGCACATATTGTTACAAGTATTTCACGCATAATAATCTTTAGAAAATAAAATCTTAAAACATACTCCCTCATACTGATGATTACTATACAAGACGATGCGAATAACGTTAAATAAGAATAAATATAATTTGAACTTGCTAGTGGTATAGCAGGTGGTACAACAAGAGAGCTTACATTAATAGCGATAGTATAGGCTATCTGTTGTGCTTCTCTATCTTTATAGCAGACGTGGTGGTATGAGCTAATGAAGAGTGGGGATAGTCCAAACAAAGCCCCCGAGGCCAGCCAGAACCCCGATTCAGAATTCAATAAATGGAGAAGGGAATGGCTGGTCAAAAAGGCAAAGGAAAGAAGTAGCCATGGTACAAGGGAAAGTAATCCTGATATGGACAATGGCTTCTGGTACTGGTACATGGAAAAAAGTGCAAAGTTGCATCAAAGATATATGCGTCTTTATGATGATATTACTGCAAAAGAATTCAGGGAAAACAAAGAGGGAATTGATGATTCCAGGGATGACATAGATTACATAAGGCAACAATTTTTGAAACAGGATCGAGAAACAGTGAAAGTACTGGCAGACAAGCTTGCTAAAGTGGGTTTGGAAAAAGAATCAAAAGAATTCCTATCTTTAAAGCCCATGCATAAGGAAACTATCCAGAAACTTGACCGTTTTTTTGAGGTGTTGCATAGCAAACACTATAATGATCTTGAAATAATCGATTTTTATTTATCCCTCTCACCAGAAGAAAGAGTGTAGTTGGGTTGCAAACCCTAAAAATTCATGAATATATCTTTTCTTTTGCAACCTTTTCTGGTATGATTATCCGATAGTCTTAAATAAACAACTGTCCGTACAAAATAGTACTAAAGTGTACATTAAATATGAGGGACTTATCATGGAATATACAAAATATATACTCGATGAAAATGATATGCCAAAGAAATGGTATAATATTTTACCTGACATGCCCACTCCCCTTGAGCCTCCATTGAACCCTGCAACAAATGAACCAATCAAACCGGAGGAACTTGAACCTCTTTTTGCCAGGGAACTTATCAAACAGGAAATGTCTGATAAGCGTTACATAGACATCCCCGATGAAATAAAAGATATCTATAAGCTCTGGAGACCATCTCCCCTTTACCGTGCCTCAAGACTTGAAAAGGAACTCGGCACACCTGCAAAGATCTACTACAAGCACGAAGGTGTGAGCCCTGCTGGCAGCCACAAACCTAACACCTCAATTGCCCAGGCTTACTACAACATGAAAGAGGGAACCGAAAGGATTACTACTGAAACCGGAGCAGGACAGTGGGGAAGTGCTCTTTCCCTTGCATGTAACTATTTTGATATTGAATGTAAAGTGTACATGGTACAATCCAGTTTCTACCAGAAACCTTACAGAAAATCCCTCATCAACCTCTGGGGAGCAAATGTAATTCCATCCCCGAGCAATGAGACCCAGTTCGGCAGAAAGATCCAGGAAGATTTCCCTGATACAAGCGGAAGTCTGGGTATAGCCATCAGTGAAGCTGTAGAAGATGCTGCTCTCAATGATAATACCAAATATGCATTGGGTAGTGTACTTAACCATGTTATGCATCACCAGACAATAATAGGACTGGAAACCCAGGAACAGATGAAAATGGCCGAGGATTACCCGGATGTCGTTATCGGCTGCTGTGGTGGCGGTAGTAACCTTGCAGGAATCGGACTTCCATTCATCAAGGATAAAATGGATGGCAATGATCTGAGAGTAATCGGTGTAGAACCATCCGCATGTCCTACCTTAAGCGCAGGGGAATTCAGATATGACTATGGAGATATGGCAAAGATGACACCATTGTTGAAAATGCATACTCTGGGATACGATTTCATCCCGCCTGCAATCCATGCCGGTGGACTGCGCTATCACGGTTGTTCACCAATAATCAGTCAGCTTGTCAATGAAGGCCTCATGGAAGCCACAAATTACCATCAGATCGAAGTATTCAAAGCAGGCGTGACCTTTGCCCGAACAGAAGGATTTGCCCCAGCTCCTGAATCATCCCATGCAATCAAATGTGCTATCGATGAGGCAATGAAGTGCAGGGAAACAGGGGAAGAAAAGACCATCCTGTTCAATCTGAGTGGCCATGGTCATTTTGATATGATCTCATACGACAAGTATTTCAACGGGGAACTTGGAAACGAATAAAAAAAGAAGAGGATATTAAAAATCCTCTTTTCCTTCTTTTTGCCCGATGTAACTTTTTTCTGCAATCAGGTCTTTTTTGTACACCAGTGTCCTGTATGGGAACGGAATCTCGATTCCTTCTTTATCGAAACGCTTCTTGACAGCCTCCCTAATCTCACATCCTGCACCATAAGCAAAACTTCTATCCCGCAACCACACAAATAATTTTAGATTAACTGAAAAGTCTCCGAGTCCTGTTAGAAGGACAGAGACATCATCATCACTGAACTTTTTATCATATTTACGAAGTTCAGAGAAAGACATCGTATTTTTATTTTTGCGCCCTTCTTCGACCATTATCTTACGGGCAAGATCAATATCTGAATCATAGCTTATACCGATATCAATCGGCCAGCATACCGTTGGGTCCTCTATTGTCCAGTTTATGATTGCTTCATCACTGATTACATGATTTGGTATGATAAGCCTGCGGTTATCCCAGGTTTTTACGACCGTATGACGCAAAGTGATGTCCGAAATCTTGCCGTAATCATCCCTGATATTAACGCGATCTCCTACCCTAAAGGGACGAAATATGGCAAGGGATACACCTGAAATAATATTTGACATTGTGCTCTGGGCAGCAAGACCAACGACTATACCCAAAAACCCTGCACCTGCAAAGATAGCAAAGGAAAGGTTTTGCAGTGTAGGGAAACGCATTATTATCAAAACTAAGCCAAATACATAAACAAGAGCTACGGATGTATGCCTGATCATTCGATAAGCAGTTTCATCTACATCCATCCTACGGCTGGCCATTTCAAATTGGTGATTAATAAACCTGTCAACTAATTTTGATGCAACAAACGTAAGTACGATAATGATAATTACGTATAGAATATCCAGTGCATGCCAGGAATTCCAGAAATGCCATGAAGTGTCGGAAAGTACATCTGTTGTGTTTGCCATTGGACCTACCATATTTACTCTTACTAAAACACCCAATAAGTAATAGTGCTTATAATTTAGTTTTTACTATTAAATGTCCAGAACGGGATTAAACCGATGCTTTTACTTTGAAGCAGAATACCTATTTGCAAAATAACCTGTATTCCCTTAATAATAAATGCCATTAATTGTATTTGTAACTTTCACCAGCAAAATGGATATCCAAACTCGCCTTTAGATGTGAAATTTTATGAAAATAGAAGAACTGGACCTGCCTTCAGAAGCCATTAACCTATATCTTCAGGCCGGTATAGAAGAACTCTATCCGCCCCAGGCAGATGCTGTAGAAAAAGGACTTCTGCAAGGAGAAAACCTACTTGCAGCAATCCCCACAGCATCAGGGAAGACCTTACTTGCAGAGATGGCGATGTTAAAGGCTGTCAAAAAGGGAGGCAAGGCCCTTTACATTGTACCACTGCGCGCACTGGCTTCTGAAAAATTCAGGGATTTTAAACGATTTGAAAGTCTGGGTATAAAAACTGCCATATCTACAGGAGATTTTGATTCAAGGGATGAATGGCTCGGTTCCAATGACATAATAGTTGCTACCTCCGAGAAAACGGATTCCCTTTTGCGTAATTCCACACCCTGGATGAAAGACATCACCACTGTGATCGTTGATGAGGTCCATCTGCTTGACTCGGCAAACAGAGGACCCACCCTGGAAGTAACCCTGGCAAAACTCAAAAGACTCAATCCTGAGGCACAAGTGGTTGCTCTTTCAGCTACAGTTGGTAATGCGATGGAAATTGCTCAGTGGCTGGAAGCAAAACTCGTATTAAGTGAGTGGAGACCCACGGACTTATATGAGGGAATTTTCTTCGGAGATGCCATCAATTTCAATGAAAGCCAGAAGTTTATCGAAAGACGCCACAAGGAAGATACTGTAAATCTTGTACTGGACACTATTATCGAAGAAGGACAATGTCTTGTATTTGACAGCAGCCGGCGAAATTGTGTTGGATTTGCAAAGAAATGTGCTCCTGTTGCAGGAGAACTTCTCGACAGACAAAATCGCAATGAACTGGAAGAAGTTGCAAAAGAGGTTCTGGAAAACGGGGAGACCAAACTTACTGAAACTCTTGCATACTGTATTAAAAAAGGGGTTGCTTTTCATCATGCAGGACTGAATTCTGCCCATCGCAGGATCGTAGAAGATGCTTTCCGGAACAATTTAATAAAGATGATCTGCAGCACACCAACACTGGCAGCCGGGTTGAACCTGCCTGCCCGACGTGTGATCATCCGCAGTTACAAACGTTATGATCCCAATGCAGGAATGCAACCCATTCCTGTGCTTGACTACAAACAGATGGCCGGCAGGGCAGGCAGGCCACATCTGGACCCCTATGGAGAGGCTGTAGTCATAGTGAAAACATATGAAGAACTAACCGATGTGCTGGAGAGATATATCAACGCTTCTGCAGAAGATATCTGGTCCAAACTGGGTACCGAGAATGCACTGCGCACCCACATCCTTTCCACTATTGCAAGCGGTTTTGCAAATTGCCACAAGGAGGTGCTTACCTTTTTGGGTTCCACTTTTTTTGCCCACCAGCAAGAGAGCTGGAATTTCGAAGAACTGCTGGAAGACTGCCTGATATTCCTTAAAAATGAGGGAATGCTTGAACAGGATAATGAGATCATCCGGGCAACCGAACTGGGAAAAATGATATCCTCTCTATATATTGATCCTCTTTCGGCTTCAAAAATCATCCGCGGACTGGAAAAAACCACACATGTCACAGATATTACTTTGTTACAACTGATTTGCAGTACACCGGATATGCGCCTGCTTTACTTGCGCAACAGGGATTATGAAATAATAAATGATTATGTGATGAATCATACCGAAGATTTTATCGAAGTGCCCAGTCCATTCAAACAGATAGAATATGAATGGTTTCTTTCAGAGGTCAAGACCGCTTTGTTGCTCCAGGAATGGATCAATGAGAAAAGCCTGGAAAAAATTGTTGAGAACTATCAGGTCGCAGAAGGCGACATTTATGCCAGCTCTGATATTGCCGAGTGGTTGATGCATGCCACTTTAAGGATTGCATCCAGAATAAATCCACAACTTGAAACCGAATGTGCAAAACTTGAAAAAAGGATACATTATGGTGCAGGCAGTGAACTAATGGAATTGGTGGAAATCCCCGATGTAGGCAGGGCAAGAGCACGCAAACTTTTCAAGAAAGGATATAGCAGCCGTCAGAAACTTGCAACAGCAAATGAAAAGCAACTTGCAGGGATAGTCGGGCCAAAGATCGCCCAAAAAATTCTTGCATATCTGGGCAGGGAAACTGACAGCAATGGTTATGTAGAGCCGGAAACATTGGAAAATAAGAAACAACAGAAAACATTTCAGGACTTTATCTGAGATAACTATCTAATACATAAACACAAAGACGGAGACTTACCCCATGCTTTATAAAAAAATTAAAGACCTCACCAATGGTGAATTGGATAATCTTATGGAAAGGGCATCAGACCTGATGGCTGTAAGGGATGCAGTTGAAACAATTCTTGAGGATGTGAAAAAGGAGGGGGATAGTGCCCTGCGTCATTATACTGAAAAATTTGACAAAGCCCGAATTGGTGCCATCGAAGTAACTGAAGACGAAATTAATGAAGCAATGACAAAAATAGACCCGTCTTTGTTGAAACATCTGGATAAAGCTGCATCCAACATCAGGAAATTCCATGAAGCACAATTACCCCGGGACAAATGGTTTGTAGAAATTTCCCCGGGAGTTAAAGCCGGACAGAAAACAGTACCCTTAAGATCCGTAGGTGCATATGTGCCAGGAGGAAGAGCATCATACCCTTCAACCGCCCTTATGACAATAATCCCTGCCAAAGTTGCAGGAGTGAAGGACGTAGCCATGTGTACTCCTCCCGGGCCCGATGGTAAGGTGAATCCTTTGACACTTGCAGCTGCAAAGGTCGCTGGTGCTGACAGGATATACAGACTCGGCGGGGTCCAGGCTGTTGCAGCTCTTGCCTATGGAACTGAAAGTGTTAAACCCGTAGATAAGATTGTAGGACCGGGAAATGTATTTGTGACTGCGGCAAAGATGCTTATCCGCACACATGCAGAGATAGATTTCCCGGCAGGGCCCAGTGAGATCCTGATAATTGCAGATGAAACTGCAGATCCGGATTTTATCGCATCTGACATGCTGGCACAGGCCGAACATGATCCCAATGCAATCTGTGTATTAGCCACTACCTCTGAGGAAATTGCAGCGAATACACAACAACGCTTAGGGGAACTTGCAGATACTACACCCAGGTCAGAAATCGTGAAAGAAGCCCTGCAAAATGCGGCCATCCTTATAGGCGATTCCCTTGATGAGTGTATTGGATTATCCAATCGTTTCGGACCCGAACATCTTGAGATAGTGACAGCAGATGATGATGCAGTCCTGGACAGAATTGATAGTGCCGGATCGATTTTTATGGGAAAATATGCTCCCGTTTCAACCGGTGATTATGCTTCAGGAACAAATCATGTACTCCCTACAGCCGGATATACAAGACTCTACTCGGGATTAAACATCAATCATTTCCTGAAATATTCCACAATACAGCAGCTGGACAGGAAAGGTTTACAATCCCTGAGTGATACAATAATCACACTTGCAGAAGAAGAAGGGCTGTACGCTCATGCTGATGCCGTAAGGTTGCGTTTGAAGAAAAATTAATGATCCTCTCACTCGATAATTATTTAAGAGGTTAGAATTAATAATAATTTATTGAGTTGTACATCGAGCTTAATATCAGGAGTGGAATCATGAAAATCAGAGTTGTCAGCAAAAGGAAAGAAATTGAAACACTCGATGAAGGGGAAAGAGTGATTCATCTGGCTTTCCGTCCGTCCAATAAGGACATATTTGATCTCGTTAAAAGATGTAAGAATGTGGAAGTGATCCAGATACCTTCTTCTTACAGGAAAACTGTATCAAAATCCATTGAGATGTTCCTTGAGATGGAAGGAATCAGACTTATAGAAGGAGATGTGTGGGGTCACAGGAAAGACATAAATGAATATTACAGTATCTCTCCTTCTGTTAATGAAAGGATAAAGGAATTGAAATCGGAAGGCATGTCAGACGAAGAAATTGCCAGAAAGATAGAAAAAGAAGGAAAACTCAACAAGGACATTTTATTATATATACTCGATAAACAATGAGTATATTTTTCACTTTTTCTTCCTCCAACTTCTATCCGGTACATATAACCTTTTTAACCAATCAAATCCTTAGTTCCTCAAACACGTCAATAGAGGATTAATATCATGAATAGCGGATACGGGAAAGTATATCTTGTTGGGTCCGGCCCCGGAGATCCGGAACTGCTCACAATAAAAGCAAGAAAGTTAATAGACAACGCAGAGGTCATCGTCTATGACCAGTTGCCAGGAGAAGCAATCCTGCAAAGCATGCCTGAAACAGCAGAAAAAATAGATGCAGGAAAATATGCAGGCAACCATAAACTAACCCAGACAGAAATCAACGATCTGATAGTGAAAAAGGCAGAAGAAGGAAAAAGTGTCGTTCGATTAAAGGGAGGGGACCCCTATATGTTCGGCAGGGGCGGCGAAGAGGCTGAAAAACTTGTACAGGCAGGAATCGATTTTGAGGTTGTACCCGGTATCACCTCTGCAATTGCAGCACCTGCTTATGCCGGAATCCCTGTAACCCACAGGGACCATGCATCAATGGTTACATTTATTACCGGCCATGAAGACCCGACCAAAACAAAAACCGGTCTTGATTGGGAAAACCTGGCACAATTCCCGGGGACCCTGGTCATATTTATGGGAGTAAAAAGGCTGGAGCAGAATATGAACGCACTGAAAAAATACGGCAAACAGCCATCAACTCCGGTAGCAATTATCGAAAAAGGAACCCGACCCGATCAGAGGATCACCACAGGAAATATTGAGAACATAGCAGAAAAAGCAAAAAAGGCCGGTGTAAAGGCCCCTGCAATAACAGTTGTGGGTGATGTGGTTTCCGTACATGATATTCTGGGTATGCAAAAGGTCTTATGGGGATAATATGGATAAAAAAAATAATACCATAGCAATAATGAGGCCTCGCAATTACCTCGCAAAATCCCGTGAGATGGCACAATCCATGGGATATGAGGTGTTCGAGGCGCCAATGATCGAGCTGACGGATATGAAAGATGACATGTTCGATACATTCACAGAGCATGTCCTTTCTGGAAAAAGCGACTATGTGATATTTACCAGTGCCAACGGTATCGACTATACCCTGGACAAGGTAGATGACAGGAATGAATTTGCCAATGCTCTTAACAGGACAAAAGTAATAACCATCGGCCCAAATACAAAAAAGAGGCTGGAAGAGCTTGATATTGGAGTTCTTGGTATACCAGGTGTCTACAGCTCAGAAGGACTGGTCGAATATCTCTGTCCTGATGTTAAGGGAAAGATAGTGGATACCGCGCGCAGTGCCTATGGCTCAATCCTGCTTATAGAAGGACTCGAAAAGTGTGGTGCATCAGTTCTGGAAACACAGGTATATACACTCATGCGTCCCGAAGGAGACAAGCAGAGAGAACTTATCAAAAGGGCGGCAACCGGGGATATTACGATTTTTGCCTTCACAAGTTCCATGATGGTACGCAATTTTTTCAGCCTGGCAGAAGAGATGGGAAAAACCGATGACATAAAGGAAGTAATGAAAAAGTCTATCGTGGCTGCAATTGGCACTCCTACAGCAAATACCATTCGGGAATATGGCGTGGAAACAACTATAAAGCCCTGCAAGTACACCTTCGATGAAATGCTAAAGACAATTAAAGACGAATACTTTGACTGAAGAAGGTTTAGAAATGATCGGTATTTCAAAGCTCTATTGCAAAACTGTCGAACCATCGGATGCCCTGAGATATGGACGGCATTCCTCCAGATTACCTTCCCACCTCCTCCAGTTCTCAAAGGACAAGAAACCTGTTGTAGTATGGAATATCACCCGCAAATGTAACCTCAAATGCATTCACTGTTATGCCCAGGCAGATGAGAAGGATTTTGAGGGGGAACTATCCACAGAAGAAGGAAAAAGACTCATTGATGACCTGGCAGAATTCAAGACCCCTGTCATACTTTTTTCCGGAGGAGAACCTCTTGTAAGGAAAGACCTGCCTGAATTGGCCGAATATGCAGTCTCAAAAGGCCTAAGAGCAGTAATTTCCACAAATGGCACACTAATAGATATGGACATGGCAAAAAAACTAAAGGAAATCGGTCTGTCCTATGTTGGAATATCCATTGACGGCACGGAAGAGACAAATGACAGGTTCCGCGGACAACAAGGGGCTTTCAAAAAGGCGCTTGAAGGTGTCCGCAACTGCATGAAAGCAGGAATCAAGGTTGGCCTGCGTTTTACAATCAATAAAAGTAATTTCCGGGAAATCCCTGCAATATTCGACCTGCTGGAAGAAGAAGGAATTCCGCGGATTTGTTTCTATCATCTTGTGTATGCAGGCAGAGGCAGCGACCTCATAAAACAGGACCTGACACATGAAGAAAGCCGGGAAACCGTAGATTTGATTCTGGATCGTACAAAACAGCTTTATGAGAAGGGAATTAAACCAGAGGTACTCACAGTGGACAATCATTGTGATGCTCCTTACCTCTACATGAAATTAAAGGAAGAAGAACCCGAACGTGCGGCCGAGGCCCTCGAACTTATGAAAATGAACGGAGGAAATTCCACCGGCGTAGGAATTGGTTGTGTTTCCTGGGATGGAACAGTGCACCCGGACCAGTTCTGGCGCCACTACAACATCGGGAATATCAGGGAAAGACCTTTCAGTGAGATATGGACAGATCTCAGCGACAATTTACTTGCAGGCCTGAAAGATCGCAAACCCCTATTGAAGGAACATGCAAAAAGATGTGGCCGGTGCAAGTGGCTGGACATCTGTAACGGAAATTTCCGTGTCCGTGCAGAAGCTGTTTATGGCAATGTCTGGGCAGATGACCCGGCCTGTTATCTTACAGATGAAGAGATCGGGCTGGAATAATTATTTTTTTGCGGTATTGATACCCAGATAATGATAGGGCGTACAGTGCCTTATCATTGCCGTAAATAATCCAGCCAAAGCCACCAGAGCAACCAGCCAGTTCCAGGGGGAGGTTTCTACCAGACCCATGGCCAGGGCAATCGTTGCCACTGAACCAATCAGGGCTCTGAGGAAAAGGTCAAATCCGCCGACATTTTCCTCGAGCAATATATCTTTGAAAGTCATAGTCGATTGCCTTTTAGAATTCCAATTTATCCATCTGCTTTAATACCTGCCTGCTGAAATCAGTGAAATTCTGGATACCACCTGTCCAGGCAGCGATCATCATACAATCCGTGATCTCAGTACGGGTTGCCCCAAATTTCTTGAGTCTTTCAAGAATTTTCACTGCACTTTCACTGTTATTATTGGAACAGGCAATGGAAAAGACAAGAAGATGTTTCTCCTTCATGGAGAGACCATCCTCCCTGTCTTCCCAAACAGCAGTGTAAAAGGATGCAAGGGCCTCAGAGAAGTCTTCATTTATGTCCTGGGCATACCTTATGGACCTTGGAAGGAAACCCTTGACTTCTTTTCCATTATCTGCATTTGTGCCCATGAATTTCACCTAACCTTAGAGTTCGATCAGGTTCTGCCACAGGCCGTGTACATTACAATAGGACATAGCAAACACGGCCTTGAAATCGGCAACATTTAACTTAAACCTTGCAAGAGGCTCGGTAAAAGAGGGGCCAAACTCCGCACGTCCAAGATCTACTACCTGCCCGTTCCCTTTCACACCATACAACTCAAGCCATACAATATGATGCTCAACCGTATTGGGATGGGCAACTTCCTTTCCCACATGGACCGTCACAAGGTCTTCCACGTCTGAACCATGGGACTTGCTGATTGAAATATCAGGTACATGTTTCTCTTTGCCTTCCGATACCTTTCCTTTAATTAATTCTTCAATATCCATATCAAATCCTCCTTTTACTGATTACTGTTCTTCCTGTGCCGGTGGGGTGAAAACCCTTGCCCCGAGTTCCTTGTCAATCATAAAAAGGCCATTGCCATCTTCACCTGCAAGCTGGAGTTTGCTGATTATTTCATTGTCATTGCTCTCTTCTTCGACCTGTTCGGTGACAAACCACTGCAGGAATATGTTTGTTGCATAGTCCTTCTCTTCATTTGCAAGAGTGACCAGTTCATTGATGGACCTTGTGATGAACTGTTCGTGTTCAAGGGTTGCCTTGAACATCTCAAGAGGCGTACCAAATTCCTTTGGTGGCTGCTCTATTGCCTTAAGCTGGATTTGTGCCCCCTGTCCATTCAAGTAATCATATATACGCATGGCATGAGTCATTTCTTCCTGATACTGCACCATAAACCAGTTCGAAAAGCCGTCAAGTCCTTTATATGAACTTGCAGCTGACATTGCCATATAAAGATAAGCAGAGTACATTTCCCTGTTTATTTGCTCGTTCAGCGCATCGATCATCTTTTCACTTAACATATTTACCTCCAAATATAGACTCAAAAAAGACAACGACAGTTAAACTGCACCACCTGTTCTCCATCTGTCAAACTCCCGTTATCCATAGAAGAGAAGATAGATAGCTATAAATTTTTATCGTTAGACAGTTTTATGTTCATTTATATTATAAAATAACAATAAAAGAAACAGTATATAGCTTCAAAGGATATATAGTAAAAAACAGCTGAAAAGCCATACATAACATAACTGTAAAACACAGAACTCAAAAGGATTTGCATGCTGCCTCTTGAACAAAAGGTACTGGAACGTATCAAACCTTCATTGAAAGAAAAAGAAAAACTGGAAAAAACTGCCGATTATCTGATGAGAAGAGCGATCCAGATAGCCAAAAAAGAACGTATTACCGATGTGAAGGTCCAGCTGGTAGGCTCAGCTGCTCGCAATACATGGATCACCGGAACACATGATCTTGATATATTCATAAGTTTTGACCCATCCCTTCCACGGGAAAAACTTGAAGAGTATGGTTTGTTCATAGGTCACGAACTCGCAAAAGAAAGCCGATTTTGGGAGGAAGGTTATGCAGAACACCCCTACACCAAAATGAACTATGCCGGATTTGATGTAGATATCGTTCCCTGCTACCGTGTAACCGACGCCTCCAGAATTATCTCAGCTGTTGACAGGACTCCTTTTCACAACCGCTTCATAAAAGAGAGGATCAAAGGTCTTGAAGATGACGTGCTTTTACTCAAACAATTCATGAAAGCCGGAGGGACATATGGCTCAGAACTGAAAACCCGGGGTTTCTCGGGCTATCTCACCGAACTGCTCATAATCCATTATGGCTCTTTCAAAAACGTGCTTGAAGCCGCAGCAGTGTGGGAGCCGAATCAGAAAATAGAGTTCCTGAAGCCCACAAAAGAATATAGCGAGCCTCTTCAGGTGATTGACCCCACAGATGCAGGAAGAAACGTAGCCGCTGCTCTATCCCTGGATAAATTTTGCCTCTTCGTTGATCTCTGCCGCCAGTATCTGAAAGAACCAAATGAATCTTTTTTTGTCCGAAAAAATCCTGTTCCACTGTCCGATGAACAAGTAATCCAGAGAATGAATAAAAGAACAAGCTCCATAATTGCGTTGAAGTTCCATACTCCTGAAGTTGTAGAAGATATATTGTATCCCCAGCTTTTCAAAATGCAAAAGTCCGTGGAAGCATTACTTGAAAAACAGGACTTTCAACTCATTAAAAGTGGTATATGGGTAGGCAAGGATGTCGTACTTATCATTGAACTGGAAAATTCCCAGATTGCAACGGTCAAAAAACACAGGGGTCCGCCAGTATGGGTTAAGCAACATGCTGAAATGTTCAGGGAGAAATACACCAACAGAACAGATGTGTTTGCATTCTACATAGAAGACGGGAAATATGTAGCTGAAGTACCGCGCAAATATACTACAGCCTCTTCATTACTTGAAAATGAAATTTACAACTGTTCCCTGGGAAAACAGGTTGCAAAGAACATTAAAGAAGAATATGAAATCCTGTCCGGGAAAAGTATCCTGCAAATAAAGGATACCGACTACCGGGCTTTTCTCAATGAATTCCTTTAATACATTCAACTGCCCAGTTTACCTTCACGCCTGTGCTGATAGAAAAGATACTGCTGGGCATAACCACAGTAATGTCCAAAATAGGATCGTGCCCACTCAGCCATTTTAGGTTTAGTGTAAGGCCCTTCAAAACTATCGGAATAATAATTTCTGATTACCCTGTCAACATGGGTATCTACAGGAAAAGCTTCCATTTTTCCATAGGAGAAAAGGAGGATACAATCAGCCACCTTTTCCCCGATACCTTCTATATTCATCAATTGCTGCTTGGCCTGAAAATAATCCATATTATACAGCCCATAAAGGTCTAATTCCCCTGATTCTATCATCCTGGCAGCTTTGATAAGTCGGCGTGCTCTGAAACCCAGACTGCAGTCACAAAGATCCTCACCACAACAAGCTGCAAGGGCAGATATTTCAGGAAAGGCATAAATCCCATCTACAATTTCCCTACCCAGCAGCCGGGACAGTTTCTCTATGGATTTCATTATACGGGGAATATTCGAAGCAGTTGCTATCATATAAGACACAAGGCATTCCCAGGGATCCTGCCTAATCAGGCGCAACCCCCTGTATTTTGATATTGCTTCATGTACGTAAGGATCATGATCGATTGAAGAAAAGATACAGGGCAGGTCATCATCCAGCCTGAAATATTTCACAAAAAACTCAACAGGGAGACGGGAATCAATGTAAAGGGTCTCCGCCTCCTGTTCATAGAAGGCATGTACATAATCTCCCTGTACCACACCGTGCCACCAGTCATCTTCTTTTGTCCAGCGAAATACCTGACCACATCCCAGAGTGTGGTCAAGGTCAAAGCATGAAACGGGTATACTGTACATGGTAATATTGTTACTGTCTTGTTGTTTCCCTGCCCAGCCTGAATGCCTCCAGGTTGGTATCAATGGTCTTTGGGGGTACCATATTCCTTATACATTCCACCAGTGTTTCCTCGGGGATTGGAAGATAAGAGGAAATTGCCCCCAGCATCACAACATTCAGGGTTTTCATATTCCCGGCCTCTCTGGCAAGGGCTACAGCATCAAAAGCCACAACCCTGTAATCCTTCTCAATTCTGGTAACTATTTCCTGTGGATCAGGGTAGGTACATTGTCCCGATGTAACGGTTACCGGATAAATCGGGGAGTTATTCATCACAACTATCCCGTCCTTTGCAACATCATGAATGTAGCGCATTGCCTCTACCGGCTCCAGTGCCAGCATACCGTGGGCACTGCTGCAGGGAATAAGAGAACCTAACTCACAACCAAGTCTTACATAATTCACAACAGAACCACCACGCTGGGCCATCCCGTGTGTCTCTGCTGCCCGAACACTCATTTCTTCAGAGACCGCTGCCTTGCCTATTATATCGGAAACCTTGACAGCACCCTGGCCTCCTACACCGGCTATCACAAGATCAAATTTTGATAGATCGGGAGTCATTTTTTCACCTCCACAATAGCGTTGAAAGTGCATATTTCAACACACAATCCACAACCGCTGCACATCGAATTGATAAGGGCGTTTTTGGAATTTTCATCAAATTCAATTGCAGGGCAGCCAAATTTCAAACATTTGCGGCAACCTTTACAGAGATCTGTGTCAACCATAAACGGAGTGTATCTTATACCTTCCCTTGCTGCGGAAATAACACAGGCACGTTTGGCTATCACAACTGAAACCCCTTCATAGGCTTTTGCTCTCTCAAGTACATCTTCTGTGGCAGCCATGTCGTAGGGATCAACCACTTCCACGAATTCAGCACCCATTGCACTGCACAATCTATCAAACGCAACCTCGACGGTTGGTTCACGGGTTGCTGTCTTACCCATACCCGGATTGGGTTGGTGACCGGTCATCGCAGTAGTCCTGTTATCAAGTATCAATACGGTGATATCAGATTTATTGTAGATAGCATTCATTAAACTGTTAATCCCGGTGTGGAAAAAGGTAGAATCACCGATTGTACAGCATATGGGTTTTTTCTCACCGGCATCATAGATTCCCGAAGCAACACTGATACTGGATCCCATGCATAGAGTGGTATCCACCGTCCCGTGCTGGATACCTAAAGTATAACAGCCGATGTCACTGGGAAATACTGCATCTTCACCAAATACTTTTTTCATGACATGGAAAGTACCCCTGTGGGAACAACCCGGACACATTGCAGGCGGTCTTACAGGCAGTTCCATATCCTGCTTTGCAGGTTTACATTCACATGAATCAATTCCAAAGGCTTTAGCGATTCCCTCCATGCAGATATCAACATTGAATTCACCTGTACGGGGAAGAAGGCCATCTGCTTTGCCAAATATTTCAGTTTCAAACTCTACATCTCTTGCAATTACCTTGCACTGATCCTCAATAACAGGTTCAAGTTCCTCGATCACAATTACCTGTTCTGTTTTAGCAAGAAGTTGACGAACACTGTCTTCTGGAATTGGATACGCTCCTATCTTCAAAAAAGAAGCTGTGATACCAAGCCTGTCAAGTGCTTCTTTTGCATAAACTGCAGCTGTTCCGGAAGCGATGATACCAACATTACTTTCTGCTTCTATGGTAAGTTCATTCCAGCCGGAAACTTCAAGCTCGCCGCGAATATCCTGTTGAATCGAGAGCAAATGAGGGTGACGTACCCTCGCGTTTTTAGGAACCATTACCCAACGGTCAGGATTCTTTTCAAATTTGATTTTACCGGTCTTCTGCCTGACTGGAGCCAGTTCGATATCCGACTTGCCATGGGAAATGCGTGTTGTGGAGCGAAAGATTACCGGTATTTCATATTTTTCAGATAATTCAAAGGCATAAGGAATCATGTCCTTGGCTTGCTGGGGGGTTGATGGCTCGAGGCAGGGAATCTGTGAGAACACAGAATACCTGCGGGTATCCTGCTCATTCTGGGAAGAGTGGCAGGAAGGGTCATCGGCCACAATAATAACCATGCCTCCCTTGACACCCATGTATGCCAGGGTCATCAGGGGATCAGCAGCTACATTCAGACCTACGTGTTTCATGGTAACCACAGAACGGGCACCTGCCATAGAGGCCCCTGCAGCCACTTCCATTGCAACCTTTTCATTTACGGACCATTCAATATAGAAGTCCCTTTCCTTCATAGAAGCCAGAGTATCCACAATTTCGGAAGAAGGGGTCCCTGGGTAACCGGACACAACGTCCACAACCCCTTCTACAATACCGCGGGCAATGGCAACGTTGCCTAGCATATATTCACGACCGCTCATGGTAATCGCCTGCTACTTCATAATATACATTATTGATAAATATATCTCGTAATACCATGAGTACTGCTAATTTTTGGCAACATACAGCAGTTGTTAAAAGCGTTTATATATGCTGTGGATTATAGACAGTACTGTAAATTAAAAGAGGTATTGGAATGATAGACTTTGCCTGCAAAGAATTCCGTTTAAACGATGTTATCAAATGTGCCCTGAAACTTACAAGAGCCGACATGAAGGTCATCGGGTTATTCTTTGATATGCCTGAAAAATGGGTAAATACCGAAGATGTAGCAAATGATACCGGGCTTGACCTTTCAACTGTCCAGAGATCGGTTAAAAAATTACATGAAAAAGAAATCCTTACCAAATCCCAAACAAATCTGGATCGTGGAGGATACACCTATATCTATAAACTGAAGGAAAAAAATGAGATAAAGGAAATTATTATGCAAATTGTACATGAGTGGGTAAACAAAGTCGATAAAGAGCTGGAGGCATGGTGAAATGTTGAATATAACACGTTATTTGTGGGTACTTGTACTTATTGTTACTCTGGGAGGATTGTGGTATCCATACCTGGGATATGTCATGGCTGTAGTAATGCTAACCCTGATGATCACTGCCGTCTTCCGTGGACGCTGGTTCTGTGGAAATCTCTGCCCACGTGGAAGTTTCAATGATTTTGTACTGAACAAAATCTCGAGGAAAAAGAACATACCCGGTGTTCTCAGAAGTTTGTGGGTAAGAGTGCCTCTTTTCATTCTGATTATGTCATTGATGATATACAGGGTATCAATTGTATTTGCCACCCGTAATATGTTCGAAAAGATTGGAGTGATATTGGTATCCATGTGTATCGTGACAACTGTAGCAGCAATCCTGCTTGGTGGATATTACAATTCCAGGGCCTGGTGTACGGTATGCCCGATGGGAACTGCACAAAGAATAATCGGAGGAGACCGCTACCAGCTTAAAATGGCACATGATCTTTGCATAGATTGCAAGAAATGCGAAAAAATTTGCCCCATGGAACTGACGGTCAGGGATATAGGCAATAACCCCGACTGCATAAAATGTGGCCGATGTGTAGAAGCCTGTCCAAAAGATGCCCTGTACTTTTAAATGATCAAAACAACAGGCTTTCTAATTCCCGGGGATCGTTGACCGGAGGAGCGCAGCTTTGTCCTTTGCAGACATAAGCTGTAGTTCTCCCTTCTTTTACATCCATATCAAACGTATAAGGGGCAATCCTGGCCAGATCTCTGGCAGATTTGGGGTTTTTCAATAACAATATTGTTTGGGGAAGATTATTTTTCCTTACAACACCCATCATTTCCTTAAGCCCGATTTTTTCAGAATCTGTAACTATTACCACAAGGGTAGCCTCTGCTTCAAGCATGAGGCCTGTTAACATGTAGCTATAGGCCGGTGGAGAACGCTGCAGTATTCCACCAAACGCCGACAGGGTTGTACGGGCTAACTCACGGTAGCGCACATGACACCAGTGACATGTTGAATACCCAATGGAAAGGAAGACCGGGAGGTTTTTCCTTGTCGCCTGCTCAAAAGCTTCTTCTGACCACGGATACCAATCAACAGGATTTGTGGAATGTTGTCTCAGGTAGGGACTGTTTTCCCGGGCAAGCCTGTTGATTTTGGGATTCATGATTAACCTCAGGAAAAATTCTCAAACACACTGTCCAGCTTTGCAAAATCGTATTGTTTTCCTGTAAGTGGTCCCTTTTTTAGTACCTCCAGTTTGGACTCGAATGGCTCTGAATCTCTCTTATAGAACACACCTGTAGGAATCCGGTCACCCCATTCAAGAGCTTTCTCAAAAGCTGCAATCCTGTTTGCAGGATCATGCCCATCATCTTCCATTTTGTAAACTCGGTCATGATACCACTTGTATGTATTGAGTTTATTGAAGGTAACACAAGGCTGAAGAACATCCACAAGGGAAAATCCCTTGTGAGAAATCGCCTGTGAGAGCAATGATGAAAGATGATCGACATCACCGGCAAATCCTCGTGCCACGAAGGGACAATCCAGAGATATAGCAACTGCCAGAGGATTGAAAGGGGTATGGAGAACACCATGCGTCTGCACCTTGGTTTTCATGCCCAATTCACTTGTAGGGGAGGCCTGGCCTTTGGTCAAACCGTATATCTGGTTGTCATGTGCTATCAAAGTAATATCGGGATTGCGGCGAATGGCATGTATGAAGTGGTTTCCTCCCTCACCATAGGAATCCCCGTCACCACCTACCGCAATCACAGTGAGTTCAGGATTGGCAACCTTTGCTCCAGTAGCCGGAGGCAGGGTCCTGCCATGAAGGCTGTTGAATGTATTGCATTTCAGGTAGTGTGGTAATTTACCCGACTGACCGATTCCTGATACCATCAAAACTTCGCGGGGCTCTTTACCAAGGTCCACAAGAGAGCGTTTCACAGCCTCAAGTATGTTGAAATTGCCACACCCGGGACACCATTCAGTTTCACCGTCTTTATAGTTGTCCATTGTTACCATTTCAGATCACCCCCATTCCTTTAAGCTCCCTGATTACCGATTGTGGTGTAAAGGGCAGGCCATCATACCTTAACATCTTCTTTGAAACTTCAAATCCTAATTCGGCCCGCAGCAGGCGTGCAAACTGGCCTGTTGCATTATTTTCCACGCATATAGTGGTGTTCAACCCATCCAGTAAACTGACAGTATCATGAGAAAACGGGTAAATATCACTAAAATGAATCAAATTTATGGATACTTCATCACGATTCAGGATCTCAACTGCCTCTGCAAGGGGACCATAGGTAGATCCCCAGCCTATCAGGGAAATATCTGCTCCGTCTATACCATGAATAGCTGGCATCTGCATTTCATCCGTAAGTCCATCTACCTTGCGCAGACGTTTTTCATTCATACGAATGCGGTTACCAGTAGTCTGATCGATATGACCTGATTCGTTGTGTTCATCACTGTCTGCAACCACCAGTGCACCGTTCTGGCCGGGAATAGCCCTCGGTGATATACCGGATTCGGTAATTGTATATCTCTGGTAGTCACTTCCCACAGCCCTGTCTTCCAGAAGATGCCTGTTAATCTTCAGGCCGGATGTATCAAACATCTCATAGGTAAAGAGACCATCTGCAAGATGCTGGTCACTCAATATCAGAACCGGGATCTGGTATTTGTCAGCTATGTCGAATGCCCGTCTTGTCTGGTTGAAGGCGTCTTTTGCCGTACGAGGGGCAAGTACACAACGGGGGAATTCCCCCTGTGCCGCATGAAGCACAAAATTAAGGTCCCCCTGTTCGGTCATTGTGGGAAGGCCGGTAGCAGGCCCGGGACGCTGGCCCAGAAAGATGACAATCGGTGTCTCAGTAATGCCGGAGAGACCCAATCCTTCTGTCATCAGGCAGAAACCTCCACCTGAAGTAGTAGTCATGGCACGCACCCCTGCAAAGGATGCTCCGATAGCCATATTTATGGCAGCGATCTCATCCTCGGCCTGCTCCACAACAGCATTGAAATCGTCTGCATGTGCTGCTACTCGGGTCATGACACCAGTTGAAGGGGTCATGGGATATGCCGAAAGGAATTGCACTCCTGCAGCAAGGGCACCCACTCCCACACTGTCATTACCATTTATCAAAATCCGCCTGTTAGTCGGTTGTGGGCTGAGATTATAGTTACAAATCCCCTCAAATTTACCATTTTTTACATAATCATAACCTGCTTGTGCTGCCTTTATGTTTTTCTCTACAACCTCATCACCTTTTCTTTTGAAAGTCTCGGAAAGGAACTTTTTAAGTGTTGAAAGATCATAGCAAAGCAGTCCAAATACAGCTCCTACAGCAACGGTATTTGAAAATAATTTTTTACCACTTACATCCTTTGCGATTTCTGTGAAAGGAACAGATACAATCTTTTCATCTACATTGTCCCTGACAATAGATTCATCGGCAAGCACGAATCCTTCTTTGACCTCTTCAATATGCTCAGGAATTGTCTGGTTGTCAAGAGCCACCAATACGTCTATCTTTTCATCCAGTGCATATACAGGGTGATCACTCACCCTTATGTGGAAATAGTTGTGTCCGCCCCGCACCCTGGAAAGATAGAACTGATTTCCATAAACATAGAAACCATCCCTTACAAATGTTCTTGAAAGAACCAATCCTATAGTTTGTATGCCCTGACCGGCTTCTCCACCTATTTTTATGTTTATATCGACGATAATGATTCCCCCTGAAATAACACCTAAACAAAAAGTCATTGTAATAATGTTGAAACCTGAAATATAAATAATAATGGTTTAAAGAGACTTTCATCTATAGCATGTTCAAATTACACTAAATCAATATCTAAATACCCTATATAGACACGTATATTTTGAGTTTGCCAAAAGACTTCCATTTAATCTTCTATATATACAATTAAAAATAACCAGGCTACTAATCAGCTTAATTGTGTTTAAGTAGTCGGGATGAAATATGAATCTATATTTAATTGTAGTAATAATTTCGGCTCTGTAGAAATCCTTTTCTCTAAATTCAGCTAAGCTGGTATAATTTTAATAAGAAGAAGTCCCCTGTGTACTTTTGCACTAGAAACACAAGGGGATGATTGTGTTTGTCTAACAAGTACTTAAATTTTATTGATATAGCATTGCAAGTAACACGGTATTCACACCGCCACTCTACAGCTGCAAATATTCCAAACAAACATACACACAACACCAGCTATTGACGTTGGTTTTGTTAAAGGAATATTTAGGAGAAGATTACAGGGATTTTGTTGATCTTGTTGAATTGATGAGTTCTATCCAGACTAAACTTGGATTAACCAAAGTGCCTCATTTTACTACACTTCAAAAATTTGTTACTCGAATCTATTCAGTAATACTTGATCGTATTTTCAAAAAGACATTAGACTTATTTTACAAGAATGGAGAGTCAGTTGAAGTTACTGGTATCGATTCAACTGGTTTTACAAGTGGGTATTGTAGCAACTACTATTCCTGGAGAATCAAGAAGTGGAGGCGAAATTATGTCAAGACCAGTATTTCAGTTGATGTGCAGAAATTTGTCATAACTGGATACAAAATATCAGGTAAACCTGTTCATGATGCAAAACATGCAAAGACATTGCTTTAGCAATGTCATCGCAACAGGAAATCAAGATATTATGTAATGGATAAAGCGTATGATTCTGAAAGCATACATGAATTGACGAGAGAAAAACTCGGATCAATAGCAATTGTTCCACTGAGACAGCGTGAAAGAAAGAGTATAAAAGGACATTATAGAAAGAAAATGTTACGAGAATTTGATGATAAAATTTACTCGCTGCGAAATTTGAGTGAAACGATGTTCTCTGTATTGAAAAGAAAATATGGGGAAAATCTGAGAGCCAGGAAATATAGAAACCAAGTAAAAGAAGTGAAATTAAAAGTGGTATTGCACAATCTTGACAGATCTGTCAAGATTGTATGTTTTGTCTGGTTGAGGATTTCTACAAAGCCCAAATTTACTATTTAGTTTAAACCGGGCTGATTCCAACAAGCTTGAACCTGCCCGTTTTTATTTAATCAAGTATATGCTGCTTCCTCCTGGAAGTATGTGAATTTCCACTTCCCAACGTGGGATTCACCTCCCAGCATCAACAGCGATTCGTTATTTCATTTATAATATTACAATAAACGATCTTTATAGAATACAAACGCTAACATCATTAGACATAAAAATGCTCCAAATCCAGGAGTGGATCGATCTTCTCCAGTGTCCTTAGAATCGCTGATGTTAGTTTCTTTATTATCTTCTAAAGTCTCATCCAGGGATCCAAAATTCACATCATAGTAACCAACCACATCAATATTGTTTGTAAGCCTAAAAACAACTGGTATGTTTTCTATCCCATTCTTGTCTGCTTCTTCTTTTACAATATTGTATATCTTCTCTATTTCTTCATCAGAATACGTTGTATTATTATCATTCCTGTAAAGATCAATTGCAAAATAACCGGTTGCTGTATTGTATCCATAAAGCACAACATCTCCTTCAGGATAGAAATCGGGACCAATTTTATCATAAGAATTAGCTCTTATATCTCTCAAAGTATAGATATATGAAACTAACTGGCCAGTATTTTCAATCTCTGGGAGCTCACCGTATACTTTGATGACATTTGGATCATAGATGTTACTAGCAGGATTTGTGAAACTTGAGATCTTCTCATTTTTTAATCCAAGATAAACTGATAATGCCCTTTCATCTGTATAATAATCTACATATTCAATATCATCAAAATTTGCAGACCCCATATTAGTAAAAAGAATCAGCAACATTGAAAGTGTGACAATAATTTTGTACATGTTTATTCTCCAAAAAGATAAAGGCACGAAATGTGCCTTTAAATGAGGTTACACATGATAGTTAACCTCTTCAGAATCATGCTTCAAGAGGTGTAACATCCAATTTTGATGTCACTTCACTGCATGGTATATAGAATGTAACATCCGCATTATTATATGTTCCATCCCAAGTTTGACAGTATCCACTCCTTGCTGAAGAAACCGTCTCCTCTTCCAACCTAAAAATTTCACTTTTTTGTCAGGAAAACCCATTTGACAGTCTTAAATAATTCACGTTAATTTCTACGATTTCATCCTTTTTTGCCTTAAAATCAGTGTATTTATAGCATCAAAGTTAGCGTAAATGTATCTTTTTGCCTTATTTCTCATGTAATCCACGGTAACTGTCAAATTCAATAAGCTATTTTTAATGAATTTTGTAGACTTAGATTTGAGTTCATCATACTCATATCGCATCAGCGATATTAACAATTGCGCAATGAATCCAATAATCACAGCTCCATAAATGCTAGCATCCGTCCACACTCGCAATGGTTTGATCTCAATCTCATTCTTCAACGAATTGATGATTTTCTCAATAGAATCCTTCTTTCTGTATGTAGAAAGAGCCTGTTTTAGTGTCAAATTCCTGCTTGATTTCAGACAGAAAAATCCTTCTCTACCTGTAATCACCTTCTCCTCCAGCAGTTTGATACACTCTTTTTCATCCATATCCGCCAGTTTTGTCTGCAAAGAATAAGTTACATCAACAAGTGCATTGTTGATCCTGAATCTCTTGGG
>NZ_OBDR01000016.1 GCF_900215215.1 Methanohalophilus euhalobius | reverse complement strand
TCGACAGCAGCAAGAACCTGGTCTTTCTTGCAACTTACAATAGCGTCAGACAATTCTTTGTATAATTCTTCTTTTGTCGTTGTTACAACCTCCTTTCCATAGAGATCCTGAGACCACCGATTCAATCGGTTTACTCACATGAAAAAGAGGATATGAATTGTATATAGCCTGAATTGCATCGAATTTGCGAAAGATAGATGAATGAGCGAACCCTATGAGGTTTGTCAAGGGGCATAAGTAATTACCAGTGGTATGGGAAATTATAACGGTTTTAAAATACATAACCTCGTTTTAATGGACCTTGTTCTGAAATGATATAAATAATATTAAAAAAGAAGTTTAATCCCCTTAACTAAAAGGTGAATGTATGCAATCATCATTGAGTGATACTATCTGGCTCTCTGAAAAAAGGAAAAGGCTTCTTTTACTACTAATGGAAGGACCCAGAAATATAGACCAGATCAAAACGTCCCTTAATGTTACATCAAAAGCAATGATGCCCCAGATAAAAATACTCAGGGAACAAAACCTGATTATTGAAGAGGACAGGGTTTATCGGCTTTCGGATATAGGGGAAATTATAGTGAAAAATATGGTCCCACTGTTGAAAACCCTGGGAGTTATAGAGGAAAATAACGACTACTGGGCAACCCGGGATTTAAGTTCAATTCCGGAAGAACTTGATTCACGGCTGGGTGATATAGGGGAATGTATGGTAATAGAGCCGGATATGAACCACCTTTTTGATCTGCCCGAAGAATTCAGCAAGAATCTTATCAAGTCTAATAAAGTTATGACAATAATGGCCTATTTCCATCCTCTGTATCCCGATCTATATTATGAACTGGCAAATAACGGCGTTCAGATAGATCTCATACTTACTGAGCCAATTTACAAGCGGATGAAAGAAGAACATACTGATAAATTCCGCCACATTGTTGAAAGGGAACATACCAATCTATATATTTGCAACGAAGTCAATCTTACATCCGTTGTAACAGATAGGTTCATTTATCTCTGCCTCTTCAATAAGAACGATATGTACGATCATAAGAAAATAATGAGTTTTGATGCAAGTGCACTTCAATGGGGGACTGAATTATATAAGCACTTCCGCCAGAAATCAACTCTGATAGAATGGGATTTGCCCGAACTGAATGATTGAAATGGCATGGAAAAATGTACCACTAAAATCCAAACTTGTGTTTTTTATCCTGATAGGGATACTTGTGGTACTGATTACATCAACTGCAGTAATTATTTCAACAGTGACTGCCCAGGAAGAGGAACTGGCATACCAGCAATCAATAGAGAAGGCGAAAAACTATGCCAATAAGTTTGATGCTGAAATGCGATCAAATCAGGCTACAGGACAGGCAATCGCCCATTCCCTTACACAGTACCATTCCGAAAACCGTACAGAAGTAAACAATATATTGCTAAAGCTTCTGGAAAAAAATCCTGATTTGCTGGGAACCTATGTCTGTTTTGAGCCAAATGCCTTTGATGGTATGGATAGTAGTTATGCAAACACAACCGGTCATGATGAAACCGGGAGATTTATTCCATACTGGAACAGGATATCGGGAAATATAACACTTGATCCATTACTTGATTATGAAACGTCCGGATACTACCAGCTGCCAAAGAAACTAAAGCGGGATATCGTTACTGAACCCTATTACTATGAAGGTGTATTCATTGTAAGTTATGTCACACCCATAATAAGAGAGGGCGAGTTTATCGGCATCGGGGGTGTCGATGTATCCCTGAATCATCTGAATGGCATAGTAAACAATATAAAAGCCTTTGATACCGGTTATGCGATTATGACTGGAAATACGGGGATTCTCATATCCCATCCTACAAATGAAGAACTGGTGGGAGCAAAAACCCTCTATGACTACGGTGTACCGGAAATTACACAGATGGCTGATGAAATAAAATTCGGCAATAGTGGCTATATTGAAACAATCGATCCCATTACCGGCAAAGATGTGGTCATGTTCTATGAACCAATAAAGACTTCAAATTTTGCATTTATCCTGGTGGTACCAAAGGATGAGATGCTTGCAGGAGTAACAGACCTCAGGAATAGATTACTTTTGATATCCTCAATATCATTGATATTCATGGGAGCTGTTGCAATCTTGATTACCAGGTCGGTGACAGGCCCGATAAATGAAATAGTGAACGACTTTAAGAATATATCTGATGCTGCTATCGGGGGGAAACTTGATGAACGGGCTGAAACAGACGTAGATATTGATTTCCGGGAAATACCTCAAGGGTTGAATGATATACTCAATGCTCTTGAAAATGCCAGTCAGTTACGAGAAGAGATGGAAAAAGTTGTCAACAACAGCCCGGTAATTGTTTTTAAATGGAAAGCAGAAAAAAACTGGCCTGTTGAAGTTGTATCAAAGAACATATCCCAGTTTGGATATTCTCCGGAAGATTTCGGACCGAATGGCCTTGATTACGGGGATATTGTTCATCCGGATGACCTACCCGAGGTTGAGGCAAAACTAGGAGAAATATGCGCCGGTAAGGAAACCCAGTTCAATATAGAGTACAGGATACTGACAAAAGACGGTGAAACCCGGTGGGTTGATGAGCGTACCTTCATCCAGAGAGAGCAGCGTGAAATCATACATAATATGATTACTAAAGATAATGACATCGACAGCCAGGTTTCTGACCTGGAAGGCAAATGCCATGATGTGAAATATCTCCAGGGCGTAATCGTGAATATCGATGAAAGGAAACAAGCTGAAGAAGCCCTTCTTAAAATTGAAGATATACGGAAAAAAGAAATACACCACAGGATAAAGAATAATCTTCAGGTTATATCCACACTATTGTACCTTGAGTCTGAAAAATTCAGGGACAATGAAGTGCTGGGTGCTTTCAACAATAGCAGGGACAGAGTTCGCACAATGGCTCTTGTACATGAGAAACTTTACCAGTCAAAGGACATGGAGAGCATCGATTTTGCAGACTATAGCAAAAATCTTATCAATTATCTGTCCCAATCCTATGTACTTGATAAAAGTGAAGTAGATATAAAAATTAATGTGGAAAACATATTTTTGGGAATGGATACAGCCGTTCCACTCGGAATAATTATTAATGAACTTGTATCCAATTCATTAAAGTATGCTTTTGATAAAGGTAAAGGCACTATAATAGTCGAGCTTCGAAAAATAAATGATCATCACAGACTGGTTGTCAGTGACAATGGTATTGGAATGGAGAATGAAATTGATTTCGAAGACACAGATTCCCTTGGCCTTTTGCTTGTCCATACACTTGCAGAACAGATCAATGCAACAATAGAAATAGACACATCAAATGGTACAAGGTTTGAAATTACTTTCCAGGAAAATAATCAAGAAGTAACAGAGGGTGAAGATGTCAGGTGAAAAAATTCTCGTGGTAGAAGATGAAAATATAGTAGCCCTTGGCATAAAAAAAATGCTCAAAGGAATGGGTTTCAGGGTGCCCAGCATAGCAGCTTCAGGTGAAGAAGCTATACAAAAAGCTGAGATCACTTTTCCGGATCTTGTACTTATGGACATAATGCTGAAAGGTAAGATTGATGGAATTAAAGCAGCTGAAACAATATATGGCGCCATGGACATCCCTGTTGTATACCTTACAGCTTATTCGGATGATAAAATACTTGAAAGGTCAAAGAAAACAAACCCCTACGGCTATCTTACAAAGCCCTTTGAGGAAAAAACCCTTCAAAATACTATTAAAGTAGCTCTGGACAATTACAGAAAAGAAAAAGAAAAAGAAAAGTGAAAATATTTATTTGAATTCAGTATAGCCACATTTACCACAGGTCAACCTGTCCTTATGTTCGGCAAGGAATACACCTTCGCCACAACGGGGACAGAACTGCCTGGTACGTTCGATATTATCGCCGTCTACTTTATAATACTCTTTTACAGCCATGTAACCACCTTATTCTTCACTTGCTTCTTCTGCTTTAGGTTCTGGAACCTCATTTCTTTTGAGGCTATATCCCTTTTCAACTTCTTTCATGCGGGACGCATCTTCATAGACCCTGGCATAACCGGATAATTCCTGCTTACCGAACATGTTTCTCATGCCCTGAACTACAATAAGTTCAATGGGCACATTCAGCATGGCTGCAAGTTTTGATTTGACATCATTTCTTGCAGGTGTTGGTCCCTCAAAAGTCACATTGAACTTCAGTTCCTTTCTGTTTAGAAGAGTGTTGTTCTTCTCTTCAATTATGCTGATATCCATACAACTTCCTCCACATAGTGTATAATTGTTCTTTACAATGCTGTTTATCAATGATCTTGTCAATTAGTTCTGTCATCTCTTCCTTTTTGGAAGCAGTAATACGGACAAACATCATACCTTCGCCAGGTTGTCCATAGAGAACGACGGATCCTACAGGGGCCATCATTATTGCAGGAAGAGATGCAAGATCTTCTTCTCCCTGCACAAATATCCTGAATCGTCGATTTGAATTTAATGCTTCCGCAAGTGCATCCACCAGTTCTTCGGTAATTGAACCGGCGGGATTATTTACAACCAATTCCTTGAAACCTGATTGTTTTGTACCTGTGATCATCTGCTCGCAAGCAGGTTGCCGATGAGTTTTGTCATCGATTACAAGTATATCTGGAATAATATTCGATTTGAGCAAGTGAAACGTAGTAACATCACCTACAGATATAAGTTTTATGGGGTCATCAAGATCCCTTGATACTTTTCCAATGTTTTCTTCGCCGAGTCCCTTATAGAGGACTCCGAATTTTTTACGTAACAAAGGACGCAGGGGTGCGGGTATCGAAATCGTTCCACCCAAATTATCGCACCTTCAAAGCATATTTATCAGGAATCGTAACCCCTATCTTTTTTGCGATTTCGGACTTTTCAGGGTCCACTATAACCAAAAGTCCGCTCCAATCGTTACTAAGGTTAGTGGTGCCACAAACCGGACATTCCTGACCTGAAACAAGCCTGTGACAATCCATACAAACAGATTCAACCATACTAAAACTCCTGATTATTTATTTGCTACAGCGGGTTTTCTCTGTTCATCGAGCCATTCCAGCTTACCTAGGGCAGGCTGTCGCATTGTCAGACCGATCTTACTATCACGCGGCTCCCTTTCATTGATACTCACAGCCACTATGCGAGCCCTTACACGATCGCCTTCGGAAAGAGCTTTACTTAGGTTCTTACTGATCAGCCGGCCATTCTTTCCATCATAGGACATGAAATCGTCTGTGATCTGGCTAACATGCAGAAGACCGTCCATTGCACCTATGCTGACAAAAGCTCCAAATTCAACGGTTTCAACAACTTCACCTTCGATTACTTCCTGCAGCGTCGGTATGAACATTATCGCTTCAAAAGTAACATCATAATAGACTGCGCCATCTCCTACAAGAATATGACCTTCACCAATCTCATCAATATCAGTGATCGCTACAACAGAACCGATCTTTTTGTCAACACGCCCTTCAAGTTTAGTTTTGAGAGCATTTTTGACACTGACCCTTACATCATCAGCAAGGAGACTGGGAGCGACCCGAACTGTATCAACAAGCTTCATCCTCTTGTACATATAATTATCTCCGCAATATCATTATATAAGAATACCAGAACTTCTCATCCCTTATAAACCATTGTGCTATTATTCAGATTACAGGAAATCAAGTTTGTTCTTTTGCCTCAGCCTTACAATAGGAATTTCCTTTTCTTTCAACCTTTGCTGTAATTCAATATCATTGGTCAATACAGCTGCATCATAAACGGGTGCAAGACGGACAATAACATCATCCGCAAATCCCTCTCCTTCTATAATATCACATCTTTCGGATAATGAAATAGCTACTTTCGCAGCTATTTTATCCTTACCCCGACAACTTCGTACAAGACCATCAAGTTCGTGCAGGATCGCTGTGGGCAGAAGGAATTGGTCAAAACCCAGTCTCCTGAGTTCTGTGAAAATGTCCACACCAAATTGTGCTGGAAGCATCAGCCCGTTTGTGTCAATAATAACATTCAATCCTCAATTACCCCGATACCGATCAATCTCCATCGAGAACCAATCCTGCGGCTTATGGCAACCATTGAACCAATGTCTGCACAAACAGGTCTTTTAAGATTGACCTCGGCAACATCTTCCCTGGCACTTGTAACAATACCCACAGTTGTGGCTGTGCCGGCGTTTAACATCAGGGGCTCACTTGTCTTGATCTGACCAATTTTCCCTTCATCATCCACTCCGACAACACGTTCAAGAAGTTTTAACCTGAGGGTGAAAGAATGATGGGTACTGGGTAATGTCCCAGGTTTACCTGCTACCTGACCGGTAAGAGTATCACTTTTTGTCAGGTCCGGATCAAGCTCAGTACCCACTGCCAAAAGACCCCCGGGAGTTGCTTCATCAACAGAAGTCGTACCTGCTATAATGCCAGTTACCCTGGTATGAATAGGATCCCAGTGAATGGCACCTTCACTTTCAACTTTCCTGCCCGGTTTTATCTCCAGATCATCACCAGTCTTCAATGTGCCTTCCGTAAGGGTACCACCAATAACACCACCTGATATCTGGTCAATAGGCAAGCCTGGACGGTTTATATCAAATGATCTTGCAATGAGCATTCGTGCCTCTCTATCAAGTTTATAGGTAGGAGTTGGAATAACTTTTTCCATTGCATCTATAAGTGCATCTATATTGATATCCTGCTGTGCAGAAATAGGAATTATGGGGGCGTTCTCTGCAACGGTGCCTTTAACAAAATCCTTTATCTGTTTATAGTTCTCTATGACATCTTTTCTGTTTACAAGATCAATCTTGTTCTGGACTATGACAACATTTTTGATACCAATGATGTCAAGAGCCATGAGATGTTCCTTGGTCTGGGGTTGGGGGCATTCTTCATTGGCGGCAATGACAAGAATAGCACCATCCATTATGGCTGCACCTGAAAGCATCGTGGCCATCAGTGTTTCATGCCCGGGAGAATCTACAAAGGATACAGTCCTGACAGGCTCTGTTTTTGCGCCACAGTGTGGACATTCTTTCTTTACTGAATAACACCGCGGTTCAGGGCAGGTGGGGCATTTCATAAAAGTTGTATCTGCATAACCCAGACGGATGGAGATACCTCTTTTCAGTTCTTCACTATGCTTATCAGTCCATACACCGGATAATGAACGTACAAGAGTGGTTTTTCCATGATCGACATGACCTACCATGCCAATATTAACACAAGGCTGACTCAATTTTTAATTTCCCTCCCTTTTGGGACTAAAGTAGAAATGTAGTTGATATAAGATGAAATTGAACGTGAAACACTTAATAATTCTAATTACGTAAAAATGTTGCTGTCAAAACAGGATTGTACAAAAATAAGGGGAGGAGTGATAAAGACATCACTCTTCTGGTTTTTGACGTGGTTTACGTCTCATATATAGAACAATAGCCCCTATAACCAATACTGCAATCACAAAACCCACGGGTAACATTAATCCATTTGCATCGGTATTGGATGAAGCCGATACCTGTGTTTTGATTTTCACATTGTCTGAAACCCTGTCATGACCTTTAGTGTCCTCATACTTGATTTCACTGTTTATGGCATAGGGTTTTTCAATCGCAGTATCCCCTACTTTTATCTTAAATACCGCAACGGCACTTTCCCCGACATCCATATCCCCCAGATATGCCTGGTCATCCGTAGTACTGAAGGGATCAGCTGCACTTATACGAACAATGGCATCCTTTACGGGTTCATTACCCGTATTGGTATAGGTAGCATGCAGCATTCCTTCTTCACCTATATTCAGCTGCCCGGAAACATTGGTAACCTCAAATTGTGCTTCCTTTTTCACATATACGGGAATGGTAACATTCTGGGAACCCACATCATACCATAGCCCCACATCCATATTTGTGACACCAAGACTTGTTTCATTATCACCGGAAACCTGGACATTCTTCTGATAGCCATAATAAAGATTGAGAGTCAGCGGATATTCTCCTGATGGTGCATTCTCCGAAAATTCCACATTAAACATGATAGGAGAGGTAGTCTGCTCACCGGCAGCCAGTGAACCGGCTTCCTGAGGGCCGGATTTTACTTTTACATTGGGATCAGGGGAAGTAAGAATTGCCACGATACCAATCGCAGTTGTCCGTTGTGATTCATAGGATTGTTCCTGTTGCTGTAGTTTTTGATCAAGTTTATCTATCGGGTCATCATCCTTTTCCGACTTAAAGCCTGTAATCACCCCCTTATTCATAAGATTAATATTAAGGGTGACACTATCGCCACGGTAAAATTCATTATCACCAACGATGTTTGCGCTTACATCGGGACCGCCATATACAGTGTAGTAGTTGTCACTAAAATCAAAGTAATCAGGCAAGGCATTATTCTGTGGGATGAAGCCGGCAGCTGAGGCCGGAATCAGGCACATCAGGGATATTCCCAGTGCAATTATTCCTATCATTAAATTTCTGTTGTTCATGCTCACTCCTCTCCATTAAGAGTTATTTTTTTCTTTTTACGGATACTGTCAACTACCAGATACATGATTACCAAAAAAGTCAATAAAAGTGAAATCTGGGTGATATCAATCCATCCATCTGATGATTGCATTGGCACATTTATTTTCATGTTATCAGAGAATGCGTAATTGCCATCCTCATCTATATAACGTATCTCACTATCTATTGCATATTCCTTGACAACAGCCATAGCGTCTGAATTCACATTAAATGAAACTGTATGTTCTTCGCCCGGTTCAAGAGTACCCAGCAATGCCGTAGAACTGCCGGTACTTAAGGGGTCCATGACAACCACCCTGGCAATAGCATCATCCGCGGTCAATTCTCCCACATTGCGATAAGTCACCACTATTTGGCTTTCTCCACCGGCAACCAGCTCTCCATCGACATCAACGACTTCAAATTCTGCTGCTTTTTCCACATGGATCGGTATTTGCAGAGTTATATTCGAATTATTATAATAGGTAGCATGATCCATATCAGGTAGACCTAGCTGAATAGTTCGGCCACCTGTCATACGGACATCCTTCTGATATTCATAACTTACAGGGAGAAAGAGTATATAGTCTCCTGCTGGAGCATTATCCGAAATTTCAATTGTGAATGTCATGGGACGCGAGGGTAAATCTCCGGGAGCCAGTTTTTCCAGGGTCTGGCCACTGGTCGAAGAATCGATCTCTATATAATCAGTAGGGGAAACGAGACTTGCCTTTATACCGTAAGCAGTTGTGCGTTTTGCTTCATATTCCATCTCTTTCATGGCAAGGGCTTGTTTGGCCTTATCACCCTTCACATCTGTGACGGATTTCAAGCCATGCAAAATACCCCTGTTAGAGAGAATAACATTGACATTGGCTGTTTCACCCCGATCAAAATAAGTGTCCCCTACTACTGAAGCGTGAATTTCCGGTTCACCATACCCCCGGTAATAATTTGTAGTATATTCATAAGTCGGGGGAATGTACTCTTTCGATTGGGCCGTAGTTACACCAATAAATAGAGTTGCAAGCAGTATTACTGAGACCAGGGACAGAAAGACCAGTGGTCTTCTGAAATTCTTTATATTATATTGGGTTCTACTCATGTGATATCAGCCCCTGTTTGAAGATTATTTGCAGATGAATTGAGTTTTTGCCCCGCTTTTTTTGCCCTGTGTTTTTCCCTCCATTTGTCCAAGGTCACAATTACGGGAGGGAATATGACAAATGTAGCAATCAGAGCAAGGGCAACATCGATTACGGTAATGATACCAAAACTGCTTATAATACCAAAAGCAGAAGCAACCAGTGCCATGAAACCGAATAATGTGGTCAACCCGGAAGTAACGATAGCCTTACCAATCTTAGTACTGGCTTCACACATGGCTGCTTCAGGTAGAGCACCCTTTTCCCTCTCTTCAAAGTAGCGCTCCATCATAAGTACCGCATATTCCGAACCAACCCCCAGTATCAGAGCTCCGAGGGTCGCGGTCATCGGCGTATATTCCATATTCAGATAGTACATAAGCCCTCCAGTCCATCCAATTACCATAAACATGGTTATGACAGGTACAAAGGCTTTCAGGAAATCTCTGTATATTACAAGCAGACCGGCAAAAACCATTCCAAGACCCAGGTATGTCATGAAAATTCTTCCAGATGTAAGGGCATCTATGACATCAATAAACACAACAGAATTTCCCGTGATTGTCACACTTACATCTGGCGGAGGAGCAAGCCACTGAATGTCGTTTTCAATAACGTTGGCAAGAGTTTCAATACCTTCCATTCCCAGACTGCTCATGGCATCACCGATGTTGAGGTTGACAACCATTATATTCTGGCCACTTATGTATCGCTCCTTTGCAGAATCAGGAATTTCTGAAAGAACATGCCTTACCCCTTCCTCTGAATCCGGAAGCACTCCATCATTGTTCGATTTGACAAGGGTAGCCAGACTTGTGGCTCCATAGATATTCTCACGATTCTCAACTTCATGCCGGCTGAATTTATCGACCCAATGTAAAAGGTCCGGATCTGCAACATTTGAAGTCTTTATGATTATGTTGATCTCATCATCCCCACCTGCAATATCCCTTAGATGCTGAAGGTCTATGAGGGGAGGCATATCTTCCGGCACAAAGGTTTCAGTGTCGGTCTGGATTGGCACAAAGGTATCTGTGTAGAGACCGTTTACACAGATCAAACCTGCAATGATGAGTACAGGTACGGGACGTTTCATTGTAAAAGTCGCAACCGAACGCAGGGTATTGTCAATAAAGCCGGGTGAATCTGTAGTGGTTTGCTTTTTATGAGGTTTTTTGAACCTGCGGGTGATAAGCCTGTGACGAAGAGAATCTACACGATGTTTTTTTGCTTTTTCCTGTCTTTTTTTTGCAAATGTATCAAGCCCGTATATAACAGTCACACCTACAAAAAGAGAGGACAGGAAACACATAACCACACCAATAAGAAGGAGTTTTGCAAAATCCTGCACCATAGGTACTGTGGAAGTTGCCAGAGAAACAAAGCCAAGTGATGTGATTATAAGCGCAATCATGACAGCCGGACCGGTATGTTTGATCGTGTCGATAACAGCTTCTTTGGGGGATTCACCCCTATCCAGTTCTTCCTCAATACGGTTATGGAACTGTATGGCATAATCGATTCCCAGACCGATAAGTACCGGAAACGCTGCCATGGACACCATGGTCATGGGTATACCCAGATAACCCATTGCACCGAAAGTATAGATTATTCCCAGAAGCACAATTGCAAGGGGCATCAATCTCCATCTTACGTGTTTGAATACAAGATAGAGAACAATGATCATCAAAAAGACAGAGAGCAAGAGTAAGACGCCCATGCTGGACATCATTTCCTTATTCATCCCTATCTCAAATGCAGGGTCACCGGTGACAATCGAAGTGTAACCAGGAGGGATCTCTGCCAGGTCTACCGAAGTTTCAACTTCATTGAGAATTTCCTGTTTTCGGACCTCACTGGTATCCCCTGCCATTTCAATATAAACAAGTGTATGAGTTTTATCCGGAGACAGGGACGATGGGATATAAGGAATCAATTCGGACAACTGTTCATCATTTTGAGGAATTTCAAATCTGCCGTTTTCCAGCTTGTTGGCTTCCTTTACAACCGAAGAAGCACTTTGTGTACTCAGCACACCCGGTATCGAAGACGACATCTTTTCCAGACGATCGAGCGCTTCCAGCAAAGCCCTGTCCCTTACATCACCCCCTTCCACCATAACAACGATGGCTTCCTTACTAAAAAGACTCAGGTAAAGATGATCATAATTCTGATACAGCTGTGAATCTTTATCTACAAATGTTTCTGTACCCGAATCCATCTTGATCAGCTGAGCACCTTCAAATGAAACAAGAACAAGTAACATTGCAATTATCACAATGGCAATCGAATGATCCTCAACGAAAATACCCAGTTTCTCAAAGATGTTTTTAATAGGGAAACACTCCTTTTAATTTATAGAGAGATATTTATATACGCAAATATGCTGTATATTTTGTATACGAGTACTTGACTACATATTGGGGCTGATTCATGTAATTCTTCTATATATAACTTATTCATTACCCACAAAAAAATTCATTTTTATCAATTATTTTAAGTATTTAAAGCATTGTCAGCTATTTTTCGTTCCAGATTTACTACCGAACGCATACTTTGCAGCATTTCGTCAATTTCATCCTCTTCAAGCCCTTCAAGCATGACATCGACTAATTTCTCCACACAGCCTTCAAGAACATCTATATACCTGTAACCAGAGGAGGTTAGTGAGACCCATATTTTTCTCCGATCCATAGGATCTGCTGTCCTTTTTACCAGACCCTCCTTCTCAAGAGAATCAATAATGCTTGTCACACTGCTTTTTTTCAGGTTCAGGAACCTGGCCAGGGTGGAAGGCATCATCTCTTTTTCCAGGCCAAGGATAAGGATTGCATGGTTGCGATTTTTTAAGTTTGGCAACTGCTCAGATTTGTCATCAAAAACTTTTCCCACGACATCATAAATAACTTTTCTGGACAAGATATCATATTCCAGTTTCAGTTCGGCAAGTTCCTTCATAGATGAATGAGCATCTTCCAATTAACAACAACTCCACGAATATTTCATATTCCAAATAGTCAATTTACCGAACAATTAGAATAATGAAATATAAATTTAACCCCTGGATAATTTACAGAATAGAGAATGCCCTGACAAGCGTAGAAAATGATGAAAACTGTAAATGAACTGGGGGAGGGATACAAGCAGAATCCCTCCCGTTTGGAGCGAGTGCTACAAACCAATTTTAACATATATATACTTGTCGCATAGGAAGACCCTAGATTAAAATTATTTAAACTGAAAATAAAATAGAACTTATTGATAAGCTCAAAAATATACAATTATAAGAAATATATAAATATTATAGATCATTGGTGCCAGCGCACTGACACCGTATAACCTGAAGAAACAGTTCCCTTTTACTCGGGTATGTTCGGGATTTCCGTTAATTCACCCCGATGGTTCCTGAGAATATATTTTTCCTCATCTTTATCTACCATATAATAATCCGGCATCAAAGGAATTTTACCAACGTTGGTTGCAATTACATACATTGGCTGAGCAAGTCCTGTTGTGTGCCCACGCAGACCATCGCGTATCAATTCCGCACCTTTTTCTACCGGAGTACGGAAATGATCGATTCCCGGTGCAGGTTCACAGTAGAACAGATAATATGGCCTGATTCTTGCAGTCAATAATTTCTGATGCAAATCCCTTATGGTTTGCACATCATCATTTATGCCTTTCAGCAATACGGCCTGATTACCTACGTTAACACCTGCAGATACAAGATCATAGACCGCACGTTTTGTTTTATCAGTAATCTCTTTGGGATGATTGCACTGGGTATTCAGCCAAATTGGTACATCATGATATCCACCCAGTATCCTTTTCAGATTATCAGTAATCCTGTGAGGCAAAACTATAGGCAAACGTGAGCCAATACGAATCATCTCAACATGGGGAATATCCCGAAGACTTCCAATAATATATTCAATCTTTTCATCCGATAAAAGAAGCGGATCCCCACCAGTTATCAGAACATCCCGAACCTCAGGATGCTGGCGAATCCATTCAATACCATCGTCCACATTAAAATCCAGTTTCAGATCATGATTCACAACCAGTTCTTTCCTGAAACAATGGCGACAATAGATACCACATTTCTGGAAAACCGTAAATGCGACCCTGTCCTTATACTGCCTGGCTATACTATCAGGGCGTACTTCATCGGTGGCCCTGTTTTCTTTCCAGACAAGGTAATCTTTCATCCCATACCTGTTATGAGTTTCCTGAAGGGATGGGACAATCTGTTTCCTGATTGGACACTCCGGATCATCCTTGTCCATAAGGGAAGCAAAATAAGGTGTAGTACCCCAGTGTGTATCAAGGGTTTTTATGGCTTCCCTTTCAGATTCAGTCAGATTGATTATTTCTTCGAGCTTTTCAAGAGAGTTAATTTGATTAGTAATTTGATCTTTCCATTCTTCACTCATTATAGTGAATACTCCTTATCAAGAGATAATAGTCATAAAATATATTGTTTATGGTAGATATTTGTAAATAGAGCAAAGTTGTATTGCTCAAATCCAGACAAAAAAACACATCCAGACAAGCCCAAAAAGGTGTCTAATTAAAAACTGATTGTGTGAATGGATGGAAAAAACGCTCCATCCCTGCAACACATTAAGTGAAAATTATTTCAGATAACCTTTTTTCTGAAGCCAGGCGACTTCCTGTCTTCTGTATTTCCAGACGACATCGGCTTTTGAATCCTGAATGTCCCAAGGTACTGCAAGGACCACGTCACCTTCCCGTATTCTCATACGTCTTTTACGGGAACCGGGAATTCTTCCCATTCTTACAACACCATCCATACATTGAAGATCAAGCCTTTTGCCTCCAAGCATCCTGGTTACTGTAGCAACAATCTCATTCCTGTCCTTACGCGGAGTACGGACTTTAGTAAATTGTGCACCCTCGTTCTGCTGTTTATTCTTATTCTTTTTTTTATTATAGTTGTTATAAGCCAGATTGATACCTCATTTAGATTTTATGAAGGAATTTTATTTTAGTAATCAGAAGGCGGAATTAATACAAATTATCCCTAAAACAAAACCAATTCCTGATAATAAATTATGCAATCACAACGTTGCTCTATATGCATTCAACATATTTAAACCCAATTGAACAGAGCAAAATAAAAGTTAAAAGATATTAACTAGTTGTAATTGTAAAAGAGTAATTAAACCAATAACTATAGAACCACATTAAATGTACATTTGCAATATATTCTTTGCACTTGAAGCAGTGGTTAACAGAAAGTAAAGATTAACGTTAATCCTATTTTCCATTATCCCGTCTAATCCGACCCGATATCATACATATTGGTACATTCTAAAACCGACATCTGTTAGTAACCAGAAGTACAATATTACTTGATAGGAGGAATTCCATGAACAACGATAGGGAAATTTTCTGGGAAAAACAATCCTTTGTAGTAATAACTGACAATACCAAACCAGCAATGAAATACACTATAGATGAACTCAATAATAGAGGTAAAGAAGTGTACGTTTTTGATTTATCAGCTAACCCCGATAAAGGAGACATAAAAAGTATTGATGATATACCAGATAATGTAGAAAATGCTGTACTGGGAATCACAACCTCCGATCCAGCAGACTTTGTGCAGGCTCTCAAAAAAAAAGGATGTTCTAATTTCTGGATACACTGGCGTACCGAAACTCCAGAAATTGAGGAGATGAGGGACCCTGGTATACAGATAATCAAGGGAAAATGTCCTATGATGTACCTGGGGAAGGATTTCAGCATCCATGGTCTGCACAGATCAATTGCTAAATTTACAGGAAAATACTGAATAAAACATAGACATTATTTCGTAATAATTACTTAAGCTATTCAGACAAAAGTCTATGCAAGGGGAATGTCAATGGATAAAGAAGACAAAACCATTATAAGAGTATCAAAAGACGGACCATACATTGTAAGCAATCTAAAAACCCTGCGTAATTCAAAAGGGGTATTCATTGAAACAAAGCCCACCATGGCAATGTGCAGATGTGGAGGGTCCGCAAGCAAGCCTTTTTGCGATGGCACACACATGAAGAACGATTTTTCAGGGGAAAAGAAAGAAGACCGCGTTCCTGACAAAATGGATACTTACAAAGGAAAATCAATCACGATCCATGACAACCGTGGTGTATGTTCCCACAGGGGTCACTGTACAGATAATTTGCCTTCGGTTTTCAGAAGAGGCGTTGAACCCTGGATAGACCCTGACGGCGCAGATCCAGAAGAGATTGCGAGGGTTATCAGGATGTGCCCGTCCGGAGCATTGAGCTACACAATTGATGGACAGCTGCACAAAGATTACCCTCATGATGCGGAAGTATTCGTCGGGAAGGACAATGCCTATAATGTGGTGGGAAATATTGAACTTGAGGATACTGATGGATCTGAACCTGAGACCCAGGACCACTATTGCCTGTGCAGATGCGGGGGCTCCAAAAACAAACCATTCTGCGATGGAAGTCACCGGTACATTGAATTCGGGGATGAGAAAAACTGAAACTCCTGTACATCTGGTGAAAAAGCACAATAGAAAATCGGTTGGTCATACAGGAAAACACCGATTATTATTTCTTACTTTTTTTGGAAAACTATCATGATCGATGTGACCTAATAGTGGTTCGAGATTACCGAGAAGATAGAGAAAGGCATATGAAAAATATGTGTAAAAAGGGGTAAACCTATATACCCGAATGTCGATTTTTATTCCGGTGTCGTCTACAAATAGCTTGACACCCTCCCAAACTTGCAACGGCAGTTTTTGCCACTGGAAGGATATCGGGCTGACTTTGCACATTGTCTCGAACAATATTCAGATAACAGATTGATAAGACCACGCGCAAATTCGTTTAACGAATTTATATTTACAGGTGCCAATTATGGATAATAATTCAATTTCTTTTAAAGCAAGAGATACTCTTGATACCAGGGGTAAGAAAAGTACCATATACCGTCTGGATAAACTTGAGGAAAATGGCCTTTGCAAAATTACTTCTCTTCCCTATTCCATCCGGGTATTACTGGAAAATCTGGTACGGAATACAGATGGCAAGGTTGTAACCGAAGAGGATGTAAAAAACCTTGCAGGCTGGAAACCCGGCAATGTACCAAAAACAGACATCCCATATATTCCTTCAAGGGTAATCCTGCAGGATTTTACAGGCGTACCTGCGGTTGTGGATATTGCCGCAATGAGGTCTGCAATGAAAAAACTTGGTGGAAATCCGGAAGAAATTAACCCTGTAATTCCTGCAGATCTTATTATAGACCACTCAGTACAGGTCGATTGTTACGGCACTTCCTATGCAAGAAACTGTAATGAGAAACATGAGTTCCAGAGAAACAGGGAACGTTACGAACTGCTGCACTGGGCACAGAATGCCTTTGACAATTTCAACGTAGTACCTCCGGGAAGCGGCATAATCCACCAGGTAAACCTTGAACACCTGGCAAATGTGGTACATCTGCGGGAAGAAAACGGCGAAACTGTCGCCTATCCCGATACTCTTGTAGGAACCGATTCCCATACAACAATGATCAATGGTCTGGGTGTCCTGGGATGGGGTGTCGGTGGGATCGAGGCCGAAGCGGTTATGCTTGGCCAGCCCTACTATATGCCAATACCTGAAGTTGTGGGTTTTGAACTAAGAGGAGAACTGAAAGAAGGAATCACAGCCACAGATCTTGTACTCACAGTAACCCAGATGCTCAGGGAACACGGTGTTGTAGGTAAATTCGTGGAATTCTATGGTCCCGGTTACAGGAAACTTTCCCTGCCTGACAGGGCAATCCTTGCCAACATGGGTCCGGAATACGGCGCAACAATGGGATTTTGCCCTGTTGATGAAGTTACACTGGATTACATGCGCATGACCGGACGCAGTGAAGAACATGTTAACATGGTTTCCCAATATTGCAAAGAGCAGGGCCTTTTTGCGGAAAGGGATGCACCGGTACCGGAGTATACCTCTACCCTTGGACTTGACATGGGTACCGTATAGCCCTCCCTTGCAGGTCCGAAAAGACCACAGGACCGAATTGTGCTCAGCGACATGTCCACAGCATTCCACAGGACAATGAAAGATGTATTCTCACTGAAAAAGGGAAGTGAAGATTTCGAGAATGATTCGGATTACAGTCGCTGGCTTGAAGAGGGTGGTTATAGTATTGTGGAAAAAACACATCCCGGCCACAGTGGGATCAGGAAGATAAAATGTGAAGGAGAAGAGGTCGACTTAAACCACGGTTCTGTTGCTATTGCTTCCATCACATCCTGTACCAATACCTCAAATCCTTCAGTACTTATCGGTGCCGGACTTGTTGCGAAAAAGGCAGTTGAAAGAGGGCTTAAGGTCAAACCATTCGTGAAAACCAGTCTTGGACCCGGATCAAAGGCGGTAATGGACTATCTGGAAGCAGCCGGCCTTGTACCTTATTTAGAAGCCCTGGGATTCCATCTTGTGGGGTACGGCTGTCTCACATGCATCGGGAACAGTGGACCCCTGCATAAATCGGTAGTAAAGGAAATTGAGGAGCGTGACCTGACTGTTGCATCGGTACTCAGCGGAAACAGGAATTTCGAGGGCAGGATCAGCCCCCATGTAAAAGCCAATTACCTGGCATCCCCTATGCTCGTGGTTGCCTTTGCCCTGGCAGGTACGGTGGATATTGACCTCACAAAAGAACCTATTGCATGTGACCCGAACGGTGAACCAGTCTACCTGAAGGATATATGGCCTGCAAACGGTGAGATCGAGCAGTATTGTGGTAAATATGTGCAGCCAGAAATGTACGAGAAAGAATATGCCAATGTATTTCAGGGAACTGAACGCTGGCAGGAACTCGATGCACCGGAAGGACTGCTTTATGACTGGAACAATGAATCCACTTATATCCAGGAACCTCCTTTCTTCCAGGATTTCCCGCTGAATATTGGGAATATGGAAGACATAAAGGATGCAAGAGCACTTGTGGTTGTGGATGACAGCATTACCACCGATCATATTTCACCTGCAGGCTCGATTCCCGCAGATTATCCAGCAGGCAGGTACCTGATGGAACACGGTGTAGCGGAAGAAGAATTCAATTCCTACGGGTCCAGAAGGGGTAACCACGAAGTAATGATGCGTGGAACCTTCGGTAACGTGCGCCTGAAAAACAAGCTTGTACCTGGTAAGGAAGGTTCATGGACAGTTTACCTACCTGACGGAGAAGAGATGCCAATCTATGATGCTGCCATGAAATACATGGAAAATGACATACCTCTGGTGGTAATTGCAGGCAAGGAATATGGAACAGGCAGTTCCCGTGATTGGGCAGCCAAGGGCACACAACTGCTCGGTGTCAAAGTTGTGATCGCACAGTCCTACGAAAGGATTCACCGCAGTAATCTTGTAGGAATGGGAGTAATCCCTCTGCAGTTCAGGGAAGGCGAAAGCAAAGAAAGCCTGGGGCTTAAAGGCGATGAAACCTACACCATCAAGGGCATCTCAGAAATGAAACCCGGCGGAGAACTCGAGGTTGTAGCCCGTAATCCAGATGGAAAAGAAGTCACATTCAATGTAACTGTAAACCTCAATTCCGATATAGAGGTGGACTACTGCAAAAACGGTGGAATTCTGCACAAGTTCCTGAGAGATAAGGTAAAAGGGGAATAATCCCCTCTTCTCCTTTTTTCATATTTTTCCAGAAAATTATACCTATATTTGATTCACATAATATTTTGCTACCTAAGCGATACATTTCCAGAGCCTTCCCTAGGTAGAAAATATCGATAAAAAACGTTAATCAGTCAGCAGTAATTTCAGGAAAGGAATTAGGAAATTAGATAAAAAGAGATATCAGGCTGATATCTCTTTGACCTGTATATTGAAATTCAATGCCTTACCGGCGAGGGGATGATTCATATCGAGTATGACTTCCTCATCACCCACTTCGACAATCTTTGCAGGAAGTTCCTGGCCATCTGGTGTTTTTACCAGCAACATCATTCCAACTTCAACGTCAATATCTGACTGAATGTTGTCTTTAGGTACTGGTTGGGAAAGACCATCTTTGTATTCACCATAGGCTTCAGAAGGCTCAAGTCTGAACTCTTTTTCTTCACCTTCTTCCATATCTCTGACAGCATCGTCAAATCCCTGAATAACCTGACCTGCCCCTACAGTAAATTCAAGAGGCTCCTCATGATTTTCGGAACTGTCGAAAACTGTGCCATCATCCAGAGTGCCTGTATAATCGATCTTTATTGTGTCGCCATCTTTTATTGACAATATATCAACTCAGTGTTGTATAAAAACGAGTTCTCACTCATCTCATAGCCAACCGAGGTTGTCTACCTTACTTAGGTGTTTTGGGTGAAATTCACATTAGCGAGATTATAAGTAGATAACTTTCATAATTATAAATCCGGGAATTAAGCAGTATAAAGGAGAGTAAAAGTTGAAAAAATTGACAGTAAAATCGTGCATACAAGCCGATGACTCACTGGGAGAGGAGTCCCTCCAATTACACGAAAAACATCATGGTGTCCTTGAAGTGGCAAGTAAAGTCCGTCTGGACAATACCCGGGACTTAAGCATTGCCTATACTCCCGGTGTTGCCGAGCCCTGCAAACGAATCGCTGAAAACAATGATGATGTATATAAATATACACTGAAAGAGAACACCGTCGCAATCATAACAGACGGCTCAGCTATTCTGGGGCTGGGAAACATCGGTGCATCTGCAGGTTTACCTGTGATGGAAGGTAAAGCTATCATATTCAAGGAACTTGCAGGAATTAATGCATTCCCGATATGTCTTGATACCCAGGACACCGAAGAAATTATTAAAACTGTCAAAAATATCGCCCCGGTTTTCGGAGGGATCAATCTCGAAGACATAAGTGCACCCCGCTGCTTTGAAATTGAAAGGCGGCTCAAAAAGGAATTGCCAATACCCGTAATACATGACGATCAACATGGAACCGCAATTGTTACAATCGCAGGCCTGCTGAATGCACTTAAACTTACCGGCAAAAAAATCAACGAGATTAAACTCGTTATATCTGGGGCCGGTGCTGCCGGCATGGCCATTGCCAGAAAACTCCTTCATACAGGAGTGAGATCTGAAAACCTGCTTGTATGTGACAGACATGGAATTATTCGCAAAAAACGTACAGAGGGGATGAATCCTGAAAAAGTGAAAATCGCTGAATTTTCAAATCCTGAAGAAAAAAAGGGAAGTCTTACTGACGCCGTAGCTGGATCTGACGTATTTATAGGCGTTTCTGTTCCCGAAATCCTTACAGAAGATATGGTTGCTTCCATGAACAATGACGCCATTATCTTTGCTATGGCAAATCCCATACCTGAAATCATGCCCCTTAAAGCCTTTGAAGCAGGCGCTCGTATAGTGGCAACCGGAAGATCTGATTGTCCCAACCAGATCAACAATTGTTTGGGATTTCCGGGGATCTTTAAAGGTGCACTGGACACCAGGGCCATCCAGATCAATCTGGAGATGGAACTTGCAGCCGCTAATGCCCTTGCTGCAATTGTAGAAGAGGACGGCATTGAAGAAGATTACATAATACCCAATCCTCTTGACAGGAGAGTTGTCCCTGCTGTGGCAAAGGCTGTTGCAGATGCGGCTATAAAGAGTGGTGTCGCCCGTAAAAAATAATGGAATTAAAGGACCGCATCCCTGTATTCAGCAAATCCCCGCCTGTCAAGCAGGTCACCAAAACGTTCTCCATCCTGTCCGTATTTCCTGTAATAGGCAAGCGTCTTTTCGAGAATAGAGAACAGGCTTTGTTCATCGGTTAATTCTATGAGTTTGTCACAGGCGCGAGGGAAGCGTCCAACCTTGCCTCCTACAAATATAGTGTAACCGGATTCTACTCCCAGGATTGCATCTTTTTTGCAGGAAGTGATGCATTCACCACAATATATGCAACTGTTACTGTCGATGTCTACCTGGCCGTTATCAATGGTTATGGCACCGGCCTTGCAAACCTTTTCACAGAGGCCACAGGCCACACAATTGTTTTCCACCCATTCAGGTCGTACCACCCCCATAATACCGAAATCATTTTCCTGAGGTTTCATGCAGGATGCAGGACAGCCGGTTATTGCAATCTTGAATTTTTTGGGAACGTAGGTTCCAAAATATATCTCATCGATTCTTGCAGCCAGTTCAGGACAGTTAATGAGACCGTGGTTGCAGACGGTGTTACCCTGACATGACACTACACCCCGTACCTTCTGGCCACTTGCCCCGCCAAAGAGACCTGAATATTTCATCTCTTCACTTATATTTGCAACATCATCCAAATCCACAAAAGGAATCTCCGCACCCTGCCGCGAGGTAATATGGATATGCCCTGCCCCATATTTTTCTGCAGCATCGGCAAGGGCACGCAACTGGTTTGCCTCTACATACCCGCCAACAAGATGTGTACGCATTGAAAATTTGTGGTCCTGTTTCTGGGGCAGAAAACCATTATTCTTCAACGATTTAAGGTTGTTTTTCTCATTACTCATAATGATCACTTATTAGCCGGGGTTATGAAGAAAAGTATATATAAATATAACCGACAGAATTTAAAAAAAGATATTATTTTAATATATAGTTAATTATTTTCAGACAGATTTACAAACCTACAACATTTCGAATTCAATAAATCAAACTGAAAATTAGACGAATTATAGCAAAAAACAGGATCCGGGAAATCCCGGAAACCATATTTCATCCTTTAATCAAACCAAGCAACTCACGTCCAAAGGCGAAAAGGTCACCCGGATGACGTGAAGTTATAAGATTGCCATCAACTACTACTTCACTATCCCTGTAATCTGCACCTGCTACGATCAGGTCATCCCTGATACCGGGCCAACAGGTGGCCTTGCGACCATCCAGCACCCGGGCGGAGATCAGAAGCTGAGGGCCGTGACAGATAGCAGCCACAGGTTTTTCTTCATTCATGAAATGCTTCACTATATCCAGCGCATATTCATTCAGCCGCATGATCTCAGGCCCCTTGCCACCGGAAATTACCAGTGCATCGTATTCATTGGGATCGACCTCATCAAAAGACAGGTCCGCTTCAACATGATAGCCATGTTTACCCTCAATAGTCCCACGGGAAACAGATACCACCCTCGCATCGATACATTCCTCTTTCAACCTGTGCAAAGGATAAAACAACTCGAGATCTTCAAAACCATCAGCCCCAAAAACCAAAACTTTCATTCAAATGTACCCCCGTAAAAATTGAAAAACCGGAATAATTCGGGATTATTCCTTGAGAAGTTTCAAAGCATCCCTGCAGGCAGCTACAGCGGGTGCACCCGAGGTTATGGATATGACTTCCATGGTCTCCATAATCTCTTCAGCAGTGGCCCCGTTTTTCAAGGCACTCTGCATCTGTACAACCGTGCATCGTTCACATTGCTTGGATGCCACCACTGCAAGTGCCATAAGAATTTTCATCTTTGCAGGCAGCGCACCATCGGATAGGAGTTTCTGATTGCAATGATTGTATTTTTTCAGGAAATGCGGATCGATCTCACCCAATGTTTTCAGGATTTGAGGAGTGAAACCCAGTTTGTTGCTCATACTGTCCAGTAATTCTTCATGTTCAAGTTCATCATGTTCTGACATGTTATACCCCAATTTAGTACATGCGTTTCTGGTTGCATGCTATATAAATACATTTGGTGAAGTGTAATTCTCCACAGAAGCAGTTTACGCCATAATTAATATTATATTTTTTTGTGACTTCATTTGGGTTAGCAAAAATCTAAAAGTTAATTACAGTACTTAGCTAATTTTGAGCACCTGAACTTAACAACACCTCCCGATAGCTTTACTGAAAAACAGGGATGTTGCCTATGGCCTTGTTATTGTGTGGGCTTATGCGGGAATATTGTCCAGGCACACCGCAACTGATGGATTTGGTGGGCAGTATCCCCTAATTATCCAATTGTCTGCATTGGATTGCTACTTCTTGCCGAAACCGATCTTTTGATTTCAAAAAAGGGAATGAGAAAAAGAGGTTTTTAGCAAAAATGTCTTGATTTGCTGCAGGGAATACATTCCATAAAATCAATAACCGCTTCAGCCCAGCTTCTCCAAATGTCCCAGAATCTCGTCCCTCATCACTTCATCCTTCAGGGCAAAATCCAGTACAGCCTTCACATACTCCACCTTATTGCCGGAATCATAACGCTGGCCGGTGAACTGGTGCGCATAAACCTTCTGTGAATCATTGAGCAACCGGATCCCGTCGGTCAGCTGGAGCTCGCCATCCACACCTTTGGAGGTCTGCTCTATGCAATCGAAGATCTCCGGAGTGAAGACGTAACGCCCGATGGCACCGATATTGGAGGGAGCCTCCTCCACAGAAGGTTTTTCCACGATATCATCCAGGGCATACAGGTGGTCATCCACAGGACTGCAGCTTATTATCCCGTAACTGCTGACCTTGTCCTGCGGCACTTCCTCCACCGCGATCGTGGAGCGACCGTATTTGCGGAAGACATCGATCAACTGACGTGTGCAGGGTTTTTCATTGACAATGATATCATCCCCCAGCAGCACTGCGAAAGGATCCCCGCTGACATGCTTGCGAGCGGTCATTATGGCATCCCCCAGTCCATTGGGCTCCTTCTGGCGGATGTAGTGGATATCCACCATGGAAGAGATCTCCTGAACCATTTCCAGCATATCATACTTGCCCCGGGCCTGCAGATGCATCTCCAGTTCAGGACAGCCGTCAAAATAATCCTCGATTGCCCGCTTGTTACGCCCGGTTACAAATATGATGTCATCGATTCCGGATTCAATGGCTTCCTGCACCACATAATGGATCACGGGAGTGTCAATTATCGGCAACATTTCCTTGGGCATTGATTTTGTAACCGGCAGGAAACGGGTCCCCAGCCCCGCCACCGGTATCACGGCCTTTTTTACATCCATTTCAGTATCCTCTGGTAACATTTTCTGTTAAGTCTGATGTGTCCAATTGATATTAGGTTTTGGTCTGTGAATGACAAATATTCGATAGTTTTTTGTACATCACAAATATTAACTGTTAGTAGAAAAAGAGAGTATAGTATATCAATAAAAGGTGTCATCATTGAAACGATTGAATAAATATATATTATTACTGTTTATCGCCCTGCTATTGGGAATTTCTACAGCCACTGCTTTTGAAGTGTCCCCTGCAAATCCGACAGTTGGAGATACAATTACAATAAGCGGCACATCTTCTGCCGACTCGGTTAAAGCCAATGTGGAATTTACCAAGACCGTGCCAGTAAAAGGCGGAGAATATAAATACCGCATCAATGATGTAGAAATTCCAAAGGGATCCAATACATTTATGGTAAAGGCAGAGGGAGTCGAGGATCTGAATGTGCGGGTCAAAATCCTATTCTGGATCACAAAAAGTGCAGAATATGTATCCTCCTCGGGTGTGGCAAGAGTATCCCAGTCAAATGTGCCTTCTGGAACCTATGATATACAAATTGACGGTCCGGCTGCAACCGGAACAAGTTCTGTGGATCTTACAATTACAGCTTCTCAGAATATAGACGTAGAAAATGGTGTATTTAAGGGAGAATATAATACAATCAGTATTCCTCCAGGACAATTCAAAGTAACTGTGGCAGGTGAGACAAAAACTATTACATTGAGGTCTCCAGGCAGCAGTAGCGGAGGCTCAGGTAGTTCAGGAGGTGGAGGCGGTTCCACTCCGGACAGTTCAGATAATAATGTGGATGTAGAAGAACTGAGCACAAAAAGGGTTTTCAGTAATACCCCAGTGGAATTTCGTTTTTCCAACCCCGAAGTCCCTATCAAGTCCATCAATCTTACATCCGCTATCACTGTAATGAATGTACCTGTACGAATAGAAGTTTTAAAAGATACATCAGTAATGGTCAAAAAAGAGCCAAATGGCAACGTTTATAAGCACATTAACATATGGGTGGGAAACGCCGGTTTTGCGATTCCTGAAAATATCAAATCTGCAAAAGTTATTTTCCAGGTTGAAAACAACTGGATAGAGGATAATAACATTGATAACATTGAACCAAAGTCAGTTGTTTTAATGCATTATGAGGAGGATGCTGACCAATGGACTCGACTGCCTACGGATATGATCTCCAAGAATGATCAATATACCCTTTACCAAGCAAATGTCACTCATTTTTCTCCCTTTGCGATTGCAGGGGAAGCCAAGCAAACAACAAATACTGATAATCAAACTGATAGTAATCAGACAAACACCACAGCTGAAAACGGACAACAAGACAGCTCTGAAACACCAGCAAATTCCAGACAGGGTCTGAATGCTGAGTGGATACTCATAGGAGGAGTTGTGGCTGGGCTGGTAGCAATGACGGCCTGGAAAATGAAGAAAAACAGACAATGAGGTATGTCCGATATTGGCATACCATTTTTTAAGTTTATTGCGCAGGTGCATCCCAACCTGTTTTTTTCTTCCGTTTTCATAGAGCAAACGAAGTTTTTTCTCATACTTCATATGAATCGATCCGCCGATTTTCCACATCTTATTGACCCAGTGATCTATTCGTTTCATCGTTCCCTCATTATGTATTTTCGAATCAGAAGAATACACGCAAAACAGGTATTGCCTTCAATTTATACTATACATCAGCATGATTATTGAACGAATCATACCCCCCATCCAGTGCATAAGTATCGATGTCCACTCCCATTTTTACCAATACATCGGGTGAATCATTTGCAGCACCTTTTGTATGTGTCATATAGATTGGAAGTGTACCAATCATCGTGATATGTGCCTTATCCATCTTACATTTGTAATGCGGATTATAATCCGCATATCCATCATATCTGGATGCTTCAAGAGATGTCGAATCTGTTTTCACATCCCTGATCTTTGTAATTCTGGATATTTTCTTTCCAATCCTGAACATTATTTCATTAAATCCCTCTTCCCCCAACCTGTATTTTACAAAATGGTTAATCGCGTTAAATCGAAGATTTAACGGGAGTTACTACATAGTAGTAACAGTGTTGCATGAGAGGGAAGATTAATAATACCATTATCATCTTCAAAACACAGAAGTCTGGCTTTCTCATTTGTTAAGGTAGATATTGTTTTTTCAAAAGAGAGGTTTCTGTAGGATTTTACAACGATGAACTTTATCATTGAAGAAATCTTATACCTGAAGTGCCAATCCTTATCGGCATAATAATTACGTTCTACATAGGAAGCAATGTCATCGATATCCAGGAAATACAATAACTGGCATATTGATACGCTGTCTTTGTTCAGATAACTGACTATTGAATCTCTGGTATAGATTCCGTCCAAAACATTGTGATAATATTTCATGAACTGGCATATTTTCTTATATATAAATATAATGCATGAGCTACGCTCATGCAACGTTCAGTGGTAATGAGAAAATGAGTTACACTTTTAAAGCGAAAAGCTAATTTGATAATCTCATATTAATATTAGTTTTCAGGGACAAGTTTTATCAATTGAAAATTTGTAACCATAATATCAATAAAAGCAAATTGCCATTATAATCCTAACACATTACACCATACCGGAGAATTAAGAACATATGAGGGAACTAAAACATAGCATCTTTGTATTATTTTTGCTTATAATATCAGCGGCATTGATTATTTTTGGATCTGCAGGAGCAGCAACCAACGATGATGTCATTATGAATATGACAGTTGATGACACCACGTTTAACTTTACCAACCACGAGTCTGATATAGACGGCAACTGGATACAATTACAGGGCGGAGAACCATTCCAGTTGCCCTATCCCATTTCTTTTACTTATAACGGAATAAATAAATCCACATTCACAAAAAAAGGGATTTCTGTCGACATCGATCTGAATGTGGATAGTTACTCTGACCACACTATCATCTATCCATACAAAACACATCCGATGTATGTCACTGGTGATGATGTGTCTTTTACTTTTGATGGTTCAGAATCTTTTGCTGGTAAAGTTGTGGAAATATCGTTGATCAAGACAAATGCTTCCGGATTGTATTCGGCTATTGATAAGCTGATGGATGGAAACAAAGATAATATTGTAAATTTGATGAATTCTGATAAAGATCCAGATACTAAAACCCTTGATGAAAAAGGAAATTGCGCTGTGAATTATGACTCTCTTGACCCTGCTGACTATATAGTAGTGATCATGGGAGATGATGCCACAACCAATAGATTACTCTCAGCCACCGCATTCACGGTTTTAGACTACGATTCTACTGTAAAAGTAGAAGATACTGAAAGCGGAAAAAAAGTTACCATCAGTATGCCGAATGCTCCTCTATCTGATTATACATATGAAGCAATGTACATTGAGGAAAGTGAATACCGGGCAGAAGCCTACATGCAATACAACGGAAGCAGAGAAGGCCTCAATACATCCGTAAATGACGTATCCCTTCTTGAAGGGCTATCTCTGACAGGAATTGATTTCTCTAATCCAGCATCATCTGATTTCAAGGATAAGATCAATGCAAGCGCCGGACAGGACAAAGTCGTCATTAAAGAAGTAAGTTCATCTGATACCACTGCAACCCTGAATTTAAATACTGCAGGACTTGATGAAGGCGATTATATCCTATTTACAATGGTCAGATCAGGAGGAGATCTACTTGCCTTCAACCAGTACCCTGCTGTATCTGCAGAAGAGGAGGATAATGGCTCTGCCGGAGGAGGTAGAAGTGATGGAGGCGTCAGTGGAGCTGCTGTAAGTGGAGAATCCTATCAAAACGTTGAACAAAGAGAAGTAGCCGGTAAATACATAGCCAGGAATACCCCGACAGATTACAGTTTCGCTCAAGGCAGCGGACCGGTGGAAAACATTATCTTCACGCCGCTGATCAATGCAGGCTATACCAGTGTAGTAGTCGAAGTACTGAAAGACACATCCACTCTGGTTGATACAAAGCCGTCAGGTCTGCTCTACAGCAATATTAACATCTGGATAGGTTCAAGACTCTATGAAGATGTGATCGAGGATGCTACGATCTCCTTCAGTGTGGACAAAACCTGGCTGGATGAAAATGATGTGGACTCTTCAAACATCAGATTGCTGAGATACACCACAGAATGGACACCCCTTCCAACCACAATGATCGGAGAAGATGAAGATAAGGTGTACTATACTGCAGACACACCGGGCTTTTCCAGTTTCGCAATTGTGGCTGACACGGAATCTGCACCGGTTACTGGCCCAGCAGAGATGGAGGCGGACTTCACGGCAACTCCTGTAGAAGGACAGAGTCCATTGGAAGTCACCTTTACAGCAGAGGCAGATAATGTCGACTCCTGGCAATGGGACTTCGGTGACGGCAGCACATCAACAGAACAGAACCCAACCCACACCTATGAAGAACCTGGCACCTACACTGTTGTACTGACAGTTGAGGGCGAAGGTGGAGCCGATGTTGTGGAGAAGACGGACCTGATCACAGTAACTGCACAGGAAGAAGATAAAGGAATACCTGGATTTGAAGCAATCTTTGCCATTGCGGGATTGCTGGCAGTAGCAGGTCTTTTGAGAAGGAGAAAACTGTAAAGGAATTGATATGCAGGTTTTTTACCTGCATATTCTTTCCGGGAAAAACCAATACCTATTAATAGTAATATTATAATCCTAAAAATAGGAACTTCAGAGGAAAATCATGCTTACAAGCGTAATTTCAACAACCAGTGCAATTTCTTCCGCGGCAGGTGCCATATCAATGACCACAGGTATTGGGCTGCCGGAGTATGGAGTACTGGCAGTAATAGGACTTATTTTATTGTTATCGGCAAAAGAGATACTTTCCGCTTCCAGCAAATGGAACAGGACACTCAATACCTCCCTGAATATGGGAATTATGCCACTATTGGTGGCTTTTGTTGCAATAGTGGTATTCAAAGTCGCAGAAATAGTGTGAAACTATTTTCTCTTTTTTTACATTTAATTTTTTATTTCATAATTATTCATAGCATTCCAATACTACACACTATGAATTGATTATATTAAAAAATCACAACCTCATTTGGAGTAAAGCAAAGACTTAAATAATTATATTTCTATATACATAGGTAGGAAGTGGATAATAGTGCTTACCAGTGTAATTTCAACAACCAGTGCAATTTCATCCGCGGCAGGTGCCATTTCAATGACTACAGGCATCGGACTGCCGGAATACGGCGTACTGGCTGTAATCGGCCTTATTCTACTATTATCAGCCAAAGAGATACTTTCCGCTTCCAGTAAATGGAATAAAACACTCAATACATCTCTTAACATGGGAATAATGCCACTTTTGGTGGCTTTTGTGGCCATCGTTGTGTTCAAGGTAGCAGAAATAGTGTAATTTCCTTTACATCTCTTTTTCCCACATAATTTTTACTTATTTTGAATTGTTTTGAACTGGGTTTGAAATGCAGTCTATCTCATAGACTGTTGATTGTTAGTTATCAGAACAGGCCCAACCCGGGACCCAGATGAGGGATTACTCCAAAAAGGAATACATTTACAAATCCGTGGGTTAAAGAAACAAAAGAGATACTTTTAGTCCTGAGGAACATGTAACCCAGGATCACTCCTGCAAATGCCGTCATAAGTACTTCTAAAGGGGCACCATAGCCCGAATGCATAACACCAAACAACAAGCTGGTTATAATCAGACCCGGCCATGTTCCAAAAGTATCTGCAAGCCTGGTCTGGAGTATGAACCTGAAAATCAACTCCTCAACAAAACCCACAAAAATCACCATTACCAGAGAAATCTTGAGCAAACTGATAAATGACAGATCCGAAATCAGGTAACTACTCGCCAGGATTGCATATTCTCCCTGGGCAATCAGAATCGCCACAAGAATTGCCAGAAATATATAAACCAGCCACATCCTGTTTACATCCCTAAACCCCCTTAAAGAAAGCGTAATATCCTGATCTTTTGCAACCAGATAAACAGGAATTATAAGTGGGGCATAAATGAATATGAATACGTACAGGGTCGTATCGAAAAAGATAGGCATCGAGATATTTACCAGGCGCAACAGAGGCAGCAACATCAGGGCCTGAAAGGCCATTGTGACTTCCTTTTTGCTAAAATGGATTGATGCCAGGGGCAGGCCGAGAAGTAAAGCCACATGGATACAGATGGAAAGATAATCCATTTCGGCAAAAAGTAGCAGTTCTGCCAGCATAATGAGCAGTACCGGCACCATGATTACAGCTGAATCCCGGTTAAACTGTACATCTGAAAGATCCGGCAGATCCATGTTTTTGAAAGGATGAAATTCACTCATTTGCATCCTCCGATACATTGATCCAGAGATGCAGGTCCCTGTAGGATTCTGTGTAGTTACCATCTTTGTAAAGCAAAAACTGCAGTTTCATGTCCGTGCCTTGAAACGGCGGAGTTATCGTGACAGGTTGCTCCCAGGTCTGATTATGCTCAAGGTTTACCTCTTGTATGGTTTGCAGGGATTGATTCTCCAATTGTATGTCAATAGTATAATTGACATCCTCATATTCATGATTTACCACCCCGATAATTACCTTTCCACTGTCTCCGAGAGTATAATTGACCGGGTAATCATCCGCCATTCCTCCCGGGCCCAGGATATAGAATTCGGTGAATTGTTCGCCCTGTTTCGGAGTTACTACCACATAGATCAGGGTCACGACCGAGGCCAGAATCGAAATCACCAGAATTAGTGTTAGTGCCTTATCCAGCCGAGATTGGGACTCTGAATGAAATTCATCCTGCAGGGACTCGTAGGATTGCCTTAGGGGGACGTAAAATGCTTCTTCCTCGACCAGATTGGAGCGGCGCACCACGGCTATGATACACATACCGATTGTGAAGATGGATAATGAGATCAGGATAGGCAACAGACGGATACCCCAGGGTGTGTAGTTCAATCCCAGGCCAATCAGAGGCACAACGGCAATGCTAAGACCAAAACTCAAGGCCACACGCTCAATACCATCCAGGTCATCGTTTTTGGGAAATAGGGCGGCAATCAGGGCATAACCCGGAAGGAACAATACCATGGGCAGACCCAGCACAGTACGTATGGCTGAATCACTGAGCTGTGGAATAAGAATAAATACTGCCGTCAGGAGTACCAGGCCTACGACAATTTGTATGTCAACAGGGATTTTTTTTATATCCGCCAATATGTACCCTCAAATTGATTGCAGAATCAATTGTTACAATACTTAAATATTATTCGGTCAGCAGGTATAGAATTCATATTGTAGCCGGGAAACGAATTTTCAATACACTGAGAGAAGAAGAAAAGTCCTAAAAAAATAATAATAAAGCAGGTTTCCGCTTACTTCAAATCAGTCCTGCTGCCTCAGTATCAATCCGACAGCAGCAATCATTGCAGGTGCAGCACTTCTGACCAGGCAAAAGGGCGATCGCTGAAATGGAGCAGGATACTTCCTGCTCTAAATTTAAAAAATAAGCATAAACTTAAACACATCTATTGATAATTCCACCATTGATGTTTGTGTTTGGCCATATCGGACTGACCTTACTTGCCTTCTATCTGGCAGAGCAATGGCTGCCCAGGTTGCAGGGCAAAGTGAATTATGGGTTTGTGGCAATAGGAGCGCTGCTGCCGGATCTGATCGACAAGCCGCTGGGCCGGTTTTTGCTGGCAGATACCCTTGCAAGCGGCAGGATATTTGCCCATACCCTGAGTTTCTGGATACTGGTTGGCCTCATTATTGTTTTGATATGGCAGAAGTGGCGGGCAGATTTCTTATTGGTATTGCCCGGTGCAGCAGTTTTGCATTTACTGGAAGATTCGATGTGGCAGACTCCCGAAGTTTTGTTCTGGCCGTTTCTGGGTTGGAGTTTCCCGGCCGATGAGATTGCAGGCGGATTTCTGGATTACCTGATGCACGTTTTCTCCAACTGCTATGACCCGGCCATATCGATGGTTTTTATATCGGAGGTATTCGGGATTGTGATCTGTATGGTGGGTGCTGTGCGATGGTACAGTAGGGTGAAATGATACAGATTATGTCTGTATATTTTGTCGACTGTATTCGATAAAATAGTAGGATTTATCGTATATGGAAGACAAGCCCGGATTTATCAATCCGGGATTGCAGGCATCTATATCTACCAGCTGGTTCTGGCTGCCTGATGATGAATTCACTTTTTATTGCCACAACAATTATTGTGCAAACAATAATATATAAAATCAATCCTTTGCATATTAGCCAGAAATTTCCTTCCAGACAAAGACTATTTGGGCTATCCAGAAGATATGAATCAATATGTTACCGGACAGTTGTAATTTCTGCCAGGGCAAATTGGTTTATAAAAACACCGAGGTGGAAATCCAGAAAGCAGATGGGAAACGTGTTTCTTTGAGAGTACCTGCCTATGTGTGTGATACCTGCGGGGAGGCTTACTACAAGCCGGAGGTTTCCAGGAAACTGGACAGGATTGCCTACAGCGGGTAAGCGCCTCCATAATTGCACAGGGACATATATCATGTCCATTTTTATTCACGTAATATAAATAACGTGTGAACAAATATACCTATAATGCTTAATTTGGCTGCAGTCAACTACACCCTAACGGAAGTGGGTTAAATGTCAATTAAGCATTCATCCAGGAGAATTAGTTGACACGTCTAATAATCATAGGAGATAGGACACATGAGTACACACGTTAGCCAGACGACGACTATCCCCACAACAAAAGCGATAAGAGACAGGCTGAAAAACTATGGCCATAAAGGGGAGACCTATAGTGATATTCTCACAAGGATGATGGATAGGGAGGAATTCATGGACAGAATGTACAAGCGTCTGGAAGAAAGGATAAGTTTATCTCATTGACGGAAATGTCAACCACCCCTCCCTGACGGCAAAGGCTTGAATGTCAATTAACATTGGTCTGGGTGGCTGACAAGCATCTCTGATATTCCAGGATATACCTGAAATCGCGTTTTTTGTGTTCAATGTAAATTGCACCACCAGATATGAATTGCTTTTTACAACTAAATTTTTCATCCATTACTTGCCTAAAATTGTGATTAAGGGGACAAAACATGAATGAAAATATAGATAAAGACAATTCATTGGCCGATTTGCTTGATGAGGATACTGCAGAGATCAAAGAAGGTATGGACCCGAAAGAAAGACCGGATGAATATACTTTCCACATTGGCAAACTCGAGCATACCATCGCTCAGTACTATTATAAGCAGGACCAGGATCTGACCGATAATGACGTTGAAATGAGATTGTTCAATATAATGTTTCACTTGGAGAATAAAATCAGTTATTTCTCCCATCCCCTTGAGTTATCGATTATCGCGACTATGACGGAAGTATTCAAAAAGAGACCCCTCACACTCAGTGAATTTGAATTTGTGCTGGATTATGTGATAAAAAGTGTAGAGAACAGGTCATGGCTGCCTGGCAAGAGAGCCTATCTGAATTGGATCTGTTATTTCTTGAGAATGCTTGAGCCTGAAGATGAAGAAAAATATGTCAAATCCATAAAAAGGAAAGCCAAAAGAAAAGGAATGACTCACTCAGAGATCGATTTCCTGCTGCTTAGAAGTGGCGAGGCGCCGGA
>NZ_OBDR01000010.1 GCF_900215215.1 Methanohalophilus euhalobius | reverse complement strand
ATTACGTATGAACCTGAAATCAATGTACCTTATGTTCAAAATAATCATTTTCAAGCCATTGATTTAGGGATTACCAAAACGATTACTGCGATAAATGATAAAGGGAAATTTTTTGAAATAAACAATCCACGATATGATTTATATTGGGATTCTAAAATCAGTGCAGTTCAATCAAGACGTGACCATTGTAAAAAATACAGTAAAAAATGGCATAAATTAAACAAAACTATTCGTACTATGGTAAGTAAGAAAAACAATCAGATAAAAGATTGGCAACACAAAACCACCAAAAAAATGGTAGAAAATACAAGAGCCAATACAATTATTGTAGGTAAACTTAGCGTTAAAAACATGGGGACTTCAAAAAACAAAACGTTGAATCGTTCTACACAAAATAACGGTTATTTATCACGTTTCATCGAATTTCTCACCTATAAAGCAGAACTTATAGGTAAAAAAGTAGTTAAAATTGATGAAAGTTACACGTCAAAAATATGTTATGTTTGTGGAAAACAACATGATATGCCATTATATAGACGTGATATGACATGTGATTGTGGTAACGTTATTGATAGAGATAGAAATAGTGCTATCAATATCATGATACGTTACCTATCCAATTATGCCGTTTGGACAGGCTATGAGCATTTTGCTCATAATCTACGACAAACAGGGTTATTGACATTTGATGTATCCCAAATACATCCAATGAATGATATAACAACTCGTGGGAATCTCCATGCATAAGCGTGGAGTAGTTCAAAACAATCTCTAATAAATATTATATAGTCGTGAACCTATTTACTCTTGGGTGCATCATTGTGAAAAATATAAAGAGTGCAGCGAAGTTGTTCTGTTTGTTGCTGGTGATGATATCCCTTGTATCAACAAGTGGCTGTCTTCGCTCTTTTGAAGAGGAAAGCCAGTTGCAAATAATCAATATTGACGTCATGGCAAAGGATGTCAGGAGTGCTTTTGTCGATCTCAATGTCACGATGTATGTTGAAAATTATGGGGAGACTGCCAGCAATAATAATACGACCCTGGTCCTGAAGGCTTATAGTACCCGTACCGGGCTGCTTGAAATAGAAAAAGAAAATCCCATTGGCAATATTCCTGCTGAATCCACACGGAAGGTCACTGTACCCGTAAACCTTCCTAAAAAGGATGGTTACCGTGTGGTTGCACTGGTTTTTGAGGATGGCTCCCGGAAATCAGGCAGACAGATCACTCTGAATAATATTGAGGATTTGCAGGGAAGTCTGGAAACTCCGGGTGTTGAAATCAGTGAAATGGATTTCATGATAAGGGAAGTTGCTGAGAAAAAAGTGCTAATCCAGAATGATATCTATCTCACAAACGAGGGGGTTGGTGAAAATGAAAATTACCGGATGCTGGTCAAAGCCAGGGAAATGGATGCCAGCCTGATTGCTGATAAGGCGTGGACTGATACTGGTACGTTTGAACCGGATGAAACTGTGATCCGCTCGGTCAATCTTAGTGTCCCTGACAATTACAATTACGCAGTGGAGGTAATTCTCTGGGAAGATGACACCATTGTCAGGCAGGGAGTGGATTATGTCCAGCTGAATCCTGAGAAGGAAATCGATAAGGACAAGCGGTTGCAGACAAAGAATATCGATTCCGGGGATTTCGTTGTGGAGGGATTCGGTGAGGCTCCCGTGGAAGAAGAATCAGCATCAGAATATCCGACTGAGGAGCCAGGTACACCTGGTTTTGAAATATTTGGTGCTTTGATGATGCTTTGTATGGTGTATTTCGTGGCAAGGAGGAATAAGGATGAGTGAGGAAATTACTGATAACAGGAAAGACCTGGTGTACTATTTCAGACAGGCGAGTTTTGCAATACTGATGCTTTTGATTCTGCTATCGGTATTCAGGCTATATTTTGCCCTGGAAAATATTATCCGTACATGGTTTGAATACCAGTATGTGCCGATATTCAGGGCCGCTTATAACCTCGTTGTTCTTTTAGTAGCCCTGTACATTGTAATACACTATATTGTCAGGAAGCAGGATTGAACTGCTTTCCCTCTTTTCTTTTTTACCCGGCAGCTTTTATATATCGCCCGTTCATATGCACATCAGACAATGAATAAAAAACCAGAACTTCTTGCTCCTGCAGGCGACTACAATTCTCTGGTGGCTGCGGTTCAGAACGGGGCTGATGCAGTCTATTTCGGAGGTTCGGCCTTCAGTGCACGTGGTTATGCAGATAATTTCCCGGCTAACAATCTCGAAGAAGCGATTGATTATACCCATCTTTACGGGGTCAGGATCTATGTGACCGTAAATACCCTGATAAAGGACAGTGAATTTTCGCAGGCAATTGATTTTTTGACTGAATTATGCAATATGGGCGTGGATGCTGTCATCGTACAGGATGTCGGCCTGCTTGCCGCCTGCCGTAGCCACCTCCCCCAACTACCCGTTCATGCCAGTACCCAGATGACAGTACACAACACTGAGTCAGTGAAATTGCTGGAACAATACGGGATAAAACGTGTGGTCCTTTCCCGCGAGATGAGTCTGGAAGAGATTGCTGCCCTGAATGATAACACGGATATGGAACTCGAGGTTTTCGTGCACGGAGCTCTCTGTATCTCGTATTCCGGGCAGTGTCTTATGAGTAGCATGATTGGGGGAAGGAGCGGCAATAGAGGCTACTGCGCCCAGCCCTGTCGCAGGCAGTATTCGCTTAGTTGTGATAATGAAATTGTTGCAGCAGGCTACCTGCTAAGTCCCAAAGACCTGTGTGCAGCCCGTCTGATTCCGGAGCTGGTAGCAGCGGGTGTGGATTCTTTCAAAATAGAGGGCAGGATGAAAAGACCCGAATATGTAGGGGGTGTGGTTTCCATCTATCGCAAGCTTATCGACCGTTATTTTGCAGACCCCACAAAGTTCCATGTGGCCGAATCAGAGATACGTTATCTTGAACAACTTTTCAATCGGGGGTTCACCTCAGCCTATCTTGAAGGAAGTACCCGGGACATGATGGGTGCCGTCTCACCAGGTAATCGAGGCATTCCCATTGGGACAATTGTGGAAATGGGCAGGTACATGGATCGTGCTGTAGTTTTCCTTGAGGAAGACCTGGCTGTAGGCGACGGGATTGTTTCAAAAGCAGGTGACGGTGAGAAAATAGGTGTGATCTATCGGGCAGGCAGGCAGGAAAAGAGCGCATCAGCCGGGGATACGATAGAGATTCCTTTCTCCGGACGCCTGCGGGAGGGGGATATCCTTTACCGTACCCTTGACAGCCGCCAGATAAAACAGTTGCAACAGACCTATACCTCTCCTGCACCACAACGTAAAATTCCGGTCGTTATGCATCTGGAAGCACGTTTTGGTCATCCTCTAAGTCTGTCAGTGAAGGATAGGGATTACAATTCCATATCCCTGCATTCTGACTATGTGGTCGAGGCGGCCAAAGGAAAAGCAGCCTCTGAAAAACAGTTGCGCAAACAGCTGGCAAAACTGGGTAATACGGCTTTTGTTCCCTCCTCTATATCTATAGAAATGGATGAAGGGATTTTCGTTCCTGTCGGTGTACTGAATGAGCTGCGCACTGATGCTGTGGACCTTCTGCGAAAAAAACGAACTGAACAATATCATCGGGAATGCAGCAAACCTTCCCTTGAGTCGGTGGATAGTAGTGCTGCATCCAATACAACCCCCTTGCTCTGTGTGGCTGTATCTTCGGTTGAAGATGCAAAAGCTGCTGTGGCTGCCGGTGCAGATGTGATATATTTCGCAGGACTGCCCATGCCTTCGGTTGATGAAATTGCTATAGTTAAGGAACAATGCCAGAGTTACGGAACATCTCTTTATCTTTCCACCCCGCGAATCATTAAAAACGGGGAAATGAAAGATCTTTTCTGGCTGCTGGAAGAAGCACGGGAATGCGGTGGGCTGCTTGTGGCCAACATGGGGATGATCGGGCTGGCATCGGATAAGAAAATTCCTTTTGTTATCGACTCCCCGCTTAATGTTTTCAACCATCATTCCTGTAGTTTCCTGAAAAACCTCGGGGCCCGAAGGGTCACTGCATCTGTGGAACTGACTCTGGATGAACTCGGTCAGGTAGCTGACGGTTGCAGCAGTCTGGAATGCATCGCGGAAGGCAACTTCGAGGTAATGGTCTCAGAATATTGCCCCCTTTCACACACTTCTAGATGTTCGGATTCCTGTCACAAGGTGGAAAGTGTCCTGGTCGACAGGAAAGGCTATTCATTTCCCCTGAAAACGGATGAACACTGCCGGATGCACCTGCTTAACTCCCGGGGATTGAGCATGCTTGATTACCTGGAGGACGTGATTGCCACAGGGGTTTCTGCTATACGTATTGAAGCCCGCTGGGAATCACCGGGTGATATCGGCAGTCTGGTTGGCCTGTACAGGCAGGTTCTGGATGGCAGGGCGACTACAAAGAAAATGCGTGCAGGCAAAAAATATACCACTGGTCACTTCTATCGGGGTGTACTATGAAAGTATTCCTATCAGGTTCTATCAGGGGAGGCAGGCAAAACCTCCCGATTTATCAGCAAATGGTACAGATTATAGAAAACGAAGGACACGATGTGGCCAGTCTGCACGTGGCTGATCCACATGTTGAAGAAAACGAAGCAGGCATGTCTGAATCCGAAATTTTTGAAAGGGATATGCATCTGCTTGATGGCTGTGACTGCATGGTTGCGGAGGTTTCTCTTGCCTCCACAGGTGTTGGATATGAGGTATGCTCTGCCCTGAACCTCGGTATTCCGGTACAATGTGTTTACCGCGAGGGTTCAACAGTTTCTGCAATGCTGCTGGGAAACACCAACCACCTGATCCTCCTGGATGCCTACCGTGAAGAAAAAGATCTCGAAGCCCTCATCCGGTCGTTTTTGGACTTTGTGAGCGGTGAAGATCAGGTGGAATGACCTTCCAGTCCAGCGTGGATGAAAGACAATCCCCTGCATTGGAAACAAATATATAATTATGCTGCATAGTTTCGTGTATGGTAGGATCAGAAATAATTCTCGTTCTTGTAGCTATTATTGTAGCCCTTATGATCTATAAGACTCTCAAGACCGTAAAAAGCCTCATAGTAAACACCATTCTCGGCCTTGCCATAATCGTGGGAGCAAACATCCTTTTCGGATTGGGTATAGCTTACTCGGCTGTGGTAATCCTGACATGTGCTATTGGCGGGCCAATCGGGGCCTTACTGGTAATTCTACTCAACCAGCTCGGCATATTCTTCTGAAGGTTTGCGGGCCACCAGGAAAATCGAATGGCGGGTGTATTCTTCGCCTCTGAATATCTTTTTATTCATTCTGTTTTCTTTTTTACTGATATCCAGTTTATCAAAAAGATCCTCTAATTCTTCCATAATGAAATAGTGGTATATAATTCCGTTTTTGCGCCGGAATGTATGCTGCTCCACGGCATCTCCTCCATAGCGCATATCCTCCCTGCCAAAAGCCTCGAAGATAAGTTTTCCTCCCGGTTTCAGTACTTGCATAATCTGGTTTGCGGCCTGTTTTCTTTCCGCCTCAAACAGGTGCTGGAGTACCCCCTGGCACAGTACCACGTCAAAAGAGTTCTCAGGGAAAGGAAGGTCTGTAATGCTTGCCCTGCATAACGGCAATTCTGCCTTTTCCCGCAATCTCAAAAGGCCACGCTGGGAGACATCACAGCCCGCCACTATATATTCACGCGAGAGGGAGATGGCATACCTGCCGTGGCCGCAGCCGGCATCCAGAATAAGTTCGCCCCCTTCAAGTTCCTCCTGCAGGGAGGCTATATCCAGGGGTCCCGCCCACCGGACATGACGGAACTCCTCATCCCAGGCGCTGAAGTGTTCGCAGGCCATATCAGGGCCTGTACGCGGCGGCTTCCCTGAATCGCCTGATCAGGAATTCCTTTTCCAGTGAGGACAAAAACCACCCTGCTTTCGGACCGGAAGCCTGGCCCAGCAGGGATATGTAGAGGGCTTTGAACAGATCCTTCGGGCCTATAGCAAATTCTTCACCAAGTACTTTCTCCATCTCCCTGTGCAGCCTGCCGTCTTCTTCCTTTGCGGAATAGACAAGATTGTGATAATCAGATCCATCAAGTTCTGCGCTTTCTTCCAGAGCATCGGCAAGGGTTGTCAGGAATGCTCGTTGTTTGTCAGAAAGGGTGGCTGCAAGTTCGGGCAGTTTTTCCTGAACACTGAATTTTGCGAATGGAGGAGCGTACATATCAAGCCAGTTGCCCACATTATCAGCGAGCTGTTTTATGCATTCCGTATTTTTGGTATCGTAACCCGCTCGCTCTACGATTTTCAATATTCTGTTGAAATCTCCGTGAGCTACCTGGTGGATGGTAGTCATGTGTTTGAAAGGGATGTCAGTATGGCACAGGCTGCTTGCATGGGAAAGTTCCTTTACACGCCTGTCATATTCGGAGTTGCCTCCTGTATGATGGAGTTTCTCATACTGGTCCACAAGAGTGAGCAGCGGCTGTGCAGGGTCAAAACGGATGTGTTTTTCGGGCTTGGTTCGGATGATCAGATATCTCAGGACCTCAGGAGGTACGACCTTGAGCATGTCCGCAATGGATACGACCACGCCGGTGGATGAGGACATCGCCCCTTCATTACCCAGCATGATCCATTCATAGACGATAGGATGTGGGGGTTCGCAGCCAAAGATATCCCGGGCGATACGTTTGCCGGTGTCATAGGAGCCGCCCCTCGAGGCGTGGTCCTTGCCGAAAGGTTCCACAGTCACGCCGAGGATCTGCCAGCGAGCAGGCCAATCCACACGCCAGGTAAGTTTTCCGCCGCCCTGGATGGGTACAGTGCCGCGGTGGCCGCAGGAACAGGTGTAATCCACTGTTTCTTCCCTTTCATCGAAACCCGTAACCTTTGTGGTATTGATCTTTCCACACTGCATGCAGATCGGGTTGAAAGGATTCCAGTCATCAGTAGGTTCCTTTCCTGAAACCTCTTTCAGGATGGCTGCAATCTCATCCCTCTTTTTCAGGGCAGTTTTTATAGCCTCGTTATACCTGCCTGATTTGTACATTTCATCTGCCAGGTATACTTCAGGTTTGATTCCCAGCCGGTGCAGGGAATTCAGGAAAGGTTGCAGGAAATGATCTGCATAATTCTTGCATTCTCCACAGGGACAGGGAATCTCGGAGAGAGGTTTACCCACATGTTCCTCATAACTTTCATCCAAAAACGGATAGACCTTTCTCAGAGGATCGTAGGTGTCTGCAATGTAGATCAGTTCTGCGTTTGCATCCTTATCCAGTAATGCACGATATGCAGCATCGGCTGTCACAACCTCCCGCATGTTTCCGACATGGATGTGACCGGAGGGGGTGATACCGGTGGCAACGAGGTGTGTGTTTCCCCTTTCCAGGGTTTCTTCAGCAACAACATCTGCCCAGTGTGTGATTTCTGCCATTATGTTCACCGATAATGATTTTATTTAAAAATTCTATGATTATATGCTTTTTAAAGGTGTCATGTTTTAAGTCAATATCTGTAGGTATCGAAATTTATTTATCAATAAGGCTCTATCGGACAGCCATGATTCCTTCCAGAGCGTTCCTCACAAAGGGAACAGGTGTCCATCGGGATAAACTGGCTTCCTTTGAACTTGCGTTAAGGGATGCGGGTATTGAAAAATATAATCTTGTGAGTGTTTCCAGTATTCTTCCACCGGGTTGCAGGATAATTCCAAAGGAGGAGGGTCTTGAATATCTCAGTCCCGGGGAAATCGTCTATTCGGTACTTGCTCGCAACCAGACCAATGAAGCTCATCGTCTGATAGCTTCGGCAGTAGGAACGGCGGTACCTGTGAATGAGAATAATTATGGATACATTTCAGAACATCATTCCTTCGGGGAAGATGAGAATTCCGCAGGGATGTATGCAGAGGATATTGCTGCCACAATGCTCGCAACCACCCTGGGCATTGAATTCGATGCTGATTCTGCCTGGCAGGAAAGGGAACAGCTCTACAGGGCCAGCGGTCATATTATCAATCCTTCCCACATCTGCCAGACTGCCAAAGGCGACAGGAGCGGCCTCTGGACAACCGTTGTGGCTGCTATGGTATTTGTGGAGTAACTCAATCAGTAAGTTCTGTGGTGATTTCTTCCAGATCGCAGAAATCAGACCTGAAATTATAGGCCCCGGCATTTATGAAGGTAATCGGGTCGCCAATTTGCGGCCTCTTTTCGAGATAAACACGGTATCTGAACAGATCCATTGAACAGGGTGTACAACCCTTGATCACATAGGCTTCTCCTTCATTACTGCTGACCTCATTCTCCACACGCAGTTTTACAGGTACCAGGATTGCATCCATATCACTGTTGTATACGGAAGCATTCACGATGACATTGTCCTCATAAACCGCCATCACACGGGTTTCCAGTTTGCCTGCAGGTGCGGCGATATACCTGCCGGGTTCAATCATGAGGGATATGTCCCTGTCATGCAACCATTTCCTGAAATCTGTAATTCTTTTGAAAATACCTCCGATGACATCGACATTACTGTTGGCATAAACCGAAGGCAAGCCACCTCCGATATTGAGAATATCGATGGCATCCAGTGTTTCAGGACTGATTACATCCTCAATATCACGCTGCAGTTTCCATTCGCTTACGTTCTGGGTCTTCCTGTGGAAATGGATGCCAAGTTTACCAATATTAGGGTTATCCATCAGTTCGCCAATACGTCGGTTTATGGTCGCAGAAGGCATACCAAAGACAAAATAGCGTTCGGTACGGATGGAATTTTCCCGCAGTTTGAGCCTGAGCATAAGGTTGACCTTGCGGTTGGTGTTCTTAAGGGTTGCAAGCAGGACGTCCAGGTCGTGCTCGTTGTCCAGAATGAAATTGCGAATACCCCTGTCATAGAGTTCCTTTGCCTAGGCACTGCTCCACCCCTGTGCCAGAAATACCGTCCTGGATAGGTCTCGTATATGTTTCAGCTCGTTTTCCATATGGACGCTGAAAAGACAATCCGTCATCTCTTCAAGTACGGAGGTGACTTTGGGGTTCGTCTTGGAACTGTATGAGACAATGTCAGCTATATCCTCCACCAGATTATACTGCTGCATAATAACTTTTTTTGAAAGAATGAATTTGGGATCAGGGACAGTCATTTTATAAATCTCTTTATTTATTTTCTATATTCAGTAATCCTTCTTCGTATAGTTCATCCAGTGCCCTTGTCATTGCCATGGGGAAGGTTATGCTTACATCACCGATAACCGTGGCAATATCACTTTCGTCCTTAACTTTGCCCCAGGATTTTGCTTCACTTGTATTGGCACCGGACATGCTCCCTGAAGTGCGGTGGGCCGTGGTCATGTATACAGCGTATTCCGCCCCTCCGTTGAGCAATGTAGCCAGGATTGCATGGTGTTTGGATATTGAACCACCCAGGGCGATCACTCCTTTCCTGTCATCATAGCTGGTGGTAAGGAGGATGTTGCCGAAATCTTTCACGACATCAACTATGAAATCCGGGTTTTCCTGCTGGAAAAGAAACAGGTGGAATCCGAAGGCACCATCGGTTATGGCGGGACAGAAAACAGGCACATTATTCTTTGCTGCCTGGTAAAGGATTGAGTTTTGGTCATCCAAAAGCAGGCCGATTTCCCGCAGCATCTCTGATACAGACCATCGGTTTTGCTTAGCGTAAAGTTTCCTGAGAATATCTGTGATCATATCCTCGAAATTCATGTAACTTTGATTCTGGATCAGGAGATTCCCTACTCTGTTTATTCCTCTCTCATGGAGTTCCACATCGTCTGTATTGAAGTTGCCGATGGAGAAAACTTCCCCGGTAGCCTTCATTATATCTTCTTCAAGGCCCCCGACTGTTGTAACAAGCACATCTGCAATTCCCAATTCAATTAGCTGGGCAAAAAATCCTCTCAGCCCGGAAGTAACCATGTTAGAGGTAAACGTAAGGAAAACCTGTGCTGAATCCTTTTTCATCTTGACGATTACTTCGGATGCCCGATATAGTTCTACGCTCTGAAAACCCACATTCTCATAGGAATTAACGAGTTCTGACACCCTCATGTCTTTTTTCCAGTGGAGATCCTTTACCTGAACCATTGTATATCACGACTTTTAGGATACAATTCATGTTCTTATTCACTTAAAAAGTTGTTCGGCCTTTGTGTGGGCATTGTTCAGTTAAGAAATAAATAGGGGGATTCATACCCCATTTAAAGGGGATGAAAATGGAACAGAATGCATTATTAGATTTAATGCCGGTAGATATTAAATCTTACGTGCAAAGGAAAAGAAGGGATCTAAAAGCCATAGCATTATCCATACTTGTGTACCAGCAGGGACTTAAGTTTGAGGAAAACCTCAGAACTATTATCATATTTTGGTGAATCGATAAGTTACAGGGGAGTACATTACCGGGTACAGAAATTCGGCTGGTGCGTACAGCCTTGTGCTGGTAAATTACCAGATACCATAGTAGTTTGAAAGTACAGTTTGCAAGCCAGTACTGGTTCTTATACGCGGCATACCAAAGAGGGCAGTTGTGGATGGGGGCCATGGTACACTGTTATAGAGAAACCCGGGATTAAGAGAACTGTAATATCCGGGGGTATCAGAAATTATATCGAGCGATGGTTCAAATCATTTAAAAGGAGGATTAAGATGTTCGATAAATCTTTCCCACATAAAGAGGGACTTGTTCAGCATATTAATAACTGAATACAAATGTTTATCGCTTATCATAATTACATCAGAAATCATCAAAATCTAAATTCATATACCATTATCAATGGGAAAGATGCTTTTACTGAACAGTGCCCATATCATAAATTATATTAATAATAAGTTCGCTGCTAAAAATTGCTTTATATAACTTCATGCATCTTGAAAAACACCAATTAAAGCCGGCAGATGATAAACATATGCTCCCCTTCAAAGAAAATATACTTGAGTTAATTCCTTCAACCCATGGCGGACTTATCCGGAAGACCTCACAGCAGTATTCCATTCCCCTCTCCGATATAGTGGATTTTAGTGCCAGTTTGAATCCTCTGGGCAGCCCTTTTGATAATCCTGAATGGGATATGGACCTGCAGGATTTGTTTGCCACTTCCTTTGAAAAAATGGGCCAATATCCTGATAATCGCTATCTTGAATACAGAGCTGCAGCTGCCTTTTTTGTAGGAGGGGGTGCAGATGCTGTTAACATTGTCCCCGGTAATGGTTCGTCGGAAATCATCAGGCTTGTCGCCGGTTGTATTCTCAATGAAGGGGATGAGGTAATGATTCCCCAGCCCACCTTTGCTGAATATGAGCAGCAATGCAGGGTGGCAGGGGCAAAAATTGTGTATTATCCGGTAGAATCCCTGTTTTCCATCTCTGAGGATGCCCTGGAATCGGCACGTGTCCTTTTTGTTTGCAATCCCAACAATCCTACAGGTAAGTTGCTGGCAAGGGAAGATATCCTGCGCCTTGCAGGACTTTGTGCAGAAACAGATACCCTGCTTTTTGTTGATGAAGCTTTTATTGAACTATCCGATATATCAAGTACTGTCGTTGATGTTGCCGTCTCTAATGATCATGTTTTCGTAATGAGGTCCCTTACCAAATCATTTGCACTACCGGGTATACGTATGGGATTTGGTGTCGCATCTGAGACAATGGCTGAAAAATTGAATACTGCCCGTCTGCCCTGGAATATGGGCTCTCTTGCCGAAGAGGTGGGATGTTCCCTGATGGGGATGGAGGGCGGTATGGAGTCAGCATACCTGAATGTGTCCCGCCAGAAGATAACAGAATACAGGGATTATCTTATAGATCGGCTGAGTGATATCTACGGTTTCCATCCTCATTCAAGTTCTGTAAATTATATACTTGTGGATATCTCCGAGCTCCTTATGGATTCTGTAGAACTCACGAAAAGGCTTGCAAGACATGGTGTACTTATAAGGGATTGCAGTTCTTTCCCGCTGATGAAAAACGATTTCATCCGTCTTGCCGTCCGGCCTCCTGAAGAAACGGATATACTGATCCATACTATCGGAGAGGTCCTTACAGAATCCGGTAAGGATTATGCTGAGGAAAAACTGAAAGAAACCATAAAAGGCGTCTCATCCGGCTGTTCTTCAAGTCGCAATACCTGTGAATACTATCCCTGTCATTTCGAAGGCCAGGACTGTACTTTCTGTTTCTGCCCCTTCTACCCGTGTGAAGATACGCGCACCGGGGGCAAATGGATAGATAGCACTACAGGTAGCAGGGTCTGGAGCTGTGAAGATTGTGTACTTGTCCATAATTCGGATGTTGTACACAGGATGCTTAACATTCTCATGGAGGATGGTGGTACTGAGATCAGCCTCAAAAAAGCCTGGGATGAAGTGATAGATATCAGCTTATAATTTATATAATCTTTAATTATCAATTCGTAGTCGGTTTATCCGGGATAGTGAAGGAAAATGTACTTCCCTTACCAACCTCACTTTTCAGTCTGACCTGTCCGCCGTGCATTTCCACCAGTTCCCTGACAAGGGAAAGTCCCAGTCCGGTGCCCTTATGTTCACTGGATTTGGAGGATTTGACCTGCTGGAAAGGTTCAAAAATTGTAGCCTGCTCGCTCTCGGGTATGCCTATGCCGGTGTCCGAGACTGCAACTTTCAATTTGTCCTTTTCTTGATTGGCAATAATTGTAATTGTTCCTTTATCCGGGGTGAACTTGGCTGCATTGCTCAGCAGGTTGTACATAATCTGTTTGAACTTTTTCCTGTCGGCATAAACCCTGATATCTTCAGAAGGTAACTCCATTTGCAGGCCTATATTCTTTTTGGAGATTAGGGGTTTGGTTAATTTACTGATCTCATCCAATGCTTCATGCAGCTCAAAACTACTGTATTCAAGTTGTTTTTGTCCTGCCTCTATCTTTGAAAGATCAAGAATATCATTAATCAGACTTAGCAGATGTTTGCCACTTCTGGCAATGTTGGACACATATTTCTTCTGGGGATCATTGAGTTCACCTTTTACTTCTTCCAGCAGGATATCGGAAAATCCAATCACCGAATTCAAAGGTGTTCTCAATTCATGACTCATATTTGCCAGAAATTCACTCTTGGCCTGGTTCGCTTCTTCTGCAGCCTTTTTTGCTTCGATGGCATTTTCTTCGGCATTTTTGCGTTCCGATATGTCCTGAAACAGTTCCAGAATGTATGTATCCCCTTTTATGGTAATTTCCTGTGCATTTTTCAATATGGGTTTTTTATTCCGTTTTTGCACTTTATTGCGGTATCCATTCCTCTGAATCCTTCCTCCCCCTCCTCCCATATGGGGCATTTTTTTGAGGCGGATCCCTTGGGGCAAACGATATCACATAGTTGTCCGACGAGTTCTTCTTTTTTATAACCTGTAATCTCACATGTACGGTAGTTTACATCTTTTATAATGTAATCCTGACCTATCATCAGGATGCCGCCGGGCATGTTTTCATATATTGTCTTTAACTTTTCTTCAACTTCGACTCTTTGTGTAATGTCATTTCCGATGGCAAGAAGGCCGGTTACTTCTCCCTCATCATCTTTTAGTGTCGTGTCATACCAATCGACAATGATTTCATTGCCTTCTTTTGTGACAATAGGGTTGATATTGCCTTCAGTAGAGTGACTGCAAATCGCCTTTTTGAATACGGATTTGATATTTCCCCTTTCTCTGTCAGGTATGAATCTGGAAAACCAATCTTCTCCTTTTACTTCCTTTAGCTTGTAGCCGGAAAGTTTTTCCATGTGGGGATTATAATATATTATTTTTCCCTCTCTGTCAAGAACAGCCACAATCACTCTGGCAGTGCCGATTAGGCCGGTTAAAAGGTCGATTTCTTTTACCAAACTGTCTTCATTCTGTTTTTCTTCAGTGATGTCCCTTATTATTCCCAGGTGTCCGTATATTCTGGATTTTTCTGTAAAAAGAGGTGATATTTTAATCTGGCAACAGAACGTGCTTCCATCCTTGCGTTTACTGGCATCTTCAATATCATGAGGCTTTCCTGAATAGAGGTTTGAGAACATTTCTTTTTTCTGTTCCGAGGTCAGCTCTTGCTCATGGAGGATCGTTATTGATTTGCCTTTTATTTCAGGCAAGGTCATCCGAACATCTCTTCTGCAGTTCGGTTCACAAAATTGATTGTAAAATCAGGAGTAGTATATATTATGGCATCTGTGGATTGCTCTTTGCGTATATTTTATAGGTGTGAGGGAACAACTGACTTTGCATGTTTGCTCTTGTTCACAAAAGATACCAGTCATTATCGTTTTCTGAAAACTCGGGATCAATACCCACAACCCTTCTTTCAATCCCCAATTTATCGGTGATTGCATCGGAGAGGTCCTGAAGATATCCTTTCTGGCTCAAGCTTCCATAAATGAATCTCTTGTTGGGGCGGATGTGTTCCTCCATTGTTTCTTGTCGGGGGGCGATTTCTACTTCAATATCTGTTTTTTCAAGACCCCTGAGCATCGCCTTCCTGAAGTCACCTGTGCAATAGGCTATCCTGTGGCTATAGTTGTCACGGGTCTTCTCGAGGTATGTTGCAAGTCTTTTGCTTTCCATACTTATAAAATCCCGCTTGATCTTTGCCACATTGCATTTTCCCATCATGAATTTATAATCTGTAAAAGGATATTCATTATCGATTTCCCGTGGAGTTACGCCACAGGTTCCAAAAACTACTATATGGACATCTTCGGGCTTTAGCAGGTCAAAAATGATCCTGTCATACATCCTGTGGGATGGACTCGTATGATAGGGTTTCCTCATAGAACAGGGGACGAATATGCAGAATTTGCGTGTAGGTGCCTCATATTCATTGAGGACCCACTCATTGGCACGTATCATGTCCGGATGATAAATTAATCGCTCTGTATCAAGCGGTTCATCTGACCTTTCATTTTCTGGTATTATAGTGGGCACTGGACTACCGTTGCTGAAAAACTATATATATAATTAACGATTTGATTAGTATGGTTTTGTACAATCTGTGCAGCTTTTTTTTATAGAGCTTCAGGTGAAATTTAAAATGATGGGTTCAATTTCGGAAATGCTCAAAGCTAATTGTGAATGCGATGATGTTGCCAAGTGTATTCTGGGTTTAAAGGATTTGGATCTAAAGGCTTACAAAATACTGCTTTCCAATGGCCCTCTGACAGCCGAAAAACTCGGAAAGCATCTGGGCCGTGAACGCAGTACAGCTTATCGTTCTCTCCAGAACCTGATCTCCTGTGGGCTTGTTTACAGGGAAACCCATACCATTGATGTAGGTGGCTATTTTTATGAATATGTGGCCGTAAATCCGGCAGAGGTCAGGCGAATGCTTCAGGAAAGTGTAGACCAGTGGTATGATAAAGTCAGCCATCTTATCAATAAAATTGACAAGGAACTTGTAGGGGACGAAATGCCATAACCTAAGCAGAATTTGATAGGTATTTGAAGCACCGTAGGAACTACGGGGAGAGCCTGTGGACTTGTTTCCTTTGGGAAAAAGTATGAAGCAGGAAGCACCTGAGTCTTTAGCTCAGGTGTAGTTCACTAGATCGATGTGCTCTGGATTTTGCACTATCTTTTTGGGGAATATTAATGGAGACCGATGCAGCACAGAAGAAACTGGCAGTACTTATCGATGCTGACAATGCACAACCTTCCATAGTGGAGGGACTTTTTTCGGAAATAGCCAAATACGGGATTGCAAGTGTAAAAAGGATTTATGGTGACTGGACGCGTCCCAACCTTAAAAACTGGAAGGACAATCTCCTGGAACACTCCATCCAGCCGATACAGCAATTCAGCTATACTTACGGGAAAAATGCTACCGATAGTTCCCTTATTATCGATGCGATGGATTTGCTTTATTCCGAGCCCCTGGATGGTTTCTGTATTGTTTCTAGTGACAGTGATTTCACACGCCTTTCATCCCGGATCAGGGAATCAGGTCGCAAAGTCTACGGTTTCGGAGAAATCAAGACTCCAAAACCCTTTATTGCGGCTTGTGACAAGTTCATATATACGGAAAACCTGCGTAAAGAGGAAGATGTAGTAGGCACAGTCTCTGAGTCACCAATGCAGGCCCAGGGAAAATGGGATACCAACCGCCTCAAAGGTGACAGCAAGCTAGTTAAAATGCTAAGGGATGCTGTAGAAGATTCAGCTGAAGAAAGTGGCTGGGCCTTCCTGGGCAATGTGGGCAGCAATCTTGTGCAGAAACAGCCGGATTTTGATCCTCGTAATTATGGTTACAAAAAAATGTGGGACATTTTCCGGGCAATAGACCTTTTTGATATCGATGAGGTCCGGGCGGATAATTCCAGCAATAACCGGTTGATTTACGTGAAGGATAAGAAAAGCGATGGGAAGTGATTTTCCTTTACAATTGCTTTACGGAATTGGTTTTAGATGTCTGATATGAAAGTCTCGATTCTCTCAAGAGCTTCCTTGATGTTTTCCCTGGAGGCCGCATAGGCACATCTGAGATATCCATTTCCTGCCCTGCCGAACACATCTCCTGGTATGGTGACAACCTGTTGCTGTTCAAGCAGTCTTTCGGCAAATTGTTCCGATGTCAGGCCTGTGGATGCAACAGATGGGAATGCGTAAAAAGCTCCTCCCGGGTTGAAGCAGTCCAGGCCGATATTATTGAACCCTTTGACAATAAGTCTGCGACGCCGGTTATATTCATTGACCATTTTCTCCACTTCTTCTTCACCGTTCTTGAGGGCCTCTATCGCTCCTACCTGTGCGGTTATCGGGGCACAAAGCATGCTATACTGGTGTATGCGCATCATGGCTGCTAACACCGGTGCAGGGGCAAGTGCATAGGCCATTCTAAATCCGGTCATCGAATATGCCTTGGAAAAGCCATTGAGGACTATGGTGCGTTGCCTCATGCCATCCAGGGAGGCAAAACATGTATGCTGTGTGTCATAGGTCATCCTTTCATAGACTTCATCCGAGATGACCATTATATCGTGTTCTTCCACAATATCTGCGATGGGTTCCAGTTCCTTTTTATCCATCACTGCTCCGGTGGGGTTGTTTGGATAATTGAGCAGGATAGCTTTGGTTTTTGGAGTGATCGCTTTTTTCAGGTTTTCGGAGGTAAGTTTGAATTTGTCTTCCCTGAATGTTTGTACGGCAACCGGGTTTCCTCCTGCAAAAATGATTGCAGGTGCATAGGCAACGTAAGAGGGCTCCACAATTATAATCTCATCACCCGGATCGGTGATAGCACGCACCGCCAGGTCCAGTGCCTCACTTACTCCCGATGTCACCAGTATTTCGGATGTAAGGTCATAGTATAATCCGTGTTTCTGGGTATAGGTCCTGGATATTTCATCCCTGAGTTCTACAAGTCCATAGTTGGATGTATAGGATGTTTCTCCCTGTTCCAGTGAATGAATGCAGGCTTCCCGGATGTGCCAGGGAGTAATATAATCGGGTTCTCCAACTCCGAGGGATATTATATCCTCATTGTTGGAGACCATGTCAAAAAATCGGCGGATCCCCGAAGGGGGTACTCTATCCAGATAACTGGCTACAAAGCGTGAAGTGTCTGTCAGTTCTCATACCTCCTTTAGGGGGAAACCGGCAGACGTTTTACATGTTCGGGCTCTTCCATAATCAACCCGTCTTCTTTGTATGTCTTGAGTACGAAATGGGTGGCAGTATTATGCACCTGTTCCAGGGTGGCTATCTTTTCTGCAACAAAAAAAGCGACCTGCTTCATGGATTTGCCACGGACCGTAAGGGTTATGTCATGTTCTCCTGAAAGCAGTCTGACAGAACGCACTTCGGGGAAACGGTACAGTCTTTCTGCGATACGCTGGTATCCCTGTTTGCGTTCCAGTGTTACCTTCAGTTCAATGATTGCATAGACATAATCTTCTCCAGCAAGTTCCCAGTCAATCACTGTTTTATATTTGCGGATTATCTTTGCTTTTTCAAGCTGATGGATTCGCTTCTGGACTTCTTCCGGAGTCATGTCAACAAGGGCGGAAATGTCCTCAAGGCTTGACCTGGCATCATTTTCCAGAATCTCCAATATATCCCTTGTTTTCCTGTCCATGCTCTTTGAGCCACCTGTATTTTTTGTTTATTTTGTAAGAATTGCGTTGACAACGCCATCCTGACCCGGACGACTGGTTATCCTGGCATCTCCAAGTTCGGTCTTGATGATGCTGCCTTTTGTGAGTATGTTACGCCTGACGTAGTGCTCGTTGGCTTCGTTGTCGGTAACATTCTCTATTGTGACTGCTGCTGTCTTGCCGGTAGAGGGATCGGTGACATTGGCAATTTTTTCCTGAAGGAGTTTTACTTTGTGGGAGCCGCCCCTTGTTTTTACGGGTTTTCTTCTGGTTTCTGCGACATGTGTTTCTGCAGGTTCACTGCCGATTTCGTATTTCCTTTTTCCGCGTGCTGTTTTTCTCTTGGCAGCTGTGGCCGTTCTCTTTGATCTTCCCTGGGATATCATGATTGGAACCTCTGTTTTGTGATTTAAGTATAATACTAAGCTTTGCTATTAGGAGAGCTCATTAATTGTAATATTGTATATGAACCTTTCGAATATAGACTACTCACGAGCTTGGATAATCATAAATAATGCTTTTACTTATGATATTTATTATGCTTCGTGTAGTGTTCCTTGGTACCGGGGGAGCTCTCCCAACTGTGAACAGAAATCCCTCTTCCATCCTGGTCAACAGGGAAGGGGAGTTGCTCCTTTTTGACTGCGGGGAGGGTACCCAGCAGCAAATGATGCGTGCCAGGACTGGCATGATGTCCCTTTCTTCTATATTCATTACACATTTTCATGCAGATCATGTGCTGGGAATTCCCGGCCTTTTGCAAACTCTTTCTTTCCACGACAGGGATGCTCCACTGACTATATATGGTCCTGCCTGGGTGGAACAATTTGTAAAATTGGTATCACTACTTGGCTACTGCCGATTGAATTTTGAAATCAAAGCAGTACCTCTCGAAGCCGGGGACACTGTCCACCGGGAAGGTTATGTGATTAATGCAATTGCAAGTGAGCACAGTGTTCCTTCTCTTGCCTATGCTCTTGTAGAAAATGAACGCCCCGGTAGATTTGACCGCCGTCGTGCTGAAGAGCTGGGTGTGCCTGTAGGCCCACTTTATTCCTGTCTCCAGAAAGGGGAATCGGTGGAAGTAAATGGCAGGTTAGTCCATCCTAATGAAGTGATAGGTCCCTGCCGCAGGGGGCGTAAACTCATCTATACCGGTGATACCCGTCCATGCGAGGCAATTATTAGAGCAAGTAAAAACGCTGATGTATTAATTCATGATGGGACACTTGCACAGGAAAAAGTGGATTGGGCCCGTGAATCACTGCATTCTACAGCAAAAGAGGCCGCAGATGTGGCACAAAAAGCAGAGGTACAGCGGCTTATCCTGACCCATATCAGCTCGAGGTATACTGACGATTCTTCAGTGCTTCTGGAGGAGGCAAAAGAAGTTTTCGAAAATACCTGTGTGGCAGAGGACCTAGTGGAATTTGAAGTTCCCTATGGGAAATAATAAGGGAGCACTCATGTGCCTTTAAATGAAGGTCCAATCGATTTTCTCATCATTTTTGTCGTAAAGGGTAACTTCGGCCTGCATCTCTTCCATCTGGCTGGGTAATTCTCTGACTCCCAGGTAGAGGGTATCCCCAGGTTTCAAATCCCTTTTTGGATCAGTGCGGGCAAAATAAACATTCCCTCCACTTTTTATTTCTTTGACCATTACTCCTTTCCATTTCAGGTTGTTTATTATGTTGACAACTTTGCACTCGAACCTGTCTGATTCTTTTATTTCTGTCATTTTGTCACCTCTTCTCAGGCGTAAAGGTGGGTATTGGTTTCTTTTTTCTGCAACCCGGACGCAGCTTTTTCAAAATAATGTGCTTCAACTTTTTCCATGTCGTCCATTATTGCATGGTGAAGGGCACTTTTGAGGACTTTTTCCACAATGTCTCTTCCTGAAAGGCCGTTGGTCAGTTTTGCAAGTTCGCTCAGGTTAACTTCAGCTTCTATGGGGAATGTCTGTAGATTGAGTTCGATTATTTCTTTTCTTTCCTCTTTGCCAGGAAGTACAAACTCGATCTCCTCTTCAAAACGGCTCCTTACTGCCCCGTCGAGTACTGCTGTCCTGTTTGTGGCACAGATGGTGCATACCCCTTCTCTCTGGCTGATTCCGTCCATTTCGGTGAGCAGGGCGTTGACGATCTCGGCTACATCGCCCCTGAGTTCCTGGTATCGCCTGTCAAGGGCAATGGCATCCAGTTCATCTATGAAAATGATGCTGGGTGCAAGTTCACCGGCTCTTTCATACAACTGATGTATCTGCCGGGAGCCTTCTCCTACAAATTCTCCTATAAGTTGTGTGGCTTTGACCGGAAGGAATGCCACATCAGTTTTATTTGCAAGGGCTTTTGCGACCATGGTTTTTCCTGTACCTGCTGGTCCATGGAACAGGATGTTGCGGGGTGCCCATTTGCCAAACCTTTCGGGCTCTTCCAGATATCTCTCGATAAGCTTGCATTTGCGTTTTGCTTTAATCTGTCCGACGATATCATCAAATGCAATTTCCACGGGATATTCAATATCCATTTTTTCTTTCTCTTCCTGATTTACTACAATTGTTGTGGATTGGCCTATTATTGTAGCTTCGGGCCTTACTTCCTGGATTCTGTACGCAAAATCAGGGAACATTCGGTGATCAAAGAGGAAATCGTTTTTTCGGGCAATGTAACCATTCCATTGCATTCTCGCATAACATTCGAAAAGTTCGGGTTCTTCGATGCGTGGATATTCTTCAATAATTCCACAGAGGGGATAACCAATAGGTTGCAAAATTACAATTTCTGCAGTAGCTTCTTTTGCCTCGATTGCTTCCTGGGGTATTTTTTTCAGACTGGGACGTTGTGCGGATCTTGCCATATTTTCTCCTTTAGGTCATATGGGTCGTGTTGCAGTATTAAAGTTTATCCATAAGATTTTCCTGTAAAATTAAATTTTAGATAGCCGGTTGGAGAAAGTAATAACTTTCTGCTACTTTCGGATGTATTATTACTGCTTTATATTGATTAGATGGGTGAACTTATATGTATTCTCTGTCTTCGTATACTAATTTATTTGGTTATATTTATATCAGATAATTTTTCTATATATTTACCCATGAAACCCATATCCAGGTATCTATGTATGTCTATCACTGTATTATTTATTATTTTGACTTGCAGTATTGTAGTTTCTGCTTCCGGCGACCCTCTCAGGATAGGAGTGCTTGCAAACAGGGGAGATGAAGCTGCAATGGAGAGATGGGGTCCTACTATAGATTATCTGGATGCCGGTTTCCCGGAAAAAGATGTAGTGCTTGTCCCCATGGATTTTGGACAGATGACTTCTGAAGTAGCTAATGAACAAATTGATTTCCTTATCACAAACCCTTTGGTATATGTTGAGCTGGAAGTCGATCACAATGTACAGAGAATAGCAACTTTGAAAGAATCCTGGGGAGGCCGCTCATACACTGTCTTTGGTTCAGTCATCTTCACTAAAAACGACAGGATCGATGTGAATTCTCTTAATGACGTTGAAAGTTTATCGGTAATGGCAGTTAACGAACATTCCTTTGGGGGTTGGTGGATGGCTGCGAGAGAATTTAATGATGCAGGATTGGATATAGATGCCATGGATGTCACTTATGGGGGTACAGAGGACAAAGTGGTAGAAGCAGTGCTTTCCGGGGAGGTTGATGTGGGGATCGTTAGTACCGGGATCCTTGAATCGATGAAAAAGGAAGGCAAGATTTCTTTTGTTGATATCAAGTGCTTGAACGTGGATCATTCTCCTGGTTTACATGAGGGAGATAATTTTGATTCTTCTTTCTTACAGAAGCACAGCACTCGTCTATATCCGCAGTGGGCATTTTCCCGCACCTCTCATGTATCCGAGGATGTTGCTGAAAAGATGCTTTCAAATTTACTCCAATTGCCCCGCTTTTCAAAAGCGGCCCTGAGGGGCGGTTATGGAGGGTGGACAGTTCCCCTGGATTATGGACCGGTCCACGAATGTATGAAGGAATTAAGATTGGGGCCGTATGAAAACTATGGTGAAGTCGCTCTTTCCGATGTGATTAATCAGTATTGGTATGTTTTTCTTTTAATGGGTATCACAACAGTTACTCTTGCAGGGGCCAGTCAGGCTGTTAACAATAAGAATCGTCGTTTACAGGTAGAAATCGATCAGAGGGACCGTGCAGAACAGGAAAAGAAGGAACGCGATAAACAGCTTGAATTGATCATTTCCAATTTTCCCAATGGAATAGTTGTTCTGCATGACAGCGATTTGAGATATATTTCAATAGGGGGTAAAATGCTTGATAAACTCAATTTCAATAAAAAAGATTTCATAGGTAAGCTACCTGAAGAGGTCCTTTCCAAAGATATTCTTGATACCCTTCTTCCTCATCTGTATGCTGCTCTTGATGGTGAAACTCGCAGGTTTGAATTTAGTATAGGAGGTTACCAGGTTGAAGAAACCCTTCTTCCACTTGAAAAATCCAATGGGAATCTTGTGATCGTGGGTGTACTATACAACATGACTGAGCGAAAAAATATAGAAGAGGCTCTCAACCATGCAAAAATGGCTGCAGAACAGGCAAACAGGTCCAAGAGTGAATTTCTGGCAAATATGAGCCATGAACTGAGAACACCTTTAAATTCGGTGATTGGATTTTCAGATATCCTGCTGGAAGAAGTAAGGGGGGATCTCAATGATCCACAGAAGAAATATGTGTCCAATATTGCCAAAAGCGGGAAACACCTGCTAAATCTGATTAATGATATCCTTGACCTGTCAAAAGTGGAAGCCGGTAAGATGGAGCTTGAATGTGAGGCTTTCTCTTTAACTGAGGCTTCCAAAGAAGTGATGGAACTAGTTATGCCTCTTGGAAATAAGAAATCTCTTTCTCTTTCAGTTGAACATAATTACTCTGAAGAGATATGTGCCGATAAGGGCAAATTCAAGCAGATACTTTACAATCTCCTCAGCAATGCAATAAAATTTACACCCGAAGGGGGAAGGGTGCGTTTACTTTCCCATGTGGAAAACGATGTATTGCAGGTTTCGGTATCAGATACCGGAGTAGGGATATCTGAAAAGGCCCAGGATACTTTATTCGATGCCTTTACCCAGGAAGATACATCTTCTTCACGCAATTATGAAGGGACAGGTCTTGGTTTGTCTCTTGTAAAAAAATTTGTGAATATGCATGGCGGGGATGTATGGGTGACAAGCAAAAAGGGAGAAGGCAGCACCTTTACCTTTACGATTCCTTTAAGTCAGGTTTCCTGTGAAGGTAATCCTGAAGAAACCAGGGAAGGCGAATATGTTATTGATTCTAACCCACAGGCTCCTGAAAACACTGATATTGATCCTTTTCCTCTTTTGGAAAAACCTCTGAATTCCAGCAATAATGAACCTATTGTAATGGTAGTAGAGGATGACTATTCATCACGTAATTTACTTGTTTCAACTGTTGTCAATGCCGGCTACAGGGCATTGCCTCTTTCTCGTGGGTATCTTGTATCCCGTTATGTGGATGTTGTAAAACCCTTTGCGATATTGCTTGACATCATGATGCCCGGGGTGAATGGGTGGGACGTTTTAGCCAGACTGAAAAAAAGTTCTGATACTGCCGGCATTCCTGTAATTATAGTTTCTGTCCTTAATGCCAATGCAATTAAAAAAGAGTATGATATATCTGCTTATATTCCCAAGCCCATTGATAGGGAAAGATTATTGACGGTATTGGATGGTTTCGGGGGCTCCTCCGGTTCTTCTTCCTCAATACTGGTTGTGGACGATGATCCATCTGCAGTAGAAATGCTCAGGTCCTCCCTTGGTATTGAAGGATATAATGTGATACCTGCCTATGGTGGCCAGGAAGCCATCGATAAAACATTTTCCTATTCTCCAGACCTTATTATCCTGGACCTGATGATGCCAGTTACAAGTGGATTTGACGTTATGGCAGCTTTGAGAGGAAACAGTAATACTGCAGATATCCCTATAATTATCCATACTGCCAGGGATATGGAAAATAAAGGTGTTTTTGAAGGTAATGTAGTTTCAATTCTCCAGAAAGGCGCTTTTACTCGCACTCATCTGATTGAAATAATAAAACATCTTGATTCCAGGAGAAACCATGGTGGTTCTGCTAGCAATGATTAATTTTATTTGTGGGTTATATGAATTAATTTTGGTCATTCACATGCCTGTTTTTGCATAAATGGTCCTAATTCTAAGTTGTATGCTATTACTATATATATGTGAAAATATACTATAAGACAGCCTTGCAATTTAAGCTGTGACCAAAACAGTCAGGTATTTTCCGGGAAAGAACTTATACCGATAATTATCAAATCATATTTGGAGGTTTAAAGAATGGCCACAATTCTGGTAGTTGAAGACAACCCAATGAACATGGAACTTACAGTGGATTTGCTTGAGTCTTATGGATATGAGGTAATGCAGGCAGAAGACGGTTCACAGGCCCTTGAAGTTGCAGAGAAAAATACTTTTGATCTCATCTTACTTGATATGCAGCTGCCCAAAATGGATGGGCTTGAAGTTCTGGAGAAATTCAAAGAGATTGAAAATGCAAAAGATACACCTGTGGTTGCATTGACAGCACATGCAATGAGGGGCGATGATAAGAAATTTATTGATGCAGGATGTGCGGGTTATATATCCAAACCAATCGACATACATGATTTCCAACAAACCGTCTCATCTTATGTCGAAAATTGATTCCAATTATTTGGGGATTCCAACGGTGGATAAAATGCTTTTTTCAAGGGCTTTACTCTTGCATTCATTACAATATAGCCTCTGTATCTAATCTCTTTTCAATAAATATCTGGCACTTTTTGCAAGGATATTTCAATATATTTCATACACAGTGGTCTTGTTCTTTCTGTATCCCAATAGTTTTAATATATATGTGGCCTATCAAATGAGAGAATTAGCAGCATTTGAGGCAGATCCATGGAACTTGATGAGAGAATTATTACCCGAGCGATAGTTGAAGAATTTACCAATGTTTTTCTGGACTATACTGATGTTGATGTGGCCCTTGTGGGTGGAGGCCCGGCAAACCTTGTTGCTGCACGTTATCTTGCAGAAGCAGGATTAAAGACTGTGCTTTTTGAGAAGAAACTATCTGTAGGAGGCGGTATGTGGGGCGGTGGCATGATGTTCCCGCGTATTGTGGTCCAGGAAGAAGCGCGCAGGATCCTTGATGATTTTGATGTGCCTTATCATGAGTATGAAGAAGGCTACTATGTGGCAAACTCGGTTGGTACTGTGGGTAAACTCATAAGTGCAGCGGTTTCTGCCGGGGTTGAAATATTCAATCTGGTAAGTTTTGAAGATGTTATGATACGGGATAACGATGAGGTATGCGGGCTTGTTATTAACTGGACAGCAGTTGAAATAGCCCGTCTTCATGTTGATCCTCTCACAATCCGTTCTCGCCTGGTACTTGACGGAACCGGCCATGAGGCTACTGTATGCAATACTGTGCAGCGCAAGATTCCCGGAGCTTTTGGTGGCAAGGAGGTAGTGGGTGAAAAACCAATGTGGGCTGATACCGGTGAGCGTCTTGTAATGAAAAATACCCGGGAAGTTTATCCCGGTCTGATAGTTACAGGTATGGCTGCCAATGCCGTTGCAGGTTCTCCCCGGATGGGTCCTGTTTTTGGAGGAATGCTTCTCTCAGGTGAAAAGGCAGCACAGCTTGCAATTTCCCGTCTGAAAGACTGATCTGGAGAAAAGTTTATCTAACAGAAATACATCTATAGGATGTCCTCGCGTAGGACATTCTCAATATGCCGGGGTAGGGTAGCGGTTATCCTGTAGCCCTGTGGAGGCTACGATCTGAGTTCGATTCTCGGTCCCGGCCCCATATTCTTTAATTTTCGCAGGAAAACTTATTTTTCAATGATTTTTTTAAGGTATCAATTATTTATTTCGAATTCAGGATAGATTTCAGAATTATCCATTAACTCTTCATAAGCATCGTGCCTGGGACTTATTATTACAATATGGGCTGGTGGATGTATTTTCCTCAGTTTGTTTATCGCAGAGCCGGCATTATTTTCCAGACCCACAAGTGCTGCAAACTTACAATTTGAACGCAAGGGTACTCCCACAACCCTTACAAGAAGAGTGTCTGCATAGTTTGGTTCGATACGTTTTGGACAGGAGCTGAACTTCATGCTCCCGTATTGCTGCAAATCGTGCAGCGCAATCCTGACTTTGTTTTTGTCTTCTCCCCTGATTACCGCAAAGGATTTCATACAAACCCCCGTTGAAGGCTTTGTAATTAATTAAATCATACAACTATATCAATTTTTGTATCGTTTCAGGAAAGGTAGGGGAATTATTTCCCCATTTCACGGGAGCGTTTTGCAGAAGCCATCACTGCATCTGTGAAAGCCGCCCTTACTCCGTTTTTCTCAAGTGCATGAACACCATGAATGGTTGTCCCTGCAGGAGAGGTCACCATGTCCTTGAGCTCTGCTGGATGTTTTTTTGTTTCAAGGACCATCTTTGCTGCGCCCAGTACTGTCTGGGCTGCCAGTTTTTGTGCACTTTCCCTGTCAAGCCCTTCAAGCACACCACCGTCCGCCATGGCCTCTATTACGGGGAAAATATATGCGGGACCGCTCCCGGAAACTCCTGTAACAGCATCCATGAGATGTTCAGGAACAAGGGCAGCAGAACCCACGCTTGAAAATATTTCCATTGCAATCTCAGCATCTTCTGCGGATGCATTTTTCCCCGTACTGACTGCAGAGGCCGCTTCACCGACGGTTGCGGCAATGTTTGGCATCACACGAATTACTCTTGTATCTTCATGCAACTCCTCTTCAATAGTGGATGCAGGAACTCCTGCTGCAATTGATATTATGAGTTTGTGTTCGTTGATATGGTCTGCAAAACCTCTCAGTACATTGCGCAGTATCTGGGGCTTGACCGCAAGAATGATGAGGTCTGAATTATCCACTGTATCAAAATTATTTGTTGATACGTTAATTCCAAGTTCACTTTTAAGTGCTTGCAGTGCAGGTTCATAAACATCGCTGGCATAGATATTTGCAGGCTTTGCTTTTCCTGCACGTATTATACCTCTAAGCAGGCTTTGCCCCATCTTGCCGGTCCCTATTATACCGACTTTCTTGTTTTCGAGGTGCATAATATCACTTCATTTTTTCTTGATGGTTACTATATCGCCAAGAGTAGTGCCCCTGTTCAGGGTATTTGTATCCCAGTCGTTTTCTCCCACTTTTTCGGTGAGTTCGATATCAAGGGTATGTTCAAGCTTTGTACGTACCGAATCTTCAGGTACGATGTCTCCCTTCTCGATCTTTTTGATCAGGGATGCTTTTTCCTTTATCTTGGAAGCAAGTTCTTCCTGGGTAAGGCCCTTTGCTTCCCTGGCCTCTCTTATGGTTTGTTCGTATTCGTCTATGAGTTCTTCTGTAGGAGCAGTTACCGGGTTCTTTTTGGGTTTTGAACTGTTTTTAATCCCCTGCCGCACAGGAGCGTTTTTTCTGGATACCGGTTTCCGGGTGCTTACTGATGTTCCGTATTGTGAACATCGGTTGCAGGCGTTGAGTTCGCTTCCCTCGACATTTATCTTAAAAGGCTCCCCTTTTATCTCTGCACCACATATTTCACACTGCATAAAAAATCATCTCTTGCATGGAAGCTGCCATGCCTCTTTTCGAAAGTGCTATATACCTATGGACTTAAATATTATTCGGAGCTATATGAACGAAACCAGCGATGATACGGTAAATCAGGGAAATTACGGATTTAAAAATATGTCCGATGTAGAATATGATTATATGGGTTCTGAAGGAGACGAAGATTTTTCAAAGTACCTTCTGGACAGGATGAAACAACTTGAATCCCGCAACAGCAAACTTAAAGAGCAGTGCGACCAGATTGAATCTGAAAAAAAGAATGTTGAATCCCAGAAAGTGAAGTATGAGCGAGAAGTTCGCAAACTTCGCTCTGAGATTAACAGGCTTAAGACTGTTCCTTTGATCGTGGCAAATATCATTGATGTCATTGATTCCAATAAAGTATTGATACGCAGCAGTTCGGGCCCCCAGTTCATGGTGGGAGTTTCCCAGTACATAGATGAATCCAAATTGGTTGCCGGTGTCAGGGTTGCCCTGAATCAGCAGACCCTTTCCATAGTGGATGTTCTTCCCTCGACAGAAGAACCGGAAGTTTCAGCAATGGAAGTCCTGGAATCCCAGGATATAAGTTATGAAGATATCGGTGGATTGGATAATCAGATCCAGGATATTATCGAATGTGTCGAACTACCGCTCATTAAACCCGAATCTTTTGAACGTGTGGGTGTGGAACCTCCTAAAGGTGTGCTCCTGCACGGGCCCCCGGGTACCGGTAAAACGATGATGGCAAAAGCGGTAGCCCATCGTACTGACGCAACTTTTATCCGTGTTGTGGGCTCGGAACTTGTGCAAAAGTACATTGGTGAAGGTTCCCGGCTGGTCAGAGAAGTTTTCGATATGGCAAGAAAGAAGGCTCCCAGCATTATTTTCATAGATGAGCTCGATGCCATTGCAGCAGCCCGGCTGAGTGATACCAACGGTGCTGACAGGGAAGTGCAGCGCACCCTCATGCAACTTCTTGCGGAGATGGATGGATTTGAGAACCGGGGTGATATTCGCATAATTGCAGCCACCAACAGGGTGGATATCCTGGATCCTGCCATAATCCGTCCGGGTCGCTTTGATAGGATGGTCGAGGTTCCGATGCCGGATAAAGAAGCACGTAGTTTGATACTTAAGATTCATTCCAGAGGGCTTTCCCTTGCCCGGGATGTGGATTTTGACAAACTTGCCACTCTTACAGAAAATACAAGTGGTGCGGATCTGCATGCACTGACTACCGAGGCAGGTATGTTTGCTGTACGCAATGATCGTGATAGTGTGGCAATGGCTGACTTTATGGATGCCATCGATAAGGTCCTAAAGCCCAGGCAACCTCAGGTTAATGAGCATCCGGGCTCAATGTTTGTTTAAAAAGGGGGTATACCCTTTTCTTTTTTTCATATAAAACCGGAAATAAGGATTCTGGGTATTGATGATTCAGCGCTGGTAAGTGACCGTATACTTGTGGTAGGGACTTTTTTCAGAGGGGGAATGTGGCTTGACGGCGTGTTATCCACCTACATTACCAGGGATGGTATGGATGCTACCGATTCATTAATAGAGATGATCTCAGCCAGCAAACACAAAAATCAGGTGCGTGTGATAATGCTGGATGGAGTCACATACGGCGGTTTCAATCCGATTGACATCGTGCGCTTAAACGAATCTACAGGAATGGGTGTGATTGTGCTGATGCGCTCGATGCCTGATTTTGAGAACATGAAAAAAGCCCTGTCTCACCTGGATTATCCGGATGACAGGTTTGGAATAATAAAAAAAGCAGGCAGGATATCCCGTGTGGTAACTTCACATTCCCATACACCGGTTTACATCCAGTGTGCAGGCATCGATGAAATTTCCGCCACCAAGATAGTCCAGTTAAGTGCTACCCGTAGCAATATTCCTGAGCCTTTGAGGGTTGCACATCTCATTGCCACAGGTATTATTTGCGGGGAATCCTGCGGCAAACCCTGATGTTCACTCCTGAATTGAATCCAGTACTATTTTATTCCCTCTTTCCAGCAGTTCGTTTGCCTTTTGCTCAGTTTTGGCTTCGGCAAATATCCTGACAATTGGTTCGGTGCCTGAAGGGCGTATCAGTAGCCACCCGTCTTCATACCATATCTTGAAACCATCAGTGGTATCAATCTCAATTCCTTCTCCCTGTACACGACTGGTTACATTTTCAAGTGTCTTTTTCAGATCACCACATTTCACCTTTGTTTTGGCATTGTGGTATTCCGGAACATTTCCGGCCATCTCTGATGGTTTTACTCCCGTTGCCATTATGTCAAGTAATTTGGCACATGCCATGGCTCCATCCCTGCAATACTGGTGTTCGGGGAAAATAAGCCCTCCATTCCCCTCTCCGCCAAAAACAGCGTCTATTTCCATCATTCTGCGTGCTACATTAATGGATCCTACGGCTGTCCAGTGAAGTTCCACGCCTGTTTTTTCTGCAATGTCCAGCATGCGCCGGGATGAACTTACCGGTGTTACGAGTGGGCCTTTTTTACCCGATATCACATATTTTGCCATCATGGAAAGCAGTATTTCTTCATCAATAAATGTACCATTTTCATCAAAGAAGACTGCTCTGTCTGCATCACCGTCCTGGGCAACTCCCAGGTCAGCATCGTAGTTTTTGACAATATCCCTGAGTTCTCCAAGTACATCGGGGGTTGGCTCGGGATTTCTCCAGGGGAAAGTACCATCCGGTTGGGCGTTGATAGTAATGACCTCGCATCCCAGTTTACGCAACAAGAGGGGTAGTGTAAGAGAACCTGCACCACATCCTGTATCTATGGCCACCCGGAACCGTTTTGCTCTGATCTCTGTGGAATTGACCGATGAAATTATTCCATTGATGTAGTAATCATTGGCATTATAATCCCTGTTCAGTTCGCCTGTCAGGTTCCAGTTAGCAGTGTGGAATTCGCCGGTATTGTAGATATTTTCGATCTTTTTCTCCCCTTCCCTGGAAAACTCGGTGCCATCTGCGTCTATAAGTTTTATGCCATTGTATTCCCGCGGGTTGTGGGATGCAGTAATAACAATCCCGGCATCTGCATGGTCGCGCACATAATACTGGACAGACGGGGTTGGGCAGGTTCCAATGTCGATTACTCTTATGCCCGCTGAAAGTAAACCGGATATTGCAGCTGCTTTTAGCATCTCTCCTGAGATGCGCGTATCTCTTCCGATAGCTACGGTTTTACCTTCTCCAAGATGGGTTCCCATACTTCTGGAAAGGTCGATTGCAAATTTAGGTGTGATGAATTCATTAGCTATTCCACGTACTCCGTTGGTTCCGAACAGGCCCATTTGTAAACTCTCCTACTTGCTATACTAGATGCCACTTTACTATTTTAGGTTTATCTGAGGTGGTCTATCACCAAGAATTATATTTAATGAATTCCAATCTATGGATCATGCTAATGAAAGATGAAGGCAGGCTTGTAATCTGGCCGGCTTCCATAGATCGTTCCAAAAGCAGGAATGAAGGAAGGATTATATCTCGCAAAAGTTCAGTAAAGGAGCCGAGTCTGGAAGAAATGGAAAAGGCAGCTGCGTCTCTGGATCTTAATCCAGAGGTTCAAAAAGATAAAGCTTATCCGCGTTCCTGGTGGGAGAAAAGTGGACGCATCCTTGTGGATAAGAACGAACCCAGAACTACCACGGCAAGGCAGATCTCTAAAACGATTAAAAAAGATAGACAGGGCTGAATGCCCTTTTTCTTTATAATGGATTACATTTTATGGCCAGGTGCCATAACTGGCGCTTAATAGAATAACAGCAAATCCACAAAGCAATCCAAAGACCATAACTGCTTTGGGGTCCAGGTGGATTGCCCTTTTGTCCTCTTCATAATATCTCATAAGGCCGGCAGAAGACATCAATCCGTTGTTACTCTGTTTCTTTTTTCCCATATTCTTCCAGCTCTTTCCTTTTGTTTACTTGTACCCTGATTGTATTTTATACTTTAAAAGCTTGCGCCCTCATGTTCTTACTTCATCTATCAAAAACGGTGGCCTGAAGATTCCTTTTTCTGTAATTATCGCCTCAATATATTCCATCGGTGTGCTGTCAAAAGCAGGATTGATTACCGGTACATCTTCAGGTGCTATCTGTACTCCCTGCATGTAGCGCAATTCATCAGGATCTCGCTCTTCTATCTTCACACTACCTTCCCATCCCTTGAAATCAAATGTTGAGGCAGGAGCTGCTACATAAAAAGGAATTTCGTGTTCCATGGCCACTATCGCATGGTTGTAGGTCCCGATCTTGTTGAATACAGCATCTTCTGTAATACGGTCTGCCCCGACGACTACTTTGTCCACAAGCTCGTGGCGCATTACATAACCACTCATGGAGTCCGAGATTAGTTTGACCGGGATATTGTCCTGCATCAACTCCCAGGTCGTAAGCCGGCCTCCCTGGTTCAAAGGCCGGGTCTCACATGCGATCACATTGATGTCTTTTCCCTGTTCCACAGCGGAGCGTACCACTCCCAGGGCTGTGCCCCAGTCCACACAGGCCAGTCTGCCGGCATTACAGTGGGTCATTACGGTATCCCCATCTTCCAGCAGGGAAGCACCATGTTTGCCGAGAGTTTTGTTGATCTGCACATCTTCATCTGCAATGGCCTGTGCTTCGTTGAGAGCTATGTTCCGTATGCCTTCAGTGTCGTAGGCTTCAGAGACTGCTTTGACCACCCGGTTTACTCCCCATCCCAGGTTTATAGCTGTGGGTCGGGTTGCCAGGATGATCCGTGCGGCATTTTTGAGATCTTTCAGGAGGCTTTCCATGTCATTTGCACTGCTGAGTTTGCTGGCAAGGGCAATACCATAGGCACCTGCTGCTGCCAATGCGGGTGCTCCCCTGACCCGCAATGATTTGATTGCTTCACACAGCTGGGCCAGATTTTCACATTCGATCTCCCTGTATTCGACAGGCAACAGGGTTTGATCGATCATTCTCACGGTAGAATTCTCAGCATTCCATTGAATTGTTCTCATTATTTTCTCTCTGGTGATAATTAATTAAGTCTGGTTGAGATATTTTACACCTTTATATATATCTTCCACCTAAATACACATCCATGGTCAGTTCAAGGGCGATTCATGATCCTGTGCATAAAACTATCCTGTTGACTCCTCTCCAAAAGGAACTGGTGGAAACTCCTCAGGTGCAGAGGTTACGTTCCATACAGCAGCTCGGTCTTGTTGATATCGTTTATCCGGGTGCGAAGCACAGCAGGTTTGAACATAGTCTGGGTACCATGCATATGGCATCCCTGATGGCCGATGCCCTGTCTCTGCCGCAAGAGGATAAAATGAAAGTAGAGGTTGCAGGTCTTTTGCACGATGTAGGTCACTCTGCATATTCTCATGCCGTGGAAGATGTCCTAAAACGCAATCCTGATATTAAGCCACAATATGGTGGTATAATTAGGGAAAACCACGAAGCTTTCAGTGAATATGTCATAAGAAATTGTTTTGCAAACAACGGTAATATTGCGAGAATAGTTGAGGAAGAGCTGGGTCAGGATCCTGTGGATTTTTTCGATCAAATCGCCCTCATGGCAACAGGTAAATCCTCTTTTCTGGAAAAGCCCTATCTGGGACAGTTAATATCCGGTGACATAGATGCGGACCGGATCGATTTTTTGCTTCGTGATTCGTATCACACCGGTATATCCCTGGGTTTAATAGACGTGGACCAGATAATACAGAACCTGAGCATCCGCAATGGCAATATCGTACTGGGCAAAAAGGATGGTTGCAGTTATGATGAAGATATGACATTGACGGTTGCTGAATCAATGCTCATAGCTCGTGCACATCACTATAATGCTATAGTGCATCATCCTCATACCCAGTCTGCCAGGATTATGTTATTGCGATCTCTTGAAAATGCTCTGGCTATATTCGGGGAAAAGAAGGATGCAGAATCTGTGAATAAACAGGTGGGTTTGTTTTTCACTGAATATAATGATGCTGACTTGCTTTATTTCATAAAAACATATGGCAACGATCAGGCACAACATCTTATCAGTTCAGTCCTTGCGGGAAATATCTGTGACCCTATTGTGCGATTTAACCAGAAAACCCTCAACCCGGCAACCCGCATGGCCCTGTCTACAATAGCCCGGCATGGTGTGGCCAAGAAGATGTTCGAGGAGCAGCTTGAAAAGAGAATTGGGGACGTTTTTGTAGATTTGAGTGTTGCCAGCGGTGTGCCTCGCAGTACAAGGGTTGTTGTGAACGGTGAGGATAGTTTCTTTTACGATGAATCTGCCCTTGCAAACGGTCTGGTCAGGGCGATTTCCAGGCAACTGTCACTGGTTGTTTTTTCTCCGATTGATGGTGTAGGATGCCCAGAAGCTGCACAGCTCAAGGATGTTGTAGGCCATACTGTTGACACCCTGTCTCCTCAGTTGCTGAGATTTATACGTCAGGAAAATTACCTACCGATAGAGGGGCTGATATTGTTGTTCTATACCGTTAATTCCATCTTCTGGAAAGAGGAAGATGGCTTTGTCTCAATTCCCCGTTTACGTAATATAACCTGGATATATCGCATGGTCCAGCGGTTCAGTGAAGATGTCAGCCTTCGTAACCTCTTTGATTATGAATTCCATTGGGACTATGGTTTTCCTTACAGCAACAGGGTTTTTGAGAACATCCAGCTGCTCGTGGCAATGGGTATTGTGGATGAAGACCTGCGTTATTATGAAAAGAATAACAGGTTCCACCAGCGCTATGAGTATGTCCTGACGATGCACGGAGTTAAATATGGAAAACAACTTTCAGAAGCCTACGGCCCTGAATTCAGAGAGCTTACAAAAATTCTCCGGCAGGATAAACACTCTATACCCCGGGATATTGTAACGATTCCTGCCCGCCGTTATCAACAACCCTGAGGTGCATGTATGAAAGAAAATGAAACGGTGCTTTTGCGCACCCGTCATAAAGACAAATTCCGGGAATATCTGACCACAGTTTCGGGTAAACAGTTCCACTGTGAATTTGGTATTGTTGAAACGGCCGACTTGCTGGATATAAAACCCGGCGGCACCATTGTGTCCCATATGGGTCAGCAATTCTCTGTCATCAGGCCCCGGGCTCCGGATATGTTCAGACTTGCAAAACGCACGGGGGCACCTATCATGCCCAAGGATGTGGGCCAGATTATTTCCCATGCAGGTATCAATTCTTCTGACAGGATTCTCGAAGCCGGTACGGGCAGCGGTGTGCTTGCAATTTATCTGGGTTCTGTAGCAAAGGAAGTGATCAGCTATGAGATACGTGAGGATTTTGTGAAGAATGCCCGGGCCAATTTGTCCATGGCCGGCCTTTCCAATGTGGAAGTTCGCTGCGGGGATATTGTGGATGTGATGAAGCAGGGCAGTGATTTTTTCGATGTTATAGTACTTGATATTAAAGATTCGGCAGAATCTGTCAGGTATGCCTGCTCCAACCTGCTTGCCGGAGGTTTCCTTGTTGTTTATTCACCTTTCATTGAACAGGCAAAAGCCGTATACCTGGAAGCAGTGAAGGCAGGATTTTACAGTTTAAATACTCTTGAATGTCTGGAAAGAGAGTTATCTGTATCCGAAAGAGGCACAAGACCCGCACCATCAAGGGTGGGCCACACCGGTTATCTAACCTTTGCCAGAAAATGATCAAGGGTAGATTAATCTTTTTTATTTTTCATGATGTTTCAGGACTAATTATTCTGAAGCATAGGAAACTCAATTTGATTAATTTAATATAGGTTCTATTCATTAGTTTATTTCGATTAACGTGTCTGATAAGGGATTATGGAAAAAAGAAATTGAATCAATCAGGAAACCTTTAGAAGATGGGCACAGAATTGCTCTGGAAAAAGGTATTAGTGAAACAGCTATAATTGATTTTAGTTCAACATCCAATCCTCTGGGCAGTCCCTTTGATCACCCGGATTACAACCTCTGCCTGGAGGATATTTTTTCCCGTGTGGAATCCATGTATTCCCAATTCCCCGATAATGAATATTCAGAATTAAGGTCAAGTGCTGCCGAATATTTTGGAAATAATATTGCTGCTGATAATATTGTTCCTGCTCTGGGAGTTGAAGATGTAATACGCATGGTATTTTCCTCGGTAATTGAAACCGGCGATACCGTTCTTCTGAACAGGTCTCAGAATCCGGCCGATGAAAAACATTGTATAATCAGTGGTGGGGAAGTGAACTATGTTTTTGAGGACGACTTAAAAAACATATCTTCAGCTTTGCTTACCAAAGCAAAAATAATCATGCTCACTAACCCGGATAATCTTTCAGGCCAGCTTTATTCAAAAACTGATTTAATTTCTCTTCTGCAACGCTGTAATGACCATTCTACCCTGCTGGTGGTTGATGAAAGTCTGTTAGACCTAACGGACGTATCTGCAACTTTGGCAGATGAAGTTCCTTCTTTTAACAATCTTTTAGTGATACGCTCTCTGAAAGATACCTTTTCGCTTCCCGGAGCAGGAATTGCTTTTAGTATTACTAATGAGAAGTTTGCAATGATTCTGAATAGGGTACGCAATTGCTGCAATATAGGGCCAATGGATGAAGCAGTCGCTATATCCTTATTGAATATGCCTTCTGATATTGTGAATGATTATCTAACTGCCTCAAGGCAATTTGTCCGGGAAAACCGCCGCTACCTTATGGAGCGCCTGGGCAAGGTGCGCAGGTTCAAAACGCATGAAAGTAATACATCCTTTGTCCTTGTGGATATAAGTGCTGCAAGCCTGGATTCGGTTGAATTGACTCACAGACTCGCTGAAAAGGGTCTTCTTGTAAGGGATTGTTCCGACTTTTATTCCATGGACTGTAATTTTATCAGGGTTTCGGTGAGGCCAAAAGAGGATACTGATAGGCTTGTGGAGGCTATAGGGACAGTTGTAGTTGACAGTGCCCGGGATAGTGCCATGGAGAATCTTAACCAGATACTGGACGAAGAACCTGTAAAGCCTCTTGGTGCGAACAGGGCATGTCCCTATTATCCCTGCCATTTCAAAGGGCAGGATTGCACTTTCTGCTTTTGTCCCTTTTATCCCTGTGGGGATGAGCGCACAGGAGGCAGGTGGGTCTGTCGCTCAAGCGGAGGTAAGGTGTGGAGTTGTGAAAAATGTGGCTTGGTTCACCAAAAACCAACTGTCCAGAAACTGCTTGATGTCCTTAAAGGTGAAGGAGAGATGGAAGACAAACTCAAAAAGGGCTGGGATGAGGTAATGGAGCCCCTATTATGATGGATTTTATTTTTGCCGGTTATATGCATATGATTTATGTGCTTTTATTTGCTGTGTTAATTGATCTTGCAGTTGGGGAACCTCCGGCTCGCCTGCACCCGGTGGTCTGGATCGGGACACTGATTGGCATTTTTAAAAAGCACATTCCTTCATCGGGAAGAAAAACCTATGGTGTTTTCATGGGTATTTCATGCATTCTTTTTGCATCCCTTCTTGCCTATATTGTACTTTTAGTGTCGAATCAATCCCTGGTTCCTGAACTTGTGGGTATAGTTATTGAAGCCTATTTCCTCAAAAGCACTTTTTCAATTCGCAGATTGTTATTTGCCGGAGAAGAAGTTGCATCAACTCTGGAAGTTGGGGCCCTGGAGGAGGCCAGAAAACAACTTTCTATGTATGTAAGCAGGGACACCTCCAAACTTAGTGACTCCCATGTATCTTCTGCTGCCATAGAAACCGTGTCCGAGAATTACGTAGATTCTGTTCTCTCTCCCCTGCTCTATTATTCTGTAGCAGGTCCCTTCGGTCTGATAGCAGCTTATGCCTTTAAAGCTGTAAGTACCCTTGATTCCATGGTTGGCTACCGGGATGAGGCACACAGGGAAGTTGGTTTCTTCTCGGCAAAACTGGATGATGTACTTAACTGGATTCCTGCCCGGATTTCCCTGTTTTTCATCTGGGTAACTGCATTCTTCCTGAACATTCTGTCAAGAAATATGTCTTTTGATCCTTCAGGCGCATGCTACTGTACAAATAATTATTGCAAAGTTCCGGATTCCCCAAATTCAGGATATCCAATGGCAGCAGTGGCAGGGGCTGTAGGTGTCAAGCTGGAAAAACCGGGAGTTTATGTACTGGGAGAGGGGCTTGCATTCCCGGATGCGGAATCTATTAAAAGGGCAAACCGGCTTGTAGAAGGAGCGGCTCTTATATCTATAGCGTGCTTTTCACTTGTAATTATGTTTTTACAAACTTTTTATGGAAATTTATGTAATCTGGTCAAAGTGATACTATGAAACTGTCTGATGTAGAATCCAGGAATACAAAAGGAGAACAGCCCGAAGAAGCTGATACCGGTTATATTTATGATATTATGGATATCCTGAAGGAAGAGGGTATTACTGAAGAGGCACTTGTGGAAGCCTCAATGGGACTTTACACACCTCATCCGGGAATCGAGACTCGTGAAAAGGCAGAAGCCCTTTTTATAAGGGAACTTCGTCTTGCGATTTCTGATCCCAACCTTTGCATGCTGATCTATTCCGGTATCCTGCTTGAAAGAGAGGGTCGCAATGGGACACTGCCTAACATAAGTCGTGATTCCTATGAAAGGGATCTGACCTTCCTGATAGCTGATGAGGTACTGGGTATGAGCATTTCCAAATATATCAGTGGGGACAAGGGAATGTTTGAGTTTGTCAGGTTCGACAAACAAAAACCGGGTATACTTGCAGAACTCGGTCCTTTCATGGATGATGTCATCGGTGGACTTATCGGAGGAGTTTCTGCCAATATGTATACCAGGGGAATGGCAGAGATTGACACTTCTAAAAATAAAGATGATGACGAAAAACATGGCGGTGGTGTGATAGCCGGATGAGCGGATTTCTACTCGCAGCCAGGACGGGTTTTGGTTTCTTATCGACAATTCCCGTGGGAATTACTATGGAAGGCCTTGATGAGCTGGTTAAACGAAGTTACCTGTTTGTCTTTACGGGTATTATACTGGGTCTTTTGATTGGCATGTTTACAGGAATTGTGGAGTATGTCTTTCCCGCCAATATTTCCGCAGCCCTGGTTATTGTTTTTATTTACTATCTGACAGGTCTCAATCACCTGGACGGGCTGTCTGATTTTGGTGACGGGTGTACGGCTCACGGCTCTCTTGAAAAGAAGATCAGTGCCCTTAAGGATATGTCGCTGGGTATAGGCGGGGTGGCATATTGTGTCATAGGCCTGATTTTGCTCTATGCCAGTATTTCCTCTCTTCAGCAGCAGATATACATGACAGGGGCCATCTCATCGCTGCCACAGTGGACACTTTTGCCCCTGTCACTGTTTGTGTCGGAAATCGGTGCCAAACAGGGTATGCTCACAATAGCAGCTTTTGGCAAATCGATCCATGAAGGCCTGGGTTCCATGATGATCGACAAAACAGATGTTGGTAAATATCTGGCTGGCCTGATAATGGGTGGTATTGTATCTGTTCTCGGGTTGGGTTTAATTGGTCTGATAGGTTTTGTGGCAGCCATATTTGGGGCTTTCGGGGTTCTCAATGTTTCCAACAGGCATTTTGGTGGCGTTAACGGGGATTGTATTGGAACCGCCAATGAAATTGCCAGGCTTACTTCCCTGATTGCCATTACTATGGCGCTATTTGCCATCAATACAGGTTACGGAGGTCTTTCATGGATGCTTTTATAATGGCTGGTGGACAGGGTTTACGTCTGGGTATGGATGAGAAACCCTGTGTAGATCTTCTGGGTAAGCCCATGATATGTTATGTTGTGGATGCCCTGGAGGAATCTGAGAGTATTGGTGATGTTTATGTGACAGTGTCTCCTTTTACCCCTCACACAGAAAGAGTTGTACAAAATTGTTATGGAGGTAATGTTAAAACCATTGATACTGCCGGTGATAATTATGTTGGAGATATGGTTTATGCTGTGGAGCAGGCTAAAGTTGCAGAGCCCCTGATGGTAATCATGTCCGACCTGCCCCTGATAACAGCCGGTCGTATCGATTCCATTGTGGAGGAATATTACAGGTGTGGAAAACCTTCAATGTCGGTATTTATACCCCTTTCCCTGTGTAAAAAGATAGGTTTGCGTCCGGATACCGTTTTCAACTGGAGTGGAAATCTCATAGTCCCCACTGGGATAAATATCCTTGACGGAAGCAAAATCCGGGAGGAGCAGGAATATTATAATTATCTTCTGGAAGACCCTGAAGTAGCTCTGAATGTCAATACTGCAGAAGACCTGCAGCGCTGCACTGATATTCTGGAAAAAAGACAGAATAAATAATTCGGAGTTCTCTATGACAAATTGTGTCAATATTAAGGGCAAGGATTATTCTCTGGATACATTAGGGCTTATTGTGGGTACACAGGACCTGAATATCACAAATTCTTTAGCTGAAGAATATCTCTTATTGTGTGAAGTTGTGGATAATCCTTTTATTCTTCCGTTTTTCCTGGAGAAATTCTATACTATGGACATAAAGGACCCTGAAAATTTCCGGTTGGCGCTGTGGAGAGTTCAGGTTGATTCTGACTTGCGTCTTGGGGAGGACATAAGTAAACATCAGCTACGCAGCTATGTTACGCGTACACTGGAAAAATTGCTTTTCAGTGAGGTGTTGCTTGAAGTCGTCGAAGAACCTGATACGTCTTATGAAAGCGATTTTTGTTAAATTCCGGGAAAGATACATGAATTTTTATATCAGGAATCCGGCTCTGTAGAAATCCTCATTTGAATAATTACTGAAATAGAATATGTCCTGTCTATATTTCTGTAATATTACGACGGTATACCATTAAATCACAGATTTAATGAGAGTTCCATATTGGAAATCTGGAACAAAATACATTCATCCCCAATGTATTTTGTCTATCCAGAATTACATTGGGGACCTTTTCTTATAATAATAATAATAATAATAATAATAATGTATTAGTGGAAATTAGAGGAAAGGGTTTTCTACAGAGCCCAGAATACCCCTTTGCGTAAGCTACGGGGATGAATGCGTACCAAAAGTATAAAAATATTAATTACATAATGTAATGCATAAGTTTACGATAACCAAGTAAGCTTAATATATTTAAAGCACCGTAGGAACTACGGGTAGAGCCTGCGGACTTGTTTTTCGTTGGGAAAAGGTATGAAGCAGGAAGCATCATGCGTAAGTGTGGTGTGGTTCACAAGGTGTTTCAAATGGAGGAGACGACAATTCCTGAAAGGGTTAGTACTGGTATTAAGGGACTGGATGAGATGCTCAAAGGCGGGTACTTTAAAGGTACTGCAAACGTTGTTTCCGGGAAATCAGGAACCGGTAAAACAATTTTTGGATCTCAGTTCATTTATGAAGGGGCAAAGAACGGGGAGAAGGTGATGTGTATAATCACATCGGAAGAATCCAAATCCATTGTTCGGGAAATGAAAGCATCCTTTGACTGGGATTTTAAGAAACTTGAGGATGATGGCTTACTTTCTTTTGTGGATATCACCGAGCCGGGGCTTCGTCTCCAGAAAAGTGTGGAAATCGCACCCTCAGAGCTTATTAAGAGTTTCAAAAAACTAATTGAAAGCAAAATAGATGATGTGCAGCCTCAGAGGGTATTCATTGATTCAATTGAAGCCCTATTCCTTGCCATAGATTCAAATTACAAACTGAGAACCCTCATAGATGATGTGTTTGGTGTCCTGCGCAGCCGCGATGTAACTTCTGTGATTTCAGTTGGCAAGATGTTTGGTCTTGATGAGATGGTGGAATATGGTGCGGATTCAGTTGTCAAACTGGAACGTGTCAGGGTGGGTAATAATCTCCAGCGTACGATCTTTGTTATGAAACTGAGGGGGTCGAGCACAATCAATGAGGTGCGTGTACTTAATATTTCGGATAATGGGATGTCGGTGCTTGCCCAGTCTCCATATCTGGAATGAATATTCTTATTTTACTTCAGCCCTTCCTGGGTTATTGTGAATTCCCTGCTCAATCCTTCCGGACGGGAGCGATGTTTGAGCAGGTTGGCTTTTCTTTTATTCTCCCCTGTACGCTCAAGCTGGATTATGGTTTTTGACATGTGTTCGACCGTACTGCCACCCACAGGTTTCAGTTTGCCGGTTCCTATGTCTGAGTATACCTGATTTGTGATAACAACTACAATTCCTCTCTTGCGGGCCAGGCCGTGCAGATAGCCAATCTGATTGGCAAGTTCTCTGCGGGTGCGGATGCTTTTCTCTTCATCTTCAAGGCCAAACCGGTAATAAGCAGTTGCTGAGTCAACAATTATAAGTCCGATGTTCTGGGCACTTATTTTTTCTATCTCGTGGATTGCAGAATACTGTTCCTCGAAACTGTGGGGTTCGTAGATGATTATGTTCTGGGCGATTTCCCTGGCATTTTCACCTGCTATCTGACTGAATCGTTCCGGGGAGATTGCCTCAGTATCAACAAGAATTGCTTTTTTCTCATTCTTTACACAATGGACTGCAAGCTGGAGGCAGAGGTTTGTCTTTCCGCTTCCGGATTCTCCATATATCTGGGTCACAATTCCTGCTTCGAACCCACCTCCAAGCAGTTCATCTATGGGCTTGCACCCTGATGTAAGTAAGTCGGTTATATTGTACACCTCAATTGGTTCAAGTTACTGCTATTATCGGTGTTTAGGTTATACATCTTTTGGAAACGTTCTTATTTGTTTGTTACCAGATCGGATAATGCAATAAATTCAGAACATTTAGATTATTTTATTGTATATCACATTTGTTACCAGGCACATTTTAGTGTATCCAGACATAGGCTGAAAAAGCATTATAAATGAATGAATCCTATTTCGTATCTACTCACTGTGGGAAGCCAGTCGTTTAGGGGAAATCAAAACCGGATTCATGATTGTTGATTCCTTTCTATCTTCTTTGGCTCTCCTGATGGTGTTTATTGTTACAAGGATGGAGTATCATGTCTGAAATTATTATCTATACCACCGATGTCTGCCCGAAATGTGCCCGTCTGAAAGCGACGCTAAAAGAGAATAATGTACAGTTTGAAGAAGCAGATATGACTTCTGCGGAAGCACTTACAGAACTGCGCATAAATGGTGTCTTTACAAGTGAAGCACCTGTCTTGCAGATAGGGGATGAATTCCTTACATCTGACAATTTATTCAAAGGTAGTGATGTGGATATGGATGTCCTTCAGGATTTGCTAAATTAAATGGGGGCTTAATATGGATTCTATGGCAGAAGAAATTGAAAAGAAAGTGAAAAATACCGATATAAGTGGTGTCCCTGAGGACACCATCCCTTCCTCCAGTATTGTTGAAACTACTTCCGAATCATCTCCACGACAGCAGACTCTTGACGGGAGTTTTGTTTCAATAATGCCTAAAGTCAGGACCACTGACGGACACATGGTTGAATGGGACCGCAATATCGTTGTAAACCAGTTACTGAAAGAAACCTCTCTCAGTGAACGTTTCCATGGTATCCCGGCTATCACCCGGGATGAGGCCTTTGGTATAGCAAAGGAAACGGAAAAAAGGATTCGTAGTATGAATCTCAGATTCCTCTCCGGCCCGCTCATCAGGGAAGTTGTTAATATGGTCCTGATTGAGCACAATGATGTGGAATGGCGTAATATTTCCACCAGGGTAGGTACTCCTGTTTATGATGCCTGCGAGATCGATATGGGTACCGGCTTTGAAGCCAAGGAAAATGCCAATCTCCAGGAGAATGCGGAAACCTCGCACAAAAAGAAGGCCGACAAAATCTCCAAGGAACAGTATCTTTTACTTCTGCCACCCAAACTTTCCGACCTTCACCTGAATGGTGATCTGCATATCCATGATCTGGAATACATGGGAACCCGGGCTTTCTGTCAGGACTGGGATTTGAGATATTTCTTCTATTATGGACTCATGCCGGATGGTTCCGGTGCCAAGGCCAGTGTTGCCGGTCCGGCAATGAAAGCTGAAGTTGCAGTTCTTCATGCGGTGAAAGCTCTGGGTAGTGCCCAGACTAATTTTGCCGGAGGGCAGGGATTCTATAATTTCCTTACGTTCCTTGCGCCCTTTTTAGAGGGTAAGTCCTACAAGGAGATCGAACAGCTGATGCAGATGTTCGTTTATGAGATGACTCAGATGATGGTAGCCCGGGGAGGACAGCTTGTTTTTTCCTCCGTACAGCTTTCTCCCGGGGTCCCCAAACTCTGGAGAGATAAACCTGTAGTCTATCGCGGACGTGTCTGGGATGGTTCGGATGGTAGTGACGTAAGGGTTTATGGTGAGTATGAAAGAGAGGTCCGCCTTGGCTTCCAGGCACTTATGAATGTCATGCTTGAAGGTGATTACTGGGGTAAACCCTTTAATTTCCCCAAACCGGAGATTTCCATTGAGCCTGATTTCATGGAAGAGGATGAGATGTTCAATCGTGCCCATCCGGAACTTCCGACCTATGATGATCTTTATAACCTGACATTCGAACTTACCGCCAAGTTTGGCACTCCTTACTTTGATAACCAGCTTCCTCCTTACAGGGGTGCAGGTGAAGGAATTTCCTGTTACCAGTGCTGTGCCTATCAGTTTTCGGCAAATGCAGAAGATGATGATGAATTTGAAGAAAAGCTCAACTTCAAGGACGGAAAACACTTTTCCATGGGTTCCTGGCAGGTTGTTTCCCTGAACTGCCCAAGGGCTGCCTACAAGGCACAGGGTAATGATGAGGAACTATTCTCAAGACTTAAGGGGTTGATGGACAGGGCAATTGAGGTATTCCAGACCAAACTCAAATGGATGACCCCGATCATTGAATCCGGCAGGATGCCTTTTGCCACACAACAACCCAAAGACCCGGTTACCGGTAAGAAAGGTGCTGTTGCTGTTGATATGGATAGTCTTGTGTTTACCATCGGTGTGGTGGGTATCAATGAGATGGTCCAGTACCATACAGGCTCCCAGATGCATGAGTCAAAAGAGGCTTTCAAGGTTGCAGTCAGGGCAATGACAGAAATGGAAATGCATGCCCGCAAGATTTCAGAGGAACATGGAATTGAGATAGCTCTTGCACGGACGCCTGCTGAAACTACCTGTCAGAGATTCGCTGTTTCAGACCTGCTTCATGATGAGTACAGGGAAATGGCTGCTTCGGTTCTCAAGGGAGATGTGGAGGCTTCGATTTCCAGACTCAAGGAAACGCACGATTTGCCTGTGTATTACACCAATGGTACACATGTACCACCGGGAGCAGACCTGTCCCTGATGGAGCGGATCAATGTGGAGCATGTATTCTTCCCTATTGTTGATGGGGGTAATATCATGCACATCTGGCTTGGTGAAGGCTCTCCCGATGCAAAGGGACTGAAAGACTTTACCATGCATCTTGCACGCAACACCCAGACCGGTTACTTTGCTTTTACAAAGGATATGACTGTCTGTATGAATGATTTTCATATGATGTCCGGATTGCAGGACAGTTGTGAGAATTGTGATTCAGATAATGTGGAGCACCTTTCCAGGGTTACCGGTTATATCCAGTCTGTAGGCGGATGGAATGCTGCCAAGAAACAAGAACTTGCGGACAGGATGAGATATGGCTCAGCAGACATGCGTTGAAGATTTCGAGGTAAATTTCGGGGACTATGTCCCCCTTTCTACCCTCGATTGGCCGGGCAAGGCTTCCGTAGTTTTCTTTTTAAGGGATTGTCCTTTCAGGTGTCCCTACTGCCAGAATTATTCTATTTTGAATGGTTATGAGCTGGTCGAAAGTTCCCAGATAAAACAGTTAATGGAAACTTCCCGTCCCTTTGTGAGTTCTGTAGTAATTTCCGGTGGAGAACCCCTGCAACAGGAGCAGGCAGTTTCCGGAATCGCTCAAATGGCCCGGGATATGGGACTTCTGGTCGGGATACATACCAATGGTGTATACGCTGATGTTTTAGAAGACCTTCTCGAAAAGGAATTGGTTGATGGTGTTTTCATCGATGTCAAAGCCTCTCTTGAAAATGCCGAGGATTATGGCAGGATGATTGGTTATGGTTCCTATCCTTCTGTGACAATTTCACCGGCAGATGCTGTGAATAATGTGCAACGTTCCATAAAATTGGCTATGGAAAATGGACTCTTGCAGGAATTAAGGACAACAGTGCTGCCGGGTTTTATGGATAGTCCCGGGGATATTGAATCGATTGCTTCTTCTATTGCTAAATGTGCTGGCAGAGATGTTGCCTATTTTATCCAGCAGGGTGAAACGGAACATTCAATGGACAGGAACCTGAGGGATCTGTCTCCCCTGAGCCGGGATGAACTTTTATCTCTGGGTTATGCTGCAACTTCTTTCCTGAATAATGTCTGTATACGTACAGGCAAAAATGGCACTGAAAAAATAACTTCAGATCAGTCTGCAGTTTAAGTAACCTCTTTATATGTGTCGGCAGTACCTTTATAAGATATAGTTGTGAGAAGCATACCTGCTGAATCATTGCCTGTCCTGCAGGTACTTGATCTGCAGACGTGCTTTCTGGCTTTTTCCGATGCCTTCTGATTTCGTAAACCGCAACATGCGTATTGCTGCTATCATGCGAAAGCAGGCACTGGATATTTCCGGAGGTTTCGATGGTATCAAGGATAAAGGATATTGATGAACGCGCATTTATCGCACAGCTGGCTTCAGTTTTTGGCAGGGGGAAAGATGAATTAAAGGTGCCTGCCGGGGATGATGACTGTGCGGTCCTTGAATTTGGCGGGGAGTACCTTGTAGTTACTACGGACATGTTGCACCAGAGGACCGATTTTCCCGATACAATGACTCCCTGGCAGATCGGCTGGATGGCTGCTGCGGTGAATTTCAGTGATATTGCTGCAATGGGCGGCCAGCCTCTGGGTTTGCTTGCAGCGGTGGGCTATCCCCAAAACATGTCTCTGGAGGACAGCCGGGAAATTGCCCGGGGAATGCGGGATTGTGCAGAATTCTGCGAAACTTCGGTAATCGGAGGAGATGTGGATTCCCATGAGGAACTTACCATCACGGGAACTGCTCTGGGCAGGGTTTCCAAAGAAGAACTTCTCACCCGCAAAGGGGCAAAACCGGGAGATCTGGTATGTGTTACCGGCACCCTTGGGGCAGCCGGGGCAGCCCTGAAAGCCTATCTGAAAAATATGGATATTGACAGCGATTTCATGAAACCCCTTCTGGAACCCGTACCCCGGATTGCCGAGGGCAGGATGCTTGCAAAAAGCGGTGCTGTGACCTCTGCCATGGATACCAGTGACGGGCTGGCACTGTCGCTGTATGATCTTGCTTCGGTCAACGAGGTGGGGTTTGTCCTGAGGAAAGAATTGCTGCCAGTAGACAGGCGTGTGTTTGAAATTGCTTCAAGCAAGCAAGAAGCCCTGGAACTGGCGCTGTATTCAGGCGGGGATTTCGAGTTATTGGTAACGATTCCAAGGAAGAGTTTCAAGGCATTACAGACCGAATCATATTTAACTGTTGTAGGAGAAACTGTTGACATTGATGCGGATATTAACTTAATCGGCAAAGATAAGACAAACTTTGCTATTACTCGAAAAGGCTATTTACATATAGGTGCATCTGAACAGATATGATTATACAAAGGAGATTATGGTATGAAAACCGGATTTAAATTAATTATAGCTAGTTTACTGATATTTGGAGTTGTTTGTGGCAGTGCATCTGCAATTTCAAGTGTTAGTAATCTTAATGCGTCTGATACAGGAACTATTTGGATAAACTGGACATGGGATAATCCTACTGAAAATTTCAGTCACGTTTCTGTGTATATTGATGGAACATTTGAAGATAATGTGACAACTGAGTATTATAATGCATCTGGCTTTGCTTCAGATACATCTCACGATATTTCAACCCGTGCTGTAGATGATGGGGGGAATTTTTCTGCGTGGGAAAACGATACTGCGACTACTGATACTGTAACTACTGATTCAGATACAACACCGCCAGCCAGTATCAGTGATTTAACCAATACTACTTCTACAAACTGGATTGAATGGTCCTGGACAAATCCTGGTGACGAAGACTTTGATCACACGGAAATATATATTGATGATAATTGGGAAGCAAATGTTTCAAAGCCTGACAGTTCATATAACTATACTGAGTCGGTACTTCCAAATACCACATATGAAATTGAAATAAGAACTGTTGACGAAAGTGGTAATGTAAATACCAGTGGGGTAACTCAAACAGCTACAACAACTAATCCTGATACAACACCACCAGCCAGTATCAGTGATTTAACCAATACTACTTCTGCATACTGGATTGAATGGTCCTGGACAAATCCTGGTGACGAGGACTTTGATCACACGGAAATATATATTGATGATAATTGGGAAGCAAATGTTTCAAAGCCTGACAGTTCATATAACTATACTGAGTCGGTACTTCCAAATACCACATATGAAATTGAAATAAGAACTGTTGACGAAAGTGGTAATGTAAATACCAGTGGGGTAACTCAAACAGCTACAACAACTTCTGACACAACTCCTCCATCTCCAGTATCTTCTCTATCCGCTGCTGAAATAGGAAGTACTTGGATAAAGTGGACATGGGAGAATCCTATAGATGACGATTTTAATCATACAGTAATCGATCTTAAGGATGAGCATATTACCAATTTGAGTAATTCTGTTTCAGAATACAATGCAACGGGTTTGGATTCTGATACAGAATATACTATTGAAGTAAAGACTGTTGATACAAGTGGTAATGTTAACGAAACCGAGGTATCAAATACTACCATGACTCATTCCGCCACTTACGAATGGGGCAACCGTATCTGGGATGAAGAAGCAAACCAATCCACCACTTACACCTGGGATGGCCGCAGTTTCTCCGGTTTCTACTATGACCTTGACACAGGCGACACTTCCGAGTCAATGACAATTGAGATTGATGTCGATGGTCGTGAGATAAAGGAAAATGACCTTGTGTATAGTACCGAGCCTATATCCAAGGAATTTGAGTACACTGGCTGGGACAATTACCAGATCATAGGCTTCATGGCAGAGCGATATTTTGCTGGTTATAAAAATACATCTGCATCTATTGTAGATAGCGACCTCAGCCTGATGTCAGACGGCATCTTAGCAAAGGTTCTTCTGGATATAGATGATGACGAATCCATCTACTCCGGGTCATCTCTGGCTCTTGAGGAAGGTTACAACCTCAATATCCAGCAGGTGGACGTAAACGGGAACAGCGTATGGATGAGCCTGACCAAAGATGGAGATGAGGTAGATGATGCAATCCTTTCCTCCGGTGAAACCTATGTTTATGAAAAGGACCTTGGAGGTGTGGAAGATGTACCCTTAATTGCAGTACACATTGATAGCGTATTCAGCGGTACTGAGACAAATGTTGTTTCCATAGACGGTATTTTCCAGATTTCCGATGACTATGTGGAAATTGACGAAGACGATGAATACGGTGAGATGACGATTTCCAGTGTAAGTAAGACTGAAATAGAAATGAAAAATGAGGAAGGAGATATCAACCTTGAAGAAGGTGACATTATTGACCTCATGGGCAAACTCAAATTCATAGTAGCAGACGATAGTGATGTATTGAGATTTGCACCCTTTGTCGACATGTCCGAACCCGGTACCTATGAACTCAGAGGTACCATTGCTGAAGAACAGGGATTCACCTGGACTCCATTGAACTTCGAAGGTTTCTATTATGACATAGATGAGGGGGTAAGCAGTGAATCTCTTACTGTGGAATACGATGGACGGTCAATTGATGAAGGAAATCTAACTTATAAAGCTGAACCTGTACCTGTAGAGTTTGAACACAATAACTGGGGTAAATATAATGTAATAGGTTTCATGGCCGAGAAATATTTTGCCAGCTATAATGAAAGTGAGTTCGGAGATGAAACCTATGATTCAGATCTAATGTCCAACGGTCAGCTTTCAAAGGTCCTGATAGACGAGGACGATGAAAAATCGGTTTATACCGGATCTTCCCTGATTCTGGAAGAAGGTTATACCCTTAATATCCGGGAAATTGATGTTAATGGTGAAAGAGTAATGGTTGAACTGACCCGGGATGGAGATGAAGTTGACTCGGGTGTAATATCTTCCAACGATGAATATGTTTATGAGAAAGATCTTGGCAGTGAAGACGATGTCCCAATAATCGTTGTCCATTTCAATAATGTATTCAGCGGTACTGAAACAAGTGCAGTCTTTGTCGAAGGTATCTTCCAGATATCCGAAGATTACCTGGAAGTCGACGATGGCGATACATTTGGGGAGATGGAAGTCACTAGTACGAATCCAATTACTCTGGAAAATGAAGATGACATAGACCTTGATGAAGACAGCACCATCGACATCATGGGCGAGATCAAGTTCAAGGTTGCCGATGACAGCAGTACTGTCCGTTACTACCCATTCGTTGAAGTGGAAACCGAACCCGATGAATCCCTGAACATTGATATCGAGCCAACCACCGTTGTCGAAGGTGAGGAGATCACTTTCACAGTAACCTCCCGTGGAGCAGCTATCAAGGATGCATCGATACTAATTGATGGTGAAAAGGTCGGAACCACCTCAGATGAAGGTGTTTTCGAGTATGATGCTGATGAGGCCGGGAACTTTACTGCAACAGCGCAAAAGGAAGGTTATGTTTCATCAGAAGGGAACTTTGAAGTGATATCTCCTGAGGATGAAAGCAAAAAGATCAGTATCGAAGTTTCCCCGGAGGAAGTCTTTGAGGGTACACCGATAACCATCTCTGTGGTCAAGGCAATAGGTTCAGAACCACTGGAGGATGCCGAGGTATTCTTTGACGGCCAATCCCTGGGTAAGACTGATGAGGACGGCACCATAACCTACAATCCCAAAGAGCCCGGTACCCACAAGCTGGAAGCCAGGGTGGATGGCTACCTTGATGCAGAATTGAACATCAAGGTCAATGAACTGGCAGCAAAATTTGACTTCAGTAATCTGAGGATCGAACCCTCACCTGCCACTGCCGGTGAGGAATTCACGGTAATGCTTGACTCGACCAACACGGGTAATGCAAAGGGCACCTACACTGTCGAGTTATCGATCAATGATAATGTGACAGACAGTCAGGAAATCACTCTTGAGCAGAACAATTCCACAACCGTTGAATTCACCTCTACTGCAGGTGAGCCAGGTACCTATCTTGTAAAGGCAGGCGGCCTTTCAACAACTCTGGATGTGGAAGAGGGAACAAGTATTGTATGGTATGTCCTTGGTGGCCTTCTCCTTGTAGTTGGTGGAGGTGCAGCCTACATATTTGCCACAGGCGGAACTGCCAAATTCGCTGAGATCGCAGAATCCCTGCGTTCCATGCTGGGCAGGTAATGCCAGAATATGAGCGCTTACAAAAGCGCTCTTCTTTTCTTTTTTTATTCCATTTCCATTTTTCGTGCCACATTCTCGATTGCCTCGAGAAGACTATCCCTTGGCATAATGGTGGATACGGGTATTTTGATGATTTTTTCCACTGTAGGGCTTACGATAGGTGCACAAACAAGTGCCCTTGCCCCTTCCCTTTCAGCCCGCACAGCCGCAATGATCGCTTCTTCCATGGAGGTAGCCGCATATTCACGTATGGTGCACAGGTTCCCGTGAATTTTCCGTTTTGTCTCTTTAATGTTATCCAGTACCGGACGGGATGCTATTACTGCTATGAATTCACCGCCCTCATAGCCTTCGAGTTTCTTTATGGTTTTCACGATCTGGCGCATCGTGCGTAAATTTGGTTCCCGGTTGCCGGACATAAGTTTGTAAAGGGTACTTGGTGGAATGGAGGAATGCTCGGAAAATTCTATCGCTGTAAGACCCAGGTCCTCCTTGATGACCTTCAATAAAGTATGCTGGAACGCTTCATCGGATTCAAATGCTGATTCGATAACTTTGTCTGCAATACTCATTTTTCCACCTGCTGAAAATAAATGTCTTTTAAAGGCTATAAATCCTCTCTTATTAATACTTTTAGGATATTATCTTGTGAAAAAAGGCAAGTTATAAATAAGGTTCTTTGTCAATCTACTATATTGGCTATATAGTAATATTGTCACTGAAAATATAATATGGAGGTTACTTATGAAAAGAATCAATACAATACTGATATTAATGCTTATGGTAACAGGCGGAGTCTTTCTCGCAGGTTGCACTTCTCAGGAAGACACCGAAGAAGTGCCTGATGTGAGCACTCTCAATATAGGATACCAGCCGAGTACACATCAGCTTGCCTATATGACCGCCAAGGAAAAGGGATGGTGGGAAGAGGATCTTGCTCCCTATGGTGTGGAAAATGTGAGAGAATATGAATTCCCGACCGGCGCTCCTGAAATGCAATCCATGCTTGCAGGAGATCTGGATGTGGCCTATGTAGGGGCGGCTCCTTTTGTGGCAACTCTGGCCAGTGACCTTGATGCCAAAATAGTAGCAGCTGCGAATTCCCAGGGGTCCGATCTTGTCCTGCGTCCTGATATTACCTATGAAGGTCCTGATGATCTCAAAGGCTTAGACATTGCAACCTTCCCACCGGGCACAATTCAGGATACGATCCTGCGTAACTGGCTGAAAGATAATGGTATTGATCCGGATAATGACGTTGACATAAAAGCAATGGGTCCCGGTGATGCAATCTCTGCGATATCTGCAGGACAGGTAGATGCAGTATTCCTTCCACACCCAGCTCCTACTCTGATTGCAGAGGAGGGCAACGGCAGGTCCGTTGTATATTCCGGTGAAATGCTTCCCGATCATGTTTGTTGTGTGGTTGTTGTAAGCGGAGACCTGATACGCAATCATCCCGATCTGGTGACTGAGATTGTAAAGACCCATATAAAGGGTACAGAATACAGTAACGAAAACCAGGATGAAGTTGCACAGCTCTATGCAGACAGGCAGGGATGGGATGTTGATGTAATCCGTGCTTCCCTGGAAGATTGGGATGGTCAATTGATTGCTGATCCTACTATTATTGCAGAATCCACTGTGGACTATGCACAGATCCAGTATGAACTTGGCTATGTAAATGAAGAATTCACTCGGGCAGACATGTTTGACATGAGCTTCTACGAGCAGGCTACAGCTGAATAAAAACAGTAAACTTTTTAAGGACCTGTTGATTATAGGTCGCCGGAAGTGGGGATTTCTATCTCCACACATTTTTCGGAGGAATTATGAAAACCAAACCGGTTTCAAAAAAAGGCATAGAAATCATTTCCCTGGTAACAGCCATTATTATATGGCAACTGATAGCTGATTTTGTTATAGGGAACACATTTATTCTTCCGAGTTTTACCGATGTAGTTTATTCCTTTATCACCATAGTTGAAAGGGGTGTTCTGTTTACAGATATTGGTATAAGCCTGTTGCATTTTGGAATAGGTATAATATCAGCACTAATAGTGGGTATCCCCATAGGTATTGCAATGGGATGGTTCCAAACAGTGGACAGGATTACTGACCCCTTAATCGAGATTGTACGTCCTATTCCTCCTCTTGCATGGATTCCCTTTGCAATTGTGTGGTTCGGTCTGACCCACCAATCTGCCGGATTTGTTGTTTTTGTGGGCGCAGTTTTCCCTATAATAATTAATACAGTAGCGGGTTTTAAGAGTGTATCAAGGGTTTATGTGGAAGCTGGCAAGGTACTTGGTTGCATGAAGAGCACCTCACTTATCAGGCATGTTGCTCTGCCCTATTCTCTTCCTTCCATAGCCTCTGGAATACGAATCGCAATGGGTGTTGGCTGGATGTGTCTGGTAGCAGCTGAGATGTTCGGTGTCAGTAAAAACGGTCTGGGATACAAGATTTGGTGGCATTATTATCTGCACCAGATGGATTTCGTGCTGGTCTATATGCTTATTCTGGGCTTTTTGGGATTGTTGATAGATCGTATTTTCCGCTGGTATGTGGACGGGAAATTGCTCAAATGGAGAAAAGGAGTCGTTGTTTAAATGGGCAGACTTGTGATTGAGAATGTGGGGCAGAGTTTTGAGAAGGATAAAGGAGAGGCTACCGATGCTCTCAGGGATGTCAATTTTGAGGTGAAGGATGGTGAGTTTGTCTGTATCATTGGTCCATCAGGTTGCGGAAAAACTACCCTTTTGCGAATTGTTGCCGGATTGGACAGGGCGGATTCGGGCAGGATACTGCTGGATGGCGAAACGATAACCTCTCCTGACCCACGCAGGGGAATGGTCTTTCAGGAATATTCCCTGTTTCCCTGGCGGACGGTCATGGACAATGTGACATTTGGGTTGGATATGAGTGGTATGGATAGGAAGGAATCCAGGAAGATTGCTGAAGAATATCTGAGGCTTGTAGGCCTTGAGCAGTTCAGGGATAGTTATCCTTATGAACTTTCAGGGGGAATGAGACAAAGGATTGCTATTGTCAGAGCCCTTGCAAATGATCCGGCGGTTTTACTTATGGATGAGCCTTTTGGATCCCTTGATGCCCAGACACGCAATAAACTCCAGCAGGAACTGTTACAGATATGGGAATCTAAAAAGATAACAATTCTTTTTGTAACACACAGCGTGGATGAAGCAGTTTATCTCTCCGACAGGATTGCTGTCATGACCTCTCGACCCGGGCGAATAAAGGAAATGATTGATGTTGATCTGCCCCGGCCCAGGGACAGGACAAGTACCTCTGCAAATAAACTGCGTAACAATCTGTTGAATATGCTGGCTGAAGAAAATAAGTAATTCATTCAGAATGTATGATTACTTTCGTGCCTGATTCTATACTTTCAACATTGACTTTACCAACAAGTTCCAGTTCTTTTTTTGCCCTTACAAACTTTAGATTGCAACCAGGTCGTACTTTCATCCAGCCATCTGTAGTGGCATGGCCACCAATTGTACAACGATCAAGCAGAGTCGCATTCCTGCTGGCATGAATATCCCCGTCAACCCTGCAATCAGGGCCCAATATCACTTCTTCTGCATGTAGGCTTCCCCTGATAACTGTACCCTTGCCCAGTTCTACGTTGCCGGCAACTTTCAGGTTTTTCCAGAAATTAGTATCGGGTCCTGTAATGAGATTTCCATCCAGGCTTACATTTTGCTCAAAATAGGATTTTTTCCGGAGAATGTAGGTATTGCTCTGTGGATGGAATTTCATGATGTTCTCTTTGTTTTCATTCATGGTTTCAATATTATAAATGGCTTGTATTTTAGCCCTTCTGCTTTAAGCATTGAGATACAGAGCAAGAGTAATCAATGACTGTGCAGTAGCCGTAATATCTCCGTTATTTTTACCCCAGCTACCATTATCATTTTGTTTTTTCAGTAACCACCTGATAGATTGGTCTATTTCAGCAGAGCGATCGGCCATTATCAATGCCTGCATTACAAGATTGCTGGTTGCTATGAACTTCCAGCCACCGTTTTCCTGCATCCGGGACAATAACCAGTCGGATTTTTCCCGGATAAAATCAGTGTGATCTGTTCCTGTCAGTTTTGATTGTTTCATGAGGCAAATTATGATCAATGCAATTGTACCGGGATGTTCCCATGTGCTATCAAAATCCTTTATGATTTTCTGGCATTCGCCGGGGCAGGACACTTCGAGATCTGCAAGGGCAATCAGGGCATAAGTTCTATCATATATATCTTCTAAATTGCCACCTTTCTGTTTGGTTTTGATATAATGGGTGAATGCAGGATAGTAAATCCCCATTGTGGCAAGGGCCGATACACCTCTGCAAATTTCCCTGAAAGATTGTGACCTGTGAATCTCTTTTATGAGGGTGGCTGTACGGGTATATCCCCTGCCCCAGAGGTAGCTGGCTGTTGTGCTTCTGGCATATTCCTTGAGGGTCACAGGCTGATTTTCATCCAGCCAATCAAGCCCTCTTCTTGCTGCATCTTTATATTTAGTTTCCTTTGTCTGAATCTTACAATCCCCTGGCTTTCTTGATAGGCTTTTCATAGAGTTTTTCAAGATGCTCTACTATATTTTCAAGAATTGGGCCTGGAATTCCCACCAGCATTTCATCCCTGCCTATATCGGTTGTCCTGCGACATCCGAAACATCCCATGGAAAAATTTACATCGCCGGTCTGGATGGGAATTATCGTTGAATCTACGCAGGTGGCCTGGAACGATGCTGTGCTCAGGGTTACCCTCCCTCCCTTTTCAAAAGTAAACGCTGGTACGATCCAGTAAAGGGTCTCCGGAAGGTCGACCAGAACCACTACATCGGGCTTAAAGTCAGCCTTCTCAAGAGGACAAACTACTGTTGCCTGCATGGAACACTCTTCGAATTCTGCCCTCTCCTCTATCATCTTAGCAGCTGCTTCAGGTGTATCAAACATGCCGATTTTGGAGTGGAATTCCCCGCTTCTTACATTGTCAGGTGTTTCTAAAAGTCCCAGACTGGAACCACCTACCACACATGCATGTTTATCTGCCGGTATCACAAGACATTCGCCAGTCCTTGCTTTCATGATAGACTGGCAATGACGGGTTTTCTTCTCGGGTTGGTTAAAGTCTGCAGGAATATCTTCGCTCTTTTTTACCAATTTCACGGCTACTGGTTCGTATCTTAGCTGCAGTATTTCCTTGAGTTTGTCACTTATCTCTTTATTTTCCATAAAAATTCCCTTGCCCTTAAAATATAATGGAAGATTAGTTGAACTTTTCCTCCACAGAATTAACGATTAAATCGAATTTTTCTTTCCAGATGGATTTGTCATCATTGACATATACATCTCCTTTGTCCCCTGATGATGAAACATCGGGTTCGATGGGCAATGTAGCAAGTATGGGGGTGTTGAAATCTTTTGCAGCCTTTTCTACAGATTCACCGCCAAAGACCTGTATTTCTTCATTGCAGTGGGGGCAGATTACACCGCTCATGTTTTCGACCATTCCGATAAGGGGTACTTCCAGCATTTCTGTAAATTTCAGGGATTTCCTTACACTTGTAAGTGCTACATCCTGGGGAGTTGTGACAATGATGGCACCGTCGACCTTGCCCAGCAACTGTACTATACTCAATGGTTCATCTCCTGTGCCCGGAGGCAGGTCTATGATCAGGTAGTCCAGCACTCCCCAGTCAACTTCTTCCAGAAACTGCTTGATGGCTCCCATCTTGGCAGGCCCTCTCCAGACAACAGGGGAATCCGGATCGTCCAGCAGTAAACCTATGGACATAACCTTGAGGTTATCGGCAACCTGTACAGGCAGGATCCCCTTTTCTCCAACTTCGGGTCTCTTGTCAGCAATTCCAAACATTGTGGGAATACTTGGTCCATGAATATCACTGTCAAGCAGCCCGACCCTTTTCCCGCGTCTGGCAAGGGCTGCAGCGAGATTTGCAGAAACAGTACTTTTTCCTACGCCGCCTTTGCCACTCATTACCATTAGCTTGTTTTTTATTCCGCGCAGATTCGATACGAGTTTTGGCTCTTCAACTTTGGAATTTACCAGACTTTCAGCTGACTGTATGTTTTGACTCATTTTAATGACTCCATTTATTCAGTAGTGTAATTTCCACCTTTGATATCTATGGCCTGCCCTTCAACAAGAGCTCTGGCGACTTTTTTCCTCGCATTTTTCAGTTCTTCCCAGAAAGCCCTTCTGGAAATTCCCATCTCAAGGGCTGCTTCTTCCTGTGTCAGCTCATCCACATCCACAAGCCGGATGGCCTCCAGTTCCTCAAATGCGAGTTCTACTACCTCAACTTCAGACCTTGGTATGCCGCAGGGTTTAAAGCACATAATATTGGGCTCTGCCCGTATCCTGCGGGGGCATTTTGGTCTTCCTCTCCTGCATTTCATACGTTAACCAATCACCCATAGGTGAGCAAATATATAAAGGATTCCAAATTGCCCGTTTTGTCCGACAAACAAGGTATTTATCGGACAAAACGGATGGTGGTGTAATTGCATCAAGAAGTATCAAGATTTTTCAAAGTGATTTTCGGTCAAAGCGGTTGGTTCAATTAATAATATGTTGCGCACCTGTTGGCAAAATAACTTACATCCACAATCGGGCTTGTCTATAAAGTGCTCTTGCCTACAAAATTTGGAATCTGATTATAAAGTACTTTTTTGACTACAAATCTATTTTAAGGTCGCCTGAATCATATCGTTACTATAAGCAGGCTTGTCACAAGTATACTAAGCAAAGTTATATTGGATTGAAACTGGCTACTTGAATGCTCATTACTCACCGATTTATCTAAATCATCTCTTTTAGATTCTTCTGATTCAATGAATCTTTGCTCCATTATTCCAGCAATCACTTCTAAGGGCTCATTGTCTTCAATTTTGAAACCATCAGGATACCTATCCCAGATATCTTGCAATTCTGCTTTTAGCTTTTCTTTTTCTTCTTCAGTTAAATCAGACTCATCTATTCCAGTCATATATGCAATTTGACTTTCCTCATCAGTTGCAGCAAAGGCAATATATGAATAAGGAGATGCCTTTACCACATGTGGCAAAGATGCCTGTAGTTCCAAATATTCCTGGACTTCTTGCATTCCTTCTTCACCCAACTCAGCCTCCAACTCTTCCATCTTTAATTGAGCAGCATCTTTGACTGGGGTGTTGTTTTCTTCTCCAGTCGAAGCTATTGCTGACGGTGTCAGACATAGACACAATACCATACCAATACATAACACTAGCAATCCTTCTTTTCTATTCATCCGTTCTTACCCTCAATCCACCATTATGATTTGGTATATCATTATATGAATCACATCTATAATAAAATGGCCACTGGGAAAAATTTAACAAAAGGATCTTGTGGATGTTCTTTTCTTGAACTGAATCATCGAATTTGATCGCAATGTATGACATTTGACTACAAAGTTATGTTTTAAGCTCTAATGTATGGGACTTTTAGGGTAAGCTCGATGTGCTTGTGATCTGCATTAGAATGCATCAAGCTTTTCAATGTAATTTTCGGACAAATCGATTTTTCGGACAAAGCGCAAATTGCCCTGCAAAAAAGCTATTATATTTACAGGGGAATTTGATAATAGGTTTAGGAGTCAGGTATATGAAAGATAATATGCTTCTCTGGGATGAGACAATTTTCAGAGATCCCATCGTACTGGAACTGGATTATCTCCCCGAACAATTTATGCACCGGGATTCTCAGTTGCAATCTCTCATCTATAGCTTAAAGCCTGCAGTAAAAGGTATGAGACCTATTAATTGTCTTGTTTATGGTCCACCCGGCACCGGAAAAACCAGTGCTGTATTGAAGGTTTTTGAAGAAATAGAAGCACACACCTCGAATGTGGTCCTTGTAAAGATCAATTGCCAGATGGATTCCACCCGCTTTGCTGTTGTTTCACGCATATATCGCAAACTTTTCAATATAGACCCGCCGTCTTCAGGAGTAGCTTTCAGGAAACTTTTTGAAAAAATTGTCCTGAAACTTATCGAAAAGGATAGGGTAATGGTGGTGTGTCTGGATGATATCAATTATTTATTCCACGGCGGGCATGCCGATGAGATCATGTATTCCATACTACGAGCCCATGAACAGTATCCCGGTGTGAAAATGGGTGTAATTGCGATTGTAAGTGATACGGGAAAACTTTACAGGTTTGATCCAAAGGTGAGTTCTGTATTCCTGCCTGAAGAGATTGAATTTCCTCCTTATTCTTATGACGAAATAGGAGACATCATTTCTTCCCGAATCCAGCTGGCTTTCTATCCGGAAGTAGTCCCGGATCAAGTCAGAGAGAAAATAGTGAATTATGTCGATTTGACCGGTGATCTGCGTGTTGGTATCGATCTACTCAAGAGATCAGGCCTGAATGCAGAAAAAAGGGCAAGCAAAAACATTTCAGAGGATGATGTGGATAAGGCCTATGAATCGTCACGCCTTTTGCATCTGAGGCGTAACATATCATCCCTTTCAGATAATGAAAAAGAGATTTTGCGGCTTGTGGCGGAAAATGATGGAATCAAAGCAGGCGAACTTTATGAACTTTTCAATGACAATAATGAATTGGGATATACCCGGTTTTATAGTTTGGTGAATAAATTAAAAGATTCGCATTATCTGGATGTTTCGTTTTCAGGTGAAGGTATGCGGGGCAGAACCCGTATTATTCGTCTGAATTATCCTGCAGATGATGTAATAAAATGCATTAGGGGTTGATATTCTGGAAACCCGTACAAAAGTATGGCTGACACATGAAGGCAAACCTGTGATTGGTGCCGGTAAGGTACGTCTCCTGAAGGCTATAGATGAAGAGAGATCCCTGAAAAAAGCCTGTGAAAAGCTCCAGATCTCCTATAAACATGCCTGGAACATATTGAAGAAGATGAATTTAAGAACCGGACACGATGTTGTAAGGACTGTAAGAGGAGGTAAGGAGCAGGGTACTTTTCTTACAGAGTATGGAAGGGATCTGATAAATCAATATGAGCTAAATCGTGAGTATGTTGACAGGATGGTGTAGGAAGAATTATCCTCTGAAAATAAGGGTGAGATCAATAATATTCCCTGTAAGGTCAGGAATGTAGAATCTTCTGATGGAATCTCCAGGATTCAGATTGAAGTTGAGTCTGCAGTATTAACTTCTATACTGAGGGAAAAGGAATTAGGAAATCTGGATGTCGGTGAGGGGGATGAAGTGATTGCTACTATTCGAGCTGTCGATATAGGTATTTCTCCTGTGAAAAATGAGGGGGAATAAACCTGCGACTGCTTTCCTGGAATGTCAATGGTTTGCGGGCAGTTGCTAAAAAAGGATTTTTGGAATGGTTGGATTCTGAATCACCTGATATTCTGTGTTTGCAGGAGACAAAAGCCCGCCCTTCCCAGCTCCCACCAAATATCAGGCGCATAGATGGTTATTACAGTTATTTCAGTGCTGCTGCAAGGAAAGGCTATAGTGGGGTTGCCCTTTACAGTAAGGTCCAGCCACAAGAGGTTCGTTACGGCTTTGGTATAAACCGTTTTGACCATGAAGGAAGGATTTTAATCGCTTTTTATGATGATTTTGTACTTTTTAATATTTACTTTCCCAATGGTAATTCTTCAGATGAGCGGCTTCAGTATAAAATGGATTTCTATGAGGCTCTCCTGAATTATGCACAGGCCTTAAAAGACAAGGGATATTCCATAGTTGTCTGTGGGGATTTGAATACGGCTCATAAAACGGTTGATATTGCAAGACCAAAGCAAAATGAAAACCATTCCGGGTTTCTCCCAATTGAAAGGGAATGGATAGATAAGTTCCTTTCTCATGGTTTCATTGATACTTTCAGGCTTTTCAATTCAGATGATGGTAATTATACCTGGTGGGATTTGAAAACCAGGGCAAGGGATCGTAATGTGGGATGGAGGCTGGACTACTTTTTTGTAAGTGATGATATGGAGCCGAATTTAATCGAGGCTTCTATTTTTAGGGAAGTGACTGGTTCGGACCATTGTCCTGTTGGAATTAAGCTTCAATTTTAAGGGCCAACAATGAAGAGGGAATTTTCTTCTGTCATTTTGTTGAGAGTCTGTTTTTGCAGTTATGGGTTTGAATTTTATTGTTCTAACAGACTGAATTTTCGCAATCAATAGTCATTCTGTATATTTCATTTTAAGCTGGAAAAGGATTAATATTTTGTCTCTAGTTCTGATTTCTCAGGGGATGCCGTTTCGGGAATTCTGGTTGTTAATCGAAGCGATGAAGATTAATCACTCATGTTTAATTGAATTATGACACGTAATATATAGTTTAACGTCGAACGAGATCTTACAATGTGGGGTTCCGATGAATATTAACCAACCAGAACTCCACATCGGCCCGGAGGCAGAGCTAGTTTGCTGTTTACAGTATATAAGCGTAACTTTGCCTCGGGAGCAGAATTGAACAAATGAGGTAAATATATGAAGAATATTACAAAAATAAGTTTGAGCATATTGCTTGTAAGCATAATGCTCATTGGATTTGCGTGGGCAGGAGCGTCTGATTCCAGCCATGATGACTCTTTCGAAGAAGAATATTATTTCCCGGCGTATGGTGCAAACACATTTGATTCCCTGAAGAAAGATTCAAGTGTAATTGAGAGCAGGGGAGCAGTACCTGAGCTTACAGATGATAAAACAAAAGTGGAATGGGTGGCGACTCTCAGAAAAAGTCTTAACAATTCTGGAAGTGAACTTCATCCTTATATGAAAGAATGTGGTGGTCCTCTGTTAGGGTTTGGTGTAAACTATGGGGGATATATATTTGTAGAATTTGATAAGGAAGTGGGAGATATTGACCAATCTACAATTGATAAATTTTACAGTATTGTGGATACAAATGCAAAAAAATTAGAAATATCTAATGTGCCGGTAGTTTTCAGAAAAGGAGAAGAAGTTTATCTTGATGAACGTGACGATGAATGGTCAGATATGATTGGTGGTATAAGGATAATATACCAAAATGCAACAAACACATGGTATGAGTCAACGTTATCATTTGCTGCAGAAAACAGCACTGGAACAAAAGGGTTTGTAATATCTGGACATTCTGCTATGACAGCTGGTAGTGTCGGAGGAGACATTTATCAACCCAGTTCAACCAGAAAAGTGGGTGAAGTAACTTACATCACGGGCCATTTTGCAGATGCTGCATGGGTTGAAGCCAGTAATGTTGAAGATGATATCTATTATGAAGATGTTGATGATGTTAGGGATGTACGTAATTATTACGATCCAAACTTAGGCAGCAAAGTCTACATGTCAGGAATTACCAGTGGCCGGACATATGGCTATGTCGAAGAAGAGTGGGATGAAATAAACCACCCAGTTTTTGGAACTCTTTATGATCAACTTTCTGCAGATTATGATTCCGACAATGGTGATAGTGGTGCACCTATCTTTAAGAAATATGGAAATCAAGTAATGATCTCTGGTGTACATTGGGGCAGTACTGCTACAAACGCCCTTTTTTCACCAATTAGTGGAGTTGAGTTAGATTTGGATGTAGAACCTTTGACGTAAGAATATCATGTATTCTGTGGTTTAGCCAGATTATTGACGTATAATCTGGCTTTTATATTTTAGATTTATTCGTATATAAGTTAAATAGTTTTATATATTGTCCATATAATTATTAAACTGTTGGCATAAATCATATGAAGCATATAAGAGTGGAAGAAAATGCTTATAAAAAATCAAATTTACAAAATTGTAATTCTGATGTTCTTTATTTCTATCTTATCAATAGTTTCAGCAAGTGCAGTTGATGACGAGGTAAATGATTCTGGACATACGGATGAAATCTCTGATTCGAATAGTTCTAATTCCTATTTTGAAGAATATAAGGACGAACCGCTATTCATAGCCAGCAGGGGAACTTTTCCCGAAACAATTGATCAGGAATGGAATAATTCGGTATCTAAATGCTGGTTATCCATATCAACCGAAAAATCGCTTGTCGAATTTGATCCGTCGGTATATGCCATCGGTAATGCTGGTGAATTTCTGGAAGTGTACTTGAGTTCCTCTTATCAGGGAAAAATAAATGAGTCAAAGATTGATGAGATATACCTGAAAATAGATGAATACTGCGAACAGGAAGCAGTAATCAATGAAATTCCAGTGGTTTTTATGTGGACAGAGGATGATGAAGATATACCGCTTCTTGACTATGGACCGGAGACCCTTGAAAATGCTAAAAACGATCCATCTGTTATAGCGGTCTATGGGACAATGCCCGTAATTGAACAAGAAAGTGAAAAAAGAAGGTGGATAGATTCACTCGGCCATTCAATGGACGGAGAAGTTCGCCCATTTTCTGCTGAATTTGGCGGACCTGTAACAGGTTACGGAGTCAGCATAAATGGATATCTGTTTGTGGGCATGGATATGGACAGCCCTGAAAAAATAAATGAGTCAGGAATTGATGAAGTCTATCAAGCAATAGACAGTCACTTTGAACAGGAAGCTGGCATAACTGGGGTACCTGTGGTGTTTAGATGGGAGAAACGTGCTGTTTTAGATGAAGCAATCGTTGAAGAGAAAAGCACATCTGATGAAGATGGAAATCCTGTAATAGTAGGTAATGAAACAACAGAACAAGATAAGGGGGCAAACAACCAACTACCAGGCTTCACTTCAATTCTGCTTATCGTTGGATTGGTGATGCTGGCAATAAGTAGAAAGTGATGATTCTTGTTCCCATGTTAACAAGAAATATTATTATGATGTACCATTAGTAAATTTTCAATGGAACTTTTCTGTGATTAATAATTAGGAAATCAAAAAGAGAGTTTTCAAACCGTGCATGTGGTTGCATTGGGTGTTGAATCCCATGGTCTAAAGTGATGTTTTTGCGTCGGAGCCTGGCAGGACTGGATTACATCATTTGAGGTTGAATCCCATGGTCTAAAGTGATGTTTTTGCTAATTAATACTGGATGGGGCAGAAATGATGTTAATGTGTATTTTGATGGTTATATTGACGACATGGTGTACATTGAGTGCCATAGAACCAGAGGATACGGGTTATTTATATCTGTCTCCAAAGGTATTGGTAAATGTAACTAAGACAGGGATAAATAAAAATTATATCGGCTCTGTAGAAACCCTTTCCTCTAACCTCCACTAATACATTATCATTTTTATAAGAAGAGGCCCCCAATGTGATTTTGACCACAAAAACACAAAGGGGGTGAATGCATTTTGTCAAGCGATTACTTAAACTTTATCGATACAGCTATGTCTGTAGCTGGAAGATCCCATCTTCCAATCTATAGTTGTAAATACTCCAAGCGAAAA
>NZ_OBDR01000020.1 GCF_900215215.1 Methanohalophilus euhalobius | reverse complement strand
AATCACCTTCATATTCATGGAGACAGGAGATAACAATTCTGTCTGACTCACGCAATGGCAGTTCGGTGAATTCTGATCGTTAGTATTAAGAATTCACTGTGCAGGGCCTTTAATCAGCATCCATGTTGTTTAACAGGTACCCTGCCAACAATATCCTTTAACCTTCAAAAGGTGTGCTAGAAATATCATATAATTCTGGTTGATCCTGCCAGAGGTTACTGCTATCGGTGTTCGACTAAGCCATGCTAGTTAAATGTTCTTCGTGAACATAGCGGACTGCTCAGTAACACGTGGACAATCTGCCCTTGGGTTCAGCATAACCCCGGGAAACTGGGGATAATTCTGAATAGATCACATATGCTGGAATGCTTTGTGATTAAAAGATCCGTCGCCCAAGGATGGGTCTGCGGCCTATCAGGTTGTAGTGGGTCTAGAGTACCTACTAGCCAACGACGGGTACGGGTTGTGAGAGCAAGAGCCCGGAGATGGATTCTGAGACATTAATCCAGGCCCTACGGGGCGCAGCAGGCGCGAAACCTTTACACTGCGGGAAACCGCGATAAGGGGACACCGAGTGCCAGCATACAATGCTGGCTGTCCACATGTGTAAATAGCATGTGATAGCAAGGGCCGGGCAAGACCGGTGCCAGCCGCCGCGGTAACACCGGCGGCCCGAGTGGTAATCACTATTATTGGGTCTAAAGGGTCCGTAGCCGGTTTAATCAGTCTTCCGGGAAATCTGACAGCTCAACTGTTAGGCTACCGGGGGATACTGTTAGACTTGGGACCGGGAGAGGTAAGAGGTACTACAGGGGTAGGAGTGAAATCTTGTAATCCCTGTGGGACCACCAGTGGCGAAGGCGTCTTACCAGAACGGGTCCGACGGTGAGGGACGAAAGCTGGGGGCACGAACCGGATTAGATACCCGGGTAGTCCCAGCCGTAAACGATGCTCGCTAGGTGTCTGGAATGGTGCGACCGTTTCAGGTGCCGCAGGGAAGCCGTGAAGCGAGCCACCTGGGAAGTACGGCCGCAAGGCTGAAACTTAAAGGAATTGGCGGGGGAGCACTACAACGGGTGGAGCCTGCGGTTTAATTGGACTCAACGCCGGACAACTCACCGGGGGCGACAGCAATATGTAGGTCAAGCTAAAGACTTTACCTGAATCGCTGAGAGGAGGTGCATGGCCGTCGTCAGTTCGTACTGTGAAGCATCCTGTTAAGTCAGGCAACGAGCGAGACCCGTGCCCACTGTTGCCAGCATATCCTTTTTGGATGATGGGTACTCTGTGGGGACCGCCGATGCTAAATCGGAGGAAGGTGCGGGCTACGGTAGGTCAGTATGCCCCGAATCTCCCGGGCTACACGCGGGCTACAATGGTTGGGACAATGGGCTCCTACACTGAAAAGTGACGGTAATCTCATAAACCCAGCCGTAGTTCGAATTGAGGGCTGAAACCCGCCCTCATGAAGCTGGAATCCGTAGTAATCGCGTTTCAATATAGCGCGGTGAATACGTCCCTGCTCCTTGCACACACCGCCCGTCAAACCACCCGAGTGAGGTATGGGTGAGGGCGCGGACTTTAGTGCTGCGTTCGAACCTAAATTTCGCAAGGGGGGTTAAGTCGTAACAAGGTAGCCGTAGGGGAATCTGCGGCTGGATCACCTCCTAAGCAAAAAAACTTTCGATCAGAAACCGAAAAACTGCCATTGCACTCATATAATCCAACATCGTTGGGATACCAAGGGCTTGTAGATCAGTTGGAAGATCGCTGCCTTTGCAAGGCAGAGGCCCTGGGTTCGAATCCCAGCAAGTCCATATTTAATGCACCAGGCAAGTAATTTTGCCCGGGAAGGATGGATGTGCTCTTTCTGACCAGGAAGAGCACGATGAGATCGTGTATAAGTTGCATACCTGACGCTTACTGGAGTAAGCAAACGGATAATGGCATTTATGCCAGCAGGTGAATGGCTCGGCTCAAGGACCGATGAAGGACGTGTCAAGCTGCGATATGCCCCGGGTAGGCGCATGAAGCCTATGAACCGGGGATCTCCTAATGAGACCTCTTGACCTTATGGTCGATCAGTAATGATCGGGAACGTTCCGAATTGAAACATCTTAGTAGGAACCGGAAAAGAAATCGAAGAGATGCCGCTAGTAACGGCGAGTGAACACGGCAAAGTTCAAACCGAATCCCTCTGGGAACAGAAGGGACATGTGGTGTGGAAGGACTTTTCCAAGGATCCCCTCTCACAGAGACCGAATTTGACTGGAACGTCAAACCACAGAGTGTGATAGTCACGTAGGTTAATGTGAACGGATCTGGAATTGTTCCAGAGTACCGTGCGTTGGATATCGCGCGGGAACCCGGGAGGCATCAACTTCCAAAACTAAATATCTCTTGAGACCGATAGTGAACTAGTAGGGTGACCGAAAACTGAAAAGTACCCCAAAAAGGGAGGTTCAAAGTGCCTGAAACCTGTTGGTTATGGAACGATATGGCATGAAAGGATCTGCGAAATGAAGGAAACAGTCGCGAGGCTGCTGTACGAGTTTTGTTGCCGATGTCATATCTTACGTTTTGAAGAACGGGCCAGGGAGTGTATTTCAATGGCGAAGGCTAACCGAAAGGGGAGCCGAAGCGAAAGCAACAAGCATGCAGTCTTCGGACAAGATGCGGCGTATACAAGTGCGTGGAGTCATTGGAATACGACCCGAAGCCGGGTGATCTAGGCGTGGGCAGGTTGAAGCGTGGCGAAAGCTACGTGGAGGACCGCAAGCGGTACTGACCTGCAAATCGTTCGTGTGACCTGCGTCTTGGAGTGAAAGGCTAATCAAACCCGGCATCAGCTGGTTCCTTCCAAAACATGTCGTAGCATGACCTAACCGGAGATAGTCGGTGGTGTAGAGCACTGATTGGGGATCCCGGGGGAGAAATCCCTCGCTCCCCTGTCAAACTCCAAAACCACCGTCGTCTGAGAAAGTTGGAGTCCGGGCTACTGGGGTAAGCTTGTAGTCCGTAAGGGAGAGAACCCAGCCCGTGGTTAAGGTCCCTAAGTGTCGACTAAGTGTTAAAGATAAAGGGTGTCCCAGGCCCTAAACAGCTGGAAGGTTAGCTTAGAAGCAGCTACCCTTTAAAGAGTGCGTAACAGCCCACCAGTCGAGGTCTGGGGCCCCGAAAATGGACGGGGCTCAAGTCGACCACCGATACCACGGAGTACCGAAAGGTAATCTTGTAGGAAGGCGTTGCGTTCGGGCAGAAGCAGGGTTGTGAAGTCCTGTGGACCGTACGGAAACGAAAATCCTGGTAATAGTAGCAGCATAGTCAGGTGAGAATCCTGACCGCCGAAGGGGCCAGGTTTCCTCGGCAATGATCGTCAGCCGAGGGTTAGTCGGTCCTAAGACGTACCGTAATTCGAGTACGCCAAAAGGGAAACAGGTTAATATTCCTGTACCGTTTAGCACTAAACTGACGTCTCAGGGTAGGTTGAGCAGCGTTGTCGCGCTGTCTAAGCATCGAAACCCGTGGAGAGCCGTAATGGCGAGAAGCGGGCGAATATGTTATTGCGAAAGTCAACTGCACCCCGGGACCCGTGAAAAGGAAGCTAAACGACCGTACCAAGATCTGACACTGGTGCCCCTAGCTGAAAAGGCTAAGGCGTGTCGGAATTAATCTGGCTAAGGGAATTCGGCAAATTGGCTCCGTAACTTCGGGAGAAGGAGTGCCTGCCATGAAGATGGCAGGTCGCAGTGACCAGGGAGCTCTAACTGTCTAATACCAACATAGGAGATCGCAAACCCGAAAGGGCTAGTACGATCTCTGAATCCTGCCCAGTGCGGGTACCTGAAACTTCGGTCCAACGGAAAGAAGGGCCCGTAAACGGCGGGGGTAACTATGACCCTCTTAAGGTAGCGTAGTACCTTGTCGCTTAATTGGCGACTCGCATGAATGGATCAATGAGAGCTCTACTGTCCCTAGCCAGAATCCGGTGAAGCTTACATTCTAGTGCAAAGTCTAGAGACCTCTAGGGGGAAGTGAAGACCCCGTGGAGCTTTACTGCAGCCTGTCGTTGGGTTGTGATTTCGGATGTACAGTGTAGGTAGGAGGCATCGAAGCCCGTGCGCCAGCATGGGTGGAGCCGTCAATGGGACACTACCCTTCTGAAGTCGCGACCCTAACTCCGCAAGGAGGACCCCGATAGGTGGGCAGTTTGCCTGGGGCGGGACGCCCTTGAAAAGATATCAAGGGCGCGCAATGGTTGACTCAAGTGGGTCGGAAACCTGCTGAAGAGTGCAAGAGCATAAGTCAGCCTGACGCGATTTAGCATAGCAATGGATCGCGAGACGAAAGTCGGTTCTAGCGAACCTTTATGTCCTGCTTGATGCGGGCTAAAGCTGACAGAAAAGTTACCCCGGGGATAATTGTGTCGTTGCCGGCAAGAGCACATATCGACCCGGCAGCTTGCTACCTCGATGTCGGTTCTTTCCATCCTGGCCGTGCAGCAGCGGCCAAGGGTGAGGTTGTTCGCCTATTAAAGGAGATCGTGAGCTGGGTTTAGACCGTCGTGAGACAGGTCGGTTACTATCTACTAGAGGTGTATGTGGTCTGAAGGTAAGTTGCTTTTAGTACGAGAGGAACAGGGCAACGGCGTCTCTGGTCGATCGGTTGTCTGACAAGGCAGTGCCGAGCAGCTACGCGCCAAAGAATAAGAGCTGAAAGCATCTAAGCTCGAAATCCAACCTGAAAAGAGACCACTGTAAGGATGCCGGTAAAAGACCGGTTTAATAGGATCGGGATGTAAGCACTAAGGAAACGAGGTGTTAAGTCCGCGGTTACTAATAATCCGTGCCGCTTCCAATTGCTTATTCCAGGCGAAATCAGGTATGTAATGCATAAATACACGGTCCGATGAAACGCAAAGTTTATGACGGTTGCGTCATATGAATACGCTTCGCACATGCCCAATGTGCCAAGGTGGCGGAGCGGCTACGCAATCGCCTGCAGAGCGATTCCATCCCGGTTCGAATCCGGGCCTTGGCTTTCATCCATCTCATATAAGTTGAGGACAGCGGCCATAGCGGCAGGGTAACTCCTGTACCCATCCCGAACACAGAAGATAAGCCTGCCAGCGTTGTATACTGTACTAAAGTGCGAGAGCCTTTGGGAACTATGCATCGCTGCTGACTCAACTTATTGA
>NZ_OBDR01000007.1 GCF_900215215.1 Methanohalophilus euhalobius | reverse complement strand
ATCTGAAAACAAGTATAGCTGTTGACGTTGAGAAGTTCATTGTAACTGGTTTTAAGATTTCAGGTAAACCAGTGCATGATGCAAAACATGCATCGTCATTACTTAGACAATGTCACAAAAGGAGAAAAGCTGATTGTTATCTGATGGATAAAGGATATGATTCTGAGAAGATACATACTCTAATCAATGAAGAATTGAAAGCAGAAGCCATCATACCTGTAAGATACAGAAAAAGGAAGAAGATCAAAGGGAAATGTTCCAGATTGAATATCTGGAACTCCCATTAAATCTGTGATTTAATGGTATACCGTCGTAAAATGAGAGATGAGTTTGATGAAAATGTCTACCATTACAGAAACCTGGTAGAGACGATGTTTTCTGTTTTGAAAAGGAAATATGGGGAAGAACTGAAGGCAACAAAATACAGAAATCAGGCAAAAGAGGTCAAGTTCAAATTATTAATCCATAATATAGACAGGGCAACTTCTATTTCAGTAATTATTCAAATGAGGATTTCTACAGAGCCATTATATCTATGAATGATATGGAGATGGTAATTTGAACAAGAATACAATCGAATGGATAATCATCGGAATTATATTTGTAATAATAATCACAGTAGCATTTTATATGGGTCAACTACTATGGGGTGTAGGTGCAATAGCTATTGTTTTCTGGCTTTTCATGTTATCTGACTGCCTTCAACGAAGCACAGAAAAATTTCCGCGAGCAGGAGAATATGAGAAGTTAATCTGGTCAATCGTCCTAATTTTCTTGAATTTTATAGGTGCAATACTTTATTACTATATGGTCAAGCTACAGGATAATACTATAAAAATCTCCGAAGATTCGACTTATTGAAAAGTACAAAGAGACTGTGATAAGAAAGGAATTCTATAGAGCCGAAGTTTCTCTAACATTTGAAGGGAGAGCTCTCGGTTGAAGCCGAATATCCGGTGATGATTGAAATCACTAGAAAAGAAGCATAAATGGGATGTCTATGAATGATAGTAAAAATCTAAAGTTCTGACCATTGCCCGGTAGGCATTACTCTTACAAATAAAGATTCAGTACAAAATCAATGTTTACCTTTTACGTTTTGTGATAATCGATCCCGGCGTTATAATATTGTTATTGTTGCTTACAAACCGGCATTCCACACACAACAGTAATCCTACTCGACTAATCAAATTCACTTTATGGATCATTTCATCTTTTGTAGTAGTTTTGACAATCTTGTAGTACGTGATGGGAAGCACTGGCGCTTTCAAATACTCTGGTTTTTCAGGAATATATCTGTTTCAGCGATTCCAGTTGTTAATTGAAGTGATGAACATCCATATATCAAGTTAAATTGAATTAGGGCAAATAATATATACCATTACGTCGAATGAGAATTTGCAATGTGGAGTTTCGATGAATATTAACCAACCACAACTCCACATTGGCCCAGAGGCAGGCTCAAGTTTGTTGTTTACAGTATATAAGCGTAGCTTTGCCTCTGGGGTAGATTGAAAGAGGTAAGAAGAAATGAACAAAAATAAACTTGGAACGTTGTTTGTGGCAATGCTAATATTGGGCGTTGCATTTACACCGGCAGTATGTGCAGCTGAAGAAAACGATTTTCAGCGATCGTTGTTGAAATTCAATGATTCCGGCAAAAAGAAAGTTATCACTTCTGAATTTAGTATTAACAGCCACAATGGATTGCACAATATTCAAAATGGATCAATAGTTCACTATTCATCTGATGGAAGAACGACTGTTTTTGATTCTGAGGGAAAACAGTCCTTCTTTGCAATTGCTGAAGAAACTGGTAATATTTCCACACCATCTGGAATGAAAGCAGCAACACATGTGTTTGAAGTTCCATCTGGATCTGAGATTAGTACAAAAGAAAACATTACTAATGTTTACCAAAATGGAGTAAAAATCCTCACTGTAATCAATGATGACAATAAAAAAACTGAAACAATTCCAGCTTATACTGGATGGCTTGAATACTCAGTCGATAGAAATGTTGATGATCTTTCAATGTTTAGAGCAGATTGGATCGTTCCTTCAGAGCCTTCAAACCCAGACGATGATGCAATAAACTTCCTTTTTAATGCAATTGTACCTTATGGAGAGAGTGGGATCATTCAACCTGTCTTAGAGTGGAATCAGGCAGGTAGCGATCGATGGACTGGTGCATCATGGACTGGTGCAAATGGTGTTTATTTCCATAGCAATAGGATTAATGTTGATGCTGGTGACACGATTGAAGGTCTTATGCTATGGGATGATTACCATAATAGATGGTACATTGGCTTTGAAGATGTTACGGACAACAATTTTGTGTACATATACTCTACAGATGCTGATGATACAAATCTTGATGTTTTCACAACACTGGAAACATATAATGTAGATGACAACGCTGACTTGCCAAGTGATACAACTTTCTACAATATGTTGTTCAAGGATGAGAATGATAATACAATCACCGTTTATTGGGATGAAAAGTATGGTTCTGGTATACCTTCTGCCATTAATGGATTAGATGTTGTCATTTATTCATCATCTCAAGTCAAATTGAGAACATAAATTTAAAATAAATTAATATATTCAAGGTAATGAAGATAAAAATAGTTTCATCATCTCTTATATTTTTGATAATTATAAAATTAAAAAATAAAGTAGACAAAGAGAATATCGGAGGAAAAGAACTTGTTTACAGATTTTGTTTGTACTAAAAATATTAAATTTAATGTTATTTGTCTGACTATTTTTTTGCTTATCAGTAGCTTCGCTGGATGTATAGGCCCTGAATCAGTTGAAAAATCTTCTCAGATATCAAATGGTGTTGATACATCTGTAAATGAAGAAGTGGAGGATTTAGATATTAATTACTCTGCGATTGAAGTACTTCCACCTTATGATGAATCGGAGTCTGAATGGCTCAAAACAGATCCTTCTAATATAGCCAAGATTGCACTCAATGACATCCGTGCGAGACAGGTAATTCAGGAAGGAGGAACAATTATGGGTGTGGTTTATTCCTGTCATCCAACTCCAGAGGATTATGACGGCCCAGGATGTGCTCCTGCTTTAAGAATTAGATCAGGAAACAAGATAATTGATTTCTTAATTGATGAAGAAAAAGGAGTAGTCGTTGAGACAGTTACAGAGATAAGACAAAATGGTTCTACTGTTAGTATAGATTGAAAGCTTTGTTCAGTCATATATTGGATATTACATTATTTACTCATATGAAGATTCTACTGATGGGTAAGAAGTTATACAAATCTTGCACATGATACAAAACATGCAAGAAAATTATTAAAACAATGCCACTAAAAGATAAAAGCTGATTGATAAAGGATATGATTCCGAGAAGATACATGCTCTAATAAATGAAGAATTGAAAGCAGCCAGCATAATCCCTGTAAGATGCAGAAAAATGAAAAGATCAAATGAAAATACCGTAGAAAAATGATAAATGAATTTGATGAAGAGATCTATCATTACAGAAATCTGGTAGAAACGATGTTTTCTGTTTTGAAAAGGAAATATGGGGAAGAACTGAGGGCAAGGAAATAAAGAAATCAGGTGAAAGAGATCAAGTTCAAATTATTAATCCATAATATAGACAGGGCTATCTCTATTTCAGTAATTATTTAAACGAGAATTTCTACAGAGACCGTTTACCTTTTACGTTTTGTGATAATCGATCTTTCATCTTTTGTAGTATCTTTGACAATCTTGTAGCACCTGATGGGAAGCACTGGTGCTTTTAAATATTCTGGTTTTTCAGGAACATATCTGTTTCAGCGATTTCAGTTGGTAATCGAAGTGATGGACACCCAAATGTCAAGTTAAATTGAGTTGGGGCAAATAATATATACTATCACGTCGAATGAGAATTTACAATGTGGAGTTCCAATGAATGTTAACCAACCAGAACTCCACATTGGCCCAAAGGCAGGCTCAAGTTTGCTGTTAACAGTATATAAGTGCAGCTTTGCCTCGGGGATTAAATACAAGAGGTGAAATAATGCGAAATTTAAAGATTGGATACTCAATAGTATTGGCAGCAATATTATTGGTAAATCTGGCACTGATACCCGTATCAGCCACAGTAAATGACAGTAAAATGGAGAATGAAACTTCGGATATTCCGGAATTTGAAGAATGGGTAAAACCCATGGATCTTTCGGAATACAACGGACATAAACCTCAGGTAAAACAGGAACCTCTGTCGCCGGAGGAACTCGAAAAAACAAATCCTTTCATAATTGCCTTGAATGAATCGGAAAAAAAAGAACTCAATAGTATTCCTAAAGAAACCACATCCCCGAAAGCAAAATTCGAATCAGGCGGGCAGATTTCAATTAATATACCTGCAAAGGCAACGCAACTGTCTGAAAGTGAAGATAAGACAAGATCAGATCCTGATGTAAAAATCACGGAAATAACTTATCAGTGGTATTGGGTACAGGACACCACATTCAATAATTACGTTACCATCCATAATTACGGCACCTCAACTGCAAGCGGAAAAGTTCTCTTCTGGTCAGCAGAAGATGGCTATGGTTACTACAAATCATTCAGTAATCTGGCTCCAGGTTCCAACATGACAGTAACTGTTCCCTTCCAGCCAACAAGTACGCAGAGTTCCATAGGTATAAAACCTATTGCTCTTGAAGTGCGGGTTGATCCGGATGATACATCTACTCATTTTGTATGGATGCCGTATGATGGAATTGAAAAATACAATAATGATGCAAATCATCTAGCTGATCCTGATAATGGAGTGAACCTGAATACAAGTGATATTTACCACTTCCCATTCAATGAAGGCTATAATATCATATTTGAAGCTGCAGTTGCAGGGGATAACAGTACAACCCCCTATGATACTGCAAACCAAATTACAGATTATGTTTATGATGTTATGCATTATGATGAAGAAATGGTCATAAATAGAAGTTATACTGCTTCCGATTTATGGGTAATTAGTCACACAAATGCCAGTGGGTACTATATTGGTGTTTGTGACGAGTATGCTACCCTTTTTAATGCATTTAATAGAGCGCTTGGAGTACCTTCCAAACAGTACTATATGAATATGACTAACACTTCAGGGAACAGAAGTGCACATGAAATAGCAGAAATTTGGGATGGGCAGGAATGGATACACTCTGATCCAACATGGAAATCCTTTGACAATCCAGACATCTACATTTCCCAAAATTACTCAAGCATGTATTTCTGGAATCTAAAGGACGCAGATGATGATCTTGATCCGAGTGATCCCAGTGGAGACGGATTGTTGCATTACAAATTCGATTTTGACAGAGAATATTTGGGATTGTTGAACAAGTATAATTAATAATAGTCAAAATGCAGAGTAAATCTTGAATAAACACAGATCTGAAACTTCTGTGTTTATTCGTGTTTATTTCAACGATTGAAGCTATCTTATCTACACTTTTTCCTAGGTGTATGCATGAAAAAAATAGAACTAATCATAGCCTATCTACTTATAATAACATTGGTAGTTACGCCTGCGTTTGCCGAAGATCTCACTCCTCCTCCTGGAGATGGTTTTAGTAGAGCAGAAATCTTTCGTTTACAACATATGTATCTGATAGAAGAAAATCAAGAAATTATGGATTTTATAAATACATTTGGGATCAGTGATTATGAAATAGCATATATTAACCGTACTCATAGATACAAATACATAATTCCAAAAGGAAATTGTTCGAAAAAACTAGTATTTCTTGAAATAAGTAAAGGAAGCGACGAAAAATGGAAAAGAGAGATTGTATGGGTCCGGCAGATAGGGATGAATGAGACGATTCCTTTTGAACCATCAGGTCCTCTGGATGATTTTTTCACTGCTCATCCCGAGGCTGAAAATAATGATACGATAGTCTCTTTTATCAACTCCTATGATCCACGGAAATGGAAAGAAACACCTACAGACATGAACCAGACTTCTTCACTGGTTTATCTGGTAGCCGACAGGGATGTTTTCAGGGAACTTATGTTCATGGAACAAAAGGGCAATATCAGCTGGGTCAAGACATTCAATGAGTTACAGGTATCCGTGGATAAGGAACAGGCACTCCATATAGCTGCAAAGGAGATGAATTCGTCGGTGTCTCCGGTAGATATCCATGTTGTATTCCGGGATTCACATCCTTTCTGGGTTGTGACTTACATAACAGGTCCCGCTGTCACTACCTTTTATATCGATACTGATGAAGGTGAAATTTACTATTACCTGAAGGATGCAGAGACTGATGAGCCGGGGCAATCTTCATACAAAGTTCCCGGTTTTAGTGGAATGTTTACTTTGATTGCATTTGGAGTGTCTCTTTGGATAGCAAGGGAAAGGGGAAAGAGTTGATTGTGTTTATATATTAATTACACTCAGTGATTGATCTCATGAATAGTCTTGATTACAAGTAATCCAGAAATAATAACGTAGAATCTGAATTATTATCTGAAAAAATAGACAAAAAAAGAAGTTGATGCATAGCCTTGAAAAGCTATGCATCATATACTTGTCTTTACTTTACATTCCACCCATTCCTGGTGGCATTCCACCGCCGCCCATTCCTGGTGGCATTCCACCGCCACCCATTCCTGGTGGCATGCCGCCTTCGCCACCGCCGCTTGATGGGGATGGGTTGGAGGATGCAATTACATCGTCGATCCTCAGGATCATTATGGATGCTTCTGCTGCAGCATTGATTGCCTGGGTCTTTATTCTCAGGGGTTCAACGACACCTGCATCCCACATATCAATGACTTTTCCACTGTAGACATCAAGACCGGCGGTCTTGGCGCCCTTTTCATGGTGGGAGCGAAGTTCTACAAGCATGTCGATTGGGTCCAGACCAGCGTTTTCTGCAAGGGTCCTTGGAATAACTTCAAGGGACTCTGCGAATGCTTTAACTGCCAGCTGTTCCCTGCCGCTGAGAGATGACGCGTAATCCTGCAGCTGGAGGGCCACTTCTACCTCTGGACCGCCGCCGCCGGATACGAGTTTTTCATCCTCTATGGCTACACCGACTACGCGCAGAGCATCATGGAGTGCTCTTTCAATATTGTCGACTACATGTTCGGTTCCGCCGCGCAGGAGGATAGATACGGATCTTGGGTTGACACAGCCGGTAATAAAGACCATGTTGTCGCCAGCAACCTTCCTTTCTTCCACAACTTCGGTCTTTCCAAGATCATCTGCGGTCATTTCCTCGATGTTGGTAACCAGTTTACCACCAGTGGAACGTACGAGTTTTTCCATGTCACTCTTTTTGACACGTCTGACTGCAAAGATTCCTTCCTTGGCAAGGAAGTGCTGCGCCATGTCATCAATACCTTTCTGGCAGAAGACAACGTTTGCACCGCTTGCGACGATTTTGTCTACAAGTCCTTTTAGCATCTTTTCTTCCTGATCAAGGAAAGACTGGAGCTGGTCAGGAGAGGTGATGGATATTTCCGCGTCGACTTCAGTTTCTTTGAGTTCGATGGCACTGTTGATAAGTGCAATCTTTGCATCGGTGACTTTCTTTGGCATGTTGGAATGTACACGCTCTTTGTCAAGGATCATACCTTCAATGAGTTCTGAATCCTCTATACTGCCACCGACCTTCTTTTCAACCTTTATATTGTCGATATCAATTGTCTGGCTATCAGTCTTGTCTGCAATGCTTGCGACAGCGGATACGGCGATTTCGCTGAGTACATCTTTGGAAGCCTCTGCACCCTTTCCTGTCATGGCAGTATTGGAGATGTTTATCAGGGTGTCCTTGTTATCGATTGTAACATTCTGTGCAAGTTCCTTGAGCAATTCGCCAGCTTTCTCAGCTGCCATCCTGTATCCGGATGCGATGATTGTTGGATGTACATCCTGCTCGATCATGTCTTCTGCCTTTTTGAGCAATTCACCGGTGATTACAGCAGCAGTGGTTGTTCCATCTCCTACTTCATCATCCTGGGTTTTGGAAACTTCCACGATCATCTTGGCAGCAGGGTGCTCGATATCCATTTCCTTGAGGATGGTCGCACCGTCATTTGTGATCACTACGTCACCAAGGGAGTCTACAAGCATCTTGTCCATTCCCTTTGGTCCGAGTGTAGTCCTGACAGCTTCAGCCACAGCTTTTGCAGCCATTATGTTGTTGCTCTGGGCATCCCTGCCCCTGGTTCTCTGATTTCCGTCTCTTAAAATAAAAATTGGCTGTCCGCCAGCCATCTGTCCTGCCATTACTTTTACCTCCGTATTATATACATCAAATTGATATTCCCTGCATTATACAGGTCGTTTGTACATGTTTGTGGTTCTATATAAATGTTGCTGCAATGGAAGATCCCTTAGTCTATTGGAAATTACATTCAAAAAAATAATATAATAAAAAAAAGAAAATCAGCGAACAATGGCTTTCTGGGATCTTCTTTTGAATCTCCTCTTTGTACCTGCAGAAGAATATCTCTGTGCAGGTGCAGTGTGTGCCTTGTTAGCTTTGGCTTTTTTAACTTTGATTGTGTTGCCTTTGCGTCCCTTAATTTTTACCCATTCAATACTTCCGGTTTTGCCCATAATTATCACTCTCTATGATATTGATTATTTGAATATGTGGATTACTTTAGAGGGAATGCTAGTTATTAAAGGTTGCGGAAAAAAAGAAGTGAGGATTGTTTATCCTCACTGAGTGCCAAGTACTTCATCGTACTTCTCAGGATGCTCTGCGAGCCAGTCGGCTGCAGCCTGTTGAGGAGATTTTCCTTCATCGATAGCGATCATTATTGATTCGATTTCGGATAGGTCCATCTCAAAATTCTGGATGAGCTGATAGAATTCGGGCCTGTCTTCTGCAAAGCCGGTTCTGGTAAGAATAATCAGGTCATCGCTTCCTCCATATATTCCCTTTGGGTCCTCAAGGAATTTCAGCCCTTCCATGCGGGCAAAGGTCCAGTGTGGTCTCCAGAGGGTTGCAACAATCCATTCCTCATTGTCAACTTTATCCTGGAGTGTTGTGGCCATTCCTACAGTACTGCTGGAATAGAGCTCATACTCTTCCAGATTATACTCTTCCATAACGGTTTCAGTATTTTGCATTATGCCCGCACCCGGCTCAATACCGGTGATCTTGCCGTCAAATTTGCTGGCATTGCCCTGTAAATCCTCAATTGAAGTAATGCCGGCGTCATAAACATAATCCGGAACTCCAAGACCACATTTTGCACCTGTAGCTACAACCTGTGCCTTATTCAGATTGTCACCGTATTGTTCCCAGTAGGGACCCTGTGTAGCCGGCAGCCAGGCAAGGATAAGGACATCCACATCACCCTGTGCAGTTGCCTGATACAGACCACCCAGATCAGCGGATACAGTTTCGTATTCATAGCCTCCCTCATCAAGGATGTGCAAAAATACATTTCCAGTTGCACGTGAGTCATCCCACTGGACGACTCCAATTCGTACTGGTTCTTCTGTAGTCTCTTCACCAGGAGTTTCATCGCTCTGGGAGGTGCAACCTGCACCGATTAAAGCGATTGCCACTATAAGGCATGCTAATATTGAGGATTCTGATTAACGTTCCTCTTGCCTAACTTGAATGAATTTTGTTCCTATTATTGCTCTATTGTCCTGTTTTCCATGCAATTTCCTGAAATTTATGCTTATTTTTAGATAGCTTCCGCTCTCAGGCTATCACCTTTTTTCTTTTTAATGTCCTCATTTGATGCAAATTGAAACAAAACGCCGTCATCATCATTTTCAGATTTACTCTTTTAACCGTCGTAACCATCACCTTTCCCGCTCTGAAGACGCCTTTTGTCACCGCATACACCCTTTCACAAGGCATCCTCTTTACACTAATCCTGTCATTACGCATAATCTGCCTGATATTCAACGGTTTACCTCTCACCGCTCTTTGCATCGTTGCTGCAAATCCCTTTGCCTCAACTCCAAAATATCCCTTATCCCTATACACAACTTCTCCCTTTTCTGACAGATCGACTTGAGAATCATGTACTGATGCCACAGTCGTTTCAAACCTTCGAATCAATTCATTTTCCTTATCAATAATCGTATGCAGTTTGTATCCAAAATATGATTTGCCATGTTTTTTTGACCAATTTCCATCCCTGCTTCTTCTTGTTTTCGCTTCATCTCCTCTCAACTTATCCTGATTGGCATGTCCAGGTTCTGCAACAATAAAGGTTGCATCCTGAATCATTCCCTTCTTAATTTCCAATCCTCTACAATCGATCTGTCTTTGTAGTTCTCCCCAGATTTGCTCTTCAAGTTCCAATTTTGTAATCCTATCCCTGAATGCCCATACAGTTGTGTCATCAGGTATTCGTTTTGGAAACCCCAGGAATTTTCTGAACGAAATGCGATCAATGCATTGTCGTTCAAGTTCTGGATCAGAAAGGCCATGCCATTGTTGTAATACAAGCATTTTGAACATCATTATAACATCATTTTCAGGTCGACCACCTTTGTCTGTCCTGTTGATATACATTGATTCCAGAATGGGACGAAATGTTTTCCAGTCGATCAACTTATCAATTTCAGATAGTTTGTCACCAGCAGCTACCAAACGGTCATATTCCTGTTTCAGAGTGAAATTACTGAATGTACTCATGCAAGTAAATTTATCTTGATTAAATATAAATATTGTTGTTTAGTTTGGCTGGTAGAGGGGAGTTAATCGGAAATCTCTATTTTCAAAAGCTTATATCTCAAACTAATCACCTCTTTTTATTCAAAAATAAAATAGATGGCACGATAAAAAAATAGGAATAAAGGTTAAATTACCCTTATTCAGTTCCAAGCCATTCATTAACTTTATCGGGGTTGTCGTTAACCCATTTCTCAGCAGCTTCTTCGGCACTCATGCCCTGGTCTATATAGGACATGACCTTTTCATTATCGGCAACAGTCCATTTGAATCTGGTGAGTATTTCATATGCTTGAGGTTTGTCTTCTTTAAGGTCTGGTCTTGCGATGGTCACAATATCGTCTGATCCATAGACATCTTTTGGATCATCCAGATATTTCAAATCCCAGCGTGCAAATGCCCAGTGTGGATTCCACAGGGTTACAACGATTGGTTTTTCATCGGTTATGGCACTTGTAAGTGCGGATGTCATTCCAGGGCCACTGCTGGCTTGCAGGGTGTATCCGTCAAGACCATATTCCTGAATGGCTTCTTCGGTTTGGGACATGATACCTGCACCAGGGTCTATACCGGTTATTGTGCCTCCAAACTTTGATTCATTACCTTTGAGTTCGGGGATTGTATCAATATCAACATATTGAGGTACAACAAGTCCGGTTTTGACATTTGGCGTATTTACATTGACTTTTTCAATCTGGTCTCCATATTGTTCCCAGTAGTTTGACTGGGTGTTCGGTAACCATGCACATACTGAGAAATCAGCATCACCATTTGCGATAGCCTGGTACATTATACCGGCTGCAACATTGTTGAGTTCAACTTCATATCCAGCTTTCTGGAATACTTCCTGAACTACATTTGTTGTTGCAACTGCACTTGCCCATTGCACATATGCAATTGTTACACTTTTATCTTCGACCTGTGTCTGGTTTCCATCACCAGTATCGCCTTCGTCTCCCTGCTGGGCACAGCCTGCAGCAAAGAGGGAAAGCACTAACAGAATTCCTACTAAAATTGCTTTGTATTTATTATCCATATTTTTAATTCCTCCTGTGTGATTGGATAAAAAGAATGAAGGCTCTGGCACTTACTTTGGTGTAAGGTGCTGTGTGAGCCTGTCAAGGACAATTGCTATTATGACAATTCCAAGGCCTGCTTCGAATCCAACTCCTATATCAACCCTCTGGATTCCTATCAATACCTGGTATCCAAGGCCACGGGCTCCGATCATTGAAGCAATAACGACCATTGAAAGGGCAAGCATTATGCATTGGTTAACACCGGCCATTATTGTCTTTAAAGCTACAGGTATTTCTACCTTGATAAGTTTTTGCCATGGAGTTGACCCAAAAGCATCGGCAACTTCTACCAGTTCTTTGGGAACCTGGGTAATTCCAAGGGTTGTAAGCCTGATTGCAGGGGGCATGGAGAAAACAACGGTTGCAATCATACCCGGAACATTACCAAGTCCAAAGAAGATAACTGCCGGGATAAGGTAAACAAATGAAGGCATGGTCTGCATAAGATCTAGAATAGGTCTCAGTATCCTGTAAAGAGTTTCACTTTTTGCTCCAAGTATACCCAACGGAATACCTATTATTAGGGCCAGTGCAGCAGACGAAATTACAAGAGCAATGGTCTCCATGGAGTATTCCCAGAGATCCATACTCAGTATCACTATGAATCCAAGGCCAGTGCCTAAAGCGAGTTTCCAATCCTTTCGCCCAACTACGTATGCAATAGCTGCAATAATCACAACAAACAAGAGGGGAGGCACTGCCATCAGCACATCTTTGAAAATATCAATGATAAATCCAAAGAGGGCACTGAATGCATCAAGGGCGAAGCCAAAAGTATCACTAATCCAGTAGACTGCAGATTCGACAACGCTGCCTATGGGTAATTGTGGTACTATCATTGTGTTACCTCCTCAACTTGTTCTTCATCATCCTCTTCTGTGGTCTTAAGTGCAGCAAGAATACTGCCTCTGACAACCACGCCTACAAGTTTGTCATTTTCATTAACAATCGCAATTGGCTGGTCAGTTTCCGCCCGGATTGATATAAGATCTTGAAGCGGAGTATCCATTGTAGTTTTCGGGAATTCCTTTATGATTACATCTTCTATGGTCTTTCCGGCTTTCTGTGCCCGGACCGCATCATCGACTTTCAGGAATCCCTGAAGACGCTTGGCTTTATCCACCACGTATATAGAGGATATGCCGTGCTTTTCCATGAGTTTCAGGGCAACTTGTAGACCGGATTTGAGTGATACAACCGGGTCAGGCCTCTTCATTACATTCTCAGCAGTAAGGATCTTAGTTTTGTCCACACCGGCAACGAACCTGGATACATAATCGTTCGCAGGGTTTGAGAGGATCTCTTCAGCAGTCCCGATCTGGGCAATTTCTCCATCTTTCATCAAGGCAATACGGTCACCGAGCTTGAGGGCCTCATCAAGGTCATGTGATACGAAAACAATTGTTTTCTGCATCTTTTCCTCAAGTTCAAGCAACTCGTCCTGCATCTCACTGCGGATAAGCGGGTCAAGGGCACTGAATGCTTCATCCATTAAAAGTATCTCAGGATCTGTTGCAAGGGCTCTCGCAAGTCCGACCCTCTGCTGCATACCTCCACTCAACTGGGATGGTTTACTGAATTCATGACCTTTCAGTCCAACAGTTTCTATTGCGACTGATGCCTTTTCATGTCTCTCCTCCTTTGAGAAATCCTGTATTTCAAGACCATAAGCAACATTATCAATGATGGTTCTGTGTGGCAAAAGGGCGAAATTCTGGAAGACCATGCTGATCTGCTTTTCCCTGATCAACCTGAGTCTCTCACTGGAGGCCTTTGTAACATCCTCATCGCCAATAGTTATCAATCCGGATGTGGGTTCAATGAGCCGGTTTAGGCAACGTAGAAGAGTTGACTTACCGGAGCCTGAAAGGCCCATAAGTACAAAAATTTCTCCTTCATACACATCAAAACTCACATTATACAGTCCTACGGTCTGGCCAGTCTTGTTGAAGATTTCATCTTTTGAAAGACCTTCTTCAACATAGGACAAAGCTTTCTTTGGATGCTTACCAAATATCTTCGTTAAGTTGCTAACTACAATTTTCTTCATTCTTTCCTCAGAAATAAAAATAACCCCTTTTTTTTTATAGGTTATTTAGTAAAAGATTATAACAATCTTTTTTGTAAACATACTTCAATATTAAACAGGGAATAATCGTTTGGAATTCAAATTATAAATGGCTTAATTCTTTTTATACTTTATGGTGATACATTTTCTATGAAAAAATGGCGCTATCTGCTGAAAATTCCAGTCTATGTGAATGATTATATATTGTCAGGGACCTCTTTTAGCATTAAATGTCACTTGAACCGATTCACATAAAAGCCATACAAGAAATCGCATCCGGTATTGAAATGGATGTAGAGCAGGAAAATGAAGATAGCGATGCTAATGATCTTCTTGATTTTTTGAAAGAACTAAAATACGGCTCCAGAATTGTTTTGAAATCCATCGGGAGGCTATACAGGGGAAAGGTAGACATGGCCCGAATGTCACAATCAAAAGACCCTGTTGAAAGAACTCTTTCTTCTGATAGTGGAAGCACCAACACTTTTTTCTTTGATTCGGGGCTTGCACTGGATTTCTGCCATTGTGCGATGGCTTCCTCGCCAAGCGATCTTGATATCCATTCCAAAAGAACAATAGTTGCTGCTACTTATTCCTCTTCTGCAAATGTTACTATCAACACTTCACAGGACTGGAGATTATTTGATAGGGACAATGGCAGAAGTCGCCTGGTAAAAATTGAGGCAGGTCTGCTGGAGACCAGGGAAAAACGCCTCGTTCACAATATTGCTCTTTACCTTTCCGAGTCCGAACATATTCTCTGGATGAAAGATATTTTTACAAAAGAGGATTTTTTCATAATGGATGGACCCATATATCCTAAACAGCTAATGTACTGGATGGTTGTCCCCTCTGAAGAAGTCAGAATAAGATATGACCCCTCAGCATTGAAAATATTGCAAAATTATATTGACATCATGGATCATGCAATGGATAATAGTATTCCACTGGTAGGATTTGTGAAAAATCCTGAAGATATGCAGATCGTACAAACGCTTAAAAAACAGGAAATGGATCTGGATATACCCTGGCTGGTAGATGCCCAGTTTTTCAAAAACGTCCTTCATCCTTCTGCTGAAGACTCACGCAATTGTATTACGTATACAAACTGGTTCATACAACCCAACCAGTTCTATGAGAATATGCTCCAGACCACAAGTCCCTTGATGGATAGTTCTCTTTCCCACAAGTATGCTGCAGAGGATTATGCATTAACATTTTTTGTAATTTATGTTCCTGCTATGAATGTTCTTTTTAAAGTAGAGTCTCCTTATGGTCTGACAAAAGATGATGATATGAGGCACCTGCTCACCCGCAAAGTATTATATGACATTTCAATAGGCGGTATCCCACCGACACTCTCCAAGGTGGATTCGATAGCAAAGATACGCACAAAAGAAAGGAAACAGATTCTTGGGCAATTCAGTAAACTCAGGGTTGATACGAAATACAACGATATACGCTGGAGTGATACAGATGGATAATGATGACGACATACTTGCTTATGCCACAGGTAATAAAGGGGGCAATGTATCCTCGAAAGAACCGGTTGAAGATTTTGAGGAATATGTTCCTGATACAGTGGATAATCCGGATGGGTCATCCTTTGATAATGCGCTGGGTACAATTACAACAGGAATTGACCCGCTGGAAATAACTGAATCAGGTGCACGACTTACTGGTTATATTACTTCTTCGCACAGGCCGAATGTCAGGCTTGGTACATATGTACTGGTTCCCTACGGAGATGAAGATCTGTTTGCAAGGGTCTGGAAACTGCAGTACCTTCAGGAATTTGAAGTTGATGATGCGACAGAGTTGCATTCCCGGCGCATGTTAAAGGCCAATAATACCAATGAGATAGATTACAAATTCCTTGCATATCTTGACCCTCTATGTATCCTGTCTCCAGCAAAGGCAGGCCTAATGCGTCGCATGGCCGACAGGCTCCCCCGCCCCAATACTCCAATACTACCGGTTTCTGAAAAACTCAAGATCCAGACAGGTCTCAACATTCCGACTGAAGGTATTTTTCTGGGACATTTGAGTGTGGGGGGTGAACTTGTCAGGACACATGCTTCTCCTCCAACAGTTGCCTACTATCTGCGCAACGATTATTCAATGGGTGATCCTCTCATGTTCCGTCATATGCTGGTGTGCGGAAGTACCGGTACGGGAAAAACCTTCCTTACAAAAAATATTCTGCGTCAATTCCTAGCATCGGATAATCAGTATCTTGTAAGGGGTGAGCAGGGCAGGAAGAAAAACCCATGTCTTGTGATAATGGATCCGCAGGATGAATATTCCCAGTTGTTTGAAGAAAATGCGGATATAGGATATGCCGATGAAGTAACCTTTGCAGAAGAGGGCGTCTTGCATGGAGGACATCAGGATACAAGGACATTCCTGGCAAGTGTGGACGGCCAGTCCTATCCGGGTAAATCCCGTGCACAACAAATGGAATTTACAATTCCTTTCGAACTTGTAAGGAATAATTCCTGGTTGATATCAGCAGCTGAATTGACGGAAAACCAGTATATAGGCCTTGAGCTGTTGCTTGAGGATTATTTCAAGACTCCTGCAAATCATACCTATCAGGGATTTACAGTTTTCATTGCGGATGAAGGCACACGTTCTGTTTATGTGGATAGTGGGAAAATCCATGAATCCTCCTATGATGCCATTGTGCGTAAGGTCAAAAATCGCTCTTTCAGCAGGGTATTCGACCAGCCGGCAAAACCGATAACCGAAATACTTGATGAGGTTTTCAAGCCTGGCAGGGTCAGTGTATTTCCGACTGAATATATAAATAATAGCCGTATCAGGGACCTCATTACTCTCACCTTGATGACAATTGTAGTGGATAACAAACTCAGTACATCAGGCAATGATTCTGTTAAGAAAACTCCCGTATTACTGGCTCTTGATGAAGCACACAGGTATCTTTCCGGTGCGATGTCGGCTCATTCAAGACGTATCGTATCCAGATTTGCAGATGCAGCAAGGCAGGGGCGCAAGGAAACACTTGGTCTTTTCCTGATTACCCAGGATCCACAGGATATCGATGACACCGTGCTCAAGCAGATAAATAGTCGGATCATTCTCAATCTCTCAAACGACAATGCCATAAATGCATTAAATGTTCCACTGGAATTTGAAAAAAGGATTCCTTATCTTCGCAAGGGACAGATGATAATTCAGAGTCCGGATAACAGTGATATTGTGGAGGTCACCGGCCTGCATAAATGTGTGGTAAAACACGCCTGATCAGGCACAGGGGAGGGTGATCCCGAAAATGCTCCCCTTTCTATCTTCCCTGTCTTCAACACCAGTCTGGCCGCCATGTAGTTCCGTTGTCTTTTTTGCAATTGCAAGTCCAAGCCCGGTTCCTTTTATACTGACAGATGACCCTGCTCTTTCGAATCTTTCAAATATGACTTCTCTTTTATCATCGGGTACTCCCTCCCCTCATCGATGAAACGTATTTTCCACATATCATTGTCTTCAGAGATTTCTGATTAACTCCTCCCCTCACCCAAACTAAATAACAATATTTATATTCTATCAAGATAAATTTAATCATACGAATACCTTCAGTAATTTCACCCTGAAACACAGAATATGACCGTTTGATAGCTGCTGGTGAAAACTATCTGAAAGACAAGTTGATTGACTGGAAACCATTTCGTCCCATACTGGAATCAATGTATATCAACAGGACAGACAAAGGTGGTCGACCTGAAAATGATGTTGTAATGATGTTCAAAATGCTTGTGTTACAACAATGGCATGGTCTTTTTTGATCCAGAATGAACGACAATGTATTGATCGCATTTCATTCAGAAAGTTCCTGGATCATGTTGAATCAGAGATTTAACAGGAGTTGCAGATTTTCAATCTGCAACATTTTCCAAAACGAATACCTGATGACACAACTGTATGGTCATTCAGGGAAAGGATTGGAAATTAAAAAGGGAATGATTCAGGATGCAACCTTTATTGTTGCAGAACCTGGACATGCCAATCAGGAGAAAATGAGAGGTGATGAGGCAAAAACAAGAAGAAGAAGCAGGGATGGGAATTGGTCAAAAAAAGGAGAAGTGGTGTATAGGGATAAGGGATATTTCGAAGTGGCGGCAAAAGGATTTGCAGCAACGATGCAAAGAGCGGCAAGAGGAAAGCCACTGAATATCAAACAGATTATGCGCAATGACAGGAGTAGTGTACAGAGGATGCCCTGTGAAAGGGTGTATGCGGTGACAAAAGGCGTATTCAAAGCGGGAAAGGTGATGGTTACGGCGTTTTGTTTCAATTTGCATCAAATGAGGACGTTAAAAAGAAAAAAGGTGGTGGACTGAGGGCGTAAGCTATCTAAAAATAAGCAGATATTTCAGAATAATTGCCCGGGAAACAGGCTAGTAGAGTAATAATAAGAACAAATTTTATAGAAGTTCTGGAAGAGGAACGTTTATCAGAATCCTCCGCATTATATCTGATAGGAGGGAATAAGAGTGATATTCAAATTCCAGAAGCCAAGCAACAATACAAAAACCAACATAAGGGCTATCCAGTCGTTTTTTTTCATTTTTAATTCGAAAAGGGATGTCCTGTAGTTGCCCTGATAACATCTGCTTTCCATTCCCATAGATATATCGTCCATCATCCTGAAGGCTCCCCTGAGCAAAGGTATCGCCAGTGAGACCAATCCTGAAATCCTCTTTTGCCTTCCCAGCCCCCTGCAGAGCTGTGCCTGGTATACTTCTTTCAGGAACCTGTTCAAAACAGGAACCAGATGAATGGAGAGGGACATCATGGTGGCAATTTCAAACGAAGTCGCTCCTAAGACCTTGCCGGACAGGGGGCGAAGTAGCCTTTCAATTCCCGCAGTCATATGAGCAGGAGAAGTCGTAGCCGTCAACAGGGAGGCAAATTGTATCAAAAGAATAAAACGCCCCACAATCCTCAGGCCCTCAAAAAGGCCTTCTGTGGTGGCTGAAAACCCATACAAATCTATAAAAATATTCCCGGGTATCAGAAATAGCTGGAATATAAAAATTAAGATTAAGAAGGGGGCAATTGGACGAAGGTTTCGCAGCAGTGCAATCCGCACAGACGAAAGATCGTACAAAACTATGAAAAATGCAAATAGCAGGACCAGACCTGTAAGATGCAACCTGAAGATCAAAATGCTGGTCAGCATCGTAGCTATTAGTTTTGTGCGGGGATCAAGCTTGTGCAAGAAGGAATCTCCGGGGACAAAACTCAAAAAATAATCAGGCATTATCCACATCTCCGGTTTCTAAGTATTCCAATTGCTTGATTGCACTTTTCACTGTAAACGTAGCCGGGTTCACTGGTAAACCCCTTGCATGCAGCCTCTTCATCAAAGCGGTTATAGGCGGTAGAGGAAGACTATCATCCAAAAGGTACTGCTGCCTTTGACCATCAAAACAAATTATTCCATCCCGCAGGTAGATAATTCGCGGAGCTACTCCCAGCAGTTTATCAAGGTGATGAGAAATTACGATGATTCCTAATCCCATATTCTGCAAGGTCTGTAGAATATGAGGGAGGCGCGTTTTTCCCTTTGTATCAAGCCCTGCAAAAGGTTCATCGAGCACCATATATCGGGGAGACTGGGCAACTATTCCTGCCAGAGACACCAATTTCTGTTCCCCTCCACTAATCCCGAAGGGAGATGCTTCAAGGAGGGATTTATCCAGACCCACTATATTTACTGCCTTGTTGACCTGCCTTTCAATATCCCTTCTATCAAAACCAAAATTAGAAGGACCAAAAGCAATATCATCATAAACCGTTTTTTCAAAGAGTTGTCTGGAAGAATGCTGAAACAGGACACCTACCATTTCTCTGACTTTTTTAACATGGAATGGACAACCATCAATTTGCACAATACCTTTGTCCGGTTCTAGCAGACCAACAAGCAGACGCAACAAGGTTGATTTGCCCGCGCCTACAGGCCCCGTCAACCCCACGATTTCACCGGGTTTTATGCACATGGATACATTTTGTAAAACTAAATTTTGCCCGTATGAAAAATTCAAATTCTTGACTTCAATTGCCAGATAGATTCCTCCAGTGTATTAACATCAGGGTTTGAAACATCGATCTCTTTCAGACCATTATTCCGCAGCCACAGGGCAAGTTCAGTAAGAGGAGGAATTGAAATACCGGAGTTTGACACAGCAGGGGAATCAAAAAACAAAGAGGATTTGCCATCATAAACAATCCTGCCCTTTTCAAAAGCTATAACCCTTTCAGCAAGATGTACCTCCTCCAGATTGTGAGTGACCATTATTATCGTCTTGCCCTTTTCATGAAGCCTGGCAATGGTTGCAAGCACCTGTTGTTTTGAGAGGGGGTCCAGCATGGACGTTACCTCGTCAAATATCACACATTCAGGCTCCATGACAAGGACACCTGCAAGGGCTGCAAGTTGCATCTGTCCGCCGCTTAGTTCCAGAGGAGATTTGCCGGCCAGATGGGATATCCCCAGCTCTGCAAGAGAACGATCTGTTTTGTTACGAATTGCTGATGAAGGGTAGGCCAGGTTCTCAAGACCAAAAGCCACGTCTTCCTCTACAGTGGCACCTACGAATTGGGTCAGAGGGTTCTGGAAAACCATACCAATTTTCCTGCGTATAGCAGTTAGATTGGAGATAGTAAATGTATCCATATCCCACACTTCCACCATACCTTCATCCGGCAGCAGTAAACCATTCAGATGTCTGACAAAGGTAGACTTACCACTACCGTTACCGCCTACTACGGCAACGAATTCACCGCTGTCAATCGACACATTGATGCTGTCAAGAACACGTTGATTTTCTTTGAAACCAAAGCTTAAATCTTTAATCTCTATCATACCAAAGATTCCGTCTTGAGGTAGCGATAAATAATGGTCGCGGCTGCAATCTTGATGATAGCTCCCGGGATAAAGGGAGCAACACCTAATACAAATGCTTCCTGCACCCCCAGGGAGGCCACATACATCAGCTGGAAATAGCCGGGAACGTAAATAGCAATCATACCGACAAGAAAAATGGCCACCATACCGGCAATGGATCTGTTCTGGAATTTCTCAAAGAGGTAACCAATTACAAGCGCTGCCAGAATAAAACCAATGATATAGCCCCCTGTGGGACCAACCAGCACACCGAGTCCGGAACTGCCCCCTGAAAACACAGGTAACCCTACAATACCGAGTAAAACATAGATGAACATACTTAGCATACCCCATCGAGCACCCAGTACCGCCCCTGCAAGAATTACAAATAATGTCTGCAGGGTAACAGGTACCAAACCCACCGGAATACTGATGTAAGCACCTACGGCGGTCATGGAAGCAAAAAGGGCTGCATAGACCATTTTCCTGACTGGGGGATCGGATAAATCATTGCTGTTAACCATGTGCTCTCAATGGTTAACAATATTTTTAAATTTTACCCTGAAAAGTAATCACATTAAAAAAAAAGAAGGTGATAGAAACCACCTTATCTTACATATCCATGTCCATATCAGGCATTTCGGGGGATGCCTGATTGGAGTGAGGAGATGCTGCAACAACGTCATCGATTCTAAGAACCATGACAGCTGCTTCTGTGCCGGCGTTAATTGCCTGTGTCTTGGCACGGAGGGGTTCGATTACATCGTTTTCCCACATGTCAACAATTTCACCGGTATATACATTAAGCCCCATTCTCTTGTTGCCTTCTTCGTGCTTGGAACGCAGTTCAACAAGTTTGTTTATTGGATCATAGCCTGAGTTTTCAGCAAGGGTCTCAGGAATTACTTCAAATGCTTCTGCGAATTTGGCAACTGCAAGCTGTTCCCTGCCACTGAGGGAAGATGCATACTCACCAAGACGCATGGAGAGTTCTACTTCCGGAGATCCGCCGCCTGCAACTACTTTGCCGTCTTCCAGAGCCACAGCGACTACGTGAAGAGCATCGTCAATTGCATGCTGGAGAGAATCTACAACGTGCTGGGTACCCCCATGAAGGATTATTGAAACAGCTTTCTTTTCCCTGCATCCTGTGACATAGGTCATCTTGTTGCCTTTTATATCACGTTCTTCTACAAGTTCTGCAGAACCCAGGTCATCGGCAGTAATTTCATCGATATCCTGAATATTGGTTGCACCGGTAGCTTCACAGATACGATCCAGATCGCTCTTTTTGAGCCTCTTGGCGGCATATACGCCAGCCTTTTCGAGGTAATATTGTGCAAGGTCATCGATTCCTTTCTGGCAGAATACAACATTTGCACCGGAATTCAGAATCTTGTCGGTCATCTGTTTGACCATCTTTTCTTCCTGGTCCAAAAACATCTGCATCTGATCCGGGGAAGATATCTTGATCTCGGCATCCATCTCGGTCTTTTTGAATTCAACCGGAATACTGAGGACAAGGATTTTTGCATCCTCTACCTTTTCGGGCATATTGGGATGTGTGCGGGCTTTATCAAGAACAAGGCCTTTTACAAGTTTGGACTCACCAACACTTTCACCAGCCTGCTTTTCTATCTTGATGTCACTTACATCTGCAACATAGCCATCATCCGTTTCTTCTCCTATGAGAGATACGGCTTCAACGGTAAGCTCTGCAAGCATTTCCTTGTGAGATTCTGCACCTTTGCCGGTAATTGCGGTTTTTGCCACTTTTTTGAGGGCTTCAGTATCGTCACGGGAAATATCTATACTTATACTTTTTACGATTTCAACCGCCTTTTTGGATGCCTGCCTGTAACCTGTTGCAATAATTGTGGGGTGTACACCTTTCTTGAGAAGTTCCTCTGCCTTGGAAAGGAATTCACCGGCCAGTACGGCTGCTGTTGTCGTACCGTCTCCGACTTCATCATCCTGGGTCTTGGCCACCTCAACGATCATTTTGGCCGTGGGGTGTTCAATGTCCATTTCCTTGAGAATGGTTGCACCGTCATTGGTGATTACCACATCACCCATTGAATCCACAAGCATCTTGTCCATACCCTTGGGACCAAGGGTAGTACGGACTGCGTTGGCAACTGCCTTGCCTGCCAGAATATTGTTGCTCTGGGCATCTCTGCCCCTTGTTACCTGACTTCCGTCTGCTAAAATGTATATCGGCTGTCCTGCCAAACTTTGACCTCCTTATATAATTATGATCCAGTAAATTGCATCAAGAAAAGAGCACTATGTACTCTCAACCTGTTCGTTCTAGATGATTGAACTTCTATATAAAGGTTGCTTGAACGATTGAGAAAAAGATATCGAAAATATACAGGAGACGGGTACAGTATTAACTAATATCTTATAAATAAGAAGGGGTAAAGTAGAGGAGAAGGCCTGATATGCCTACAACCGATGGTATAGGTATTTCTGAGCTACTTCCCGGCAATATTCAGTCTTCAGTCCTTCATTCCCTGCAAGTAAACTGTTTCCACAACCCCTAGATTGTCAACTACCCCTCCCTTATGGAAGGTGCTTGAATGTCAATTAAGCATTCGTCCGGGTGGCTGACAAGCACCCCTGAGATTCCAGGATATACCTGTAATCCCGTGTTTTGTGTTCAATATTCATTGCACCGATTAGGTTAGGTCTGCATTAGTTTCATAACCACATTTTTCACATCGGAAAGATAATCGATTATGATTATTCTTAGATGTGTGGTTACACCGAATACATGTTTGAGACTATTAGTAGAAATGACAACAAAAAAGGGAGATACTCATCAGAGGCACCACCGAGTAGGGTTTAATTAACCCACACGGAAAAAGTGCCTCCGAAAAGTACAATGTACGTCCCGACTGAGACTTGAACTCAGGTCTAAGGCTCCGCAGGCCCCAAGGATATCCGCTACCCTACCGGGACACTCATTGACTTGGGTTCCTAATTATCTTCTCGAATATAAATGTTTGGTGGTAAAGCGTTAAACCACCAACAAAAGTTAAATCCATCAAGCATGTGATTGATAGAACATGACAATGACTATAGGCCTTGCAGGAAAGCCAAATGCAGGCAAATCAACATTCTTCAAAGCCGCAACCATGGCAGAGGTGGATATCGCCAATTACCCATTCACCACCATTGATGCCAATCGTGGGATCACCTACGTTCGCACAACCTGCCCGTGTATCGAGCGGGAGAAAAGATGTGGTAACTGTGAAGACGGGATACGCTTTGTACCAATCGAGATCATCGATGTGGCCGGTCTTGTGCCCGATGCCCACCAGGGTCGCGGGCTGGGAAATGCCTTTCTGGACGAACTGAGCCAGGCCCAGGCAATCATTCACGTAATTGATGCCTCCGGCGCCACAGATATAGAGGGCAACCCTGGCGATATCGGCAGCCATGATCCCCTGGAGGATGTCGATTTCCTCAACAGGGAGATTACCATGTGGATGAAAGGTATCCTGTGTCGCAACTGGGAACGCCTGGCACGCAAAATAAAAGCAGAGAATCTAAAGGTAGAGGAAGCAATTGCAAACCAGCTCATGGGAGCCGGGGTCTGTGAAGAACATGTGAACATAGCAATAGACCAGCTCGGCAAACGCGAATATATCAAATGGGAAGATGAAGATATGTGCCAGCTCTGTGAGTACATCCGACTGCTCAGCAAACCTGTCATCATCGCCGCGAACAAACTGGATGTAGCCCCACCGGAAAATGTCGAAAACCTTGAAAAACTTGAGATTATAGTCGTACCCACAAGTGCTGCAGCCGAATTGGCCATCCGAAATGCGGCCAGTACCGGAGCAATTGATTACAAACCAGGTGATGAAGACTTTGCCATAGAGGGAAGCGACCTGAGTGAAAAACAGATAAAGGGACTGGAAAAACTTAAAAATTTCGTGGTATCCCGCAAACCCCATGGATGTGGAGTACAGGAATGCATCAACCGGGCAGTCTTTGACCAGCTCGACCTAATTGTAGTTTACCCTGTCGAAGATGAAGGGCACTGGACCGACAAGAAAGGTCGCATGCTTCCTGATGCCTACCTGGTCAAAAAAGGATCCACTGCGCATGAACTTGCATACAAGGTGCATACCGACATTGGGGACCGTTTCCTTTATGCTGTAGACGGGCGCACCCGGATGAGACTCGGAGACAAATATGAACTCAAGGACGGAGATGTTATAAAGATAGTCTCAACTGCCAAATGACATCTCAGAAGGAGGGCTTCGGGTTGCTACATAAATTGTACGAAAACCATCTCCTGAAAAAAATACAACAGGAACATCAAAATCCACCTTCCTCTCTTGCAATAGTCCTGCCTGAAACAGATCTACTCCAAAAAAATAGTAGCCAAAAAACACTCCAATTCATAAACTGGTGCCAGGAGTTTGACATCAAGAAAATCTATTTTAATGTGGATATTCTGGATGAAAAAGCCGATCTCAAAAACAAGATGATTTACAGATTGGTTCAGGTCATTGAAAGAATATGCGTCAAACTGCCCCCTAAAACAGGCTATGACGTATATGGAGAAGACGGCAGTACATTACTCACAAAATCCGGAAAAGACCCCAGTATCATTTTTGTACTGGGATATGGCGGAAAAAAAGAGATTACCTCTTCTGTCAGGACAATCCTCTGTGATGTCGAAAAAGGAAACATAGAACCGGAAGATATTGATGAAAATATTCTGGAATCCCATCTGACAATAGAAGGAGAACCGGATTTGATAATACGCTCGGGAGGAAGACATCTTTCAGATTTCCTTATATGGCAATCCGTCTATTCAGAACTGTATTTCACAGATATTAACTGGAACCGTTTCAGGAGAATTGATTTTTTACGCATTATCAGGGATTTCCAGAAAAGGAAACGCCGCTATGGAAAATAAGGAAGTGTTTACATGGTAGCCTATGCTGTAATTGTCTGCACCAAATGCCGCTTGCAATGCCAGGTTACAGAAGACCGGGGTCAAAAAACCATAAAATGCCAGAGATGTGGTGCAACCTTGCAGTTTCGTAAATTGAGGAAATTCCACAGGACAGAAATACTCGATGAAGCAATAGCGGCACGAACAGCTCTTCAGGCACAGCTACAGGGATCCGATTCAAAAAAAGTCAGCCAGATTCTATCAGATGCAAGCATTGATCAGCTCCAGCCAAGCCCGCCTACTCAAAAAAGATCTGCAAATCCTTCTAAATATATCATAAATGCTCTTGAAAAACAGGAAAAAATTCAGATCAGACAGTTATTCCAGATGGCTGAAGAGGCAGGTTTTGAGAGAGAAAAAATCGAAAAAACTCTTGAAAACCTGAAAAATTCGGGAGACATCTACACCCCCGGTAAAGGCTATCTAAAACTTGCCTGACTTGGAACATGCGAACAGGGTGGCATAAGTTATATTTAGGGAAAATACATAATAGGGTGGTTCAGACAAACCGTTTTCGACCTGCCCTTAAATAAAAATCCTGGATGTAAGGTATCAAAATGTCCGACAATACACTTGATATAATAGAACTTTTGTTGACGGCCCAGATATACAACCAGAATCAAGTATTGGATGTCAACGACCTTCCAAAACCCATAAGGAAGCACTACTGGAAAAAAGAGGCCAAAGGAGTACCCCGACCCATTCATGTATCCCTCACTGACGTGAATAAACTGTATGGAGAAAGTGAAACTAAAAAAGTATTAAAGGGCCTTCCCTTCGTAGAAATCGATGAAGTTGGTTACAAGATCAAATTAACTTCTCTTGATATGGCCATTAGCTGGTTCGAAAAACAGGACACTTTCAGTCGTATCGAAGAAAATCCTGCACTGGCCTATTACTTTGAGAAAGCTGAAAAAGAAGGAGTCAGCTACAGTAAAACACGGGACAGCACCAAACCCAAGGAAGTAGACAGGGAATGGATAGACTCCCTCAAAGCCGAGGTAATGGAGGAAGAAGGCGGGGAAGATATGCTCAAACTGGCACAACTCCTGGCCCCGGAAGATATACAACAGGGCATGTCCGAACTAATCCTCACAAAAAAACAGAAATCCGAAGTTGACAAGATAGTCAAAGCCATCAAATTTAGGGATTACCTGAAAGAAATTGGGCTGTACGATGTGGGCAAGGTATTGCTGGTTGGTCCCCCGGGCACCGGGAAAACATCAGTTGCAAGAGCACTCTCCGAAATGTTATCCATTCCTTTTGTTGAAGTAAAATTATCCATGATTACAGACCAGTATCTTGGTGAAACAGCAAAGAACATTGACAGGGTATTTGAACTGGCAAAAAAACTCAATCCCTGCATTCTTTTTGTGGATGAATTCGACTTTATTGCAAAAACCCGGACCTCGGATGAACATGCGGCCCTGAAAAGAGCTGTCAACACACTCCTCAAGGCAATCGATGAAATAAGTCTAACAAGGGACGGAGTACTCCTGATCGCTGCTACCAACCATCCTCACATGCTGGACTCAGCTGCATGGAGAAGATTTGATGAAATACTTGAATTCCCTTTTCCGGATTATGAGATGAGGAAAAATATCCTTGACATTGTCACAAGGCATATCGAAGGGGACTTTGACACTGCAGCAATTGCCGAAATTACAGAAGGTTATAGTGGATCCGACCTGAGAGTGGTAATCCGGGAGGGCGTCCTGGATGCCCTGCTAGAGGAGCGTCGGGAACTCAGTAACAAAGACCTTCTTGATGCAGTGGAATCATTCAACAGTCGTTCACATATAAAATCCGAAAAATACCTTCAGCAGTATGACAGGGTGTCTTAAGTGAAAGTGACATTACTGGGCACAGGAGATGCTCCCGGTACACCGGTTATCGGCTGTAACTGTCCCACCTGCCAGGATGGACAAAAGGGTGGGAAAAGCAACCGTCTCAGATGTTCTATTCTTGTAGAATCAAAGACCGGTACAATTTTGCTGGACACAGGGCCCGACCTGCGCCAGCAATTGCTTGAGCACAATATAAAGCACGTGGACGGAGTGATATGGACTCACGGTCATTATGATCATTTTACCGGTTTTGGGGAATTCCACAGGGTGCAAAGGAAGGTAGATGTATACGGGCTTGCTGAAACCCTTGACTACATCCTGGAATACCTGGCTTTTTTGAAACCCAGGAGAAACAACGTAAAAATCAATGAGACCTTTGAAATTATAGGGCTTAAGGTTACTCTTTTTGAAGTCAAGCACAGGCCGGTGAGCAATCCTGTAGGCGTAATCATAGAAGAAGATGGTAAAAAAGTGGTATTCACGGGAGATTGCGAAGGGCAAATCCCTCAAAAAAGTCTTGAATTGATTGACAGTCCTGACCTTTTGATAGCCGATGCAATTGTACCGGATTCAGATGTGTTGCATATCAAAAAACATATGGATGCAAAAGATGCACTGGAACTTGCCCAAAAGATAAAGGCAAAAGAAGTCGTTTTTACCCACATGAGCCACTTCTTCAAACCCCATTCTACCGCAGCACAGAAATTCCCTATGGGATACGATGGAATGCAATTTGTGATATAACCTTCAACGATTTTTATCTTTTTTCCAGTTTTCTTCTGCTATCCGTATCGTTTCATTCAGTTTTTTACGATTACGCAGATAATTCCCAATGACCAGAAGCACGCCTACACCAAGTATTGATGTACCGATCAGCAGGTTACGGGGTGCATCTTCTGAATAATATTTGAGATAGAGAGTCTTAAACTTAATATTTTCTTGCTCTTCTTCATCGGAAGGTAAAAAACCTTTTGCCATAGAAGACAATGATGAAGAAGTATTCTGACGTAGGTTATCCCAGACAAGTACTTCCCTGCCCTGTTCATCGACATACCTGGAATCGGGTGCTGGTTCAACCTTCCCTATAAACTGGTTGCCTGTTGTATACCCTTCTGGAAGGACCACCCTTACAGTGGAAAGGTGTGATGGTACATACATAAAATCCTGCCCCATAGGCACCTCCATTGTATAGGCCACAAACCCTGTAAGACTTTGATTGAAGGAAATTACCTGTTTGGTCTGCCCGGACTCGGATTCTTCAGAAAGGGTATAGTCTATCGAATCCATTGGACCCGAGGTGGACAACTGTCTGACTGTTGCAGCTGGGTTACCGTTATATCCTCCCGGTTTGGCCACAATTACAATGTTTGAAAGTACATCGGTACCTGGATTTGTAATATCTTCCAGGGGAACTACCTCAAGACGATCTACATTCTCAAGTACATAAACCGCTTTTACAGGTGAATCGGGGAAAAGGTAGAAAGTAGTCGTATTAATTCCGCACTCACATGAAACATTAGCAATGAACGGGTCCAGTGTATACTCCGATGCATTGGCTGTTTCAGTGGTTTCATCAACAGGTATAATGTCATCGATGCAACCACTAAAATAGATGGCTGAAGTGAGAATCAGAAATAGGACTACCACTTGTTTTCGCATTATACTATCCACCGACAGATTATTTAAAAAAGTTATCGGTGTCCAAGAAAGGAAGGGATTGCCCCTTCACTCATTCTTCGACTATCGTAAGGAAAACACCCATGCTTTCAAGGGCTGCAGCAACCTCATTATAGGCTACATAGAGTTCCTTCTTCTGGGCACCCATTTCCGATACAGGAGGTTCCGAGGCAAACCAGATCTCTTTATCTGTGGTACCACGTGTTATGGATACGCAGGAAAGCATATCCGCCTGTACAAGGCGATATACAGAATTCATACCGGTAGGAGTTAGCCAGGCAACGTAGGAAGAGCGCAGGGATTCAACGAATCTGTGCCAGTTCACGGAAGCCGAACTTTCCAGCCGCACATGCAGATGTGCTCTTTCACCGGCGAGTTGCTCATCGATTTTCTTGAGGAACTTCTGGAATTTGGGATCGTCGTCCTCAACTGTAACTGTTGCTTCAGCTGCCAGGTTCTTTGCCTCTTCCTTGAAGAAGGGAGCAAGATTGACAGCACTGGATGGTTTTGTTAACAGGGATACTCCGAAAAAGGCAACTGCACTAAGGCCCATGCCAGCAATGACACCGTGGTTCATCAGGACCGGGTGAACCGTCTGGAGATATGCAGGAGCCATTGGAGCTGTCATGTAAATATCATACACAATCAGGCTTATCTGGACGACTGCACCTACAATAAGGCCTGCCATGGCACCTTCCTTGGTAGCACGCTTCCAGTAAAGACCTCCCATCAATGGGAAGAAGTAGGAAGCACTGGCAATGTATGTGGCTATATGAATAGCTTCAAGGATACTGGTAATGAAAAACGAACCCACAGTAGCTGCAAGGACTATAAAAAGTACACTGAGCCTGTTAACCGCAAGCATCTGTTTCATGGTGGCATCCGGTTTAATGAAACGTTGATAGATATCACGGGACACACAGGATGCACCGGAAGTTGCAAAGGTATCCGTACAGGACATAGCAGCAGCAGCAAGGCCTATCGCACTCAGGGCAATAACCAGCTGGGAAAAGTTTTCAAGCACAAATACAAGCAATGCCGGTTCTGCCTGAGCCATTCCCATAGGGAAACCTGCAGCCGGTATTTCCGGGTAAATGGAACTCAGAGCGATAGCAATTACCGCACAACCCGCAAATACAATTGTTATCAAGAGGGTACCCAGAAGCATTCCATTACGTGCGGATTTAGAATCACGCGCAGCCCATACTTTCTGCCAGGGGTCCTGCTCGGTGATCCAGCCGGGAACGATTGCAAACAAAAATATCAATACCATCGGGATTCCGATAGACAGCGGATTCCACCAGCCAGAAGAGACACTGGAGAATAATTCGCCTGTATTGGCAGGGGCATCAACAGCACCACCTGTAGCTGCTCCTACAGCAACAATTGCGATGACTATAGTGAACACAGAAAGGAAAAGGAACTGCACCACATCGGTCCAGACAACCGCACTAAGACCTCCTAAAGTAACATAAACAGAGACTGCCAGAGCAACAATCAGGGCTGCATACAGTGGATCAAAACCATAGAATATCTCAAGTACGAGAGCGAAACCTTTGATATCAGCCACTGCAAAAAGAATCATGACGATAGTAATTATAATACCTATCGGCGCCCTGATTGCCGCACTGTAACGTTGCTCAAGTAATTCTGCCTGGGTTATTGCAGGCAGATTCTTTATCTTCTTCACAAAGATAGCAATTATCAGAAGAGCAAGAATGTTGGGAGCCACAAATCCCCATATAGATCCCATTCCCTGCAGCATGAAGAATGCAATAACTGAAAGCAGGCCTCCTGCCGTCAACCAGGATGCTGCTGAGGAGAATCCTACACCGATCGTCCCGATACGTCTGCCGGCAAGCCAGAAATCGGTTACTGTGTTTTGTCTTTTGGTAAAATACCAGCCTATACCGATCAGTCCAGCTAAGTAGACTGCCAATAATATCAAGAATAATTGAGAACTTTCCATAATAATACCTCCAATCTTATGAAGATTTACTAAATAGCATCGGCTTATTGATGGTACATAGATGATTTAGTATATAAACCTTTTAAAAAAAAGCCCACTGGCGACACCCATATAAGTTCCCTTTCAAAACAAAATGTTATGAAAATAATTACCCTTACAACAGATTTCAAGGATCTCTATCCTGCCTCCATGAAAGCGGTTATCCTGAACATGTGCGAAGATCCAACATTCATCGACCTGACACATGATATAAATCAGGGAGATATATTATCTGCGGCTTTTGCCCTTTACACCACCACACACTTTTTTCCTTCAGGTACAATCCATCTGGCAGTGGTGGACCCCGGGGTCGGTACCGGCAGAAAAGCTATAATTGTACGCGCAGCAAATCAGTACTTTGTCGGACCGGATAACGGACTGCTCATCCCTGCTGCCCGACGGATTGGCGATGTTGAGGTTTTCGAGATTGGAGAAAAAGCCATGCTGGACAAAATATCCAATACATTCCATGGCAGGGACATATTCGCCCCTGCGGCCGGTTTGCTGGCATCTGGCCATGAAGCAGAGGATATAGGCCAACCCATAGAAACCTTTGAAAAACTTAATTTCGGAAAAGCCAATGCATCTGTGGACAAACTTTATGGAAAAGTCCTATACATCGACAGTTTTGGAAATGTAATAACAAATATTCCGACAAAGATGCTGGAAGACTTTGCCAGACCTGCAGAAAAGTTAGTAGTTAAGGGAAATATAGCGTCTTATTCCCTGACTTATGGCAGAGTACAAAAAAATGAATTGCTGATCCTTACAGGCAGCCACAGCTTTCTGGAAATAGCTATCAATGGTGGAAATGCTGCGCAAAGACTGGATATTACAGGTCATCCGGAAATCCGGATAGAAAAATGATCACATCCATTCGTAATGACGCAACGCCTCCAGATTGTAATCATACAGTAAGCTGTTTTCGGCATAACCGAAGAAAAGGCATTTATCGCATTCATTCACGATTTTTGTCATGGTCGCTGTACTTGCCTCCCAGGCATTTTCCACACCCTTTCTGATATCAGCAAGGGGTTGGCGATGAACCCGGCATGTTTCCACCATACCATCACAACCCACATTCAGTATAATATCAGGAGCATGGCATTTGAAAGATGGTTTTCTGTTACGTACCATTTTGAGATAGGTTAGGGAATTAATAATCGGATAGCCCTGTGATTTCATCTCTATCAGTGAATCCAGAGCTTTGCGATATGCTTCACGGTCTTTAACCTCCATGTTCTCCCATACATCATCCTTAATATTTTCAAATTCATACAGAGGTTCAAAAGAAATCCTGGCACCAATTTCTGCTGCAAAATACACAAGGTCGGTTAGTTCATCCACGTTTTTAGAGCTTATAACACAATTCAACAGAACAGGACGTTCCATTATCTCAACACTTTTTTTGATCCCGGGAAGGATGCGGGATATATCGATGCCCCTTATCTCTCTGTAACTTTCCAGCCCGTCTACCGAAATAGAAAGTAAATCAAGGTTTGAAAGATCAGGCAGGCGTTTTTCCAGAAGCAGACCATTGGTTACCAGAGAAGTCATTATGCCTTTTGAATGAGCATGTTCCAGAATAGCAGGAAGATCTTCCCGAAGGAGAGGTTCCGTTGTCCAGGCATTGTAGACACCTATACCAAAATCTGCAGCCTCATCAAGCATTTGGGCAATTTCTTCAAATGTCATCTCTGCTTTTTCTTCCTGCCAGTATTCACAGAAAGGACATTGCATATTGCAACGGGAAGTTACACCGTGTGACAGAACATAGGGACGCCTACGTATTTTCATTTGCCATATCGGATGAAGGGTAGACACAATCGAGAAACGGGACATTGACCACAACCTTGTTGGTCAATACAGATAAAGTCGACTGTTTATTTTAAAAAAGTAAAAAGATGTCCGCCGTAGCGGACAAAGTGAGGAAATTATCCAAAGAGTGCACCAAGACCGGCCATGCCGCTCTCTTCTGCCTCGTCTTCGTCCTCTTCTTCCTCAGCCTCAGCTGCCTCTTCTGTAGTTTCAGCAGGTGCTGCTGCTGGTGCTGCTGCAGGTGCTGCTGCAACTGCTGCGGTGCTCATAGCTTCTTCGATGTCTACATCTTCAAGAGCTGCAATGAGAGCTTTTGCACGTGCTTCGTCTACATCGGTACCTGCTGCCTCAAGGACAGCTTTTACTGCATCTTCAGTAACATCTTTTCCAGCGTTGTGGAGTAAAAGTGCTGCATATATATATTCCATTGTGAATCACCTGTAATTAATCTTAAATCTCATCCGAAAAGTGCTCCAAGACCGGCCATACCGTTCTCTTCTGCATCCTCTTCTTCCTCTTCTACTTCTTCCTCAGCTGCTTCTTCAGCAGGCTGTTTTTCAACTGTTGTAGCCGCACTTTGTGCTGCTGCACCCAGAACGGATTTGAGATCCTCGTCCACTGCATCTTCATTGTTTGCAGATACAGCAGATGCGAGTGAAATCATCTGGGAATGTGCTTTTCCAAGCAGGGAATCCATGATCTCTGGTTCCAGTACTGTTGCATTGATACCAAGGTTTATTGCTTGGGAAGATGCCTTGGAGATCAAAGTACTGATCGTAGCGGTTGTTGGGTATGCTACATTGACTGCCAGATTGAACGCCTGTCTGGATGCTGCGGCAATGTCGGAGAAGTATTTATCATTGTCAATTGCCAGTACATCGGGAGTATAGATCGAACCATCTTCAAAAACTGCATGAAGGTCAAGTCCCACTTCTATAGGGAATATCTCAAGCCTTGCAAGCATTGAAGCAAGCTTCTGGGATACTACATTACCCTCTTCTGTAACAACCTTGCTTTGGCTGACTACAACTTTACCGGCATCGATGGCTGCCGGGATTCCAGCACTCTGGAGATCTCCGAGAATGGGACCCGGCGGGAAACTGGTTGGACCTTTTTCCACCTTTATATCCTGAGGAGCAATAGCACCTGCCTTTATTGGCGAAGGGGTCTTGCTCTGCTCAAGCAACTTATAGAGTTTGAAAGGATTCTCATTGGTGAAAATTAGTGCACATTGTTGATTAAGATAATCAATCATTTCAGAACAATCTTTAGAGGAGCCTTCCAGTGCCCTGTTGACAAGAGTGTTCCTGGATACTTTGAGGACTGCCACATCTTTCAGTTCACGTCTCATAGCCTGGAGTTGTTTGGCCGGGATACCTCCCACACCTACAATACCAAACAATGGATATTTTTCGATGAGAGCCTTTATATCCTCTATTTCCTGTTTTTTCCATTGAGGGATATGTTCACTGTGGTGAAGCTCTTCTTCCATCATACCACCCTCAAAGATTTGCCCATTGTGGTTGTAACATATATGGACTTGAGATTCTGTTTTCCTTTATCAAGTACAGACTCAACCCTGTTCACAATGTTTTCAATATTCTCTGCAATTCTTTCTGCATCCATGTCCCTTCTTCCCACTGCAACGTGGAAAGTGAGTTTATCCTTGGAACGAATGCGAATAGAATTCTTAGAGGATTTAATCATGTCCGCCACGTTTTTATCTGGCGTAAGTGGGACAGGCATCTTACCTCTGGGACCGAGAATTGCACCAAGGGTTTTACCGATAAGTGGCATGTACTGCACTTCAGCAATGAAGAAGTCACATTCATTAGCAATGGAACGTGCGCGACTTTTGTCATCTGCGAGGTCATTAATATCTTCCTCGGTGAAAACATAGTCACAGCCCGCTTCCTTTGCCTGAAGGCCTACTTCACCCTTTGCAAAAACAGCGATCTTAAGGTCCTTTCCAAGGCCATTGGGTAAATAAATTTCTTCATCTACACGATATTTGGGCTGGCTCATGTCAAGGTTTTTTAAATTGATGGCAAGATCCACACTTTCCGCAAAATTGCGCTGTGGGGATTCCTCAAATAACCTTTCGACTGTGTTTAATATAGATTCTTCTACCATACTTACCTCCCGTAGTGATCATCAGCCACAAAGGCCTCCTACGGAACGATTTATTGTCATCTATACGGGCTCACCAATATAGGACAATTATTTTTAAACCTATCGGTCAAATGAAAAGCATGGGGTTACCATGCTTCAGAGGCAAGTGCCTCATCAAATTTACCTTCATCAATTGCCTTCTGGCAATTCCGGGGATCCATTCCTTCACCGGTAACTCCCATTGGTACACATGTACCGAGAACTTCCTTGATGGCTGATTTCATTTCATAGGAAAGGAGGTCGTCCTTTTTCATACGGGCTATCTTGGCAAGCTGAGTGATACTGAGATTTCCTACAATTTCACTGCCACCTTCTTCACCTGCACCCTTGCTTATACCAGCTTCCTGAAGGACAAGGGCGGCGGTTGGAGGAGTCCCTACTTCGATCTCCACACTTTTATCATCACCCACAATGACCTTTACAGGAACCTGCATTCCATTGTAATCACTGGTCTTTTCATTTATAGTGTCAACAACTTCCTTAATGTTCACACCCAATGGCCCGAGAGCCGGACCCAATGGAGGACCCGGGTTTGCTTTACCGCCGGGAACCAATGCTTCAACAACACTTGACATTAATCATCACCTTTTAATTTTGATTGAAATAATTATTTTTAATTGGCTTTACTCATCTTCTTTGCGGAGTATTCTCACTGTATCCCCACGAATAGTAATGGGGATAGGTACCACAGCATCGAAAAGCTCGACAGTGATTTCTTCATGTCCTTCATCAACACGCTTGACACGTGCTTTTTCTCCCTTGAAAGGACCTGAAGTAACCTCTATGATCGCGCCTTCCGTGATTCCTGTAACCGTTGGTTTGGGAGTCAGGAAATGCATGATTTCTTCCATGCTCGATTGACCCTTCACAACGGCCCTTGCGTGGGGAACCGTCTGAATAGCCTGTTCGACCTCACCTGAATTCGAAGATTCCGCAAGTACATAACCCTTAAGCTCATCCGGTGCAAGAAGGGCCCGTATATCCAGATTCTCCTTTTTGGCCACTTTGGCCAGCATTCCGGCAACTGAGCGTTCCTGATTTGCAGTCGTCTTTATCACGAATATAGCGCTATCTTCACTCATAGAGTTACACCCATGTCGGCAATTCGGTCAGCAATATATAGACCACAAAGCCAACAAAGCCGATTGCTACAATCCCTGCACCTGCAACTTTTGAGATCATGAGGAACTCTTCCCGGGCAGGCTTTCTGGAAAGTTTCAGCACCCTGTAATAGGACTTCAGGATCTGGCTGACACTGCGATTGTTCATTGCTGATTTTAATATGTTCTCTGCCAAAATATCCACAACCGATAAACGTTGAATAATTGGTATGAAAGTAGTTAAAGTAAAATTATGCTATAAAACTATAGCGCCACTCACATAACCTTATATGCAAAATATCTTTCGACTGGAGGAATATGATATCCAAAATAGAAAATGCAGGAAATCATCCCACAAAGTCTATTCCATATCTCCTTGTAACGTTCTTTGCTCCGCCCGGGCCATATATTTGCGGTGATTTGACACCAGTCACAACTATCATTGTGCGCACTGTGTGTTCCAGATCCGGATCGACCTGTGCACCCCATATGAGTCTTGCACCAGGGTCTATCCTGCTATAGACTTCCTGAACTACTCCTTCTGCTTCTGAAACAGTCATGTCCTGACCACCGACAACATTAACAAGTGCAGAGGTTGCACCGGAGATATCCACGTCAAGAAGTGGACTGCGTAATGCTTTCTGTACGGATTCACTGGCCTTACTATCACCATCAGCCTCTCCCAGACCGATCATGGCAACGCCACCGTTCTGCATGACGGTACGTACATCGGCAAAGTCAAGGTTAACAAGACCGGGTTTGGTTATCAGTTCGGTAATTCCCTTTACAGCCCTCATTAACACTTCATCCGAAACCTTGAATGCGGCCTGCAAAGGCAAACGTGGCACTACTTCCAGAAGTTTGTCATTGGGTACTACAATTACAGTATCGGCAACATCCCTGAGTCTTTCCAGTCCTGCTTCAGCATTGGTACGGCGCACCTCTCCCTCTACTGCAAAAGGCAGAGTTACAACAGCAATGGTAAGAGCACCTGCATCCCTGGCAGCCTCTGCTACCACAGCTGCGGAACCGGTCCCGGTACCTCCACCAAGCCCTGCTGTGATGAATACCATGTCGGTACCCTCGACCACTTCAGTGAGTTCATCAATACTTTCAAGTGCAGCATCCTCTCCAATTTGAGGGAGACTGCCGGCACCCAGACCACGGGTCTTTTTCTTGCCGATCAGTATCTTATTATCACAACTAACATCCAAGAGGTGTTGAGCATCAGTATTGAGGGCTACAAGTTGTGCTCCCTTAATTCCCTCATTCGTCATCCTCTGGACGCTGTTCGAACCTCCTCCGCCACATCCAATAACTTTAATATTGGTATGCATACCTTTCAAAACTGCTTCTATCTCCGCATTGACATCCTTCGGTTCCGATGCTTCGGCACTTACTTGTCTTTCTTCTGCTGAGCGAGCTAATGCCTCTTCAACAATGGATTTCATACTCAATTTCCTCCACGAGCACAAAGATAATCATGAATTCAACGAATCATATTTTTCAGGACAAGATCTTTTGTAATTGTCTCATGAACCATATCCGGATGGATAATATTTCCATCAACCTCAACAGGAATTCCCCTGGCAAGTTTACCAAACAGAGGTCCTCCGGGAACGCCTATACTCTCCGCTTTTATCGGATTGAATTTCCGGTAGGTAAGATACAATAGATTGTCCTCTCTAATATACTCAATTTCATAATGTTCTTTTAGTATTTTAATGCATTCATCTATAATCTGAGTCTGCAAGTCTTCTGCATCTTTCTTTTCAAATAACAGGAAAGAACCTCTATACGTTCCGTTGTCCCTCTGCAGATATACAAGCGGAAATTTCTGCAGCATATTCAGGAAACTGTCCGGGTTACTCTTCCAGGTATAGTGGACAAGTCTTTCATCTATGACCAATTCAACTGGATCCGGGACTACATCGGGTGAAGAATTTTCCAGATCATTTCTGAGAACATCTGTAAATAACGGTGGTGTAGTGGGCTCTATGCCCCTGGATCTTATCAGGATATTCTTGAAAATAGCCCAGGGGATATTTCCAATCTGCTGAATATCACTCTCCCTCAAAACCAGCAGCCCATTTTGCCGGGTAAGGTCATGCAGATGCTCTTTGTCAGAAGAAGAAATGGCTTTCCTGTCCATATAAACAAAATCCGCACCCGACTTACCCACTGCCTGGCTAAAAAGAGATTCATCAACAAATTCCAGCTGGTAGGAAGGAATATTATGGCCAAAGGTCACATTATTGCTAAGAACAATCTCAGATTGTCTGGCTGCATAATGCCCACCCCCAAATCCCAGAGCTATTGGCAATTTCCGGGAATTGAAGGTAAGTATGGCCCGGGCAAGTACTTCTGCGGCCCCTTTATCATCCCACTGCGCGGGACCACTGCCAATCTCTGCATAGATGGAAGGAACTTGCAGGTCTGTAGGCCCGTGATGTGTGGATTCCATAGACACATCATAATCCATACCTGCAGAATAGGACTGTATCTGCATCAGTAAAGGTTTCAGGGCAGAGGAATAAGCAATTGAAAGTTTTCCGGGATAGCCACCAAATTTTGCCTCCGAAGGATTGCCTGTAAAGTGGGCGGTAAGAAGTTTACGGCCATCATCACTTTTATGTTTGGAAGCAAAAATGAAACATGAAGGAAGAAATCCAAGTTGGCCCAGTTTGTCGTCCAGTCCATCCTGAAAGATATGGTGGATGGAAACTTCCACAAGCAGGAACTTTCCGGATTCATATATGCTGGTTATATCCTCATAAAGAGGCTCAAAGGATTGCTTTTCCCATTCCTCCATTTCCAGAAGGCGGGACATTATGTTCATACTCGCAGCATCCATACTGGAGCATACAATAGTTGGTTTTGAAGTTGATATTTGTGACATGATAACAGACCGGTTATAATTTATTTAGAAGCCATCTTTATACCTTACCCTTTTGCCTGACAGATCTTTTTCAGGTCAAACACCCATCTGCTGACACCACGTGCTACATTGCCGCATCTTCGCACACCAATTATTTCGTAACCTGCATCCTGAAAGGCTTGTTTTGATTTTTCGATATCTTCGGCTACCTTAAAAGTATAGAAATGCATCACACCTCCTTTTTTCAAAAGGGGAGAGAGTAAAGAAAAGAAATGATCCTGCCCATAAGGAGTAGGAACTATGAGCCTGTCAAACTTCATGTCAAGAATAACCGGAATATCCCGGGCATCTGCATTTATGGGATAGATATTTCCCTTAAAGTTATTCAACCGTATATTCTCGGCCAGCCAGTGACATGCATGCCGGTTCTTTTCGATACAAAAAACACGTATATCCCTTATAGCAGCAGGGATTGCAAACGGACCCACCCCACAAAAGGGAACCAGTACATCTTCCCCGGGAAGAACCAGGGATGTTACCCTGTGCCTTTCATAACCCAGCCGGGGATTGAAAAATACTTCCGAGAGATCCAAACGATAGCGATATTTGAATTCGCCGTGTGTGGTTACAGTACTGCCACCCAGCAAACTTTCAAAATCTGAAACACGATGATCGCCTTTGACCCGACTTACTTTGTTAAGTACAGTCCGGATATTGCCCCTCATGGATACAATTTTTGTTGCAATCATTTCAGAATAATCCCGCAGCTCAGGAGGAATACTGACAATTGCAATGTCACCCACCACATCAAATCGATTAGGGATATATTCTATAAGGTCTGCAGGAACTTCCGTTTCCACAAGAGTTTTGAGACTGGTTTTACTCATGTTTTCACTTGACTATTAAACGATGATTACTTATTTAAATTAATTAATTCAATATTGTCAAGAGGAGCGGATTTAATATGCCAGTTGCAAAATACAAAGGAGTCGTACTTGCAGATAGTAATGCTACCGAGAGAGTGGAAGGAAATCATTATTTCCCACCGGAATCGGTCAATATGGAATATTTCAGAGACAGCGATACAGTAACTGTCTGCCCCTGGAAAGGCAAGGCCAGTTATTATGATATTGTTCTCGAAGACAGCACACTGAAGGACGGTGCGTGGAATTACCCGCAACCAAAACCTGCAGCATCAAACATTAAAGGATACCTGGCCTTTGATACAAGAGGCGGAGTGGAAATTACCGACTGATTCAAGCATTTTACCTCCCTGATGATGAAATTTTAACCTTAGATTTGTTTAGAAGGATTTCAGGGATCGGATGTGCATGAATTCGTAAAAGCCAAAATCAGACAGCTCCCTGCCGACCCCGCTTTGCTTCATACCCCCAAAGGGCATGCATGCTTCCGGATTGAAGAAACCGTTTATCCCGACAACTCCTGCCTGAATCCTTTTTCCGATTTCCAGCAGGTGAGCTGAATCACCTCCCCAGATACTTGCACCCAGCCCATAGGGAGTGGCGTTTGCGACCTTTATCGCTTCAGCTTCATCTTTCACGGAGATCAGAGGAGCAACAGGGCCGAACGTTTCCTGACGCATTACATCCATATTAGCAGTTATTCCGGAAAGCACAACCGGTGAATAGAAAAATCCCGCACCTTCAATCAGTCCACCGTCAAGTTCAACCTTTGCGCCTTTTTCAATGGAGTCTGCCACCTGAGAACCCAATCTGTGCATTTCTTCTGCCCGGACAAGTGGACCTATATCTGTATCCTCTTCCAGCGGATCACCTATCTTCATACTACGCGTTTGCTCAATGAAGTGTCTTTTAAATTCCTCCATCAAAGACTCTTCCACTACAAAACGCTTGGCAGCAATACAGGTTTGACCGGCATTGATAAATCTCGCAGCAACCGCTGCCTTTGCAGCCTTCTGTACGTCAGCTCCTTCAAGGACAACGAAAGGATCACTACCTCCGAGTTCAAGCACGTATTTCTTCAGGGATGAAGCCGCCTCCACAGCCACCCGGCGTCCGGCTTCAGTTCCACCCGTAAAGGACACAGCGGCAATTTTGTCGGAGGAGATCAGGGATGAAGCTGTCTTGCCATCAATCAGGAGAGTTTGGAATACACCATCCGGCAATCCGGCCTGCTGCATTATTTCTTCGATTTTCAGGGCACATGCCGGTACTCTGGATGAATGTTTGAGCAGGATGGTATTACCACCGGCCAGAATATGGGAAGCCGCACTGAGCACCTGCCAGAAAGGAAAATTCCAGGGTTTTATGCACAGAACCGGACCCATCGGTTCAAAGAATACACTGGAATAGGTTGCATCGGTATCTTCCACACGTGACTCCATCAGGGAAGGTGTCCTGTCAGCATAGTAATCAAATGTCCGGGCACATTTTTCAATCTCGCCCAATGACTGTTTGATGGGTTTTCCCATCTCCCGGGTGATCAGCTGTGCACATTCCTGCTTGCGCCGGCGCAGCACCTTCGCAACCTGCCGCAGATAATCACACCGCCCATAGACATCAAGGGATTTCCACTCCAGAAATGCCTGATATGAGTTTTCAAGGCTGTCCCGGACATCTTTTGACCTGTACATCGGGAAGGATTCTACCAGCTCCCCGGTTGATGGATTGATTGATTCCATGGATGGCATGCAGAAAAGTATGTATTTGCAATATAAGGAACTTTGCCAACCTTTAGTTCTTCTTGTTATTTATGTCACAATATCTTCTGCTGGCTTCCGAACCCAGACTGCGCCGGTAATCCGATCGAATCTGCTTTCTGGAAGTCCTGACCATCAATTCTTCCACTTCCTCTTCAGAAAGGCATTCTTCGGTATCATTGTTGTGAGTTGGTGCATCGGACATGATTGTTTCGATTTGATCCTGTGAAATATTATAGTTTTTGGAGGAACTTTGATAAAATATAATAACTGTATATGGTTACAATACCTATAAATCCTTCCACATCCCATCCAAATAACTATGCAGCAGTTACTCGACACGGCTGAAAAGATCCGTACAATGGAGATTCGCGGGGCAGGCAGGATTGCCGCTGCAGCTGCTAAGGCACTGCGGGATTATGTGGAAACACTGGAAACTTCGTCCTTTGAAGAATTTGTAGCGAAAGTAGAAAAAGCCAAATCCGTTCTTATTGAAACCCGACCCACAGCTGTCTCCCTGCCCAATGCGGTAATGCTGGCGGGCAGTTATAATGCAGAAACTGTGGAAGAAGCACGCAGCCAGATCCTGGATAACGCCACAGAATTTATCCGAAACGCCGACACAGCCCTTGATAGCATAGGGGAGATCGGTGCTAAACGCCTCCGTGACGGGGATACAGTCATGACCCATTGTAATTCCCACGCAGCCCTTGCAATCATAAAAACCGCACACAACCAGGGAAAAAGAATAAAAGTTTATGCAACCGAGTCCCGCCCTCGCAGACAGGGATTCATCACAATAAAAGAGCTCAGTGACGCCGGAATAGACACAACCCTCATCGTAGATTCCGCAGTGCGATATACAATGAAAAATGTGGACACTGTCATTGTGGGTGCAGATTCAATTACCGTAAATGGTGCTCTTGTTAATAAGATAGGTACATCACAGCTGGCCCTGGCAGCCCATGAAGCCCGTGTAAACTTCATATCCGCAGCCGAGACCTACAAATTCAGCCCCTCTACCCTTTTTGGCGACCTGGTGGAAATCGAGGAACGCGACCCTGAAGAAGTCATTTCCAAAGACAAACTTGGTGATATGCCAGATGTAAAAATAAGCAACCCTGCCTTTGATGTCACACCATCAGAATACATTGACCTGATCGTGACCGAAGCGGGAGCATTCCCCCCACAGATGGCTTATGTGATAATAAAAGAACACCTGGGCTGGAAACTGGATAAAATAGGATGAATCAATCCAGTTTTCCCACAGCCGCCAGGTACACCACGAAATGTTTGTCCCCGTCAAGACCAAGCAGGGAATTCAGTTCATCATCCTTAAAAGCTGCAACTGCACAAACACCACAATTTACCGTCTGCGATGCAAGATAGAGATTCTGGCAGACATGTCCCGCATCCAGATGCAAATAACGGTAACCCCTCTCACCATATCGCCAGGTCATCCTTTCAGAAATAGCAACCCATATGAAAACAGCCCCACAGTTACGCACGAAAGGCTGGTCCAGACAGGCACGGGCCACCTTTGCCATAATGTCCTCATCCTGTTGTTCCTCAACAATCGAATGTTCCAGGGCAAGATAGCGGTACAGACCCTGCTCCAACCCTTCCACATTACCAATCGAAAGATAGGTTTCAAAAGCATGTCTTGCGCCCGCTGAAGGAACGGTACGGAAAGTGGCCACATCATTTACTGCTTTTTTTATCCCCTGAGTGGCCCAAAGCAACCAGGCAAGATCCTGCAGGGAAATGGAAGAATCTGTGAAATTCCTTACACTGCGACGGGTTTCAATTGCCCTTTTGAGATTAACTGAATCCGTTTCCAAACCGCCAATTTCGGGAAAGGATATCAGGGACTTGTCTGCACCTGGTGCTATTTCGAGAGGCGGAGGGGAATGGCCCAGCATCTGAGGAGAGGGGTCCAATTCACCAAATTTGGTTGCATCCATGAAATTCCTGCCTACTCCTGTCATCCAATACACCTTCAATACGCAAGTTTGCCAAAGGGAGATTTTTCATAGTAACTCACAAAACTCTCGGCAATATTATCATTCTGTACTTTCGAGCCAAATAACAGGTTTGTGATAGAGGGTTTGTTCACATAGTAGATAGTGGGTTCTCCTTCAATTCCCCCCATATCAGCAGCCCTATCGATAGCATCATAGAAATTGCCGTACTCATCGATAAGCCCTATACGTTTGGCAGATACACCTGTGTAAATTCTCCCGTCTGCTATATCCTTTACTTCACTGACCGTCATATTGCGTCCCTGGGCCACATCCTGTACGAAAAGATTGTAATTTTCCATTATTACACGATCTGCATATTCTTTCTCTTCGTCAGTTAGACCGCGCCATGTTCCGCCCATATCCTTGAACTCACCTGATTTAGCAACATGGTAATCGATGCCTTCTTCCTCGTAATAAGCAGACATGTTACGGAAGGTCCAGATTACCCCTATGCTACCTGTCATAGTATTTCGATTTGCAACTATCAAATCGGTACTTGAAGATACATGATAGGCAGCACTGGCAGCCACATCTCCCATGGAAGTTACAACCGGCACACCTGCCTGCTGGGCTTTTCTTATCTCCGTATTGATTTCTTCAGAGGCTGAGCCGGAACCACCACCACTGTTGATCCGCAACACAATGGCTTTTACACTATTGTCATCAACTGCCTTACGTATACTTGCACAAATATTCTCGGATGTAGCATACCCCAGTCCTGAAGGGACACTACCGGTCAGCATTGTACCCTGGATATAGATTACAGCCACCCTATTATTGTCGGGATAAAAATCCCCTCCGGCTGAATAATATATTATTGCAAAACTCGAACCGATTATCAAAAACAGGACCGCAATAAGGGCGGCATACTTACCAAAGTTACTTTTTTTTTCAGGCGGTGTATGGGGAACATCCATCCGGCCTTTGCCAGGTTCATCAGGAGGGGACAAAAGAGGCGATCCGGATACGGGCTGTTCCTGCACAGGCTCTTCATACGGATCATCTTCTAATTCCGTATAAAATGATTTATCACTGCCTGCAAGAAACCGCTCATTGCCCGATAAACTTTCGCCCTCTTCATTATTGGTGGGATCGTTTTCGTTCATTGTATTCCTCGATATAAAAGCAAATATTCTCCTGAATATTCAAATACCTTCTGACACGCCTTACCTTCCTTAAGACAGGGAGCGAAATGTATTTTATAATTGTCACCTATCCATTGCAAACACATTGTTACCGATAATATTGATACAAACGGAGAAATAACATGTCACGCTTTTCACCCGATAAACCCATACTTGTGACCTGTGGATTACCCTATGCCAACGGAATGGCTCACATCGGTCACCTAAGGACCTACATCCCTGCAGACATATTTGTACGCTCATTAAAAAAAATGGGCCATGAGGTTACATTTGTTTGTGGTTCGGATACCCATGGCACCCCCATCGTCTTCAATGCTGAGGAACAGAATACTACTCCTCAGGCTCTGATCAAGAAATACCATACCCATTTTGATGAGACATTCAAGTCAATGGGTATCGAATTCGATGCCTTCGGTACAACCGATGACCCAACAAACCATAACCGCACTCATGATATAGTGAACCGTTTAATAGAAAACGATTACGTATATCCCAAAACTATAGAGGTTGCATATTGCGCCGGATGTAATCGATTCCTCCCCGACAGGTATGTGGAAGGAGAATGCCCGCACTGCGCAGAAAGTGCCCGGGGTGATGAATGCGATCAGGGATGCGGAAAACATCTGGAACCCGGAGAACTCAAAAATCCCGTCTGTACCATCTGTGGCGGGGTTGCCGAGTATAAGGAACAGGAACACTTCTTTTTCAAATTATCCCAGTTCAATGATTATTTGCTTGAATATCTTGACAAACTTGACGGTACATCCAATGCCCGCAACTATGCCCTGGGATGGGTAAAACAGGGACTTGATGACTGGTGCATTACCCGCAATCTCGAATGGGGTGTCAAGTTCCCGGGGCGTGATGACCTGGTCGTCTATGTATGGGTGGATGCACCTATAGGCTATATCGCCTTCACTGAAGAATGGGCAAACGCAACCGGTGACAGCTGGGAAAAATACTGGAAAGATGATGGTGAAATAGTACATTTTATCGGTGGTGACATAATCTACCATCACTGTATATTCCTGCCTGCCATGCTCAAAGGTGCTGACTATTCACCCGCCTCATCTGTGGTAGCATCAGGTATGGTAAAGATAGAGAACAAAACCTTCTCAAAAAGCCGTGGTTATGTTGTATGGGTCGGTGATGACTACATGGAACAGGGTTTCCATCCGGACCTGTTGCGTTATTATCTGGCAAGTTACACATCCCATACCAAAGAACTCAATTTCTCCTGGAAGGTATTCCAGGAAAAAACCAATACAGAACTTGTAGGAGTCTTCGGCAATTTCCTCTACCGCACATTGCTCTTTGCCTACAAGAACTTCAAGGCCGTTCCCGAAGGAAAACTGGATGATGAAGTCATGGAAACCATCCAGAATACCATTGATAAAGCAAGTGAGGCAATGGAAAAGTATGAGTTCAAGAAATATGCAGACAGCGTGATGACCCTTGCTTCCTATGGAAATATCTATTTCCAGTCCAGAGAACCCTGGAACCTGGTAAAAGAAGACAAAGAAGAATGTGGCCGCGTACTCAAAAACTGCATGCAGATCGGCAAAGCCCTTACTCTGCTTTATGAACCTCTGATACCTGAAAAGGCCGGAAATGCCTGGAAACAGCTCGGTATGCAGAGCAATGTACACACAGCACTCTACAGCCAGGGTACCGTGCCTGTTGAATCGGGTACACCCCTTAGCAAACCCTCCATCCTTTTCAAGAAAATAGAGGATGAAACCATCGAAAAGATGGAAGCCATTGCATCACAGCGGGTCAGAGAAGCCAATGAAAAACAAAACCGCAAGAAAGGAGAACAAATAATGACAGATAGCGAAGAAATCACCTTCGAAGATTTCGGTAAACTCGATATGCGTGTAGGAACCATTGTCGAAGCTGAAAAGGTCGAAAAGGCCGACAAATTACTCAGGCTCGAAGTTGATATCGGAGAAGAAACGCCACGCCAGATAGTTGCCGGAATTGCCCTGACCCATAGCCCCGAAGAAGTAAAGGGCAGACAGGTAATCGTACTGGCCAATCTCAAACCTGCCAAACTCTGCGGTGTCAAATCTTTCGGCATGGTGCTTGCCGGAGTGGACGAAGACGGTGGTGCAATTCTGCTTGCACCGGAAAAAGAAGCAAAGAATGGAACCCAGATTGGATGATGGAGTTTATTCCATCACCAGTTCCAGATAGGACTTACGGATGGAATCTTCAGGTTGCAGGCCGAATTTTTCCATCATCGCAAAAATGCGTTTTTTACTTTCCTCCATATCAGCATCAGAGATTATCTCAAACTCTATGAACTGACCCAGGGAATCCACCTCGTCCAGACACAGGGTGATGTCACCTATTTTGAAAACATCCCTCACCTTCTGGACCCTCGCAGTTTCTTTGAAACCAAGTCTTTCCAGAATCTGTATCATGGCTTCTGCTTCCACAGGAGTCTGGATTTCCTCACGACTTTTGGTGGTATCATCGAGTTTTTTACCCTTGTAGGTCAAAACCTGCCTGTCATTAACAGAACGTATACGCAAAGCTTCGTCCGTTTCTGCAAAATCGCAGTGCGGAGCATTGTAGTAAATATCAAAATGCTCCTCTGCCTCCAGGAATTTTGCATCAAGCCCCTCAAGAACTTCACGGGCATAAGACAGGTCGATACGGGATTTTACTTCTACCTCAAGCATCTCATCACGCCGGTGTGAATTTAGTACCGTAATGGAGCATACCTTTATCCCCGCTTTCACCCAGTTTGCGGAACACAGGTCTTACCTTCATACCGACTTTCACATCCCCTGGTTGTGCTATGATCTGGGATGTAAGACGTGGACCTTCTTCCAGTTTCACAATACCCAGCACATAGGGTGTCTGGTGTTCAAACCCTTCAGCTGCTGAATGGATTATCGTATATGTTACAAGTTCACCTTTGCCGCTGAACTTGTATTCCTCCATCTCCCCGTTCCTTCTGCAAAACGGACAGGTAGTCCTCGGAGGATAATAGTATTCATCACAGTTTCTACAATGGTTACCTACGAGATTATATCTCTGTACCTGCTGTCTCCAGAATCTTGCAACAGACATCTAGAATCACCTCTCCCTGCCTAATATATGTACAAGTGCAGTCGCACCGGACCCTCCTACATTATGGGCCAGTCCGATCTTTGCACCCTCTACCTGTCTTTTCCCTGCCTCTCCACGAAGCTGGTTGACAATTTCTGCAGCCTGTTTGATACCGGTAGCACCCACAGGATGACCACATGCCTTCAAGCCACCGGAAGTATTTACTGGGATCTTGCCACCAATCGCGGTATTGCCGTCTTCAACAAATCTGCCACCCTGTCCTTTCTTGACAAATCCAAGATCTTCGATGGCACATATTTCTGCAATGGTAAAACAATCATGCACCTCTGCCACATCGATATCATCCGGTCCGATTCCTGCCATCTCATAGGCTCTTTTTGCAGCATAGACACTCGCATCAAGAGTGGTAATGTCGCGGCGGTCATGCAGGGCTATAGTATCACTTGCCTGTCCAGACCCCTTTACGTATATCGGAGTGTCGGTGTATTTGTGGGCTTCTTCGGCAGGAGCCAGCACAAGAGCGGCTGCACCGTCAGTAATCGGAGAGCAATCAAAGATGTGCAAGGGGTCAGCGACCATAATGGAATTAAGCACTTTATCCACTGTGATATTATTCCTGTACTGGGCGATTGGATTATTGGTACCATTCTTATGATTTTTCACAGCAACCTGTGCGAGCTGTTCACTGGTTGTTCCGTATTGCTGCATATGCATACGGGCTATCATGGCATACAGACCCGGGAAGGTGGCACCCATCATGCCCTCCCACTCCCGGTCAGCTGCTGCCGCAAGGGCTGAAGAAGCGCCAACGGAGGAAACGTCTGTCATTTTTTCAACGCCTGCAGCTACCACTATATCATTGTAACCGGATGCAACGGACTGTATCCCCTGCCTGAAAGCCAGTCCCCCTGAAGCACAGGCGGCCTCCACACGGGTGGAAGGAACATGCAAACCGGCTGCCAGACCGGAATAATCAGCGATCAGGGCACCGATATGTTCCTGTTCAACAAACTGTCCGCCGCTCATATTACCGACAAACATACTGTCGATACTTTCTCCACCAACTCCGGCATCCTCAAGAGCTCCGACTCCAGCCTCAACAACTATATCACGGAAAGAGCGCTCCCACATCTCACCAAATTTGGTAGTATAACTTCCGATAATTGCAACGTCTCTCATTTTTATACCCTCATGCACGTTTTATCTTGCCTTTATGCTTTGCATACATTGCATAATCCATGTAGACAGGATTTGCAAGCAATTCCTCTACCAGGGGAGCTTTATCCCTGATCTTATCGATCTTATCCGTTACCCTGAAACTGAAGGCATCTGCCCCTGCACCCGAACCAAAGGCTGTGGCAAATATCCTGTCTCCAGGCTTTGCCTGATCAAGAGTAGCTGCAATACCCATCAGGCATGAAGCGGAATAAGTATTACCCAATCTTGTGACCACAAGGCCGGGAGCAATTTTTTCCTTACTGAATCCCAGCATTTTTGCCACCCTGGAGGGGAACTTACCATTGGGTTGATGGAACACTGCATAATCGTAATCCTCAGCTGAAGTGCCAAGTTTATTCATCAGACCTTTTGCGGCACCCAGGACGTGTTTGAAATAACCGGGTTCTCCGGTGAAACGTCCGCCGTGTTCGGGATAAGGCATACCTTCACGCCTCCAGAAATCAGGAGTGTCAGTCGTGAAAGAATAGGTATCTTCGATTATTGCCACCATTTCTTCTTCTTTGTTGCCTATAATATAAGCCGCACCGCCAGCAGCAGCGGTATATTCCAGTGCGTCCCCGGGTGCACCCTGTGATACGTCCGAACCTATCGCAAGCCCCAGATCTGCCATACCGGATTGTACCAATCCCATGCATGCCTGCATACCGGCACTTCCTGCTTTACAGGCAAATTCAAGATCCGCTGCAGTCATCTCAGGGGTCGCTTCCACCGCTTCAGCTACTATTGTACTGGTGGGTTTGACCGCATAGGGATGACTTTCAGATCCTGTATATATTGCCTCGATCCTGGAAGGATCAAGGCTGCTGCGACAAATTGCAGCCCTTGCAGCCTCGACTGCAATTGTTACAGTATCCTCGTCCAGATCCGGGACAGATTTTTCATTCACCATGAGGCCTGCACTGAGTATATCTGCATTATCACCCCATACCTTTGCTATATCCTCCACTTTTATCCTGAATTTGGGGATATATGTACCGTATGAAACAATCCCTACGCTCATTGCTTAAATCACCTTTTGATCAAAAATAAATATCATTCCATTACCTGGTATTGACTGTAGTGTTTTAATGCCTCGATCAATTCATCAAGGTCCATAGTCGTTGCCAGCAAAGGGATCCTGTCAACTTCTGCCATTTTTTTGGCCATTGGATCCACCTCCCTGATACTAAGCCCATGCAGAACCACTGCTGCGGGTTTCAGGTTTGTGACCCTGATTGCTACCATGGGGGATTTCCCTGTAGACACTTTTGTGAATATCATGGCACGTTCTGTGCTCCATCCATAAAGTTTCTGGAATTCATGGGAAGACAGTTCAAGAATTGCCTTCTTGCTGTCTACCACCGTAAAACCATACAGGGGTTTTTCCACACCCCGGTTGGCCACATCCGCCTCGATAAGAGTGGCCAGTTTTGCAAGCTGCATTGGATATGTGTATTCGTAAGTTGCATAGACCGCTTTTGATACCTGATCACTGTACAGCATGCCTTCATAGGCATGTATCTTGTGGCCTCCGCTTTCTGAATCAATATTTATCAGAGCATCCACAATCTTGCTAACGATAAGGGTTCCCGGAGACTTTCGCCTTCCACTTTCATAGTCACTTATCACAGATGGCGAAACACCCAGATATGAAGATATATCTGTCTGGGCTATCTCGAAATTGAGTCTCCATTTTTTCAGAGCCTCCCCGGGCTTATCCGAAAGAGTGATCTCACCAGCCATTTTTTCAGCCAGGCGATGACGTAAGTTTTCCTTTGATGCATCCTCGGTCATGTGCTACAATTACTTCAATACCAGCATGCATATATATTTAACGAATGCCGATTCGTCTATTGCCGATGCCCAGACATTCATTCAACTTAAATATTATGCAATTTGTTAACTTCTAAATATGTGTGCAATGTTCTGCGAAACAAATTCCAATGTTTCAGAAGTAGTCCTCTACACGAAATGCCCCCGAAAGATATACTTTGCCAGCAGGAATGAAACAATAGCAGATGACATTAAAAAACCTTACATCCGTCATTTACTGCTAAAAGAACTGGCTCTTTCCTGTGCAGAGGTTGCCAGATCAAAACAGGAAATACTCCCAATGCTGCAAACGCGGGTAGAAGAAATAGTACAGGAAATAATTACCATCTATTCCGACGAATTGGAGGACATTGATGAAAACCAATTCAAAGATGCTGTGGAAGATGTATACGAAGCGTTACCTGCAATAGCAGCCAATTTAAAGAACCTATCCGATGAAGAAATGATTGAACTCATAACACCCGTTGAAATCGAACCCCTGATGCATTCGGACAAATTAAACTTAAGTGGTGCACCATCGGCAATCGTCTTTCATGATGAACAGAAGATGCCTCTGCTCATAAAGAGCGGTAATGCTCCAGAGCAGGGTGTTTGGAAAAATGATCGGATACCTCTGGCAGCTTACTCCATACTTGCAGAAGAAAGATACGACCAACCGGTAAATTCCGCAGTGCTTTTTTATGCCTCACAGGGACAGGCAAGACCTGTGAAAATACGACCAGCCGAGCGCAGAGAGGTGCTCAATATCCTCAAACGGATCGAAAAGATAAAGAACGGAAAAATGCCACAGGCAAAGCGGGGAAAACTGTGCGGATACTGTCCCTACGAACAAATGTGCCAATCACAGGGCAACTCCCTGGCTTCAAAGTTCTTCTGAGAACGACCACAATATTATTTAACCAGTACAGGATTTCCAGCATAGATGTCACAACCTGTATTCCATGGAGATTTGCTGCTGCAATGGTGCCACAGCTGCAATGTACCGGTTCTTGGTAAAAAGTGTGCCTGCGGGGATGAATGTGTTAAAGTGAATGTTACACCCCCGGGAGATATAAGACCGGCTTTTTTGCACGATATTAAACACATAAACCGAATATCAAAACAACAATTCAACAACCCGCTTCTTGACACGGAAAGGGTAGTGCTACTCAACAAGGCACCCTACGAAGACCGCATGGATGAGATTATTGTTGATGGCGAAGTAATTGCAAGCATACGTTATGAGATCGGCAAACTTGAATGGGTACTTCTTCCCCGGCTGGAAGCCGGTCGCAGAATTTTGGCAGGCACAGAAACCCTTACAGGTTACGTGACCATTGAGGAAGATGTGAAAAAATTCCTGCACAAAGGTGCAAACCTGCTTGCTCCGGGAGTGCTGGATGCTGACCCGGGGATACAGAAAGATGACGAGGTCATAATAATAACCCCTGCGGGAGAAGTCGTTGCCACCGGGCGTGCCCGAATGAATGGCCGGGAAATGATGGAAGCCAAAAAAGGCACTGCAGTCAAACCCAGGTGGAAAGCGGATACTACTTTAAAAGTCCATGACAGAAAACCTTCAGGCTGGGCCGATGTTATCCGGGCAAACCGATTCATTATGGATGGAGCAATTGCAGAAGCCCACACCTTTATCCAGAAAACCATTGAAACAAAGGATCTGCCTATCTCCGTATCTTATTCCGGAGGCAAGGACAGTCTTGCAGTGGTCCAGCTTGTGGATGAGTGCGTCAGAGATTATGAAATGATGTTTGCCGATACAGGGCTTGAATTCCCTGAAACACTGGAAAACATCCGGCATGTGGGAAATTTATATTCAAAAGATGTCAAATCCATAAGTGTGGGGGATGCCTTCTGGGAATCCTTAGATGCATTCGGCCCGCCTGCAGTGGAAATGCGATGGTGCTGCAAAGTCTGTAAACTCGGCCCCATAAGCCGGTTGATAGAGGAGAATTACGAAAAAGGCTGCCTGACCTTTGTGGGCCAGCGCAAATATGAATCCACCACCCGGGCCCGTAGTAATCGTGTCTGGAAAAATCCCTGGGTGGGCAACCAGACCGCAGCCTCACCGATACAGGACTGGACTGCCCTGCACATCTGGCTCTACATATTCATGAATGAACTGCCCTACAACCCTCTCTATGAGAAAGGGTTTGACAGGATGGGATGCTGGCTGTGTCCCTCGTCTTCCCTGGGGGATTTGAAACGCCTGAAAAAGACACATCCCCATTACGAAGAAAAACTGATGAAACATTTGTACGCCTATGCCGGGAAAACCGGCATCGATAAAGAGTGGGCCGATTATGGGTTCTGGAGATGGAAAACTCTTCCTGCCAACATAAAAAAAATAGCTGAGGAACTGGGAATTAATACCTCTCCCACAAAATACGACCCTACCAAATTGACATTCACCTCAAGTGTGGGCCATCGGCCCTGCACCACCGGCGAAATGACAGCTGAGGGAAGTTTCTCCACAGCACTTGATATGGAAAAAATAAGGAAAAGCGGCATGTTGCTTGCTATTGGTGAGGTGAAGTATACAGACGAGATGGCAATGATAACCCGGAAAAAAGATACAGCACAGGTCTTTGCCACAGGGTCGGTAAGAGTCAGGGCATCCTCCAAATCCGATGCCGGAAAACTCCTCAAGGATACGGAAAACTCAATACGCCGGGCCATGGGCTGTACGGGTTGCGGGGTGTGTATCAGCAAATGTAACCGCAATGCAATCCGGATTAAAAACAAAATTGCCTATATAGGGGATAAGTGCACCCACTGCGGCAAATGTATCGAGGTCTGCCCTGTGGTGAAATTTGTACGGGACTGAAAAAGGTTGATATAATTAAAGAGGAAGACATACATTTCTCTGTATGGAACTGACATGATCGATGGTTACATCGACACCATATGCAAGAGCCATGTTCTCTTTTGTAATTACTTCTTCAGCAGTCCCCTGGTCTATGAAATCATTCTCAAGCATTATAGCTACCTTCTTCGAGCCTATAAAACCATGATCCGGAAAGTGCGTGCTCATAATTACAGATGTTCCCTGAGAGGCAAGTCTTTCAATTAGGTTCAGGACACGTACCTGATTCCCGAAATCCAAATGGGAGGTAGGTTCATCCAGAAGCAAAATTTCCGGCTCCTGTGCCAGAGCCCTTGCAATAAGAGCAAGCTGTCTTTCGCCACCACTTACTTCTGTAACAGGCCTATCCCTCAAATGAGATATCCCCACTTTATTGATGGCATTCTCAGCTATTGTGAGGTCCTTTTCCCCAGGGGAGGAGAAGAAGGGAAGATGAGGTGCTCTTCCAAGCATTACAAAATCCAGTATAGAAAAGGGAAATACCGATTGATCTGACTGTGGAACGTAACCTATCTTTTGAGCAATCTCTGTTCTGCTCATCGAAGAGATGTCTTTTCCCTCAATAAAGACGCTGCCCTCACTTAATTTCAATACATTGCCAAGGCATTTTAGCAGTGTTGATTTACCAATCCCATTGGGACCAAGTATACATAAAGTCTCACCCTTTTTTAAAAAAAAGGAAATATCCTCAAATACATTCTCCTTACCACCATACGAATACGAAGCATTGTCTACCCTTAATATCATGACCAACCAACCTTCTTTTTTTGTAAAAGATAAGCAAAAAATGGTGCCCCTATCAGTGCCGTAAGAACTCCCAGAGGAATTTCTATACTCATTAATGTCCTTGCGAGGTCATCTACGACCAAAAGAAAAGATGCACCGAGGAAAACTGACATTGGTAACAGTTTTTTGTAACTTGGACCAACCAGCATCCGCGAGATATGGGGTACTACAAGGCCTACCCATCCAATAATACCGCTGATACTAATTGCAGAAGTAGTGACCAGAGTCGCACAAATAACGATCAGTATTGTCATTTTCTTAGTATCTATACCCAGTGACCTGGCTTCTTCCTCTCCCAAAGAGATAACATTGATGCGCCACCCAATAAGAATGAGAACAAGCATGCCGGCAAGAATTGCAGGTGAAGCATAGATTAGATCCTCGACCCTGACAGATGAGAGACTTCCCATAAGCCAGAATACCATCTCAGGAAGTTTATCATATGGATCTGCGACATATTTTACCAGTGAGGTCAGAGCAGTGAAAACTGCACCTACAATAATACCTGAAAGCACAAGGACCAGTGTGACCGTTGCCTTGCAGGACTTGCTGAGGCTGTAAGCTAGAAAAGCTGCAAGTATTCCAAAAGAAAATGCCATTAACTGGATAACAAATATATTCTCACTTATCAGGATACCCAGGCAGGCACCAAATCCAGCCCCGGATGCCACTCCTAAAATATAGGGAGATACCAGCGGATTGCGGAAAAGGCCTTGAAAAGAAGCTCCGGATATAGATAATCCAGCCCCTACAAGCATAGCTGCAATTATCCTTGGAAGACGTATCTGAAATATGACAGTTCCCACATTTGACGGCTCCACATTTCCTAATGATAGAAGCCAGAAAATAATGCTAGTCATTATAGTTTGTGGAGGGATTGAATACCTTCCCATAAAAAGGGAAAGTACAAAGAGAAATATCATAAGGAAAAATGCGAGGAATATCTGTGTATTACCCTCAGAGATTCTCTTATGAATCCCCAATTTCAAACCTGTGATTCTTCCAATATCATATGACATTTATATCTCATTTCCTAAAATCGGTTCGATAAAGTGGGGTCATTGCCTGGATGAAACACTGTAAAAAGACCTGTTGTGCCTTGAAGAATCAAAGGACACACCATAGAACCTTTTATAGAACTGATTTGCCTCTTTATCAATATCAAAATTAAAAATATCAGGATGTAACTTATTTGCTATGTACATCAGCCCCAATATCCATCTAGGACTTCCGAAATCCCATAATGGACGAAGACCGTATATCCTCCTGTTTTTTAGGGCATCTGCAGATAGGCCATGTTTTTTACAATAGGCGTATGAATCGGAAACCGGGGTTGAAAGGAAGCCTGATATGAATATGAACTCAGGGTTCATCCCGACAAATTCATTATGAGAAATACCAACCCCGGGTTTTCCCTCCCTGTCGATCAGCTTGTTTACACTTTCCCCGCCTGCAGCTTCAACAAGATTATTCTCAATTCGCTCCCCATTGAGTGCAAAAAGGGGATATCCCATACAATAATAAACCCGTGGCCTTTCAATGTCATTTGTCACAGACCGTATGAAATCCAGTTTCTCCCTCATATAAGCCACAAGTTCCATTCCTTCCTTATTCTTGTCTGCAAGGGCGGCAAAATGCTCAATTACATCAAAATAGGAGTCAAGGTCCTGAGAACTGGTATGAAGCTGCTCCAAATATCCTGTTTCCATGACATTGGCCCATATTTCTGCAAGTTCATGATCATCTTTTATCCCAAGGCAGACAAGAATAGCATGGATCATCTCCAGCGCCCGGGTGATCCTGTATCCTCCCATAAATCCCGGTTCATGATGAGAAACTTCACTTACTTCTCCTCTGAATAAACCCGCAGTAGAACATTTACACCCTCCTTGAGGCAGGTAGGATAAAGTACGTGAGCCCATGGGACCAAAGAACTCCCTCTGGAAAATGATTTTACTGCATTCTGGACATACCGTGTTCAAATGATCGGTACCCGGAGAATTGAAAAGATACACATAATTTAAGTGCTGGCTTAATTTGTCACACAGACCTTCACTTTCCCTTATCGTTGGTTCGATCTGAGGGGCTGCATCTCCAAAAGGTACAAACCTCATAACCTGAAACGGTATATCCCTTGAAAGGGAGGAAACAAATTTTGCAGTATTTATGACTTCATCCTCTGAACCCTTGATGTAAATGGTAGAAACCTCAACATGAACATCACTTTCTTTGAGTAATTTCAGATTCCTGAAAACAGGCTCAGAACCTCTGGCACCGCACGAAATATACCTTTCATCTGAATAACCCTTTATACCGATATTTACGAAATCTATCAAAGGGATTAGTTCTTTCAATGCGTTTTCGGTATAATATCCGTTAGTGGAGCAACCGATTAAAAGATTGTTCTGCCTGGCCTTTTTAGCAAGGTCCCGGAATGTAAAATAGGAGACAGCCGGATCATTGAGACAAAAAACAATTCCTATGCAGTCTTCATCAAGGGCTTTATTGATAACGTTCTCATTGCTAATTCCACTTTTTTTATTAGTGGAAAGAAGACGGGATGCCAGGATCTCCGAGATGCAGCCTTCACATTTGAAATTGCAGCCAACGGTACAAACCTGCAGAAACTTACCCCGCGGATAGAAATGGAGGAGGGGGACTGTCTCAATGGAAACCGGAAACATTGTGAAGTAGTTGTTTGGAAATCTCTCGATGATCTGACCATTTTTGTTGATATACATACGACATTGACCACTCTTTCCCTCTGCAAGATCGCAGCCAATTTCACATATGTTGCACTTCATAGGTCAGTCCACCTTATTGAAACATATCCAGAAACCGGATTCATCATCTATGATCCTGTAATGGTCAATTTCAGCAACATGCAGTGCTTTTTTAAAAGAATCCAGATTGGTCTTGTTCAATCTTTTTTCGACACACTGTGACCATGCAGGGTCCCTTTTTTCCATGGCCTGTGTGATCTTTGACTTAAGTTGCGCTGTGCCGAAACCGCCTCCAATATAGGCCATACCACCGGGTTTTAGTACACGATATATTTCCCTGAAAGCTAGGGACACATTCTGCCAGAAGAATAGAGAACCGCGGCTTACGACCAGCTCAGCAAAACAATCGTCAAAAGGCATATCATGAATGTCACCGAAAATAGGGATCACGTTTTCGTTCAAATCACACGATTCAATCTTTTTCTTTGCTATAGCAAGCATTTTTTCAGAAAAATCCATTGCATAGACCTTGCCATCGACAAGCTTACTAAGGGCTATCGCAAGTGATGCAGGTCCGCTGCCCACATCTATGAAAGTCCCGCTCATGATCTGGCATCTGTTGGTTATCTGCTGTGAAATAACAGGATATATAGGAGCAAAGATATTGGCAGCAATATCTTCGAAATTTTCGGCATATTCATCATGAAACCCAACTTGACCAGTTACTTCATCTGTCATTAAATTGCACCTTCTTCGTCTGAGACTATCGGCAAAATTTTAATTTCCTGCTGCAGCCGGGTTCAATAACCCATCGATCTCATCTTCCGACAGTTCATAATGATAGAACTCTGAATAGAATTCCTTTACATGGCCCCTGAGATCAAGATCGCTGAACTCTTGAGGGTAGAGCACTTTAGCTGTCCAGGGAATGCCGATTATCCTGTTAATACCCGGAGGCCTGTCAAACCAGCAAAAAGGAGCATCAGGGTAAAGATATACCTCATCGTTTTTTACCGCAGTGATGTCCTGCCAGAGAGGGTCTTCATATACATTTTTGTAAAAATTAGGGTCACCTGTGATGATAACCTCTGGATCCCATTGTAATACCTGTTCGATGGATACCTCTGATCTTCCATAACCCTGTTCAATGGGACATTCTGCTACATTGATACCACCACATATCTCTATCAACTGACTGTGCGGAGAACCTTGCGGATCCGTAAGCAGACCATTGGTACCTTCTGCATAATAGACACTCTTCCTTTCATCTTCAGGTATTTGTGAGACCTTTACAGTGACATTGTTAAGTGTTCTTTTGTAAAAAGAGATCAATTGACCTGCTCTCTCTTCTTCTCCGAGAACATACCCCATGAATTTGATTGACTTTGCATATGCCATAGCATCAATTGTCGATTCAATACCCACAACAGGAATAGTACCGAATTTTTTCTGTCTTTCATTGATGGTAGAATTAACATCCCCTCCACTGTTGTAGCCTTCAAAGATGATATCGGGACCCATGGATATTATGGTTTCATAATTTCCATCCTGCTTACCAAACCAACCGCCAATCACAGGAAGGGCCTGATACTCAGGTTTCAGATATGTTTGCGACCCCTGAGGCATAAAATTCCAGCCTGCTAATTTTTGCGGAGCCAGCATGTAGATAAGCATTGTTGCAGGAGGAGAAGTGGCAACTGCCTTGTCAACGTCAGCCGGGATTTCAACGGTCCTTCCTGCCATATCAGTTATCGATCTTGTGCTCTGTGCAGAAACTTCCTCTTGATCAACACATGCGCTTGTGCATACAGCAAACAAGATCACAAATATCAATAGAATATACCTGAATTTTTTATGCATGAGAGTTCCCCTATGATGAAATTGTTTTATTTCCATAACATGCGACGATATGTTCGGATGAACATAACGATACATAAAGTTTTCTTAATTCAGCGAAGTTACTGCTAATTCCATAGAAATTTCTGACAGAATCACGCATAACCAAACTGGTTATTCTGAAAAAATAACAGGAAAACTCAATACACCGGGCTCTGGGCTGTATGGGTTGTAGAGTGTATATCGGCAAATGTTCTCACAATGCAATACAGGATAAAAACAAAATTACCCATATCGGGATAAGTGCACCCACTGCGGCAAATGCATAGAGGTGTGTCCTGTGGTGAAATTTTCTGAATAAGAGCCTGATTTTATGATGAAGATTCAGATGGCACCACTTATTACAAGATACAGATAAGTTCCACCCAAAAATACCGCCAACCAGAGAACCAATTCAATTCTCATATATCTTTTACTCTTCCAGCTCCACCTATTGGTGACAAATAAAGCTCCTAATGCCAACGTTATGATACCCAACGAACCATGGACTAGAACTAATGGTGGAATTGAACCTGTGCCAATTATAGAAAGATAAGCAGAATAGGCCATATACAACACAGATAGTATTGCCAGAGAATAGCCAACATTGATTATCTTTCCATGTTTTGATATTCCTTCCTTCATGGATGTGCTCTTTTTCAAAGCAATAAAACCTATAATAATCAGCAATAAGGCTACTATTTGCAAGATCAATGAAAATACACGAAGTTCAGACATTGTTAATCCAAGTATGATGACACCCCCCACTAAGTACCAAACTGAATCTATTTTATACATAGGATTACCAGCCCAGAGATTATAAGTTTTTGGAGAACAATAGTTAGTAGAATTAATCACTAATTTTGTAGCATTGGGTTAATTAGTACCCAAAAATACAGCAAAAACCGGATATAGACCTGAAAAGGTAGGCTTACATATGACTATCCCTGAAAAGAATTACAGAATTCTGGAAGAAAAGGCCACAGAACTTGGGGCAAAAAGTGTCAGACTGATACCTGCAGAAAATATAATTGTTGAGAACCGGACAATTCTGAAGTGTATATTTGGATGCAATGGTTACGGCAGTCAGGTATGCCCTCCTTTTATACCGACAGTGGATGAATTCAGGCAAATGCTGATGGAGTACAAATGGACCCTGCTTGTCGACTGGAAATCAGACAATCGGTTTTCCAGGGAAATAAGTGAGAATTTCATTAAATACATTGTCACTTCCCCTGAGGATGAAGAAACCAGACAGCAACATCAGGAAACATTAAAGACTGTAATGGAGGAACGCAAGGAAAGAATCCAGCCGGGAAGTATAGAACTTGAGAAGCTCGCCTGGAAACTGGGATATAATACTGCTCTTGCCACTTTTCCGGGCATGTGCACATGGTGTGCCAACAGCGATTATACCGATGTCAACTGTGCAAGTTCCCAGGGAGAATGCCATCATCCGACCATTCGCAGACCCTGCCTGATGGGGCTTGGTGTTAGGCTTGACAAAACACTGGATAAACTGAGCATACCTTTCCAGAAATTCCCCATGAACGATACAATCCCCTCCCAGTATACGTTGATATTGCTGGATTAATGGTCAAATATTTACTACACCCCGAAGAGACCAGAACCTTTATTAGTAATATATTACAACCTGACTTGGTGATTTTTTGGTGAAAAGGGCATTGCTGAGCGTTTCCGACAAAACGGGAATAGTGGATTTTGCACGCGGGCTCAAACAACTTGATATAGAGATCATTTCAACCGGAGGCACGGCACGTATGCTCCGGGATGCAGGAATAGAAACAATTGACGTATCAGAGATCACCGGATTTCCTGAGATGATGGGAGGCAGGGTAAAGACACTCCACCCAAAGATTCACGGTGGCCTGCTTTGCCTGCGGGAAAATCCGGAACACGTCAGCGACGCTGAAGACCTTTCTATTGAACTTATCGACATGGTGGCCGTAAATCTCTATCCCTTCGAGATAACCATATCCAGAAAAGGGGTTAATCTGGAAGAGGCCATCGAGAACATTGATATCGGCGGGCCCTCCATGCTCAGGTCGGCTGCCAAGAACTACAAATCTGTTACAGTGCTGAGTGACCCGCAAGATTACGGACATATTCTCAAGGAACTGCGCTCAAGCGGAGTAGTCTCACAGGAAAGCCGGGAAAGAATGGCAGTCAAGGCATTCCGTCATACTGCAAACTATGACAGTACAATTGATACATACTTAAGCCGCACCTTACTGGGAGAAGATACCCTGCGGCTTAATTTCACAGGTGGCAGAGAACTGCGTTATGGAGAGAACTGGCATCAGGAAGCATTATTTTTCTCCCAGCCAGAAATAGAGGGACCTGCCCTTGCAAACTGTCGCCAGCTGCATGGCAAGGAACTATCTTACAACAATTATGTGGACGGGGACAACGCCCTCCAGACGGTCAAGGAATTGGGACACGAAAAACCTGCAGTATGTATCGTCAAACACAATAATCCCTGTGGATTGGCAACCGGAAACACACTCCTGCAGGCCCTGCAGGCTGCCTGGGACGGTGATCCGATATCCGCCTTTGGAAGTATCATATGCACCAATGTCGCGATGGATCTCGAATCCGCCAAATTCCTCAAGGGCAAGTTCGTGGAGATCATTATCGCTCCGGAATTCAAACACGATGCACTGGACTTTTTGAAGAGCAAGAGCAAGAATTTGCGCCTGCTGGAGCTGCCTTCATTCAATGAATCCTTTGATGCGGAATTTACCTACAAGTATATTACAGGAGGAATGCTCAAACAGTCCCGCAATATCGGATTGTACGAGAAATGGGAATGTGTCACCGAGACCGAGTATCCCGAGGAGAAAAGGGGGCTGTCCGAATTCTGTATTGCAGCCTGCAAATGTACCAAATCCAATGCTGTCAATCTTTCATGGGAATATGAGGATGGGTGCTACATGATGCTGGCAATGGGTGCCGGCCAACCCAATCGTGTGGATTCCATCCGCAAATTATGTGCCACCAAGGCAAGGGAAAACCTGAAAGAGATCTATGACAGGGAACAGCCTGAAATGGACTTTGAGGAGTACTGCAACAATATTCTCTCAGAATGTGTCCTTGCTTCTGATGCCTTCTTCCCCTTCGATGACAGCATCATCCATGCCGCCGAAAACAATATCAAATATATTGTCTCCCCGGGCGGCTCAATCCGGGACAATGAAGTTATAGACACCGCCAACCGGCTGGGCGTCTCCCTCGTATTTACCGGAATGAGGCACTTTTTGCATTGAAAAAATCAGTGGGAATTATCCCACGATATTTTTACCCTTGACGAGCGACCCACCTGAACCAGCTCGTCCCCTTTTTTTTCCAGTATTTCTTCCAGATGGGAGCGCAGTATCTGTTCCTGCTCATTAGTGGCAATCTTGTAATGGGGTTTGTAATGCTGAACCGCCTCATCCAGGGAAGAAAACCGGGTCTCATGTATCAATTCAAAATTTTCCATGTCCGGATAGATTCCCATCCTGTAGAGCACATTGTAGAGCACATCACATTTGGGAGAGGGATAATATTGTCTGCCGTGTAACTGCGGCCAGATACGTGAATAATTCTTATCCCAGGAGGTCGCACCTGCAAACCAGTAGATGTAAACCTTGCCACTGCTTAACTGCTGGATCTTTTCAATAGCCTCCCTGATATCGGGCACGTGCAGAGAATAGGACGCTACAATTACATCATAAGGAGAATCCAGTTCCTCCAGGGACGCGTCCTCCCAGTTTTTCTGGATACATGTGACATTGTTGAGATGGTAATGTTTGATATTTTCCTTCAGGACTTCTGTCATCCCTTCAGCCGGCTCCACTGCAGTTACATGGGACACCCTTTGCGCCAGGGGAATTGCCATTGAACCCGGACCGGCACCTATGTCCAGTATCCGGGAATCGCTGTCATGCTTTATCTCCCGCAGGGTCTTTTCCAGCCGTTTACCACTTTTGCGGGAGGATTGCCAGAAGCGTCTGGCATTTTCATAGGTGCCCCAGCGATCCGGCTGTTGAACCTGTTCATCCGCCTCGTTATGCAATTTCATCTGCTCGATCCAGACATCTGCCCAATCAATCTCATCATACAACATGCATGTGAAAAGGAGAGAAGAAGTAAAAAAGATTGGGTTTTATTCCTCGTAAAGGTAGCCGCCGGAGCGCCAGGCATTGAAACCGGCTTCCATATTATAAACATCACAGTAGCCCGCATCCAGAAGAATATTCGATGCCGTCACACTCCGCCTGCCACTGCGACAGTAAACAAGAATCGCAGTATCCGAAGGCACCTCATCCAACCGGTTTTCCAGTTCAGAAACAGGGATCAGGTAGGAATTCTCCAGGTGACCGTCATCATATTCGGACTGGGTACGTACATCCAGAATGAAAACATCCCCTGTCTCAATCAGATTGAATGCTTCTGCTGCAGAAACATCGGAATAGTCACAGGTTTCAGGTTGTGGTGTGGTGTTGTCAGATTCCTGCTGTACACATCCGGCCATAGTCAGAGTTACCAGTACACAAAGTAACACAATAATTGTATTTTTGTTCATAATTCATTCCCGCCTGCAAAAATAATCCCCATCAAGCGCAAACTGATGATAGACATAACAGTCATTACACATACATTCCTGTCGGGTCTCACCGGATGCAGGACCCCGCACACAGAACATATAACCTTCACCCGGATAGGATGGACAATCCTTGCATAAACAGGCCTTGGAATGATGATACGATGGACAGACACCGAAATATTTGCCCAGCCCCTGTCTCAATTCTTCCTGATCTGCCACCTGCAAACCTCATTCAGTTTTTCTTGCAACTACGCCGAGATGATCGATATGCAACGGTGCAAGTTTCTGTTTCTTGACAAGTTCCAATTTTGAATTATCTTGCTCCAGTAATGTTTTGAGCTGCTGTTTAAAAACCGTATCAGGTTTTGCAGTGGAATCCACACTCCGGGCCTTGATGCTCATCAACAGGTAACCGCCGGGTTTGAGGAAGTGCTGCACATTGGACAGGGCAATGGATGCCTGGTCCGGCTGGGCCACATCCTGAAAGACCACATCAACAGGCTCCACAACATTTGCATAGGACCCGGGTTTGGAAGCATCGGCAAGCAGAGGGATTATATTTGGCCTTTCTTCGCAGATAGGTAACATGTCCCGCATTGTACGGGGTGAGAATTCCACTGCATAGACCACTCCCTGCTGCACAATATCCGAAACATGACTGACAGTGGTACCTGTAGCCGAGCCCAGGTAAAGCACCTTCGATGTGTTTGTAAAGGGCGAGGGAAGTTTTTTGAGCAGCATTGCCGCAAGTTTACTTCTTTTGGGCTCCCAGACACGGTACTCTGTCTGTTCAACCTGCACCAGGCGTTCCCCGTACACTTCAAGTCCGGGAGAAAGATTTCTGGTAGCAAGGAACCTTTTCTTGCCCTGCTGTAGCGTGAAAATGTTTTCATGGAAGGTTTTGGCCTTCATTTATTCCCCTCCCTGATGGATCGGACCTTACGATCCAGTTTTTCTTTAATTGCAGGATTCAGCTGGCCGGAAAAAGCATCCACCCTGCTTGCAATACTCAGGCTTGAAGCAAGAGCACGGGCCATTTTTCCCCGGATTTTGGGATGGGAATTCTTGATTAAAGGATGATTGAAAATAATACCGTGTTTGGGAGAAGTAGCCTTGCCCCTGAGATGTTTGAATAAAGCCTGGTTTGCACCCATTACCTGAATGGTGCTTGACGGCATCCGGGAGAGAGATTGCAATCCGCCGGCCATACTGATCAATCGAGCACCCAGATTGGCTCCTGCAACCTCCTCCAGATTGGGAGCGAGTTGTTCCATGTTTTTGTGAATATAGGCTTCTATCACATGACGCCTCTCATACAGAGAAGTGAGATCCGCTGCAAAAGCCTTTATGATAGTTCCGTCCTCTGCATCCATTTCCATACCCACAGACGAGCGGGCAGTCTCATGGAACTGCGAATCCTGCGGCAGGTCCTGCCTGAGCCCGTTTTCAGCTACGAACTTGGCCAGGTTTTCGGTAAGCATGCCTGCTTCGGGAAAATGCTCGCCGTACCATATGCCCAATCTCTCAGCCAGCAGGTTGGCCGCCTCGTCAATATCATCCAGTGCTTCCACGGCATGGATTATTCGCAAATCCGGAGAATAGGAGTTCTTTATCTTAAGCCGCGTGGCTGCAATACAGGTTTGCTGCAACAGGGAATAATATTCAGTTTCCCCTGCTGCGAATCCGCATTCAATGGCATTTTGAACGGGATCAAAACCTGCCGGCGGGATTTGTTGGGGATCTGTCTGAAAGACAAGCAATCTTTCTGCCAGCTGCTGCACATCCTGCGTACAGGGACTGCACTCAGCCACATTTCCATCTTCATTGATTTCAATATCTGCAAACCAGGTTTTCACATTCAAGGTTAATCCATCCTGATATCCGCACCGGTGTTATTGGGAGTTGTAAGCAAAACCTTGCCTCCTATATTCTCATCCAGGAATTTTTGCATTTCCCGGACAATACGTTTTCCCTGAATTTCATTTTCAACAAAACCGCAAATTGCAGGCCCAAAGGAACTCATCCCGACACCATGGGTACCGGCCATTCTCATCTGTTCAATTACGTCTTGCACCTGCTGGCTCTGCAGAGAGATCTCTTGCTTTTTGAATCCCAGTGTCTGCAGACTATCAAGTGCACTGCCGAAGTTCTCAATATCTTTTTCAATAACTGCCGGAATCATTTGCATCAATACGATGTGGGAGATCGTCTGTACATCCTCCAGGGGAACAGGACAGACCTGCCTGAAAATATCCACTTCCTGTGCATCATGCGCTCCCTGCCTGTCAGGAAGAGCCAGCACTATGGGCCAGTCCGGAAAGTCATGTCTGAAAACTACCGGAGCGGGAGGGGCCGGACTGGCAGAGGAGGGAGAAAAAGCACCTTTATCAGAAAAACGATGTCCACAATCCACAAGGAAACCGCCTTCCTCAAAAGCCGCCACACCAATTCCGGAAGTACCACCCCGGCCCACTTTTTGGGCCAGATGTCTGACCGAAAGGCCCAGTTCGAAAAGTTCGTTGATCGCAGCCGCAGTACACAAAGCCACCTGTGTGCCCGAACCCAGGCCTACATGGGCAGGCATGTCCTCATCAAGATAGATACTGATTCCTTCTCCTTCAGGCAGCAGGGCAGAAATCGCAGCTCGCACTTTGTCGTACAGTAATGAGCTGCCGGTAATCTCTACTTGATCACTTTTTTCAGCAGTAAGATGAATGTGGGGATACTGCAGACTAACCCCCACTCCCCCATCAACCCGGCCCAGGGAAGCATTGAGGTCAATCAGGGAGAGGTGCAGCCTTGAAGGGGATGTGATCTCGATCATAGTACCTTGGAACTAATTCACAATCATATATATATGTGTCAGGACAACTCTTCCATATCCGAAAAGAAATTGAGCAGGGAATATTTCACTTTGCCGGGTTCCACATCAAGGAATTCCTTTCTCTCATCTTCGGGAAATGAGGGGTATACCGAATATTTTCCCAGTCTTTTAACCGAATCCGTCATGAACCTGCCATCCAGCAGTATCCTGACACCGTAATCGGTCGGTGAACGTACCACTCTGCCCATGGCCTGTCTGATCTTGCGTATCGTGGGAACCTGTACAGCATACTCCCACCCGGCACCATAACCGAATTCATGATCATAGGCAGATTCCACCGCATGCATCCTGTCATTCAGGGCCGAATAACCTACACCGACCACCACAACAACCCGACCCCGGCCATTGCGGTAATCCACTCCTTCACTGAGGGTACCCCAGAGATAGGTGAAAAGGACAGCTTTGCCTCCCTGCTCTCCTATCTGGAAGAATTGTTTGCGTATATCCTGGGCAGATACCCCGGTTTCATCAAGGAACAGTTCGACATCAAGCACACCATCGAATTTGCGGAAATAGCGTTTTGCCTCAAAAGCATTCGGGAAAAAGATGATCACATTGCCCCCGGCATTTTCAATCGTATCCTGTAACACCTGTTCTAATATATGCAGATTCTGAGGATCGTCCCGTATCCGAGAATACTGGGGAGGTACGGATACTGCGAGGGTCAATCTGCGTTCTTCAGGAAATGTCAGACCATAGGCCAGATCGCATGTCTGCCGTGTGATGCCCAGGGTGCTTTTGATCATATCAAAGGGACGCAGGGTTGCAGACATCAGGATTGCCGAATAGATTGAATCCAGCAGCGGACCTGTAACGTTTTTCGGGATACAGGTGAATAGTTCCAGCCGACCGTATATCTCCCCACCCTGATCCCGGCGGACATTGAGTACGGGATAATAATTCTCATTGTTGCAGAGTTTGAGATACTGGGAGAAAAATTCTGCTGTGGGTTTTAAGTGGGACCTTTTCAGGATCGGAGTCTGGCCCTGTTTGTATTGTTCATGATAGGCATTATCCAGTAAACCTCCCACTTCAGCAGCAATCCCTAGCAATTCCTGTACCTGTTTTTCCTCCCCATAACCGGTCTCTTTCATCCGCCTCATAAAACGGGCATATACCACATCATTTCTTTCATAGGGGTCACTTATGCGTATATCGTACCAGTTGCGCCCCACCCGCTGGCGTTCCCCAAACTTAAAACGGTTATCATAGGTATCCCTGACCACTTCCAGGAGAATGGAGAGCACGGCTTCCACATCCTCAACCGGCATGGAGGTGAAAAGATCACTTTTTTCATTGGCATTGAGTTCAGCCAGGGCACTTTCAATGGCATGTTCGGTCAAAGTAATGGATGAATGAGATCTGGCAGCGTTTTCTATATTATGGGCTTCATCAAATATCGCAATGATGTCTTCGGGTTCTTTGTCCATCCAGCGCAGCATTGTGGAAAATATCTTATCATTGAGGATATGATGAAAATTGGCTATGACAAGGTCGGCATTTTTCAATTCCCGCTTGAGAAGTTCATAACCACACATGCCGTTCTCAGCGGCGTAATCATTGACCTCTTCGGGATCGCGTACATCCTGGAAAAGCCACTTCTGGAATTTTTCATCCTCTGCCCTTAAAACCTCATACAGGGGATCACATGAACGTTTTCTCAGGGAACTAGCTTTTTCCTCGAGTTTTTCCCGCTCCTCATCGACAGCATCCCTCAGAGAAGCATGCGCCGCTTCGCCCGAGGATTTATACTCGTCCCAGGCAGCCTTCGATTCCTGTTTTTTGAGATTTATTTCCTTTTCGATCTCCATGAGATCGTAGGTATTATCCCGTTTGGCCTCGCATTCATCATATCCCTGTTTCAGGGGACACATGCCCATCTTACCCTTGAAAACAAGGACCTTGATGTCATGGGTACGCTTGATCTGGCGGGCTTCATCTATGAACTGTAACATCTGTTGATGGACATTTGTGGCAATGAACACGGTTTTGTCCAATTGTTTTCCCACATGCAGCGAGGGAACCAGAGCACTCAGGGTCTTCCCGGTCCCGCAGGCTCCCTCAAAAAGCACCAGATTTTCTTCCAGCAGGGAGCGGTGAATTTTCTCCATTGCGTCCTTCTGGTTGGGATAACATTGCTCCAGGGGGAAATACTGGATATAATTGTCAGGGGTGCTCATGGCTTTCCCTAAAGCTCCTCCTATTAAAAAGATATTGGATTGGAAGTTAATGTGTGTCAGGAAGCGGTCAGGGTTTCTTCTATGATTACTGTGTTGGTGGGCGTATGTATGATTTTTACAGTTATCTGGTCACCTTTTTTCAGGGAGCATGCCCCGTTGTTAATGCGAAACATCATCATTTCCCCGGCAGAAAATTCTGCCTCTTTGATTGCACCGGCAAGCCCACTTACCCCTTTATCTAACATTCCGGTCTCCCCTTCAATATTGGAAGAGTCAAGTGAATTCTGTACAGGCAGACCAACAATACGGGCATGTTTCCCGCAAACTTCAGTGGCATCCACCACAACCTCCATATCAGAAACTGTAATAGACTCCCCGCCTTCATGATAGAGATATACTTTTTGATCCACAGACCCATCCACATCACGTACCAGTTCCCCACTTGAATGTGCCACAAACGGTGCAGGCTCCTGCATTTCAAAGGCTGTGGCAAAGAAGATCAGAGTGACTCCAAGAACAATAGTTATGGCAATCATTAACATGATGCCGACAACAGGAGAAATTGCTTTTTCATCTTTCATTGTATCATATATCCAAATTGAGAGTGTGTTTACAATATCATTATATTACTCCAAAATAAATATATCTGTTAAATTTAAAAGATTCTGCAATCATTCCGTACTCATACGAAGTAAGAGTGAAATCAGATGCTATAAATCCTAATCGATAACTTTTTATTTTAGTTATTTAATGATAGGATGAAGTCTATTAAGACGTTAAAATCAACAGGAGAGACGATATATATGGTAGCAATAATCAATGTTGACGAATGTATAGGTTGCGGAACATGTGTGGACGAATGTCCATCTGAAGCAATCTCAATGAACGATGAAAACATTGCAGTCGTAGACGCTGAAGAGTGTGTGGACTGTGGTGCATGCGTGGACGTCTGTCCAACCGAAGCAATCACAATGGAATAATTAGTCCATTTTCCCTTACTTTTTTGAACAACTTTGCCGGGTAAATCCTATGTCTGAAGAGGGAATCTATTGCGTAACTACTACCTGTTCTTCAGATGCCCGGGGTTTGGGCATAGAGCGATTGTATCAGGCATACCATTTATGAAGGTAGGAAAATGCAGCCTCATCAAATCTTTTTTACAAAAAGGCTGTATTCTTCCCTCATCCCCATTTTGCATATAGTATATTTACATAATACTTCTGAACAATATCCGGAGGACCATTCATGCTAGTAGTAATATCAATAGGCGGATCCATTCTTGCCAGGGACCTGGATCCAGAGAGGTTCGCAAAATACGCCGACATGCTGGAAGAACTTTCGAAAGAACATTCCGTAGTAGTCGTGACCGGCGGGGGTGTTGCCGCCCGCCAGTACATAGAAACTGCCAGGCAGGTCGGAGCAAATGAGGTCACCTGTGATTTTATAGGGATCGATGTTACCCGTCTCAATGCCCAGCTCCTCATAGCTGCCCTGGGCAAAAATGCATATCCAGAACCACCTCAGAGTTACAGGGATGCAGAACTTGCCCTGTCCTCCGGCAAAATCATTGTAATGGGAGGCGTAATCCCGGGACAGACCACCGATACGGTATCCGCTGTACTTGCCGAGTATCTGGGAGCTGAGTTGATGGTGATTGCAACTTCTGTGGATGGCGTATATTCAAAAGACCCGACAACATCCCCTGATGCTATAAAATTTGATGTAATGACTCCAAGAGAACTGCTTGATGTGGTAATGTCCACCGAAATGAAAGCCGGTTCAAAATCCCCTGTCGACCCCCTGGCTGCAAAGATTATCGAGAGATGCAATATTGAAACAATTGTTATGGATGGTTCCAGTGAAGGGGATATTTACAAAGTCGTAATGCAGGAAAAAATAAAGAGTGAACCTGTCGAAGGAGAACGTGTGGGCACACGGATCAAGAGCTGATTGGCCAATTTGCTGGATTATTTATAAATAATAGTATTTTACGGGCTCTGTAGAAAACTATTCTCTACCTCAAGTCAACTTATGCAGGACATGTTCACTTCATCCATGCCATCACCTGATGGCGTTGATACCGGTATCGGGATGATCCTGTATACGGATGTGGGAAGCCTGGAGACCCTTTCCCTCCTGGTCCTTCTTATCATAGCGGTCCATGCCCTTATATCTGCTCTGATGATCCGGGTTGTGGATGGAGGACATCCTCTGGTCGGAGCTACTGATTTTGTGATTATGATGTGGATTGGCGGAGGAAGTGCCGTGGTTAACAGGAAAGGGAATTGCCTCCCTGCTGGCCGTGACCTGAAAATCAGGAATTGGATTGTACGTAGTACACCAGAAATTCTGTTACTTCTGCCGTTGTAGAGTTGCCACCCAGATCAGCAGTCTTTATATTTTCATTAACAGAAGTCTCCACCGCTTCCCTGACAATGCGGGCCTGTTCAGGCCTATTCAGCCAGTCCAGCAGCATGGCCACTGAAAGTACAGCTGCAATCGGATTGGCCACACCTCTGCCTGCAATATCGGGAGCACTGCCGTGTACCGGTTCAAAAAAGGCCTGTTTTTCTCCAATATTGGCACTTGGCAGCAGACCCAGACTTCCCACAAGCGCCCCGCCGAGATCACTGAGGATATCCCCGTACAGATTGGGAGCCACCACCACATCATATTTTTCGGGGGAGCGCACCATATCATAGGCCATGGCGTCTACGAGCATGGCGTCGTGAATTACGTTGTGGGTGTGGGCAACGTCCCTGCAGGTATTGAGGAACAGGGAATCCGCCTTGATCACATTGGATTTATGGACAATGGTCAGATGATTGGCTCGTCTGGCTGCATACTCACAGGCCACCTGTGCAATGCGTTCAGAAGCTCGGCGGGTTATTATACGCTTGCTCCAGGCTTCATTCTCGCCCACTTCCTCGATGGATGAATACAATCCTTCAGTGTTTTCCCGCACCACCAGGATATCAAAATCAGTGTTGCCCGTGGCACCTTTTATTCCCTTTATGGGTTTTAAGGGCCGTATATTGGCATAGAGATCCAGTTCCCTGCGGATGGTCAGCAGTACACTTTTGTAATTGGGATCTGCCGGAGTTGTAACCGCTCCGAACAGAATACAGTCACAATCTTCCAGGATTTCGATATCTGCATCCGTGATCGCCTGGCCGGTCTTTTCCCATTTGCCAAGCCCAAGTTCCAGAGGGATTTTTTCTATAGGCAGATCGAAGCAATCCAGCACCTGCAAGGCCGCAGGAATTACCTCCCTGCCTACACCATCCCCTTCAATTACAGCCAGTTTCATGCGTAATCCTTCCTTATCCTGTCCACAAGTTCCCTGATCATGTTTGCCACATCAAATTCGGAAGCACCCCAGTGCACGGTTGCCCCGGGATAACCATTGATTGTAACCTGCCCGGCATTCTCAGCCCTGCAACAGCGGGCGATGAAGGGCCCTGTGGGTCTGACAATATCACTTGTGAAGGGACAGAGGCTGATAAAATCATATTCCAGCCCCGGGAAGCGGGATTCGAAAAGAGAGCGGGAAATTTCGCAACCCACAAGTAAAGAGCCGGGTTTTTCGATCACATCATTATCCAGACATTTGCCTTCAAGGCCAGAGGAAGAACAGGGGAAGACCGTATCCGGACCACTGAAGCGGGTCAGATCGATCGTGTTTTCTTTGAACGTGATTGTGAGGTCGCCGAATATGCCCGAAGTTTCCAGCCGGCGCACGACATCGGTCAGCCAGGAAGGGTGAGGAGGAGCGATATCCAGGATTTCAAGTTCCAGAATTGCAGAGGGTGCAGGTTCATGGACAAAGGTCACATGATTGTCGATTCCCGTAAAGATGACCGTGGTTATACCGTTTTTACACAATTCTGCAGCCTTTTGAATCAGGAGGGAGCGATCCTTGATATTGAGTTTCTCCGGGAAACTTACAATATTTTCCGGTTTTGTGATCAGGTCCACAGATTCGGCTTTCCGCAACAGGCCTTCACCGCTGTGTTCCACCTGATAGAGCCATTTGTTCCCATTACATTTCTCCACAAGCATGTAGTGGGTCAAAAAATAGATGGGCTCTTTTGAATCCTCATCTGGATGGATATGGGTTACACCCACATGCTTGTATTCTTGAGGGAATATCATGGATTTAGCCCTGCTGCTGTTTTCTGCGATGCTCGACAAGCCCGCCGTCACTCAGTATTTCCAGCAGGAAATCGGGAATCTGCTGGCCCCTGTAAATTCTGTCTGCCACTTTCACAGTGCCTTCAGAGAGATTAATTTCCAATTCATCGCCTTCCCCACATTCCACATCTGCCTCGATCAATGGCAGACCTACATTGATGGAATTACGGAAAAAGATACGTCCGAAGGATTTAGCAACCACACAGCCCACACCTGCATGTTTGAGCGCCAGGGGAGCCTGTTCTCTGGAAGAGCCACAGCCAAAATTGTTGCCGCCGACAATAATGTCACCGGGAGATACTTTGTTTGAAAATTCGGGGTCGATGCCTTCCATGGCATGATCGGCAAAGACCTGCATATCGGTGGTGCGCAGGTATTTACCCGGGATTATTACATCGGTGTCCACATCGTCACCGAAGATCCATGCTTTACCTTTAATCACTTTGTCCAATCCTCTCACCTGCTTAGGGATACCTCTTATCTATTATTTGTAGATAGCGAATTATGCTGATTGTAGTTGTATGCAAAGTGTGCTCATTTCTTCTGATTGGATCTTTTCTTAATGTATAAAGCAATCTCCAACTATCCGAGCCTTTTTCATAGCTCAATGCCTCGAGATATCGCTTTGTTGAGCCCGGGGTGATCATTGTGTATCCAGGTAATACCTTTGATACTTACTGCAATCTTATCGCTTTCTTCCAGATATTCCAGAATGGTTGTGAGTGTATTATGATTGACCTGTTTGGGCAATTTCCTTTTCAATTCGGCAACAGATATTATGCTCTCATCCATATTCTGGAGGGTTTCTTCTACCATTTTGATGGTATTCAAAGTCGGTGAACGGCTTTGTTTATTTAACGGTGCTGTCGTGTTCGTAAGTAATCTCCCCTTCTTATTATTATTCGATACCCAATTGATATCAATTGATAAATAATAAATACGCAACCATAACTATATAGCACTTTTGCTGCTTTAATCCAACGTTGACAGTCAAAGTTAATAAAAAAGTTACTGGCTTTGTTGTATTAGATCAAAAATACAACAAAAGTAAAGACCATATAAGATTATTCCGAGTCATGGAAAATCTGCATATTTGAGGAGGTAGTTGAGTATTTGCTTCAGTCGCTTTTTTCCATCACAAAAACAATCAGCTTGTCACCATCAATACTCAAAATCACCCTGTATTCCCCTATTCTTAGTGAGTATAGAGGAGATTTCGGGGAACCTTTGAGTTTTTTCACATGAACCTTGGGATTGTCCTTTATTTCCTTAATGGCAGCAACTATCCTTTTTGCCAGATCAACAGGTAATTTCTGTAAATCTTTTCTTGCACCCGGCGAATACAGGATAGTATACATTAGCGAAGCTCCAGTTCAGCTTCTATTTCTTCCTGTGTGTAATATTTTCCTTCCTTGAGATCGTGAAGAGCTTCTTCAACTCTTTTAAGAGTATCTTCACTCAAAGGCTCCTCATCATAAGCCATCCCAACAAGTCTGGAAAGAACCTCATTATATGACTCCCTGGGAAACAGTTTCAGGTTATCAAGATTGTTTTTTACTTCAGAATCCACTTTAATTGTAGTTGTTGTCATATACTTGAGTATACTATATAAATTAAACGTGATGAGAAATCGGACTAAATGAGCCAGTATCAATAAATTTCCTTGACCCTTCCGACACTGCCATCTTCCAGTTGTACTTTTATGCCGTGGGGATGGGATGAAGATTTGGTGAGAATTCTTTTGACAATACCTCTGGTTATTTTACCACTCTTCTGATCCTGCTTTAGAACGATTCCTACGTTTAACCCTGGCTTGATATTCTTTCTGTTAGTGCCTGCATTCATGGTCTGAAGGTGAGCCTGTAGGCATATAAGGGTGTTTATTGATGGAAAAAAGTGGCAATTAGAGTAGGTTATTCTATTTTGTGGAGAATCTGCATTATTTGAGGCTCTATTTGAGGGATTTCTTCAGTAGCTGTTTTCCAGAGAATATCCATATCAATTCCAAAATAGGCATGTATCATTTTATCACGCATTCCTGCTATATTTCTCCATGGAATAGAAGGATATTCGGTTTTAATTGATTCTGGAATGTTTTTTGTTGCCTCACCTATGACCTCAATTGCTCTGATTACAGCAAACTGGGTCTTTTCATCTTCAATGAACTGCCAATAGGTCAAATCACCTGTAAATTCACCCACTTTATCCATAGCGTAGAGAATATCTTTGAAATAATCAGTAGTTTGACGTTCATTCTTCATACCGGTGTGGCCTCATTCAGTATATTTTTCCCGATATTTGGCTTTAAAGCCTTTTTGTGCACAAGATCAACTTTAATTCCTAAAGTATCAGAAAGATAGTTTTCAAGTTCAATGAACTCGAGCAATCCCGGGGTTTCGCTGAATTCTACCAGTATATCAAGGTCACTACTACTTGTTTGTTCTCCCCTGACATAAGAGCCGAATATGGCAAGAGAGCGAACATTATATTTTTCCTTTAACTCCGGCAGCATTTTATGGAGGTGCTTTTTGTAAGTATCAATTGCATTGTTTTGTGAGACCATAGGTACCTGATTGTTTTGTTTTAATTATATTAATTGATATCGACAACAAAAAAAAAGAAATTAAAAAATCAGAAAATGGAGAATAGAGGCCTTAGACCTCTATTTCTCCACCATTCAAAACAGCCGATTCGCTTACCCGTACGGATTCGGTGGTATTCCCGAAGGAAACCTTGTATGAACCTGTGGGTGCGGTATCGAATTGCGTCTGGCCTGTCATTGGGCCTTCCGTCGAGTAGGGCACCACGAATTCATAGGTGCCATTCGTGGCTGTGGTGGACCGGGAATACTCAAAGGTCCGACCGGTGGTGGTGCGGATGGTATTTGTGATGGTTACCTTTTCACCTGCAGGTGCCTGTCCTGTGATAGTGGCACCGTCCACATATTCGAATATCTTCACATAACCAGTATTCACCATTTCGAGATTACCACCAAAGAGGACATTGTAGACCTGTTTGAAGCCAGTTTCAGCGGTATTGGCAGCAGGGGTCTCATGCACCATGCGGTACTGCTCAAGACCATTCCCGTCAAAGATGTGCAGCCGGGCTTCCATGGTGTTGAAGTAACGTTCTCCGGGAACAGTCTGGGTACCCCGGGCGGTCTGGGCCTGTACATAGTAATTATCGGTATCCAGAGTCCAGGCAGCCATGGCATAAAATTTGCCGGTGGCCATCGCCACATCGGAGACCACGTAACGTGCCCCTGCCTTTTCAGGGTCGGGATGGACGGCTTCCAGTACTGCTGTAGCCTCTGCTTCAGAGGGGGCGGTAAAGAAGGTGGATGCACCTGGTCTGTTCTCTTCATCCATACTGTTGCGCCTGCCACCGATACCCTGCTGGAAAGGATTGGCGTTGGGAATCCTGTGGCCGATCACTTCTATCCAGTGGCCGTAGTCCCACCAGGACATCACACCGTAGGCTTCATCGGGATAGGGATAAAGTTCACCTTCAGGAGGTTGCTCATAACTTTCATAGTAATCCAGACCGGGATCCGGTGTATTGTATTTCATCCACTGCGTGGCCTCGATCCAGTAACCATTGGGCCCGCCTGTACCCTGATTCTGCTGTGTGGAGAGGTCATAGGACGGATAGGCCAGTACCAGCACCACCAGTACCAATGCCAGGGCATGGACCGGTTTGATCTGTTTGAGCCAGTCGCTTATACTGGATGTCGCTTGTGCAAAGGGACTCCGGATATCTTTCCAGCCTGCCAGGTCCAGCACCTTGATTCCCAGATAAGCCGAAAGGATGGCTGCATTGACCGAGTAGTAGTAGGCGAAACGGTTCTGCTGCAGCATGGCCCAGATGATCATCACAGACCAGACGATCAGGAAGGTCTGCTCCCGGTTGTTGCGCCGATAGATGGCAATATAGGCCAAAATTAGCAGGGCAAAGAAGGAGAGGATGCCTGTCAGGGCAAAGTTATACCACAGGGGTTGCAGGGAGAACTGTCCACCACGCATCAGAAGAGGGGAGGCTTCAGCGATGGTGAGACCGCCGCCGGTGCGCATGAAGTAACTGAAGACACTGGTCACCAGAGCATAGGCAGATTCGGAGACCACACGGGCCAGCAGGATACCCGCGCCGAACAGGACCGCAATGGATAGTGGGTAATAATAACGGTTCAGTTGTTTTTCCCTCATGTAATACGAGATAATGGATAGTATGGGGAATGCCACAAAACCAGCAAGTAGACCTTTTATCTGGAGGTCTTTAGTTCCTCCGATCGCAGGAGTGAGCAGAACCATTACCAATGCCACGATAAAGATTGCCATTCCACCGATAGCCAGATACTCCGTGGAGCGACCATGCATGTGGTCAATGATGTGCTGAGCCGTGATGTAGACACCGATTATGAAACTGAAGAACAGGGCCCCTTTCCAGGCTAGAGTGTAGGCACCCAGGAAAAACCCTGTAAGCAGGAAATAGGGAAGAATAGGGCGGATTTGTGAAAAACCATTCTCCCTGAGATGGGATAATGTAAAATCACTGGATTCACTGCGTCTCAATCCTGCAATCAAAAACATTGCCACAACCGTGCTGAGCAATGCCTCAGCGATGTGGTGATCGTTAAAACCAATTATAGCACGTGAGAGGAACTGCCCCGGAGCCAGTGCAATGAGAAAGGCTGCGAGCAGTCCGATGCGGCGATCATTGAAGGCCCATTTGCCGACAAAGTATGTGGGAATGACAACAAGGGAGCCGAGGAAAGATGGATAATAGGCACAGATAGTCTGTGTGAGTTCAGTGGAGGGATCGCCGAAACCGATAATCCAGATCAATGTGGCAAGCACCATGTCAAAGAGAGGGGCAAAGACCTGATCTGTGCCGTGAGGGTATTGGGTATAGGCGTCAAACCAGAGCATCGAGGGGAAATTATGCAGAATGGATTCCACATTTCTCAGGTGATACCAGGGATCATTGCCCCCGAAACGCACGAAGTTCTCTGAGATGAATACGCTTTCTGCAGGGACGGTTCGGATGTACAGTGCCAACAGGAAAAACAGTAGAATTCCTGTAAAAGGTAAAATGGAAGATTTTAATTTTTCATGATAATCTATACTCATAGCCCACACTTCTTGAAATGATTGATAAGATGATTGATGCAATTGTATTGTTCAATCCAATTTAAAAGTTTTGAGAAAATGGAAACATAAACGATGACTGAAATCAGGAAAAGAATTTCTCATAGATAGATGAACTTAAATAGTAACAATTTAACTTATACCAAAGTATATTTTGTTGATAACCAATACAACTAAAAAAGGAGTATAAATTTTGATTGATTTTTATTTTGCTATATGCCTGAAGCCAAAAAAAAGATCTGAAAATTGGAATCTTGTGCTAGCTAATCTCCAAAAAACCCTATATTCAATCAAACGCTCAACCAATCAGAATTACCATATACTGATTTCAACTTATGATCCTGATGATCTGACTAATGTAATTGATACAAACAAAACAAAATTAATTACTCCTAATTTTGACCCACCTTCATCAGTTCGAGAAGCGGATATGGACAAAACGAAAAATAGACGTTTAATAGGGTCCTATATAGGAAGTATAGAAAAGGAACCGTTTTACGTTATGTTTTTAGATGCTGATGATCTGGTGCACAAAAATCTTGTTGATTTTGTTTTGTCTGACAATAACCACAGAGGATACATAATATCTGAAGGTTACGTTCTTGACATTTTTGAAAGAGAATTAAGACGAAAAAATGAATTCAATATGATATGTGGATCATGTTATATAGGTTATTTTTATCCGGAAGAAATGCCAGAATCGACAGATGATACTGAATGCTATTTTTCTGAACATCGAGGCCACCGTAACAATGTAGAGATTGCTACTAAATATCAAAGAAAACCTGATTCAATCCCTTTTCCCAGTGTTGTGTACATCAAAGGACATGAAGAATCCTTAGAAACCATTAAAAGAAAATGGAAAATGCAAAGGAACAAAATGTTGAAATTTTTTGTACTATTCGCTTCAGTCGATAGGGCATATCGTATGATGGGATATAAAATAAATCCTGCAAAATTTAGAAAAGAAAATAAAGAAGCTAAAAAATTGCTACAAGAAGAATTTGGATTAAATATTCACCACCCTTTAAAAGTAATAATCCTTGAAAAAAGAAAATTAATATTTTTACGTTCAGTTTTAAAAAAATGCTATGATTTTGCATACAGAAAAATCCAATATGGAAGTAAAGACTAAAATACAATTAAATTTTTAAAAATTAGATATTTTCTACATGTTCTTGATTTTGAAATGATCAGAAGACCTATTTATGAATATTTCAAGAAAAGAACTTCTCATAGACATAACCAAAGGGTTTCATGCCTTTATTCAAGATGTCAATAACATAAATTCCCACCTTCTCCCAAACAGGCAATGAATTCCAGAGAGATGAATCTTTCCTGAAAGTAAACAGGCTCCAGGATTGATCATCTGAACCGGAAAGAGAATATGCTGCATTTTTGTTCATTTTTCTGGACAGCTGCGGATAGCGAGCAGATAGTTGATAGAAACCCCGCCCAATCCTGAATGATTTTTTAAGCAATTTTTTCAGCGATGTCCTTGCCGGGTGATACATGACAATATCCGAATCATAATATAATTTGTATCCTGCATCAAAAACACGGTTGCCAAACTCATAATCCCCGCTGGATATCAAATTCGGGTCAAAGACACCCACATGTTCAAAAATCTCTTTTCGGACTATAAGACAACATGTCGGAGCAAAATGCCTTTTGTAAATATATTCATCCATGGGAAATCCTGACAGCTTATTGTGCAGGGCCGAAAGGGAATTACTTTCAGAATATATCTCCACCCTGCAACCCAGATAATCCGCATTGTGTTCGGCCATGGAGTGGTTTACCTTTTGCAACCAATCTTTTTCCACTGTCATATCGGAGTCGATAAAGGCTATAATCGAGCCTTTGGCAATTTCAAGTGCCTTGTTGCGGGCTGCATAGGAGCTCTGGACGGTATCTTCGACAACAAGTTTTACTGAATCGCCACAGTACTTCTCTGCAATGTCCGGGGTATTATCCGTGGAACCGTTGTCCGCAACTATGATTTCAAAATTTCCCGTATACTGCTGTGCCACCAGGGATTGCAGCGTGTCCTCCAGGCCGGAGGGATCATTGTACACCGGAATGATCACGGATATAAACGGATTCTCGTTTTGTTGAGAGGAGTCTGGCATCTTAATCAGTCATATTCCATGATAAATACATATAAGTTTATAAGTAGACACTAATATGAATTCATCCATATTAATACGATGTTATCATCTACATAAACTTGTATAAATAAATATACGATGATATAATAGATTTGTCAATTAAAGAAGCGCATATATTGTAACACAAATAACTGGTGAGGAAATACATTTGGCAAATGAAAAAGAAATAAAAATTGCTTATATCTATTACTCTTTGCAATTTTTTGTAAAACAAGATAAAGAATTACTATTAAAGCATTTTGAAGTATATGATTTTAATTTCAAATCGATATTTGATATACCGAGTTTGATAAAAACAATTAGAAAATCAGATATTACGTATTCCTGGTTTGCTGGAGGACATGCATTTTTAGCGGTTCTATTTTCAAAAATGTTTCGGAAAAAGTCAATTGTTATTGCAGGTGGTGGGGATGTTGCTTCAGAGCCTGAAATCGATTATGGTTTCATGAGACCATATAAACGAAGTCGATATTTTGCTAAATTTGCACTAAAGTATGCAGATGTTGTATTGGCAGTATCCGAATTCACAAAAAAAGAAGTCCTAAAGTATTCTAAACCTAAATATTTAGATGTAGTCTATAATGGCATTGATACTGATTACTATAAACCAAATTTCAAAAAGGAAGATATGGTAATAACTGTAGGTCGTATATCAGAAGATTATATCACACGAAAAGGGTATGAAAATTTTATTCGATGTGCTCAAAAACTACAAAATTTACAATTTGTTATAATTGGCAAAATCACGGATGATTCTATAAGTAAACTTAAAAAAATAGCACCTAGAAATGTAATATTTACTGGATATGTATCTGATGAGGAACTTTTGGAATATTATCAGAAAGCCAAAATATATTGTCAGTTATCTTACTATGAGTCTTTTGGCATGGGATTAACAGAGGCGATGGCTTGTGAGTGTATACCGGTTGTGGCAAATAGGGCTGCACTTCCCGAAGTTGTCGGAGATAGCGGATATATTGTTCCCTATAATGATACAGATGCTACTATTGAAGCAGTTAAAACAGCTATGCATAGAAAAGGATTGGTTTCAAGAAAAAGAATAGAAAATTTATTTGAATTATCATTTCGGGAAAAGAAATTGATTGATATACTTGTTAATTCTAAAATTGGTAAATAAAATAAACTTCATTCCAGAAGTCAAAAAGGAATGGGTCAAAATGAAGGAAAACATTGCATTTGAAGATATTAGAAATGCCGTCATTCAAAAAATGATAGCGGAACTTAAAAATGAAGGCAATATATATGATAAAAAATTCCCGGGCTATGCAATCTTTAAAAGATGTGTGTTCCTTTTTATAATTGTCAAATTAATGGTATTTAGATTCAAAATACCTTCCTCAAAGAGTCGAAATCAGCCATGTGGATTCATATATGACCATGGTAACTTAGAATATACTAAATTTTTTAGAGATATTTTGGAATTTGACTTTAAATATACCTATTTCCATGTCCCTTTTATAGGATACGTTTTTTATCTTATTGCTACACACTATAACAAAAAGACATATTTATTTCAACAAATTAAATTTATTTTGCGGCAAATAATCGGAGTAATACGCATATCTTTAACAGAAAGATATAACTATCCATTAAAATATTATGAACGTTTATTGGATTTTTATTTGCAATGCTTTAATCACCTTACTCTTTTTAACGTATACCCGCCTTCTTTTGTATTTACAGTAGATGATTTTGTTCCTAGCAGAATTGGTCTTTGCTATGTTGCAAATTTTATGAAGGTTCCAATAATATATGGACAGATCGATATGTACAATTTTTCGGTCCCTCCTACAAAAGTAGATATTGCTTTAGTAAACTCAAAAGAAGCAATAGAATACTTCAATGATGGATTAACTATAGTACATCAAAAAGAGAAAATTGATTATAAAATAAATATAAGGAAGATACCATCAAACCCAAAAATAATTGGATTGGTACCGAATAACTTTTATGTTAAAGAAAAACTTATATCTGCTATCGCCTTAATTATACAAAAACATCCTAATTCCACCCTATATATAAAATACCATCCAAATACAAAAACAAAAGACAAACCTTTATTCTCTTCAAACAAAATTGTAGAAGCAAAGGAAGAAACACTTGAATCCTATTCAAACAAATGTGATTATATTATTGCTTCAAACACAACTGCCCAGATGAAAGTGCTTCTCAAAGGATGTCCTGTAATACACATCTCAGGAATAGATAGAAATAAATTTGACTTAAATGGATATGTGAAAAAAAAAGTCATATTTGGCTGCAAAATTGAAGAATTAAAGGCAATTGATATTGAATCAGTCAATGAATTTTATTCAAATCCATGCTGGAAAGTAAATATTACAAAAATGTACCAAAACAATTCTAATAAAAGTATTGTAAGTCGAGAATATTTGAAAAAATACATAAAGCAAATGAATGTGTTGTGGTATTAGAGAAAAATATGAATGAGCAATATAGATAATAAATACCTATAATAAATGAGTTGCAAATTTTTCTGAATGTGAAGAACTAAAGAATGTAATTCTGAATCCAGATATAGGTAGTCCTTCAGCAGATCCTTCTTATTTCTGGGAGCCAGAATGGAAATCCAGGATAGAGGAGTTATAGGTGGATTGTCGCAGAAGTGAAAGTCGATTTATCTGTGATGTATAAGGGACTTAAAGAATAAGATTTCTTCATCCCTGAATGTCTTTAATGCATACATCAGTACAAAGTATATAGCAGCACACAATACAATAATCAATAATATATTGTGCAATTCCGTTGGTTTATAGAGAATTATTGGTATGGCCATTACTGAAGAGGAAAATATACTCTTTAATATTGGTCGCAAGCTCATATCAAATGAAAGAAACTTGTGGGAGTAAATTGTAATTATAATGAAACTGAAAGCAAATGCCAATAAAGTCGTAAAAGCGGCTCCTATAATTCCAATATAAGGTACAAGAAGGAAATTCAATACAAGATTCAGGATGCCGGCAATTATCCAAACCTTGCCATTTATATGTGTTTGTTTTTCAAGAATTATAATTTGAGCTGTTATCGCGCGTGCTCCAAAGAAGAGCATACTTACAGCTATAAAAGGTGTTACTAAATATCCTTTCTCTGCAATTTCCGGTGTTGAAAGTATTGTTAACAAAGGTTTGGACAACAGCGACAAGCCAAATGTTGCAGGTATTGCAACTATCATGAAGTATTTGAAAGAATACGTAAGTATAATTTTAACATTATCAATTTGATTTTTGTCATAATTCTCAGAAAGAATGGAAGGCAGCAAAAAAGAAATCGACGACACAAACATTTTCACAATATTTCCTAGAGAATATCCTGGAGAATAATAACCCACAGAGGAAACACCAAGTAATATTCCTATTACATAACGATCACTGGAGTTTACCACCCAGCTGGAAAGATTACCTGGAATAGTCGGAATTCCGAAATTCAGAAATTCTTTTAAATTATGGAAATGAGGAACTTTAAAACCCACATCATTATAAACAAGAATAGATAGAATAAATAATAATGTACAATTAATAATCAATAAACCAGACACTGCTCCAATTATCCCCTGCCCACTGAATACAAAATAGCCAACGATTACAATCATCAATAAAGTTTTACTCAGCATTATAGAAGAATACTTCTTTATGTACTGTTTTGCCCGGAGATAATTGATAAGGAATAATATCAAGCACTCTAAAAAAACTATCAACACTAAGATATGTGTGACAATCAAATTACCTTCAAATAACAAACCAGCAATCTGTTCTGAAAACAAATATAGTACAATTGAAGCTATAATGGTTGAAAACAGAACTATGCTGAACAGGGAATAAAATGTTTCTTGCAAATCCTCTTTGGACTCCAGAGCAGGTATAAAACGTACCATCGTATAAGGAAGACCAAGTAAAACAACATTTGGAACTATTCCAATAGTCACCATTATTTGTGCCCAAATTCCATAATTCTCAATTGAAAGATTTTTGGTCAGTATTGGTAGTAGAATTAACCCCTGCAAACCTACGATTAACTGAGTCAAACCTACTAATCCTACTCTGCGTACAAAAAGGTGGAATTGGGTCATTGAAAACAAATCAAATACTTTCTATCTCTATAAAATGTTGATGGATAAGTTATTTATCGTGAAAATGTATTTGCAAAAATAATAATAGTAAAACATTCCTAGAAGGTCATATATGACAGCCTACCCAAAAATTTTAGCAATAATCCCTGCGAGAGGTGGAAGTAAAGGTATTCCAAAAAAAAATATAAAATTATTAGCTGGAAAACCACTCATCGCACATACAATAGAGTCTTCGCTTAATTCTAAATATATAACTAAAGTAGTTGTTTCAACGGAAGACGAAATTATTTCAAAAATTTCAAAACTTCATGGCGCAGAAGTGATCGAAAGAAAAAATGAATTAGCAGAAGACCATGTTCCACTCGATCCAGTAATATATCATACATTAAGTGAATTTGAAAAAAAAGGCTTACGATATGATGTAATTGCTACAATACAACCAACTTCTCCATTGATTAAAACAAAAACTATTGATGAAGCTATTGAAACATTCATAGAACAAGATTGTGACACATTAATTACTGTAAAGGCAGAACCTCATTTATATTGGACAAAACAAGACGACGTCTTTATTCCACTTTATAGTGAAAGAAAGAATAGGCAATATTTGGAGCCCCTTTATAAGGAAACTGGTTCAATGCTTATATCAAAAAGGGAAATTGTTTCAGAAAGCAATAGAATAGGAAATAAACTACACCTATATGAAGTACCTTCAAATGAAGCAATTGATATCGATAATTATCAAGATTGGCTTATTGCAGAAAATGAATTGAACAAAAAAACAATTGTTTTTAGAGTTGATGGGAGTCCGGAAATTGGTATGGGTCATGTGTTCCGTGCTTTGACTCTTGCAGATAAAATGTTTCTAAATCATAATGTATATTTCCTGATGGATAATGACAAAAAACTAGGAATAGAGAAAATCAAATCTTCTTATTATCCATTAATAGTATTCAATGATAAAAAAGAAATGTATAAGAAATTGAATGAACTAAATCCAGATATAGTCATCAATGATATATTGGATACAGAACCAAAGTACATCTCTGAATTAAAGGCAATGGGTTATTTTGTTGTCAACTATGAGGACCTTGGTGAAGGTTCTGATTATGCAGATCTTGTTATAAATTCATTATATGAAAATACATGTCCTCCAGATAACCATTATTATGGATACAAATATGTATGCTTAAGAGATGAATTTCAACAAATCTCTTCTAAAGTTGTTACTGAGTCTGTGAATTGTATATTAATTACTTTTGGAGGAACTGATCCAAACAATCTTACTTTAAGGACACTTAAGGCGATAAGCAAACTCAACAATATTAAAGACATTAAAATAAATGTAATCATAGGCATGGGTTATAGTTCAAAAGAAGAATTATCCGCTTACGCAGAAAAGCTGGTCCAAGAAGGGTTCCAGATAAATATAAAAGAAAATGTACTAATGATGGCATATGAAATCTATAATGCAGATATCGTAATTACGTCAAATGGTAGAACAATATACGAAATTACAAGTATAGGAACACCTTTTATATCGATTGCTCAAAATGAAAGAGAATCTAAACACTTATTTGTACATTTCCTTAGAGGGATAATGTATCTTGGGATGGCATATAAGATATCTGAAGATGATATATATATGGCATTAACCGATTTGCTAAATAATCCTCAACTTCGCAAGAAAGTAAACAAAAATTTACTGAAGATAAACCTCCTTGATGGAGTAGATAAAAACATAAAATTGATAGAGGAAAAGTACACAGAGTGGGGGTCAAAATGAAATCAATTCAAATTGCTAATACAATAATTGCTGATAGCTCTAAACCATTTATCATTGCAGAAATCGGTGTAAACTATTATGATATTGCAGATAAATTAGATATAAGCCCACTTAAAGCAGCTAAACTTATGGTAAAAAAAGCTGCTAATGCGGGTGCTGATGCTGTAAAATTTCAGACATATAAGGCCGAAAAACTCGCATCAAAAAATTCTCCTGCCTATTGGGATCAAAATGAAGAGATAACTGATTCCCAATATGCATTGTTTAGTAAATTTGACAAATTTGGGCAAACAGAATACAAAGAACTTGCCGACTATTGCAATTCTCATGGAGTTATATTTTTATCTACACCTTTCGATTTTGAATCTGCAGACTACCTAGATGAACTAATGCCAATATATAAAATTTCATCTTCAGATATAACTAACTTGCCATTTATTGAATATCTAGCAAAAAAAAGAAAAACTATATTTTTGTCCACTGGTGCTTCTACATTGGGAGAAATTGAAGCCGCAGTTAATACGGTTTTGAAAACTGGAAATAAAGATATTTGTTTAATGCACTGTGTATTAGATTACCCTACAAATTATGAGGATGCTAATTTAAATATGATCAAACATTTAGAAGTCGTTTTTCCAAATTGTTTGATCGGTTACTCAGACCATACACGTCCTGATGATGCGATGTTAACTGTTACTACAGCTTATTTGTATGGAGCAAATGTGATAGAAAAACACTTCACACTTGATAAAGAGTTGGCAGGAAATGATCATTATCATGCAATGGACCCCACGGACCTTGAAAAGTTCACTCACAATATCAACTTACTTCAAAAAATTAATGGGCAATATTATAAGCAACCATTGGAATGCGAACAGGAATCTAGAAAGCAGGCCCGAAGAAGTATTGTTGCCACAGTCAATATGGAAAAAGGTGAATTTATTACTAGGAACAAAGTAACTTTCAAAAGGCCCGGAACTGGTATATCTCCTGCTGATCTGGACAAAGTTATAGGCAGAAAAGTTACAGAAAAGATTGAAAAAGATTCAATTTTAACATATGAAAAAATCTGATTTGATAATTATGGATAAAAAAAATAAAATTGGCATCCTGCATGGAGCTATTACCAATTCAGGCGATTACCTGATCTATAATCGTGGAATGAAATTAATAAATGAATTTTTAGGAGATTTGGATATAGAATTTGTTCCTATTGAGAGATGGAAGCCCTTTGAAAAAAGATATGATATTTTACTATTATTAGGCGGGCCTATAATATCTTCTACTTTACATTCACAAGCAAAAAACATTGAAAACTATTTGAAAACAAATAATGTTCCGGTAATTTGTATAGGTATTGGAATAAACGGGAAAAACATGCATGGGTCTAAAAAATTCTCATTGGACAAACAGTCTTCTGCGTTTTGGAAGATGATATATAGTTCTTCTAAGTTATTTTCTGTAAGGGACAAAGAGACTCAATTAATGTTGAAGCGATATGATATTGATGCAAAATTAACGGGATGTCCTGCGTTTTTTGATTTAGATTTTATTCAAAAGAATATCACAGAAGAAAATATAAGGAAAGATGACAATGGAAAGTCTTCTATTAAAAGAATTGCATTGACCATCCCAAATTTGAATATAAAAACTCCACGTTCCTTTTTAAAAAGTTTGTTTTTTGTATATTATATATACTTTAAACTTAAAATCAACAAATTAAATACAAATATTATAATAATATTCCAACATCCAATATCTTCAATTGCAAATAAAATATTAGCTAAATTATCTAATTTATTAGGTATAGATGTTATTGATGCCTCAAAGAGAGGTTTAGATGAAATAGAATTAATTCAAAATTCCGATTTACACATCGGTAGCCGCCTTCATGCAAATATTTTCTTTATATCTACGGGCAAACCTTCCTATCTATTTAATGTCGACAAAAGAACAAAAGGATTTTTGTCCACAATATCAGTGCCCTCAAATAATTTTACAATTAATGGTATACGCAAACTTGTTGATATATGTATAAGGGATATAAAGACCCCTATGTATTTGGAAGAACAAACGATTAAAACAGAAACGGATATTCTGAGGTACTATTCAGAAATGAAACTATATTTACAAGATGTTAGAAAATATATCCAACAATCTCTGTAAATATAAATTAATTTCTATTAAATTGGCAAATTTAAAATATTGTACCTGTAGATGGTTTTACTAAGCCAATAATGTTGAAATTTAAAAGCGGAAAACTCACACCCTCCTCCCTCCCGCATCCGCAAGTTTCTCAATAACCCTCTCCGCAACCTCATCGATCCGACCTTTCCGTTTACGTCTCTCATACTCTCCAACAATATGATCAACCGCCGCACTTTTCCTGCACTTCCTCTCCTTCATCACCCTGTGGATTACCAAAAGAGTATTCCTGTCCACGGTTGTATGGATAATCGCCCTCAGAAAGCCACCTCCTGCAAGAAGATCAGTCCTTGTCCTCCTCGTATAGTTCATTCAGTTCTCTGGACAATTCGTTGGTCTTCTCCAGCACCTCCGGTGAATTGGCAATCTTGGCAAGATTTACCTGCGTGCGGGAATCGTTATGGTTCACATTGACCTCCACACCCTTTTCGCTAAGTTCCGGACAACTGCGCTCCAGCCACCAGGCAGCCGCCCGCCAGTTTTTAGTTGCGGCCTTCTGGATAATGGCAACATTGCGTGCTATGACCTCGGCGCGGGCCTCTTGACCTCGCAATAAAAATAAAATTTGATTTGTGGCTCAGATATGATAGCCACAATTTGAGGTGTTGATAACACTAAATTAATCAAAATATTTCATGCCCGTTCTTATCCCCTCTGCCAATCCCCTTATACACAAACCCTGCATCAATAAAAGCATCCGGCTCCACCACATTCCTGCCATCCACGATAACAGAATGAGTCTGTCCGGACAACTCCTGCAACTGCCCGGGATACAGAGAATAAATACGGCCTGTGGCCTGCAAAGATCACGCTATGTACACACACACTACGGAAGGATACTCCTGCTCTAAAAGTTAAATATATACATAACATCCCAAACAATTATATCCCATTCACACCCAAATCCAGACCAATGAACTCCCTACTCATCGCAGCAATAATATTCACCGCCATCCCGGTTATTACATATCTTATTTACGTCCTGGCCATCCTTAGATCCCCCAACTCAAAAATCCACACGCCTAATTCCCAGCCTCCGATCACAGTGGTAATTCCCACCTACAATGAAAGCGAGGTCATCGAACACCGCATCAAAAACCTTGTGGAAATGGATTATCCTGCAGAAAATATTCATGTGATTGTAGTGGATGACCAGTCCACAGACAATACAGTCGGCCTGGCTGCAGAGGCTTTTAAAAAGTATGACCTATCCGGCGAAGTGATCGTGAAGGAAAAACGTACCGGTACCAATGCCTCGGTGAACATGGGAGTAGGAGAGGCAACTACCGATTTTGTGGTGACAACGGATGCAGATGTCACCTTTGAGCCTGATGCGGTAAACCACGCCCTGGGCCGGTTGCTCAGCGATGAGAAGATTGGAGCGGTCTGCGGGGAACTGGAACCCATCGCTCGCAGGGATTCCTTTACCACCCATTCCGAGAAGGCTTACAGGGATGTTTATGGGAAGATGTGTTCCTGGGAAAGCGGCCTGCATTCCACCTACTGTTTCAATGGCCCCCTTATTGTGCTGAGGAAAAAAGCCTTTTCTCCGATTCCCGAAACAAAGGGTGCATCCGATGCAGGCATGGCGCTGCGCATCATCCGCAATGGCTACCGTTGCCTCTACGAATCCTCTGCCCGGTTCTCTGAATATATCACTAATGATATAGCCCAGCAGCGCCGCCAGAAACTCAGGCGTTCGGCACGATTGCAGGAAGCCACTCTGCACAATCTCGGTCTAATCTCACCAAAATATGGAAAATTCGGAATGTTCGTGCTGCCCCTGAGATTTATTATGTTCTTCATAGCCCCTGCCTCATTTTTCCTGGCAGTGATACTCTGGTCGGTTGTGCTGGGTGGGATCAATATTTTCTGGGGCATCGGAATATGGGTTCTTTTTGGCCTGGCACTGCTCTCAGGGCAATGGAAATCCAATCTTGTATCTTCATTTATCTGGCACCAGATCTACCTGCTGGTAAGTCTGGTCTACATGTCCAAGGGAGTCCACGTCTGGCAGGCGATTGAAAGGAAGAAAGTATAAGCAGCGATACAAATATCTCTCCTGATTTACATCAATTAGTTTGCAGAAATATTTCAAAGGTAAGGGAAATATAGAACAAAACCAGCCAACATTGATGATCAAAATAATCACCACAGTAACCTTTTTGGCAATGATTATTGTCAATTCACTGGGCCAATGCTCTCCCGATCAATGAACTCACTACCGGCCAGATATCGGATTTCTATCCCAACCTCTTTGCCCTGGCAGGCTGGACCTTTGCAATCTGGGGACTCATCTATATGCTGCTGGCAGGATATACACTATATCAGCTTGGAGTATTTCAGGACAATACGGATACTGCCAGAGGTAAATTACTAAATAAAATAGGAATTCTCTTCTCAATTTCCTCCATTGCCAACGCCACTGTTCTTCTTGTCAGTCTGAACTGGCAGGGTTTTGGTTTAAGTGAACCCACATGGGCATCTATAATAATCATTCTTGGCTTTCTTATAGGAGCCGTGACAATGCTGAAAAACAGGGATGTTGCCTATGGCCTTGTTATTGTGTGGGCATATGCGAGCATATTGTCCAAACACATCTCAACTGATGGTTTTGGAGGGCAGTATCCCCTGATTATCCACAATTGTCTGCATTGGATTGCTACTTCTTGCCGAAGCCTATCTTTTGATTTCAAAAAAAGGGAATGAGAAAATGAGGTTTTTAGCACAAAGGTCCTGATGTGCTGCAGGGAATACATTCCATAAAATCAATAACCGCTTCAGCCCAGCTTCTCCAAATGCCCCAGAATATCGTCCCTCATCCCTTCATCCTTCAGGGCAAAATCCAGTACAGCCTTCACATACTCCACCTTGTTGCCGGAATCATAACGCTGGCCGGTGAACTGGTGCGCATAAACCTTCTGTGAATCATTGAGCAACCTGATCCCGTCGGTCAGCTGGAGCTCGCCATCCACGCCTTTGGAAATCTGTTCTATGCAATCGAAGATCTCCGGAGTGAAAACGTAACGCCCGATGGCACCGATATTGGAGGGAGCCTCCCTCACAGAGGGTTTTTCCACGATATCATCCAGGGCATACAGATGGTCATCCACAGGACTGCCGCTTATTATGCCGTAACTGCTGACCTTATCCTGTGGCACTTCCTCCACCGCGATCGTGGAGCGACCGTATTTGCGGAAGACATCGATCAACTGACGTGTGCAGGGTTTTTCATTGACAATGATATCATCGCCCAGCAGCACTGCGAAAGGATCGCCACTGACATGCTTGCGAGCGGTCATTATGGCATCCCCCAGTCCATTGGGCTCCTTCTGGCGGATGTAGTGGATATCCACCATGGAAGAGATCTCCTGTACCATTTCCAGCATATCATACTTGCCACGGGCCTGCAGATGCATCTCCAGTTCAGGACAGCCGTCAAAATAATCCTCAATCGCCCGCTTGTTGCGCCCGGTTACAAATATGATGTCATCTATCCCGGATTCAATGGCTTCCTGCACCACATAATGGATAACAGGAGTGTCAATTATCGGCAGCATCTCTTTGGGCATTGATTTTGTAACCGGCAGGAAACGGGTCCCCAGCCCCGCCACCGGTATCACGGCCTTTTTCACATCCATTTCAGTATCCTCTGGTAACATTTTCTGTTAGATCTGATGTGTCCAATTGATATTAGGTTTTGGTCTTTAAATGATAATTTGGGGTGATCGCAACGCTGCTGCCCGACCTGATCGATAAAACACCGGGTCGGTTTTTGTAGGCAGACTCCTGAGATACTGCTCTGGCCGTTTATGGGATGGGGTTTCCCGGCCATATCGATGGTTTTTGTCTTGGAATTTTTCGGGACCATGATCTGCTTGGTGGGTGCTGTGTGATGGTACAGTAGGGTGAAATGATACAGATAATGTCTGTATATTTTGTCGACTGTATTCGATAAAATAGTAGGAATTTATCGTATATGGAAGACAAGCCCGGATTTATCAATCAGGGATTGCAGGCATCTATATCTACCAGCTGGTTCTGGCTGCCTGATGATGAATTCACTTTTTATTGCCACAACAATTATTGTGTAAACAATAATGTGTGAAATCAATCCTTTACATATTAGCCAGAAATTTCCTTCCAGACAAAGACTATTTGGGCTATCCAGAAGATATGAATCAATATGTTACCGGACAGTTGTAATTTCTGCCCTGCCAGGGCAAATTGATTGAGAAAGACACCGACGTGGAAATCCAGAAAGCAGATGGGAAACGTGTTTCTTTGAGAGTACCTGCCTATGTGTGTGATACCTGCGGGGAGGTTTACTATACGCCGGAGGTTTCCAGGAAACTGGATAGGATTGCTTACAGCAGTTAAGTGGCGATTATCATTATACTGACAAGATACAGATAGATATCGTGTCCATTTTCATTCACGTAATATAAATAACGTGTGAACAAATTTACCCATAATGCTTGATTTAACTGAATTGAAGAGAACATTTGTTTTAAAATCCAGTATTGCTGTGATATCGTACAGAGACTGAAAAGCTATCTGAATATTTACTGTCCGGACAAACAGCATCTGTATTGTGTGGAAGTAGAAAATAATTGCGAGGAGATACGTGCCACAAATGGACCTCTATACTTTCATAGAATGTTTAGCAAACATTGACAAATCCCGACTGCATTATACTGCTCATTTTATTAAACGGTGGGAAGCACGATTAAGTTATTATTTTAGTGAAATTGAAGATATATATGATGTAATAGCAAATCAGACACCGGTAGGCATCATAATCCAGGATGAGGGAAAATTTAAAGTACATTATACGATAGATGTTGTATACGACTTAATCATTGTTTTATCCATTAAACGATTAAATCCATTTGAGATTTCATTGGTAACTTCATACAAACAGCGTGCAAACAGAAGAGTGAGAGAAGATGAAAAAAGTGATTAATATCAATAGTAAGAGCGACTACTGGGATTATGACTCACTCAACGATAGTTTTTTTGTATTTTCAAAAGGAGTCCAATACAAGTCTTCTATAGAAATTGATGGTGTTTTATTGGATGTTGGAATGGACAATTCGATTGTCGGGATTGAAATACTTGATGCAGCCAAAAGATTTGGAATTTCCAAATATGACATGAAGAATCTTAAGCAGATCAAGGCAGATATCAAGGTTTCAGAAGAATCTATCAATATTAAACTATTATTGGAAGTTTCTAAACGAAATCACGAATTGCCATTAAAATTATCGATTACCGGGGCAAATGAGATGAAGTTGCCATCTACAAGTTCTGGCACGATGGCTGTGGCTGCCTGAAATCCGTTCAGATGTGCGGATATTTTTGTATCATGCTAAGTTACTGCTGTGATATCTCACAAAGAGTCAACTACACCCTAATGAAAGGGACTTGAATGTCAATTAACATTGGTCCAGCCGGCTGACAAGAACCCCTGAGATTCCAGGATATACCTGAAATACCGTTTTTTTTGTGTTCAATGTACATTCCACCTCAGCCCTCCATTATTTCCACAACATTTACAGCCAAAACCCAAAAGATGAATTTATAAAATGGGGTGTAAGAAAATGGCATCGAATAAAATGTACCTATTTGTTCTTCTGATGATAATTGGCGCAATGGCATTAAGTGGTTGTTCAAGCGGAGACCCGGGTGTTGATGATATACCCTCTGAATATGAAGAAACTAGAAGTATTAATCTGGGAGATAACATTTCATTGACCCAGTATGAAATAGAGACACAGGATTCTTCTCAGGTTTTAAATGACCTGCAACAAACGGCAGAAAGTGAAGGCTGGGAAGTTATAGCTGACTGGGAAGGAGATTTTGCAGGATATAAAGTAGGAGTTGCTCTTGAAAAAGACGATAGAATTATGGGCATAAATACAGCTGTTAATGGTAATATCACGACTGCTACAGTAATTACCGGTCCAAGAAAAGGAGTTAACGTCGCCGACATGAACAATGATGAGACAAGTTCCCAGGTTGCTGAAGAAGAACCTGATGCTCCCCCTACCACGGATGTAGATGGCCAGGACTTTGCAGATGCACCCAGGTATCCCGACTCTGTAAGGACAGACTATACTTCACTCACGACAGGTTCAGATGTTACTCAGGAAAAAGTGCAATATTTAACTTCTGATAATCCCGAAGATGTCAAAATTTTCTACGAAAATGAGCTGGAGGCACAGGGATGGGAAAATATTCAATCCCAAATGTTAACTGAAAAAGGGGATGTCAGGATATATGTGACAGCCACCAAAGACAGTAAAACTTTAGAAATTGGTACGCAACCCAGTTCGGATTATGATGATATGGATGAAATTTTAATCTACGTGGAAACAAGGACAGCTTAAAATGAGTGAAACACGTATTGGGCTTGAGGAAAATATCGCTGGTGTTTTGACCTATCTCCTGGGTTTTATTACCGGCATTATTTTTCTTTTAATCGAGAAAGAGAACAAATCTGTGAGATTCAATGCAGCACAGTCGATCGTTGTCTTTGGTGGTCTTTCCATACTGAACATCATAGTGTCAATGGTCCCGGTTCTAGGAGGAGTGATATCTTCCCTGATAGGTTTGGTCAGTATAGTATTGTGGGGATATCTGATATACATGACCTATACCGGGAATTTAGTAAGGCTTCCTGTGGCTTCAGAGTATGCGAATAAAATTATTGCTAATGATGTGTAAGTGTTTCCGCGTTTGGAATGCTTCACCCCTTCCTTTTTATAATTAGCACTGCACCCGCGGTCAGTGCTACAGCAAATATGACAGTTTATCCGGATGCCTGTGGACCTGTGTCCGTTAGGAAAAGAGAAGAAACAGGAAGCCCCTTTCGTAAGGGAGGGGTTCACCATCAGTACCATTATCAATATACGAAACACAATCATAAGAAACATGTTCCGTAAATTTGTTGATTGGGCCGTTTTTACTCCCCGGATGCGGGAAGTCACAGAGGGAGAAAGAGTGATTCTGATTGGTCTGGAAGATAAAGACTTACAGGAAAAGTTTCAATAAATCATTCTGAATTTCTTTTTGTTTGTACAAATGAACATTTCCAATTATTTTAAGGACATTGCTGGAGTCCATTGTGAATATTTTGTTCACCCGAACCCAGCTACCCTGGCGAAGTGAGCCTTCAAATAAATCGCTATCTGAAACATAGACAGCACAATTGTCTGCAGGTTTTCTGGATGTAATCTGGCACAGTATCACGTCCCGCCTCATCTGATCAGAAACAGCGATCGCCGGCCTGAGTTTGGTATTATTGTTGTCTGTAAAAGGGAAAGGAATGATAACTATGCTTCCTTTATAAATCATCGATTACTTCCCCAGATAGTCTTTCAAATGATCCCAGGCAGCATCTTCTTCAGGAGTGTCCCATTCTTTTGAAAGGGATTCCTGGGAAGCGATAGCACAACTTAATCCTTCTTCGATGAAAGACAAAGGTCGAATCTCAATGTGGTCATCATACACAAAAACGGCTGCTTTGTCGCCTATCTTCATGCCGGAATTTCTGTATGCACCGGGAATTGTAATTTGCCCTTTTTTGCTGACAGTCACACTTTTTACATCTATTAAAGTCATAAAATACCCATATGTCTTACAAGTAAGATAGTATATACCTCTTTCGAGAAAAAGACTTACAACATCTCAAATAATGAAAGTGCAAAAGGTTGGACCGGATGTGTATTATTCACTGAAGGAAAAGGGCGGGTTTGTGGACTGGTATCCTGAAAGCAGGAACATTTCGCCCTGATAAGCCGGGCAGGTTTTACTCCACGGATGGAGGAGGTCGCAGAGAAAGATGGAGTGATTCTGATTGGTCTGGAGGATATGTTACAGACTAATCGCTCTGTAGAAAACCTACCACAGTAATAAACATACACCTGATATTAGAGAGGATATGGGACCGGAGAATATAGAGGGGGATTGTGGTGTATTGGGGGTACAATGATGTTTTTAGCCCGGTCCCTTTCACTTAATGATGACACAAAAATATTAGTTATGTTATATAAGTGTGACTGTTTTCATTCATGAGCCGATTTATGTCAACTACCCCCTTACGGAAGGAGTCTTCTGTTTCAAAAGAGATGAATCATATTAGCACCCGATGAATATGTATACCTGCACAACCCTATATGTTTGATTGCAAAGAGGGGGGATCAGATGCCAATAACAATAGAAGAAGTATTAAACCGGGGCTTTACTGCCTGGACGAAGAATTTGAAGATATCAGTTCCGTTCATTCTTTCTGTTATCATAATAGGTATTATCTGGATAGCTTACATGTTTTTGTTTATAGCAGCAGTAGTACCATCTGTAGCGCCACTGATGGCCGACCCTGTCATGGACGATATTATTGAAGCAATCACTCCACATATTGTGTACTTAGGTGGAGGATTTGCGATATTGCTGATAATCAGCTCTTTAATAGAAGTGTTTTTTACAGCCGGTGCGGTAGGCATGGCAAAAGATGTAGCACTAACTGGCAGGACCAGTTATGAAGAGATGATCAACTCCGGCAAGAAACATTTTTTCAATTTATTCCTGTTCCAGATATTGTTTTATCTGATAATGCTGGCAGGCGTTGTATTTGTCATACCCGGTATTTTACAGGTGGGCGACCTCACCAATATTGATGCGATAATGCAAAATCTGTTAGTACTGGGTGCTGGATTTTTGCTATGGATTATTTATGGTATTGCAGTAAGTATCATATTAGCAGTATCCTACTACGCACTTGTTGTTAACGATCTCGGACCGATTCAGGCTCTAAAGACCGGGTACAGGTTCTTTCTTAATAACAAGGCCGCTGTTGTGATATTGTGGTTACTTACCATTGTGGTGGTTGTTGCACTCAATTCTCTTGGTACATTGTTTGCCTCATTTGAGTATCTTTCAATTATATGGAGTATCATAAGCACTGTGCTGAGTATTGTGGTAATACCTGCAGTATTCACTTTGTGGTGGACTTTCCTGTACATGGGAAAAACCGGCCAGGATGTACGGGATCCCAAAAAGATTGATGAGCCTGAAATCAGTGAACCGGAATCAACTGAGTGAGATCTTAATTCAAATTTTGATCTAAGATCTCCTTTCTATTTTTAAATAATCGAGGAAGGAGTGCTAATGATAAATTATTGTTTATTGCTATCAAATCTCTCCTCAAAGATTTCTGCGATTTTATATGAGAGGCTATTTAGATAGACGGTGCCCCAGAAAGCCACTACAATTGCTCCTATCAAATTGAATAGCATATCCCCCATTGTATCGTGAATACCATGCTGGGCAAGAAAAGCGCCTATTTCAAGCATCAATGCCAATTCATCAGTTATGAATTCCAAAATCTCCCATATTACACCTGTTGAAAGGATAAACAGGGGAATGAATACAAACATCGTTCCCGGAGGCATATGGATTTCCGGATCATAAATATCAATAGCCCTTACAATTACATATCCTGCAGCCGCAATTGTACTTGAAGATACGGCATGGGTCAGATTATCCCATCTGGCAAGGTTATCATATAACCAAAATGTACCAAGAGCATCAAGGAATACTGCAATAGTTATCCACAAAGCTAATGACGGATCAAGATGAAGATTATATCTCTGTCTCATAAATGCAGGCACAAAAGTAATTATCAGTGCTAAAAATGCACGTAGCAATATATGCAGATCCCTTGAGAGAACACCAAGTATTAATAGTATTACAAGACATGCCTGTAAAAATCTTGTTATATTCTTTTGTTTCTGGACAGATAAACCCAACCGCTTTCTAATAACCTTCGGCGGTTCTGAATGGATGTATTTCTGGGATACATCCATACCCCCATCTGGAAATATGATGCTGGAAGTGCCTTTTCCTATCATGGTTTTGAAATACCATCCAAACAAAACGCCTGCAACAATACCAGCAATCAGTGCATAAATGAATTCATACATTACTGCAGTATTGATCACATCCACCGAGCGGCCATCAAGGAGAAATGTAGTTCCAATCATTACGTCCAGCGCCCATCTCATGAAATGCCACATACCGGTTACAGCAAGTGTCGTAATTATCACAAGGTAAATTGCAAACTTAGGATTCATTCGCACTGAAGTAAACCAGTTTATTTCAGCCACAATTAAAAGGGAGAGCGTAGCGACCGAAATATACACAGGAATCCGTGTAAGGAAAAAATAATAGGCTGTTGTATTTCCAACAATAGGGATCAGTACCAGGAGCAATAGTAACCAGTATGGCATTACAGATGGTTTACAGAAAAATAATCCTGGCAAAATAACGATAATTACTATAAAGATGATCAGAATTGTCCATGTATAACGTCCTTCAAAAAAATTCACGGTTGCCAGGAATATAAGTACCAGTACGATAGCCCAGGATAAAACAGTGTTTAAGCGGGTATCATGTAGAAGATAAATCAGTTCATCCTTGTTATCCATCATTGGAATATCTCCTGTCATTGGAAGATAAAAAGGTAAATTTATAGTTATTTTGTAAATTTAGAATGTTAACAACCTGACAGATTTGCACAACTAACGTTTGGGGGGAGTGTGTCAGCAGACGTTGCAGACTATCCTTTAACATAAGAATTGAATTTGAAATACCTGAACAGAGAAGGGGTTTTCTCTGCCAGTCTTTTTTGAGGTAACTTCGAACGAATTCGAACCTTAGACAATTTTTTAATACCTAGCGGTACATCTAGTATATGAATAAAGGAGAAGATAAAATGGCTCAGGAAAATAATAAAGATAAGTCATATTACGTAATCATTGCACTTTCAGTAGTTCTGGTGCTAATGGCAGCTACGTTGTATGCAGAATCGGTGGGTGGATCTGACAGTGATTCAGAAAATACTCTGCAGATGAATGGAAATGCGGAAATGATGGTTGTGCCCGACACTGCAACCCTGAACATTGGTGCAGAGGTCATGGCCCCTACTGCAGAAGAAGCGAGTCAGGAGAATGCAGCTATTATGAATGCGGTTATCGAGGAACTTAAGGACCTTGGCCTGGAGAAGGAAGATATCCGGACATCACGTGTTTCTGTGAGACCTGAATACAATTATGAAGAAGGGACACGAACAATTGAAGGGTATTCGGCTTCCAATAGTGTGCAGATTACCACTACAAATCTCGATATTCTCGGGGAGATGATTGACAGGTCTGCATCTGCAGGAGCAAATCAGATCGGAGGAATTTCTTTTAGTGTTTCTGATGAAAAACAGAAAGAATTGCATGAGGACCTGATCACCGAAGCTGTGGCCGACGCGTCATCAAAGGCCGAAGTACTGGCTGAAAACCTGGGTGTGGAGATTGTAGGTGTAAAGTCATCATCGATATCCGATGGTACTCAGCCAAGAACATATTATGAGGAAAGTTTGGCAATGGGTCCTGCCGTACCGGCGCCAACACCAATTGAGCCGGGTGAGTCCAGGGTTTCAATGTCAGTCCGGGTTACATACATTGTTCAGTAAGATTTTTGAGAAATTGATTAGAACTGCCACAAAAACAGAATTTTGGGGTTGTAGAATGGCGACTTTGCCTTCTACAATCTTCCGGGGTAACTATTATTTTAAGAAGGATGGGCAGAAAAGATACTGCGATAAGGGCTCTGCAGATTCCTCTAACTTTCACTGATTCATTTTTCATAAAAGGAAGTCCCCAGTGTGATTTTAGCCATTAAAGCCACAGAGGGGATGGATCTGTTATTTCCTGAGAATGAAGAGAAATATGTCAAATCCATAAAAAGGAAAGCCAAAAGAAAAGGAATGACTCACTCAGAGATCGATTTCCTGCTGCTTAGAAGTGGCGAGGCACCGGA
>NZ_OBDR01000005.1 GCF_900215215.1 Methanohalophilus euhalobius | reverse complement strand
CTTGCTTTTTTATCTCCATTTTTCCGAAGACCAAAGAATGATTTGTAATTGGCATCTAATTTACGCAAAACCATCTGACATGTTTTAGAATAAAGGATCTCTATAATAGGATATTCTTTTTTTATTTGTGGTAAATCATTCTGCTGTTTTGTATATGAAATGGATTTTTTATCATTTTTCCATGAGTCTTTTCTTTCGGATAATGCAATGTTATAAAGATATGTACATGCATTGGATAACTCCCAAAGCATATTCTTTTGTAATTCAGTTGGATGAATTTTGTATTTTTTTGTTAATTGCATTATTTCCCCTGATTATCAACATATCTTTTCAAAACATCCAGCGTAACCTGTCCGGTTGTAGCCAAAAAATATGACCTTGACCAAAAAGCATCTTTCCATAATTTCTCTTTTACTTCTGGAAAATTCCTTCTAATCTCTCTTGATGAAATTGTTTTAATTGAATTGATGTATTTAGGTATATCTAATGTTTGTTTTGCTTTGAATATCACGTGAAAATGGTCTTTATCACATTCAATATTTAGAATTTCCACTTCAAAGTTTGTACTTATATTATATACTATTTTTTTCAAACAATCGACTACAAGAGGATTCCCCAAAGCATCTCTTCTATATTTTACACATTGTACAAAATGATATTGCAGTGAATAAACAGAATGACTACCTGTATCCAGTTTAACAACTATAGATAGTTTATGCAATTATATTATTATAGCACGGCTTTCATCCCCCACCTTACGGAGGAGGACTTCCCGCCTGTTGAGTTAAAATCAGGATGTATCGAGATGTCAACAACTTTCCAACATCGTTCCAGTAAGAAGAAAATGAGGGCAAAGGGGTATGGAATCAATAAAAAGGAATCGTATTAAGGGTATTAGTATGCAATTTTGCCAAGTATGTCAAAGTCATCTATGCTATACAAATGATATATTCTACAAAGTCACTTTTCATTATTGCAGATCATACAGTTGGAGAATATGGTCACAATAGTTATATGGATTGAGAAACATTTTTGCAATGTCACATTATCATAATGTGAAAAGGGGGCCAAACTGAATTTGCAGAGTCGGCTTGGACCCCAAAACGCCCTAAGGCAAGGTTATTGTTAACTTTGATACTGTATAAGGTTTGCGGATCTTGCCTCAGAAGTAATTTGAAGTGAGGTAAAGAAAGAAATGAAAATAAATATGAAATCCGGGATTGGTTCACTACTTGCAGCAATATTGCTTGTGAGTGTGATGGCCATTCCAGCAATGAGTTCAAACAACAGCCAAGCAATTGAGAAGGAAAATGACATTGTTTATACTGAAGCAGAATTACAGTCTTTATACGATAAATATGATATCACGGAAAATGATCTCAAATTTGCAAAAGGTGAGTTGCCTAATTTTTTGGAAGGAACGATTCTGTGCAGTGATAAAAAAGTAGTCGTTACTGAAGACGGAAAACCGCTTGAGAATATGAAGCAAGGCATAGATTACGATATTATATTAACGGAACCTGAAATGCTTGGCATCATTGAAAAAGCGAAAAAAGACTATATTGAAAAATATGGTGTTGATCCAGAGAATCCAAAGATAGATATTGTGAATGATATAGCAATTCCAACTGAAGAAGTGGAAATACTTGTCAAAAATTATTCTATTGAACTAACTGGTTCTCCCATATCATCAATCATTGAAGAAAAGATGCTACGTGTATCTTTTAATCCCAAAGCAGTAGATGACAATGTATATGTGCATATATATCCAGCAGCAGACAATAACCATGAACCAAGTCAATCTTACGTTTCTGACTCCATAGACGCAAGTGGTAGATTTGAAGACTCTGGAAGTAATGTATACACGGTGTGGCATTACAACTGCTGGGACGCGAGTGATATTTCTCCAACAGATAGTTCATCAGCTGCTCTTTCCGATTTAAGACAGGATAGTGCATATATCAGAGACAGTTCCAACGATATTGTTCTTGGATGGGTGGATTACCTTGATAATAATGGCAGAGCATACATAGATGGGCCATACAGTGTTTGTGCAGTATCCGCTTCAGGAGTGGATTGGCCTCATGACAGCATTGTGCAGCATGAAATCTCACACAACTTTGGAGCCTTAGATCAAGGATGGTATGTATATGAACACCCGAAATGTATAATGAACTATATGTGGGCATATTCTGGGACGAACATTTGGTGTTCAGATTGTGAAGATGACGTCCAGTATGGAATAGACCATTAAATAAAGCATCATTAGGCTCTGTAGATAATCTACAGGGTCTTATGATAATTTTAGAAGATCAATTATGCCAACCCAAAAAAAAATAATAGCAGGTGGTTTGATTTGCCTAGTTTTACTCCTGATAGTTACCCTTGCCCCATTGATATTTATAAAAACAGAACCGCTTTATATTGTAGAGAACCATGACGAATATCCTCACAATGCAACTATAACAGTAACTGGCTATAATGGAGAATACACGGAAGTAACAAACTACCAGCTTGACCCCGGACAATCTGCTAGTGGTGAGAAACCAGACTATCTTTTACTGAAATGGTCAATCCCGTTTGTCTCCACCGGAGACTACAGCTATTACATCGAAGCTGAAAACATGTCTGCAACCTATAATTCAACTCCGCATCTCGTAAACGTCGTGATTTTTGAACTTGTCAATGAAAGCGAAAAGTTGAATATCTCAGTCATGGAGTCCTCATAATTGCATACGTTTCAGAATGATATCACAGATTAAAAATGCAGAACTCCTATCAAGTACCGGATAGTGTTTTGTGAAAGGACAAATATGACAAGACAATCCATCGTAATGGACAACGGACATAAAATCAGTTACTAGACCTACGGAACGGGGAGAATACAATCATATTCCTTCACAGCCTTCTGGGAAGCTCCTAGATGTTATACGGAAAATCCGGAGACTAGTAGGTGTTCCTACGGTGTATGAGGACTCAATACTGAAGCATTATACGATGGAAAAACCAGTTGCTTTACACCATATTGTTCCAGCAATTTCACTGACTCAGTGTTGTGTACTATCATCTGGGTACTGGCATGAACGGGCACTTGCGGGAGATGGCTACGGCAGGAGGAAAGGGGAAAGGGGTATGGAATCAATAAAAAGGAATCGTATTAAGGATATTAGTATACAATTTTGCCAAGTATGTCAAACCATCTATGCTATACAAATGATATATTCTACAAAGTCACTTTTTATTAGTGCAGATTATACAGTTGGAGAATATGGTCACAATAGTTATATAGAGTGACAAACAATTTTCCAATGTCACATTATCATAATGTGAAAAGGGGGCCAAACTGAATTTGCAGAGTCGGCTTGGACCCCAAAACGCCCTGAGGCAAGATTGTTGTTGGCTTTGATACAGTTTAAGGTTTGCGGGTCTTGCCTCAGGAGTAAATTAAAAGGAGGTGAAGAAAGAAATGAACAAAACAATAAATCGAACAATGGTAGTATCACTGGTTATCATGTTGATGATACTATTTGCAGGGGTGGGAAGTGCAAACTCAGATTCTGCCTCTATAACAGAGAAAGAAAGACTTGAACTTGCAAATAAATTGTGGGGTACAGATATTACATATGGAGAGTATATTGAACAGTTGTTCCCTGAAGCTTATGATTAAATCTCCAGATGCAACAACAGAGTCATATTATGACATGGAAGTATCTTGGATAAATCCTGCTGCAGAAGGGCCTGATTCTAAACAAACATTCACAGCTACCACTGGACTAACACGAAGTGTTTACTTCGGGGTCGTAAATTCTGAGTTGGACCATGATGGTTCAGAAATTACGTACAAAACCTGGCAACGAATGGTGTTACCTACCCCATATACAAGGATACCAAGTATGTCTGTTCTCACATATTTATGGCGTGATGATGGGGAAGAAGAGACCGTTGGTATTGAATTTGAGTCCGAAAACAATGTTTACGAACTTGAAGCAGAGGATACTTATGATTATTCATCTTCAGCATATTATCGTGTAATTGGCCAGTATTCTGGAGTTTATCCATCAGGCGTTACACAACCAAGTTACAATGGAATATGTTCCACTGACTGGGAATACGTAAGTTGAAAATAATTTCTGAGGTAGATGACTCCTTCTTTTTAATTCTGCAATCAGGAGTCATCCTAATACTAAAAATCAGAACTTATACCAGATTTACTTATAAATATTTTTATTGAATTCTCTGAAATACTGCTGCTGTTAACATGTATATATTAATTGAGCATAGTTCCCATATGAAAATCTTCAATATAATATTTTAGGCTTATTTTTAATTTGTATTACAGGCACAGTAGCAGCCGAATATTCCAATTCTGCAGCAGAGGACCACGAAGCCCTGGTAATTGAAATTGCACAGGAGTTTGAAGCCACCATGGATAATGGAGGGGTATGGTATGAGGGAGCCGATGATAGGTTGGGGCTTATGATCAACCTCCTGTTCGTTCACAGGTCGATTCACTTCTTTCTTGGTTTTATATGATGGGTACAGCTGCAGAACTGGCTCCCCATACAGAAAAGATTTTGATTCAGATGTATTCGGATGAGGAGCCTCTCTATGAAGTGGAGGCATATACTACCGACGTACAATCTCTGCTTAATTATGAGATAGATATGGATGAGTTGCGCTCAAAAGTGGTTGTTAAATCAATTGTATGAGGGATTGTATGGGATTGTTAGACAGGGTTTTGGACATTGTTACAGTTGGTCTTGACAAAATCATTGACGATAAGGCTGTCAATCACAGGAGAGTAATAGAACAGGGTCTTGAAATTAAAGGGAATTGGCAAACCGGGGAAATATTCCTTATGGCAAATCCCCTTACCCCTGAAGTACTGGAAAAAACCGGTAGCGAGTATGAAACCTTTAGCTGGGGAGATACTTCAGAAAAATCCCGGGTGACAGCACTGGCAATCCTGCTGTGGTTTCTGGATGAAAATGAAGCTTATGATTATCTGGATGCCTTTCTTAGAGATTTTGTTGCCAGGTTACCCAGGCAGGATTTCGAACAGAATTTTGGTTATGAGTTCTGGAGAAATGATATACTTTCTAAGCGGGGAAAAAAACTCACTTCAGATAAGTATCATCAGGCAGACCTGCATGGTGGTTACTATATGGGAGACGATGATGCAGATGAGAGAGGCGATGATGGAGAAGATTGAGGATACTATTCAAAATATGAATGAAAGTATAATATCTGTTGGTGAACTGAAAAGGAAGTTGCCCAAACAGATGAATCATAATGCGCTCAAGACCATTATGGAATATCTGGAAGAAAGTAACAAGATTACAGTGAGCATCAAAGGTATTACCTGGATACATAATGGCAACCATAGGCTCAATAAAGTAATATCCAGAGGCCTTGAATTATGAAACCGGTGCCGTATAGTCCGGGTTGACAAGAGGCTGATAGGTACCAATGGCTGCAGGAGAAGGCATCCGGTTCCAAAATGAAAATGGCTATTGTGGAAGTAATACAGAAACAATGGAATTATCCTTCACTATACAATTTCTGCAAATTTTCCTGAACATGAGGAATAATACAGGGACTCAATGAGTTTTCAGTAACCATATCAACTTTTGTCCCGAGCAAATCTTCCAGCTCTTCTTCCATCCTTATGTGATCAATCAAAATTTTCTTTTCAGAAAATCTAACAAGCAGATCAATATCACTACCTTTAGTTTGTTCTCCTCTGGAAAAGGAGCCAAACATTCCCAGAAAAGCAATATCGTTACGTCGGCAAAATGTTATGAGTTGCTCGCCCACACTTCTTTCAGGGTCCAGAGCCTGTGCAAGTTCAAATGGATCGTTTATTCCATGAGAATTTTCTTTGACTTCCATGTTCACTCAATATTTAAGTTACTATAATAGATATATTTTGTCAACTACTTTCCTTCATCACGGAAAGGGCATTATGATCTGTAGTTCTCACAGTCTTGAGAAAGCCTACATATCTCAAAAGAGTAGTCAGATTCATCTCTTCGTTTTGGCACATCATCACTTCACCACTTCCCCCAATCCCGTACACCTACCCGTTTTAAGCACACACCCCACATTGATACAGGTATTGACGCCGGTATGCACATCATCCCCCATTATAACTCCGAGTTTACGCCTACCTGAATCCACTTTTTTCCCCTTGACCATGACCCGGATAGTACGCCCGTCATGTCGGAGATTGGCAACCTTGGTACCGGCTCCGAAATTACAATCCTGCCCGATCACGCTATCGCCCACATAACTGAGGTGCCCGATATTGGTATTATCCATTACCACACAGTTCTTGATCTCCACTGCATTGCCGATACGCACATTATCCTCTATGGCAGTGGACGGCCGGATAAAACAGTTCGGTCCTATATCGCAGTTCTTCCCAATAACCACAGGGCCGATGATGTAGGCACCATTACGGATAACCGTACCTTCCCCCACGACCACTTCACCCTGTAGAGTAGCATTGGGTTCCACTTCTGCCTCAATATTGCCGGCAAGCCCGGACAACACATGCTTGTTGGCAGCAAGCAGATCCCAGGGTCTGCCGATATCGATCCATGCGTCCCTGAACACTTCATAACCCACACTGGCCCCTGCATCGATCAGCATCTGTATGGAATCCGTAATCTCGATCTCCCCGCGAGGTGATTCAGGAGTTTTACGGATATAATCAAAGATTGATTGGGGAAACAGATAGATTCCCGCATTGGCCAGATTGGTCGGGGGTTTTTCGGGTTTTTCCACAATCCGGCTCACTTTATCTCCGGCAGTACAAATAACTCCAAAATTACAGGGGTCATCCACTTCCTTGACCGTCAGGACCGCATCTTCCACTCTGTCGATCAAATTTTTAATCTGGACAGAACTTATCAGCATATCCCCGTTAAGCACGATAAACCTGTCATCCACATATTTTTCAGCACATCCGATGGCATGTCCCGTTCCATTCCGTTCTTCCTGGAGAACGTAATCGATACTCACACCTTTCTGCGAACCGTCGGCGAAATAGTCCTTTATACAATTCTCCATGTAGCCGGTAACTATCACAAATTCCCGGATACCGGCATCCACAGCCTCATCAATGATATGCTCCAGTATGGGTTTGTTCCCGACGGGCAGCATTACCTTGGGTCGCCTGTCCGTTAAAGGACGCATTCTTGTACCCTGCCCCGCTGCCAGAATAACCGCTTTCACTGTATTGCACCCCTTGCAATACTCACAACTCTATCAAATAAATCATCCACATCCTTCCTGGCCTCAGCAGTAATCCGGATCTTGGATTCGGTACCGGAGGGCCGCACAAGTACCCAGCCGTCCTCCAGATCCACCTGAATTCCATCAATGGCAGTAACTTCCCCCATCGCCTCCAGGGATTGTTTTATCTGCTGCATTGCATGTTCCTTCCGGGCCTCAGGACATTCAATCGTACTCCTGAGGGTGGGATAATGAGGCAGATCTGCAACCATCTTTGATAACGATCTGTCTGCAATCAAATTCACAATCCGGGTTGCTGCATAGATACCGTCGGGACAATACGATACATCCGGGAAAATCCAGCTGCCTGAAGGCTCGCCTCCAAAATAAGCACCTGAAGCCTTGATCTGTTCTGCCACATATACATCCCCAACCCTGCAGCGCAGCACCTCGGTATCCCCAAGCGCATCATCCACTATCATGGAAGTATCCACAGGCACCACAACTTTATCCTGTTTGTCCTGCAGGGCAAACAGGGCAAGCAATTCATCCCCCGACACAAAATTACCCTGCTCATCCACAACCATCATCCGATCCGCATCCCCGTCATGCGCAATCCCGATATCCGCCTCAAAAGCAACCACTGCCTTGATAAGTTGACCCAGGTTTTTTTCCACGGGTTCGGGATTGCGTGCCGGGAAATATCCATCTGGCTGGCAGTTCAATGTAATAACCTCGCAACCCAGTTCCCTGAGTAGATAGGGAGTGATCGTACTTCCGGCCCCGCAACCACAATCCACAACCACACGTTTGTGACTGGTATCTGTTTTGCTCAAGATCGCTCTGCAATGCCGTTCAACAAATCCTTCCCTGTACTTCACATTCCCCACTTCATTCCAGGCAACAGCCGAATAATCAGCATTTTCAATGATATGTTCAATCCGTTCTTGCTGCTGCGAATCAAAAGCCACGCCATCGGGATTCCATAACTTGATCCCCACGTCCTCTGCAGGGTTATGGGAAGCCGTAATCATAATCCCGCAATCATAATCCGCAGTGGCAAAAGCCAGAGTGGGCGTACTCATCAAACCCCCCAGGGTAACTTCACAGCCGGTGGCAGACAGCCCTGCGATCAAGGCCTGCTCGATCATATCCACAGCTATACGTGGATCCTTACCGATCACAACCGAATCGGCAACTGTACCCACGGCCATTCCCACATTCAATGCCAGTTCGGGACCGATTACCTTGTTGGCCGGTCCCCTGATTCCCGATGATCCGAAAAGTTTCAAAATACACACTCCTTCATTCCACAGTCACACTTTTGGCCAGATTACGCGGTTTATCGATCTCACAACCCTTTTCCAGGGCGGTATAATAAGCAAACAGCTGCAAAGCCACCGAGGACAGGACGGGTGATAGCAGGGGATTGGTGACAGGTACCGGGATTACAATATCAGCATACTTGCCTATCTCCCGATCCCCGGCATCGGCCACCGCAATCACTTCAGCCCCCCGTGCCTTGACTTCCTTGATATTACTCAACATTTTTTCATAGGTTCGCCCCTTTGTAACGATTGCCACCACGGGCGTGCCGTTCTCCAGCAGTGCCAGGGGTCCGTGTTTCAGTTCGCCTGCAGCATACCCTTCCGCATGGATGTAGGATATTTCCTTGAGTTTCAATGCCGCTTCCAGGGCTGCCGGGTAATTAAGTCCCCTGCCAATGAAATAATAATCCCGGTTGGCCGCATACCGGGCTGCATACTTGCGTATAATATCCCTCTGGTTCAATACCTGCTGCACATTGCCGGGTAGTTCCTTGAGATTTTTGATGATAGCCTTTGCCTCGTCCGGCAAAAGATAATTCCTGCGTCTGCCCAGGTGTACGGCCAGCAGGTACAGCGCTATTAATTGAGCCGTAAACGTTTTGGTCGCAGCCACTCCTATCTCAGGACCTGCATGGGTATACACTACATTATCCGCCTCCCGGGTAATGGTGCTGCCCACCACATTGGTTATCGCGATGGTACTTGATTCATACTGTGCCACATTGCGGATCGCAGCCAGCGTATCGGCCGTCTCTCCGGACTGGGTAATTGCAATTGTAAGGGTATTGCAATCCATCACCGGGTCCCGGTACCGAAACTCCGAGGCGGCACTGACATCGGTATGTATACCGGCCAGTCCTTCAAGCAAATATTTGCCAAACAACCCCGCATTCCAGGAAGTGCCACAGGCAATCATCTCCACCCTGCCAATATTTCTAATCTGTTCATCTGTAAGTTTGAGTTCAGGTAATTGGACATTGCCTTCAAGTTCTGATAACTTGCCTGCAAAGGTCTTCTGAAGGGAACGGGTCTGCTCATGGATCTCCTTGAGCATGAAATGTGCATAACCACTCTTTTCTGCCATCTCCACATCCCAGTCGATCGTGGAAACCTGCTTTTCCAGCAATTGGCCTTCCATATCATAAAACTCCACCTTCTCAGGAGTCAGTTTCACGAGTTCCCGGTCATCCACAAATACCACATTGCGGGTATGAGACATAAAAGCCGTCGCATCAGAGGACGTGAAAAATTCATTCTCTCCCAGACCCACTATCAGGGGACTGTCCTTCCTGGCAGCGATTAGGGTATCCGGATCATTCTTACTCATGACCGCGATCGCATAGGAGCCTTCCAGCACTGCCATGCTTTTGCGTACTGCCTCGAACAGGTCCAGGGAATTACTGTAAAAATGTACCAGATGGGCAATTACCTCGGTATCGGTATCGGATACAAATTCATAACCTTTATCTTCCAGCCATTCCTGCAATTTGAGGTAATTCTCAATAATCCCATTGTGTACGACCACGATATCCGAAGAACAGTGCGGATGAGCATTGACATCATTGGGTATCCCATGTGTGGCCCAACGTGTATGCCCGATCCCGACATTACCTTCGATCTCTGCAGGCAGCACTTTATTAAGTTCATCGATACTGCCGGCAGTCTTGTACGTTTGCAGATCACCGTTTAAGACACTTAACCCTGCAGAATCATAACCCCTGTACTCCAGCCGGCGCAGACAATCCATGATCACCGATGATGCACCGGCCTTTCCCACATATCCTACAATCCCACACATTATATCTCCTCAAAGCACTGTGGAATTTGCAGGCAGATGTCTATCCACCTTTGTACCTGATCTCACGGTACAGTTATTGCCCACAAGGTTGCCTGCCTCCGTAAGGGTCCTTGAACCAAATTTACAGTCATCCCCGATAACCACGCCGCTCTTTTCCACAGGTACAAGTTCATTATCGATCTCGATATTCACATCGTTGTCCGCTTCACAGATGGAGTAGGGACCTAAATTACAGTTAAATCCTATAATACTTTCAGAGATATGACTGTGGGATTCCACACGTACATTATCCATCAGGATACTGTCCTGGATATAGGAAAAGGGGCCCAGCGATACATTATTCCCTATACTGGTGGAAGGCAATATGGTCACCTGGGGTCCGATATCACAGTTATCTCCGATCTTTACCGGTCCTACGATATAGGACCCGGCACGGATGACTGTATTTCCCCCGATCTCCACATTCCCTGTCAGGGTAGCGGTATCATCAATTGTGGCAGTATCCTCGATAGCAGACTCACAACTTGCCAGTAACCTGGCATTGGTATCAAGCAGACCCCAGGCATATACCGAATCCATCCACAGGTTCTTAGTTACAGTGACCCTTACATCCCTGTTCCCTTTCACCATATTCTGCAGGGTATGGGTTATCTCATATTCCCCTCTCCCGGATATCTCGGTATTCTCTATCTCTGCAACAATATCCCGGTTAAAGATATAGATACCGGTATTTATCATATGACTTATCTGCCGTTTGGGTTTTTCAAAGATGCCTTTTACCTTTCCCGCAGCACTCATGACCACTCCATATCCACATACCTTCTCCCGGGGAGTGGTAAGCACGGTGGCATCCCCTGCATGATTTGCGATTAGTTTACTGATAGTCTCTTTTTCAATTATGTTATCCCCATTGAGTACCAGGAATGATCCATTACCATCTCCCAGTGCAGGGATGGCCAGACCGATCGCATGAGCGGTACCCAGCTGGGAAGTCTGGTCCACATAAGTAATCCTTGCCCCGAAATCATTCCCGTCTCCAAAATAATTCATCACCTTCTCCTTCTCATAACCGACAACAAGCACTAGATCCTCGATCCCGTTATCCACAAGCGCGGATATTACGTATTCCAGGATAGGACGATTGGCTACCGGTAACATGACCTTTGAGCGGGTGTTTGTGAGGGGTGTACATCTGACACCTTCCCCTGCGGCAAGAACAATGGCTTTCATGGAATTAACATGAAACGTGAAAGAATTTATAGGTTATCTTTGGGGAGTGGATTGCCCCTGAAGGAAATCATGGACTTCGTTCTAATATTGTCATGAAAGTGAGTCTTTCCAATTGAAAGTATAGAGATTTCTGATTAACTCCTCCCCTCACTCAAACTAAATAACAATATTTATATCCAAACAAGATAAATTTAATCATACGAGTACTTTCAGTAATTTCACCCTGAAACACAGAATATGACCGTTTGATAGCTGCTGGTGAAAACTATCTGAAATAGATAAGTTGATCGACTGGAAACCATTTCGTCCCATACTGGAATCAATGTATATCAACAGGACAGACAAAGGTGGTCGACCTGAAATGGTTTTATCGGAATCCTTGTGTATGACGGTGTCGCAGTCTTCAATGTACCGTACCTTGGAAAACAACACAACCATAAAAGACACACGATCTTAAACTCTTTAAGAATACTATCCATAGAGTCCCTATAAGGGAACATAAAGGCTTATTGTGGCTTTTCTGAAGGCTTACCGGTATTAAACTCATTCACCACATGTAATATAGGCTATATGGCCTTCTGTATAGTTAAACTTTGTAAAAATGATATTAGAAATAATTATTAAACGTTTAGGACTTTCCAAAATATTTTTATAGTCCCGCCCGGATTCGAACCAGGGTCTTCGGCTCCAAAGGCCGAAAGGATTGACCACTACCCTACGGGACTGCTACTGCTCACTGTGATAATCGCATAATCCTACTTAATTTTTATGTAAGGGGACCGGCTTATTTCCTGATATAAGGTTTAATTTGGGGCTATTCTGCCCGGCAGTTGCCAGCAGGTCATTGTTTTGGGGGATACATGACGGAAGATTGCCCGACTCGCTATAACCCGGTATTTGCCCGCTGGATGAAAGGGGAAATGGGCAAGATCAACAGGGCAATAGTGGCGCAGAGAAAGACCCTGGCCCGGTTTGCTTGAAAAAGAGGTGCCACACTCCAGAATCCGGGCAGGGGACAGGTACGTATTCGACAGACAGGTAATCGGGATGCTGGGAGAGGAACTGCCCTCAGAATTGCATGACAGGCTGAAACTTCCCATCCTCTTTTTCTTTGATTTGCCGTGTGGAAGACAGTTGCTTTTCCAATGACAGATATGCCCTCAGGGCCCTGCAAATACCCCCGGAAAGGGGGAAATGTACCGCATGCGTCAGGGAAAAGTCTGGGTTGGCAAAAGTATGGCCTACTCGATCATGCGCAAATATCCAACTGCCATCCAGATAACAATGGGATGAAAAAAATAAGTTCATGTCTGTATGATCACGGTCAGGATATCCTCATCCTCGAGCACATGGTCCAGCCCTGCACGCTGGCCCGGGTGTTTGGCCGATTCACCCCATACCTGGGCATACCTGAACTTATCCCGGAAATCACGATGCAGGTGATCACACACATCACCCACCGTGCTTCTTTTACGGATGATAAGCGGCTCCTCCATATCCGCAGCCTCACCCTGGGGTTTGAGGTATATTCGTATGAAATCCAGGGAATTGAAGATCATATCCTTTACCTCTTCCAGATGAGTGCCCTCATTGGCAGAGATCAGCAGGGAATCCGGGAACTTTTCCCTTACTTTAGCCAGGATATTTTCATCCGCCAGGTCCACCTTATTGATGACGGTCACATCGGGAATATAGACACGGTTGCCCATTATCACATCGATCAGCTGGTCCACATCTATATCATCCCTGATAAGCACATGAGCATTGTGTATCTTGTAATCATCCAGGATTGCCTTGATAAGATCCTCCGAAATATCAAGGTCGAGAGTGCTGCTCACAGTAATTCCACCGCGATCCTTCCTCTTGATCACGACATCAGGCGGGTGCTGGCCCAGCCGGATACCGGCATCGTACAGCTCCTTCGTGAGAACCTCAAAGTGTTCTGTCTGGAAAACATCAAGCATGAAAACTACCAGATCACTGTTACGCACAACTGCGATAACTTCCTTCCCCCGGCCACGCCCGCTGGCCGCACCCCTGACAAGCCCCGGTACATCCAGGATCTGTATGGCTGCACCTTTGTGTTCCATTATACCGGGAATCACGTCCAGGGTTGTGAATTCATAAGCACCAATTTCAGAGTTTGCCCCGGTAAGCCGGTTCAGGAGAGTGGATTTACCAACTGAAGGAAAACCTACCAGTGTAACCGTAGCATTTCCTGATTTACGTACTCCGTAACCTTCCCCCCCTGATTTGGCAGAAGCTTTCTTCTGGAGATCCTCACGCAAACGGGCAATCTTGGCCTTCAGTTTACCTACATGATGAGATGTTGCTTTGTTATAAGGAGTGTCTCGAATCTCTTTTTCAATATTGGCAATTTCATCCTCGACGCTCATCGCCACCTACCACTACTTCAATGTTAAAAAGACTTTCCCGTTGCTGCAATCCCATAAATTTTGTGTTGATTTTATCCGCTGTATTCAACCTGCAGGCTCCTCCAAGGCAAACACAAGTACATCCCTGGGATCGATTTCCACCAGGCATTCCGAACCCGGCCCGATATCCAGTTTCCCGAAGTTGCGGTTATCCATCTCCGACAGCAACACTGATCCACCTCCCGGAATATCCACAGCTACAACCCTGCTTGCCCCCCTGTTGACAACACTGTGCACAGTCGTGGAAAAAACATTGCACCCGCTAATATCCTCGCGGGCCGGATGGAGATGCACATTCTCCGGCCGCACACCCCAGGAATAGCTGCTATCCGCATCAACATTCGTTGTGGTGGTTATTGAGATCGAATCCGTATTCAGAACAAATCCATACTCAGACTTGCCTGCAAAATCGGCATCGAAAATATTCGATACACCCACAAGTTCTGCCACATGCCTGTTGCACGGATTATAGAAAACGTCCTCAGGCCTGCCTTCCTGATGCACCGAACCCTCATGTAATACCACTACTTTGTCAGCCAGCGTAAAGGCTTCAACCGGATTGTGAGTGATGAACAACACAGGGATATCCAGTGTCTCCTGAATACTGTGTATCCTCTCCCGCAGGCGCATCCGGACTACCATGTCAAGCGCTGAAAAAGGTTCATCCAGCAGTAATATATCAGGATTGGGGGCCAGGGCACGGGCCAGGGCAACTCGCTGTTTCTGCCCTCCCGATAGCCGGGAAGGATACTCGTTTTGCAGACCCGTTATGTGCATAAGTCCCAGCATCTCATGTAACCTTTGCTCTTTTGCAGCATCCGACTTGCCTTTTAACCCGTAAGTGATATTTTTGGCCACGCTCATATGCGGAAAAAGGGCATAATTCTGGAAAACATAGCCCGGCCTGCGATCCTGGGGAGACAGGTTCTTTTTTAACTCACTGTCAAAGTATACCTTGCCGTTAACTTCAATAAACCCCATATCGGGCTTCCCCAAACCTGCAATACACCTCAAGGTTGTGGTTTTCCCCGAACCGGAACGCCCAAAGAGGACAACCAGTTCATTTGAAGCAGTAAAATTTACATCCAGATTAAAATCCGGTGCATCCTCCTGGCCTGAATATCGCTTTTTTATATCAACCCGAATATTACCACTCATGCTTCACACCTTCCACCTGTTAACAAGTTTTGCCGTTGCAGCCATGGAAACAAGTGACATAATTACAAGGATTACAACAAGAATATTTGCAAGGCTGTCATTTCCTGACTGGAAGGCAGTGTAAATAGAAAGCGACATGGTATTTGTTTTTCCGGGAATGTTACCTGCAACCATAAGGGTTGCACCGAATTCCCCCACAGCTCTTGCAAAGCTCAACACCAGCCCTGCAATAATTCCTTTTTTCGCAAGGGGCAGGGTTACAAAAAGGGCGGTTTCCAGTTCACTGTGGCCCAGCGTATAAGCCACATATTCAAGTTCCCGATCCACACTTCCTATCGCAGCAGACGTGGTTTTAACCATCAATGGCAGGGACACCACAAATGCCGCGATAACGGCTGCCTGCCATGTGAAAAGAATACCAAACCCCGTCATTTCAAAAAGAGATTGCCCCAGCACACCATTCTTACCGAGCAATATGACAAGCAAGTACCCGGTTACCGTGGGAGGCAATACAAGGGGCAGGGTCACCAGAATGTCCACAAGGTTTTTGCCCGTAAAATCGCGGCGTGCCAGCAGGTACGAAATGAGCAGGCCCACCAGAACCACCAGTATCGTTGACAGGGTGGCTATCTTCAGGGTTATGTATAAGGGAAAAATAGCCTGCTCAAGCACAAAACTCACTCTACCTTAAATCCATACTCTTCCAGAATACGCTTACCCTCTGGCCCTGTTACAAAATCAATGAATTTTTGGGATGCTTCCTTTGCCTCAGAATCTGCCAGGATTGCCACCGGATAACTTATATCGGCATCCACCGGCACCTCTTCTACAATCCTAATTTTGTCAGAAGTTTGTGCATCTGTCATATATACAAATCCTGCATCCACTTCCCCGCGTTCCACATACACAAGGACCTGTTTCACATTTTCCGCAAATATTGTCTTGCCTTCAATAGCCTTCCAGAGTCCTGCCTCTTCAAGCCCCTGTTTTGCATAACGTCCCACCGGCGCAGTTTCAGGATTGCCCAGGGCGATCTTTGTGATCTCCTCTGAGTCCAGATCCTCAAGATTTTCGATCTGGTTTGTACCTGCTGGTACTATCAGAACAAGACTATTGCGGGCAAAATCCCGTCTTGAATCCGCAACTATCATATTCTTCATATCCAGAATATCCATGTGTTTTTGGGATGCTGAAGCAAAAACATCGATCGGTGCTCCCGCCTCAATCTGCATCCTCAGGGAACCCGAACCTGCAAGATTGAGATTAACCTTTATATCAGGATTATCAGCCTCGAAATCTTTTACTATCTCACGGTAACTTTCCGTCAAACTGGCAGCCGCAGATACCGTGATTTCCTCACTGTCAGCTTCCTGCGCGGATGATGCAGTGGAATTGGCCAGATATATACCGACCACAGCTAAGACTGCTATTGTTGCTACCAGAAGTATTATCTGATTATTTCGTTTCATTCAACCACCTTATGCTTCAAGAGATATGTATGGGGAAACATATCGGTGCATTGATACACATGCAATAAATAAGTTTCTTTAAGAGACAATGAAGCCAGGATCAATTCTCAAAGAAAGTGACTTCTACCTCATTCCCGGCTTTCACAAAGGTGATTTGCGGTTCGATTACAATGAAACCATCGGCCTTTGCCAGTGTTGTTATTGAAGCAGAGGTTTTATCCACCGAATAGGCACAACCATCAATTACTTCCACACAGTGGTATTCCAGCCTGTTATCAGAATACACGTCATCCATAAGGGTTGCTTTCATCCGTTGTCTTTCAGGAGCAGAAATCCCCAGCCCCTTTCTTACAAGCAAGGACACGATCTCATTGAATACCATCAGGGATGCTGTGGGATTACCGGGCAATCCAATCACGGGAATATTCCTGACTGATGCTATAATTACCGGTTTGCCGGGTTTGAACTTTAAACCATGCATCCGGATTTGCCCTTCTTCTTCCATTAATCGGTACATGAAATCATCCGAACCCGCCGATGTGCTGCCGGTTGTCAATACTACATCACATTCAGAAACTGCCTCTAAAAGGAGAGAACGGGCTTTCTCAGGTTCATCCCTTACTATACCATAGGCTACAGGAGTTGCCGACAAACGTCTGATTGCGGTTGACAGTGTATAGGAATTGGCATCATATATTCTGCCTGGCCCGAGGGGATTGCCAGGCTCGGTCAATTCATTCCCGGTAGATATAATGCCCACTATCAGATTTTTCACAATTGTATTATTGATGCCCAGCGCTGCAAGAATACCAATCTTTGCAGGAGACAACATTTGTCCTGCTTCAAGAACAGTCTCTCCCTTGGAAATATCAGTGCCTGCATCAAGGATGTGTTGACCTTGCCGCACCTTACTGTGGATACACACTTTCCCTTCTGCAAGGGTGGTATCTTCCACCATAACAACAGAATCACTTTCCTGTGGAATCGGTGCCCCGGTGGAAATTTCCACAGCTTCACCTTTTCCAAGGGACAGGATATCCCCCCTGCCCGCAGGTACATAATCTTTCAGCAACAGACATGCACCCGGCGCTGGTACATCTTTGGCACGGATAGCATAACCATCCTTGAGTGCCTTGGCAAAGGGTGGAACATTGATGTCAGATACTATATTTTCTGCAAGTATGCGACCATCGGCACGTTCAAGTGAAACATGTTCCTCTCCGCAATCGACGGACAGAGAGGCCAGAATTTGTCTGGCTTCATCCAGCGATGTTAGGTGATTGAGTATTTTGCGCATCTTAATTTATGCAACCTTCAATAGTTATTCATATATCGCAGTACCGGTAGTACCTGTGATCTCTTCGAAAGCCTTTACCATTTCCCCGGTTATGGGCCCGGGTTTTCCATCTCCGATGAGCCTTCCGTCAACCTTTGTAATGGGGGCGGCTTCTGCAGCAGTACCGGTTACAAAAACTTCATCTGCTGTGAATAAATCAAAGAACCCTACATTTACCTCAAGTACCTCATAACCCCTTTCCACAAGTAACTCAATAGCTGTTGCACGGGTAATACCCTTCAGATTGGAAATTGTTGGAGGAGTATAGACTTTGCCATTCTTTATGATAAATATATTATCCCCGGAACCTTCGCAGATATAGCCGTTGCTGTCCAGGAATATCGCTTCGTCCCCCCCCTTGGCATTGGCTTCGATCTTTGCCAGAATATTATTCAGGTAGTTCAGAGACTTGATATTAGGAGAGAGGGCATCGGGAGCATTGCGCCGGGTTGCTACCATAACTGCTTTCAAACCAACTTCATAGAGATCTCCGTACATTGCCCCCCATTCCTGGGTAATGATGAATATATTGGGAGTTTTGCACTTGCGAGGATCAAGACCGAGGTCCCCTACACCACGGGATACGATGGGCCTTATGTATGCATCACTGAGATTATTTTTCCTCAGGGTTTCTAGGATTGCCTGACTCATCTCTTCCCTGCTGAGAGGAATTTCCATTGCGATAGCCTTTGCAGAATCAAATAAACGATCTACATGCTCTTTTAACTTGAATACCCTGCCGTTGTATGCCCTGATCCCTTCAAAGACACCGTCACCATAGAGGAAACCATGGTCATAGACAGAAGTGGTTGCTTCGGATTTGGGGACATAATCACCGTTATAATAAACCAGAACTTCACTCATTTTCAGCCCTCTTAATATGACTTATCAGTATTAAGGTGGACAAATGTAATCATAATATATATGAATATTTGCAAACTCATATCCAACAGTTGACAAAAGGCTTTTATGCACCAAATCCTATTTCATGTCGCTTCACTATCCTGGGCCCGTGGCTTAGCCAGGATATAGCACCGGGCTTCTAACCCGGTGGTCGTGGGTTCAAATCCCACCGGGTCCGCATCAACTTTTTTTACTGTTATCGGTTGAGTTATCAATTCCTCTGGTTATAGTCGATATTGCTGATAACAGCAAGAATGAAACTATTGTAATCTTCATGTTTTAATTCAAGGAGAAGAATAACATGATCCTACTGAAAAATGGTACAAAAACCAGATTGAAAAGATCGATGACGCTGAACTCAAGGGAGTTGAGCTGAATACTGTGATGGATAGAAATGTCTGCTGCGGTAAAAAGGCTACAAAAAAGAAGCGTCTGGGTTACATACATATACCTGCTGATATGGAATTGACTAATGTCAGGGGATACAACATCGAAGAGGGAACACTGAAAATCTGGATCCAGTTATAATTTAAAGGGAGTGTGAAATATGAAAGATGCAGAAGAATTGCTAAAAAAAGACCAGTTTGCCCGGTATATCGGAATCGAATTGATGGAAGTTTCAAAGGGATATGCAAAAGCTTCCATGAAAATAGAAGACAAGCACAAAAACGGTGTCGGTACAGTACAGGGAGGTGCCATATTCACCCTTGCAGACTTCACATTTGCCGCAGCAGCAAACTCCCATGGCCGAGTGGCTGTTGCCATCAATGCCAACATAAGCTATCCAAAGGCGGCAATTGAGGGAATCCTTAAAGCAGAAGCTTTCGAAACATCCCTGAATCCCAAAATTGCAACCTATACAGTAACGGTCACAGATGAAAGGGGAGACACTGTTGCCCGTTTCGAAGGGCTTGCATACCGGAAAAGAAACCTAATTGAAGATATTATCTGAACTTATTCCAGGGATAAAAGGTACTGTGCCAAATCTTCGTGATTTTCAAATACCCTATCTGCTTTCTCCAGTTTATCCGGGGAGACATAAGTAGGGACAGCCACACAATACATCCCTGCCCTTTTAGCCGCTTCTACACCTTTTGTTGCATTCTCCACCACAACACAATCCTTGGGATCCACTTCAAGCATACGCGCAGCTTTTAAGAATGGCTCCGGATCGGGTTTACCCTTGCTGACATCCTCCCCATTGATGACCGCATCAAAGATGCCCGGAAAAAAATCATCCACTATATGCCTGACAATTGACCTGTCGGCACCCGTAACCATGGATATCAGAAAATGACCCTTTAGCTGTGGCAGAATCGCACGTATTTGGTCAAAGGGCCTGAAACTGGCCGTGCGTTTAAATTCCTCCTGATATTGTGCAAGAAGGCCTTCAATATCCATAGATTGAGGATCGATGTTTTTGTGTTTTAATATGTAAGTTACAATGTCAACTGTTCTGGAACCTTCCATGTCATAGATGGTTTGCTCATCAAGATGTATTCCCACAGCACCGAATACCCGGTTAATTGTTTTAACATGGTGGGGCATTGAGTCTATGAGAATGCCATCCATATCGAAAATCAAAGCTTTCACCATGTATTAAAATACTCCGTTATATCAGGAATCAGCAGATAGGTCATTTTTGTGCAGAGCAATCTCAATATTGGTATGGATATCCTCTACTTTGAAAGGTTTGGATATATAGCCGGCAGGGTGTGTTAATTTAGCCCTTTCAAGGGTATCTTCATCAGTATAAGCAGTTAGGTATATTACAGGAATGTCAAAATTTTTCCTGATATAATCTCCTGCTACAATCCCGTCGTCTTCTCCTTTCAGCAAAATATCCATCAAAACCAGATCCGGATAAAAAAGATCGGCTTTGCGTATAGCATCCTCTGCAGAAGATGCCGTACAGGGAATGGAATAGCCTAAAGATTCAAGTTTGCTTTTAATTCCCATAGCAACTATATTTTCATCCTCAACTATCATTATTTGTGCATTTTTCATAAAGGACCTTCATGAATTTACAGCTTATATAGTGAACTGCCACCCTATGAATAGGGTGGCTTCCTGCTTCATTCTTTGAACTTATGTTCACAAGTCCACAGGCTCTCCCCGTAGTTCCTACGGTGCTTCAAATACCTATCAAATTCTGTTTATTTAAGGCAAACTTCTTAATGTTAATTGCAGCATTGACATCTCTGTCATGGGATGCACCACAATCAGGACATTGCCATTTACGGTCTGCAAGTGTAATGTTTTTGTTATGATACCCACATACATTACAGATTTTCGTACTTGGCTCGAACTGTCCAATGCGTAGTATGGTTTTACCATACCATTCTGCTTTATATTCCAATTTAGTTACAAAAGAACTCCATGATACATCACTAATGGATTGTGCAAGACAATGATTTTTCAACATTCCAGATACGTTTAATGTTTCCAGTGCAATAGCTTGGTTTTCGCTAATTAATCTGGAAGTTAATTTATGCTGGAAATCATTTCTCTGATTTGCTATTTTCTCATGAAGTTTTGCTATCTGCTGTTTTGCTTTACCTCTATTTTTTGAACCTTTTTGTTTTCGTGAGAGACGCTTTTGTAATACCTTCAGTCTTTTTATTGAGTTATTAAGATGCCTGTGGTTATCTATTTTTTCACCATTAGACATGATGGCAAAATCTTTGATTCCAACATCAATACCAACCGTACTATTTTCATCAAAATCCTGTTTATCAGGTAATTTTTTATTGTCATCTACAAGAATGCTGATGAAATATTTGCCAGACGGTATCTTTGATACTGTTGCAGTTTTATATTTTCCCTCAAAATATCTATGTAACTTTGTTTTCACCCATCCAATTTTAGGTAATTTCACTTTATTCTTCTCAAAATCCACTTTATAATGTTGTGGAATTGAAAAGGATTGCACTGGATTTTTCTTTGATTTAAATTTGGGAAAACCTTTTTTCTCACGGAAAAACCTGGTAAAAGCATTATCCAGATTTAGGGTAGCACCACGCAAAGATTGTGAATTGACTTCTTTCAACCATTCCATATCTTTATACAATGTTGGAATTGTTTTATTCAATGTGAATCTGGAAATTGCTTTTCCGTCTTGTTCATAAGTTTTAATTTTCTGTTCTAACGCCCAATTATAGATTACCCTCACACAACCAAAATGCTTACTGAACATTTCTTCTTGCTGTTTTGCAGGATACATTCTATATTTGTAGGCTTTCAACATGCATATCCACGTGTGCCTTTGACACTATTTATACTTTGTGCCAAAACCACAAAAAGACGCATTCATCTCCTATCTCTCAGAAGGAGTCTTCTGCTTATTCAGGTAATTCATCCACCGTTTGAAAACGGTGGTCTTCTTACTCTATCATGATAAAGCTTGATGGTTCATATATTGCCATTAAATCATACATTCCTGACCCCTTATATAGCATAAAAGCTTGAGTGAAAGCATGACACTGGACCAAAAACCTCTCTTGTTAATGATACTGGATGGATGGGGATACTCACCCACATTAAAAGGAAATGCTGTAGCACAGGCCAACACCCCTGTCCTTGACAGGTTAGAAAAAGAAAACCCCACCTGCCTTTTGCAGGCTGCAGGCGAATCTGTGGGCCTTCCACAGGGACAGATGGGAAACTCCGAAGTGGGCCATCTCAACATCGGTGCAGGCAGAATTGTCTATCAGGACCTGACCCGGATAAATCTGGCAATCAAAAATGGAGAGATCTTCAAAAACCCGGTCCTGCTTGATGCCTTCAGGAATGTCCAGGAAAAAAATTCAAAACTGCATATCATGGGCCTGTTTTCCCGTGGAGGGGTCCACAGCCACATAGAACACATGCGTGCCCTGATAGAGCTGGCTAAAAGGGAAGGCTTAAGTGAAGTATTCATCCATACTTTCCTGGATGGCAGGGATGTAGCCCCCAGAGCCGCCCTTGAGGATATGAAAGAGCATGAAGTATTCTGCAGGGAAAATGGTATCGCAAAGACTGCCAGTGTATCCGGCAGATACTATGCAATGGATCGTGACAAACGGTGGGAGCGTACCCGACTTGCCTATGATGCCCTGACACAGGGTGTAGGAATAACTGCTCAAGATCCTGTGGAAGCGGTACAGCTTGCCTACGACAGGGGGGAAAATGACGAATTTGTCAAACCCACTGTTATACAGGAGAAGGGCAAACCTGTAGCCACGATTGAGGATAACGATTCTGTGATCATGTTCAATTTCCGCCCGGACAGGGCAAGGCAGCTTACCTATGCATTTGTGGAAGATGGATTCGAAGGCTTCGAGAGGATAAAGCATCCACAGGTGCACTATGTCTGCATGACGCAGTATGATGAAAAATTGGACGTACCTGTTGCCTATCCCCCCAAAGAGATAAAAAATACACTGGGCGAAGTGTTGAGCAGGGAAAATATGTCCCAGTTGCGTATCGCTGAAACTGAAAAGTATGCTCATGTCACCTTTTTCTTCAATGGTGGAGTGGAAAAGAAATTCAAAGGAGAAGAAAGATGTCTCATCCCCTCACCAGGGGTTGCAACCTATGATCTTAAACCTGAAATGAGTGCCTATGAAGTTGCTGAAGAACTCACCGAAAAGATCGAATCAGCAAACTATGATGTGATCATACTCAATTTTGCCAACATGGACATGGTGGGGCATACCGGTTTCTTTGAACCGACGGTCAAAGCCGTAGAGGCTGTGGATGAATGTGTGGGAAAAGTAATAACTAAAATACAACAAAAAGGCGGTGAAGCATTGATAACCGCCGACCACGGAAATGCGGAACAAATGGAAGAAGCCCATGGAGACCAGCCCCATACCGCCCACACAAGCAATCCGGTTAAATGCATATGTATCTCAGAAAGACAAAATATTGAAATGAGAAACGGAATCCTTGCCGATGTTGCACCGACTGTCCTGCAAATGCTTGCAATAAAACAACCCGAAGAAATGACAGGTAAATCCCTGATTGTTCAAAACCATTGATCCAGGGTTTGCTGACTTCGCTGTTTGCCGGCTTTTTCAAGCCGATCTACAGCTTTGAGAACTCGCTCCTCAGAGAAATCGTGCTGTTTGCAAAGGAAATCCACTATTTTTTCCTTTTGTGGAGGTTTCCATTTCAGTTCATAAGCATCAGTTACAGGCGGATTCAGGAAAAAATCGATCTTTGCATCAAGCTCATCAATGGCTTCACCCCTGTGCTCCAGAACCTTATGAATACTGCCATGTTGTTTTATTAATTTAAGGGCGGTTTTGGGGCCAACTTTCTTCAGCCCTTTATTGTAATCAGTACCCACACACAGGGCAATACCGATCAGTTGCTGACGGTCTATATCCAGTAACTTGATGTTTTGCATAAGATCAATAGATTCGGGTTCTACATCAATGTAAACATTCTTGCCCGGCAATTTGCGTTTACCCGTAATTGTAAGATTGCGCACTACCCGCAGAGCACCGAAAAGCAGGGAATCATAGTCCTGGGAGGCACTATAATCTGCATCACCTTTGTTCACCATATAGGCTGTCTGCGCTTCCCCTTCAGAAGGAGCCTGTACACAGGGAATTCCCATGAAATCCAGAAGTTGCATCGAATCCTCCACTATACGGGTATCTACCTTTGAAGAAGCCTGTGCATATTTGTAGGCTTCCTCTGACAGGCCTTTTTCTTTTGCTTCATCCCATTTTGTACGGGCCTCTTCCCTGGACTTGTTACGCTGGCTAATTGTATCTGCCTTGAAATCAGGAGGTTTGCCATCAAAAACAAAAACAGGTTTTATACCGGCTTCAAAAAGGTTTGTCATCCTGTACAGGATACCGGAAAGATGGGATGTGATATTGCCCCTGGAATCCTTCAGGGGGGTACCGTCACGTTGCCTGATGATACTCAAAAACTGGTAAAGGGTATTATATCCATCAATCGCCACAGTCCTGTGAGCAAGATCATCCAATCCAACCTGTCTTTTTTCCAGTATGTCACCTATATCTACACCCATTCAGTGTCCTCTTACATTGGTTTGATGAAGTTGAATATCCGTATCGAGGCGTATATCAAGCACTGAGTCATAATCGGCTTTCATCCGCCCTACCTTCAGTACATTACCTGCCCTTTCAAGGAGAGTTGTTCTGGAAACCTGTAACTGATGACCATCCTTCTTGTCACCTTTATGGACTACCAGCACATCATTTCCTTCAACAGCAGTTTTACCTGTCCTGGAGAGCATATTCCTGATTACCTGCTCAAATTCCGAATATATCAGAATTTCTGAATTTTTCCCGGATTTTTTTATGACACCAATTGGTTTAAGATTAATTTGCATTGAGCCCACCCACCATTATGAAACTTGTTGATAATTGCCCATACAAACCATCACATTAATATTGTTTTCGGCATATGTCGATGATTAAAAATAATGAAGAATAGAAAAGATTAACGATAATTTCTTCTGTTAAAGGTTTCCATGGCATCATCCACCACATTGGTGACAGTATCTATTTTTTTACCCATGTTATCTTCAACACTCTGAATATTAATCCGAAGAGAGCGTTCTCTTAGATCGAGCTGCTCCTCAATCTTACGCATCCGCATATCTAGGGAAAGGAGCATCGCTGCAAGAGCTCCTACCATTACAATGGCAGCAAGAACGATCAATGAGTTAGCCGGACTGTATTTGAACCTGCCCAGCCATACATATGTCAACACAAAAGCTGATACAACCATAACGATAGAAAAAACAATGTCCCTTGTTTCCATGGTAAGACCTCTATTTTACTTAATCCATGTTACTACTTAAGTATTACATAAACTTAATTAATGGATATTGCATTAGGTTCTGTATCATACAAACAGGATGAGAAAATTTGAGCGAGGATGAAAACGGAATCAAGGAATACTTCCCGATGATTGTAATGGCCGGCTTCATACTGGTCATCCAGATCATTGCACTTACCCTTGCACAACCAATGAACGATCTGGGTATGCAGGCAGTAGATAACCCCCAATCCGCAACCAATTCCATATACTACATAATTGCAATTCTCATATTCACCCTGTTTTTACTTTTCGCCATCAAGAAAGAAATACAATGGGTAATCCAGATGATTATCCTTGTTGCTGTTGCTTCTACCATGTATTACGGATTCTATCCCCTCTTCCACCTTACAGGATTGGGAGGAGAAGGTCCGGTAATCGGAGGGCTGTTAATGGCAACTGTTTTCACCATCCTGCTTTACTTCCATCCTGAATGGTACATAATAGATTTTGTAGGAATCATTGTGGGAGCAGCGGCAAGTTCAATATTTGGAATATCATTTGGCATTTTGCCTGCAATTGTGCTGCTGGGTCTGCTTGCAGCCTACGATGCAATCTCGGTGTATAAGACAAAACATATGATTGCTCTTGCAGAAGGCGTGATGGACCTGAAACTGCCAATCCTGTTTGTTATACCCAAAAAAAGAAATTACTCATTTATTGAGGACACCCCCTCAACAGAAGGGGAAAAAGAAGCCTTCTACATGGGATTGGGTGATGCTATAATGCCAACAATAATAGTCGTTTCTGCAAATGTATTCCTTCCCCATGAAGGCTTCATAGGAGTTCCCGCCATTGGAGCAATGATCGGCACCCTTATCGGATTTTTTGCCCTGACAATCCTGGTCATGAAGGGGAAACCCCAGGCAGGCCTACCATTTTTAAATAGCGGGGCAATTCTGGGTTATGTGGCTGGTGCCTTAATAGCCGGGATGCCCCTTCTGGGATAAAATTACCTGTCCGAACCTGTGATGTTGCATGAATCGCAGTCACTGTCACAGGAAGGAGAGTTACCATTTCCCTCGTCATCAAGGGCCCGTGTGCCTTCTGCAAGCACCGAGGCATTGGATAGAGCGCCGCCTATAAGAATAGCATCAAATATCTGCTCCCTTGTCAAACCAAGCCTGCGGGCAACCCTGATATGCATCTTGAGACAATGGTCACATCTCAGTGCAGAAGCAACACCCACACAGATAAGTTCGATTGTCTCTGGATCAAGTCTTTCAAACTCCCGCATTATAGAATTATCATACATTACTTTAGGGATTAACAGCTCCGGCATATCTTTCATGAAATTGAGTATATAGGGTACTTCCCCATATCGTTCCTCAACTGTTGAAAGCACATCGGAAACCGCTTCATCTTCATCCTTTTCAAGAATTTCCTTGATATTTTCCAGATCCATTGCAAACCCTCTTTATCATATAGTAAAGCCGGTCTCTGAGCGACGACGTATCTTTATGAGAATGTAATCCTTCATTTTTGAAGGCATGATATTTGCCACATCAGAGAGAGAAACATCCTCATCCAGATCCAGCTGTTCCAGCTTTTCGTGGAATTGATCAAAGGGAAGTTTTACCCTCATGCCATCCAGTTGAAGGGTTATGGGGGCAGGAGTTAACACATCATTAATTTCAGGCACCTGCTCTTTAATCTCCTTCATAACTCGTGCAGGCAATACTGCAAGAGGATCCCTGGATATTTCCTCACGCAGTTTATCCACAACTTCCCCGACAGTTTTATTCAATACATCAAGGCTGTCAATTTCACCTTCATTACGCAGCCTGTGAGATACACGTCCGATGCCTCCAACATAGACATCGGCTCCTTCTACATCGTCAGTACTGAGATCCGGCCCACCTGTAGCCACGATAGGAACATCAACACCCGAGAAAAGTTTGGGTTTCTTATTCATTATACAGTCACTGAAATTACCAAAACTGTAAACGGCAATATCATGTTCGTTGATCAGCTTTCTTTCATAATCCTGAGAAAGAGCCACTCTTCGGCCCATACCACGTGCAAGTCCCAGCATATTGGTATTAGCACCATCCCTGCGCAGATGTTCGGCAACGTCACATGCCGAATGAGGAAGGTGATGATAGGCAAGGGTTGGGGACACTACAGCGATTTCGGTACCTGTTAAGGGAGCTCGCGTGAGTTTGCCCAGTATATTCTTTGCAAGTTCTTCCATCAGGGGGACATCTTTACGGGGAATCAGCATCACAAGATTAATTTCCGTGGCAGCCGGCGTACTCTGTACAAGATAGCCGCCCAGGTCTTCCAGGAGTTCAATAATCAGGCCGTGTTTGTGCACACCACCTTCATAAACGTAGGGTTCAAGCACTGCTGCCACTGGCATCATCTCCTTTTAGTTCTTTCAGCATCGTGTGTGCTTCATCAATCCATTCTTTTTGCATCGTATCCTCGGAGGCCACAAATATGAAATTATTACCGTTCAAGGAATGATAACGTACCCTGAAACCTTCAGGAGCAACCCTGATAGCCATATCCGCCAGATTGGACTTGAGTGTGCGCCGCGGGTCATCCACAACAAGATTTTCGAGAGAGCCTATCTCCTCCTCCGGATTATCCACAAACAGGGAAATAGTCCACCTGTCCGGTTGCTCAAGGCTGTCACGTCCATAGCGATCCCAGAGAATCTGCAACAGGCGTGGAAGATGTTTTTCTACAGAGATAGTAATCAAAATTTCTCCTTCATGGTCCCCTTTTTGTATTTCAGCAAAATCTTTCAATATTACCTGTGGAAGAACACCACGCACAACTGCCACCAGCTGGAAAAGGGAATCTTCGGGCCTTATTGCTACTTTGATTTTTGCGATTCTGCCTGCCATGCCCAGATCGGAGATTATATCTGATACAATCTTTCGATAAGGTGGGGCTTCCTCTTCAACTGTGGTTTCAACCACAAACTTTTCAAGGGTTGCCAATTCAAATCACTCCTTATCCACAAAACCGGAAACAAGCAATGCAGCACCCACTGCACCGATGTCTTGGGCATGTGGAGGAACAACGACATCGATCTTGAGCAGTTCTTTCAGAGCTTTGGGTACACCTGCGATCAGGGATGAACCACCCACTAGGATAAGAGGTTCTTTAACTTCAATTTCCTGAAGCTGCTGTTCAAATATTTGTTCCACAACACTGTGGCAGGCAGCAGCAGCCACATCTTCGGGCGTAGCTCCCTTAGCAAGGGAATTAACCAGAGACTGGATTCCGAAAACAATACAGTAACTGTTCATTTCTACATTTTTCTGCATTCCCTTGATTGCAAGATCCCCTAGTTCCGTGATATCCACACCCAGTCTCTTGGAAGTCATTTCGAGGAATCTGCCCGAAGCACCGGCACAAACACCTCCCATGGTGAACATGCCGGGAATACCATCCTGTACAGAAATGGCCTTATTATCCATTCCACCAATATCAATTACAGTGGCATCGCCCTGCTGTGCCTTTGCAAGGTAAACTGCGCCCTTGGAATTTACCGTGATTTCTTCCTGCATAAGGTCGGCATTGAAGTGATCGCCTATAAGGAAACGTCCGTAGCCTGTTGTACCAATTGCCTGCAGGTCCTCCCTCTTCACACCAGCCTGGTCCAGTGCCTGCCGAAGGGCTTTTTCAGCACTTTCAAGCACTTTGATGGTGGGCACCCAGCCTTCACCGATTATCTCATCATCCCTCATAACCACAGCTTTGGTAGTGGTTGAACCAGAATCAATACCTGCAGTCAATCCTTCCTGATTCTCCCTTGCAAGTAAATGTTTGCTCTTTGCAATGGTTGTCAGGGCTTCCATACGTGTCAGCAGGGTAGCTGCAGTCGTTCGCTCGGTAAAGGAATAACTAATAACCGGCAGACCTGAATCTTCAAATATATAACGACGCACTTCATTACGAACAATCGCAGCTTCAGCGCATCGGAAACAGGTAGCAACAAATACACCGTCCACCTTCGCCACGCCTTCTACTACGGCTTTTGCCCTGGCCATCATGAGACGCAGATCAGGACTTGCAACTTCCAGTCCGAATTCCTGCCCTATGGTATCCAGAGATGACACATCCATCTCCGGATAGACAAGTTCAGCATTCAAGGAAGATGCTGCCGATTCCAGTTCCTTCTGGACCCCTGCATATTCAGAACCGCATGAAACCAGTGCTATCTTTACTTTATCAGAATTACTCATTCTTCATCCTCCTCGTTAGGCAGGGAATTCAGGAATTCAGCAATCTGGTATACAAAATCTTTACCTTCTTCTTCGGTGCGAGGATATTTGACTTCAAGACGGGGGATGTCCTTTTGGCGTGCAAGGAACTTAGTAAGTTCATTGGTACGTGCACAGCCCATGCAACCAAAAGCAGATGCCGAATCCAGCACTATGATCGCAGCTTCGGCTTCATCAATCAGGGGACCCACTATGGACATGCGGCCCCTCACACCGGCAGGAACTTCCACTGCAGCATATTTCAAACCAAGTTTGGGATCTTCGGGAGTAATATTTATCGGCGGAGAATCTATTCCTACTGTAGTGATTTTTTCCCGGATCTTCTCCATCATTGCAAGGGGTTTATGGCCAAACCTTTCAACAAGATCAGAAAGGATAAGGCTGTTTGTGGGATAGATGAAAATTTTTGCCAATGTGTCACCTCATAATTCGGATTCAATAATATCTTTAAGTTTGGATGGTGAAATTTTGTCAGGAGATTCTTCCTTTTCAGACGGATTATATGTTTCATACTCATCAAGAGCTCTGCTGATGATAGGCAATGATGCGACTTCGGTTCTCAGGTAATGAAACCCCGGTCTTGGCCCTCCGCCTCTGGAAGCCCTGCAGCGACGTTCATCACCTGGTGGGAAACCCCTCTGTTTCACAAAAACATGATTCGGATCAAGCGCCCTTACTTCGGCTACTACCTTTTCCACGGAATCACGCGGACCTGTTACCATTGTGCCGAAACAGGTTTCCTTAATGGTAATATCTACATCGGACTCATAAATTTTCATCGCAGCATCAGAAGGAAGCACACTTTCTGAGTCTATCACCACGATCTTTGTAATCTCATCAACATCCTCCCCGCTCATTCAATCTCCTCCTTGTTACTTTCCAGAACGTACATGGTATCCTTTTCGGTTAATGCCTTGAATTTCTCGGGCTCAAGGATTTTTCCTATTATATTGGTACTTGAAAATTTCTCTCCGGTGGGACCAAACAGATCGTCATCCTCTGTTTTAACTCCCACAATACCCATTCTTTTAGCGGCCTGGTTAGTAATCCCAATCTCAAAAGCTTTGGTTTTGTCCACAAGCACGTTTTCCGGCAATATTTCCTTATATTTTTCAGCGGACTTTGCGGCTTTAAACAGGTATGTATCTTCATATATCATCATCACAGGCAGTGTACCTATAGGCCTGAAGGTAAGATCTACTGCGTGCCTGAAGAAATCCACGCTTTTAGGAGCGAGTTCATCATACAGTTCAACACGAATAACAAGGGAATCCGGTGCCCCGGTTGCAATTACTTTTTTTGCCAGCAGGATATCGATAGTACTGGAGGGGTTTAATTTCACAATATTAGCATCGTCTTCTTTATACCCTTCACGTACCAGTTCAACTCCCAGTCCTTCAAGATGTTTTTCAGCTTCTTTAAAGCCCATGCCAAGTATATTGATGGGAGCAGGGTCCGTCTTTACAAATATAGAGTGACCCTTGCCTGCCATATGGATCAGTTCAATACCTTGTTGTATATGGCCAATTACAGAATGTACAACACTGGCAGTTCTTTCATCACGGGAGATGAACACTTTACCGGTACCATAACCTGCAGTTCGTACCCATACCGCACCATCCTTTCGTGCTTCAAAGTTTTCAAATGAGCAGATCTCACCTTTTAAACTAGTGTCACTTATAAAAGAACTGGATTCATAATCAACTTCGAAAAACCCATCCTTGATTAATCCAAAGAAAAATTCAGCTCCTTCAGGGGATTCAAGAGCAAGTTCTACCATTATAAAGGTAAAGAGACCATCACCGTCCTCCAGGATTGTGTTAGTATCATCTGTGACCAGGTGTTTTGCAGATTCCTGCCATTCTATTACGGGTTCAATTTCAAGAATGCGATCTGAACGCTCAAAACTGGTCAGAAGTTTCTTACCGCCCACGACCTTGGCAAAAGGACCATCTTCAGGTGCACCGTAGTCTGCAGAATGCTCTGCAAGGGAAAAAAGAAGATGGAAATTAGAAGGATTATATCCCCCAGCTGAAAATGCTACATCATATTTATCCAGCTTTGTGAGATTTCTTTCCGGTTTCAGAGATTCCGAAAATGGGCCAAAGGCTGTGGCATCCTTGCTACCCCAGCGCAGGGAAATTCCTTCATATTGCCTGAAATCTTCCATCCACCTGCGGGCAGAAGCGGAAAGATGATCAATTATTTCAAGGCGTAATTCTCCTTTTGTGGTCTTGACCCGATACTCCCTTACACTTTCAGAGCGGACACTTTCCGACTTTTTGAGAATGCCCACGGATGCACCTATTTTGTATGGTGCCTCTGCTGTGTCGATGGCTGATTGTACTGTAGCACCATCCGGGAGAGATAACTTCTCGCCGTTAACAAGCACTTGAATCGTCCCTAATTCCTCCAATCACTACATAGAGAGCGCTTAATAATAAAGTTACTGTTGAGGAACTTCCTCAAGTTCCTTTTCAGTAAGCTGGGATAGAACCGCTTCTGGTTCTCCTATATCAACTATCTTTGAATCCCTCATTAGTGCTACACGGTCACAGATATCATTAAGGAAATCCATATCATGTGACACGATCACAAATGTATTGCCCATCTCTTCCCTTGCCTTTAGGATGGATTTGGTTACCTCGGTCCTTGTGATCGGATCCATTGTGCCGGTTGGTTCATCCATTAAAATGATATTTGGCTCTTTCATTAAAATCTGGGCCAGAGCAACCCTGTGCCTCTCTCCTTCACTAATCTCATCGCCCATCTTAGGGAGGATGGATTTGGCTTTGTTTTCAGTAAAACCGGTTGTCACAAGGGTATTGATAGCCTTCCTGGTAGCAAGTTCATAGGGAAGATCAACCCCGATTGATTCAGTCAGATTATCAATGATTGTCCTGTGTGTGTACAGACCATATTCCTGATGCAGGATACCCATGTAGCGAACCGCACGACCCCTGTTGTCAGCTCCGGGTTCCCTCATATTCACCCACTCATCACCAACGCGAACATGCACAGCCCCGCTTGTTGGTTGTACATTGCCCATGAGCATTTCAGAAGTCGTGGTCTTCCCTGCGCCACTGGTACCTGCAAGCCCGAATATCTCTCCTTCCTTCACATTAAAGCTCACACCGCCTACGGCATAGACCACACCTCTTGAAACGGAGATGTATTTTTTAACGAGGTTCTCCACCCTGATGATGTCCTCGCCTACATTGGCTTTTTTCCATTCTCCAATATCAGTAACCATTTTCATAAAGTCGCGGGAGACATCACAGGCATCACCTTCACATACAATTTCCCCTTCCTCGAGGAGAATTGCCCTATCGGCCAGGTCTTCAATGACATCCGACCAGTGAGAAGTGATTACCATTGTCATGTTGTGGGATGAAACAGTATCCTCTATAACATCATGTACAACTTTTGCTGTCCTGGGGTCTAGGGTTCCTGTAGGTTCGTCGGCAAGCAGCAGCATGGGATCTCTCACAAGCTGGCGCGCAAGAACTACCCTCTGTTTCTCCCCACCACTTAAATCACGGGCCACGTGCATCATCCTGTGAGAAAGACGGACTTCTTCCAGCAGTTCTACGGCACGTTCCATCGCATCGGGGCCACTATAACCAATTTCTGTCAGGGAATTTACTACATTGGCAATTACCCTGTCATCACCATAAAGGGCAAAGGTCCTCTGGAGCATAATCGCAACTCTACGGGATACTGCCCTGCGTTCATTATTATGAATACCAAGTTTTGCAAAATCCGCTTCGAAGGCTCCAAATTTACCGTTCTCGCAATGCGAACAGGCCTTCCCCACCATACTGGGCGGTTCTATATAACCACATTTTTCACAGCGTGCAACGTGATAGATTATTGAACCTGTGATTTCATTTAATTCCTCTGCACCACGAAGCGCATGCATCAATACAGTTTTACCGGAACCGCTTTTCCCCAGGATTCCGACAACTTCACCTTCATTTATGTTGAGATTGATATTTTTTAAGACCGCTGCACCATTATAAGAAATGGTAAGGTCTTTGATCTCGATGAATAATGACATTTGAGTCCCTCCAACATGGATATTATCAGACCTGTTTTGAGATTATACAGTCGTATATGTACTTAACTTTTTGCACGGTATGCACAAAACCATAAACCTGTGAGCAGGCCCAACATAACCAAAAATTTAAATCTGGTATTTTATATCTGGATTGCATTGAACACTACATAAACGTAACGCATAATTATATCGCTGTTAACTTCTGAAAAACTGCTTCCGGTAGCGTTAAGATGAAATTGCCTCATCTGCAAATCTGACAACCTCGGAAATATTGCCCACCACTACATCAGCAGATTCCTGCAATCTTGAAGGGCGGGAGTCACCCTGCTGAACTGTAAGAATTCCTATATCAGCGGACCTTAATGCCAGCATATCATTCATCCCGTCGCCCACCATAATGACTTTATCGTATTGTTTTTTGAGATCCTTAACTATCCTTTCCTTGTCAAAAGTAGAAGCGATATCAAAAACCCCGTCAATAGGAACACCTATGCAGCGGGAGAGCCTGCTCAGGTTTTTCATGCTATCTCCTGAGGCAATATAAAGACCCGCTCCCCTCTGATGAAGAGCTTGCAAAGTATCCTTGCTTTCAGGATAAAGGCGCCCTCCGGTACTAACCACATAGGTTACTGACTGCTCAACAACATCTACTATAAACCCACACGCCAGGTAAAATATATTGGGACAACGAGTCTTTACCCTGCAAAATACTTCCTGGACATCCCCGAGCACCAAATCGCTTTGCTGGACGATTTTTGAGATTTCCGAAGGGGATACCTCTCCATTGGAACAACTCACATCCAGCTCTACGTGTTCTTTTTCCATGAAATCCGAAATTAACCGGTGGGGTTGGGCCTCCAGTATCATTTCCATGTCGGCATGAAGCACTACGAGTGCCCTGCCTTTGCGACCTGCCACCAGCATCGTGCTTTCTATATCTTCCAGCATTGCTCCATCGGAAATGTCCCTGGCAACCCGGTACATATGCAACAATGTTCCCGCACTGTCAAAGACCACTGCCAGTTTGTTTTCCATACTGGATAAAGCGAGAGAAGCCGATTAATATTTTTCGTCCGATTGCCTAATAGTTGTGTGACTTATAGGATTAAAGAGACTGGATTAATCTAAATGATTAATATAAATGCATGTGATGAAATTATACCTGCACAAACAATAAGTATCATGCAGATATTATATATTTACAATGTGGAGTTCCAATGAATGTTAACCAACCAGAACCCCACATCGGCCCAGAGGCAGAGCTAGTTTGCTCTTTACATTATATAAACATAGCTTTGCCTCTGGAGTAAAATCAAAGAGGTAAATCGATGAAAACAAGTGTTAAATTTGGCATAGGTGCAATGCTTGCAGCAATATTGCTGTTAAACTTGGTTTTTGTACCAGCTGTGTGTGCAGATTCAAGCACATCTGACAAAGTACAGATGCCAAAAGAACTAAAACAATGGATAATGGAAACCCAAAAGGATGAAGAAACTAAACTTTGGATGAAAGAACAGACTGAACAATGGATGCAGAACCATACTTTGAATGTCACTTCAACCAAGACATACACGTACAAAGACGGATTGATTGAAATCAAAGAGACCTACACCGGCAGAGAACTGAAAAAGAATCTAGGAATCAATAAGTTCGAAAAGATGGAAAAACTTAAAGTTCCTGAAAATGCCGAAAAAGCGCTGTCATTAAATGGTGAAACTTTTGCTCTTACCGAAGGGAACCAAAGAATCACTGTAACTGAAAAAACAGTGGTAATGACTACGGAAACTGACCCATTTGAATGGTGGGACATAGGGTATGAATACCCGCAATACACGTGGTCTGAATACTACGGTGTATATACCAGAGCTGATCCGATTAATCTGGCATGGGAAGGAACCAATATGAACACAATAAAGGGAAAAATATTGGATGAAGGTTGGGTTAGCGTAGCTTATCCATATGAGCATAACCAGTATGTATCTGATCCGCAATATGATTGGGTTTTAGACGAAGGTGTGGCAGACGATAAAACAGGTTTGCTTACTGAGCGCTATCATGTTAGATTATTTGATCTTTCCACTCAAGATATTGTTGGAAATGCACATCGTGACAGCCTGCCACTCCATGAAGTGATTGAATTTGAAACTGCTGAAGACCTGGTTGCTGGTTTCTTTGATAATGATGTTTCTAACTGGTGGGTACTTTATGATTATGAGGAACTCGACAATGAAGAAGGAACTCCAAATCAGGAACCATTCTGTGACGGAGAAGCGACCTGTATATTTAAGGTCGGAAGTTAAAACTGTAAAGGCTGCGCTATAAATAGAAGGTGATTTGATCACCTTCTTATTTTTGAGGAAATTATATGGATTTACAGAAATATACAAAATATATTCAGAATACTACATTAATATATTCAATAATTTTATCAGTATTGATAGTCATATTTTTTATGAACATCGATGCATTCGAGCACGCACTTGAAGAAACAACAGGCAATAAAATAGCACTTGGTGAAATGGTTTTTCTTTTGCCTGTTATACCGATTATTTATGGATGGGTCACAAAAGAGAAGGTGGGAGGGATTGTAGTAGGAGTGGTACCAATAACCAGCCTTATGATTTACGGGCATCTTTCAGGAATAAGTACTCACCCTCAAACTTACAGTTTGAGTTATATCCTTAAAGTGATCGCTTATATCGGGGCTCTGGATGTATTGGGAGGAGGCGCCGGCTTCCTGGCTTCAGAAAGGAAGACAGGGTATCTTCTCGTTGCAATCGGTTTAAGTATCGTGTGGGTACTGGTAATTTTCAGTGGTATGTGCACACGAGCTTTCTCAGGACCTGGGTGCCTTTGAGAGAGCAACGACTGCTTTTTTCAATGCTCAGCTGTTGCCCATTACAGAAAGATTCATGTCCACTGTGGAAAAGGATGTAACTTCCAGGGGAATCAGTCCAAAGATATTCATGCTCAAATGTGACGGTTCTGTAATTGGTATCAAGAGTGCACTGGAAAAGCCGATTGAATCTATTTTCTCGGGACCCGCGGGAAGCCTTGTAGGAGCTTCCTTTTTGACAGGAAATGATTCATGTGCTGTTATTGATGTGGGAGGTACAAGTACCGATATTTCCGTTATAAAAGACGGCGTTCCTGAAATGAGTGAGATGGGGGCAGTTGTCGGGGGATGGAAGACCCGTGTCAAAGCCATCAAGATGGAAACATCTGCAATGGGTGGTGACAGTCACATTTGGATAAAGGATGGTAAGTTGAATATCGGACCGCGACGTGTAATTCCCCTCTGCAGAGCAGCGGATCTCTATCCCGATTTCCTGGAACTTCTCAAGATCAATCCCATGCCATCCAAAACTTTGATCGGCATGAATTTCCAGCCCACAACTTTCTTTACACGTACCGAATATGAAGCTATGGGCCTTAATGACCTGGAGCAGGAATTGCTTGATTCCATTTCAAGCAGCCCCACTTCGCTGAGGGAGTTACGCAGCCGCATGGGCAGGTATCCCTCAACCAGGGTTCTGGATAGCCTTATTCAGAAAAGGCTTGTGCAGTGTATTGGTTTTACACCCACGGACGCTTTGCATGTACTGGGAGATTACACCGTCCGCAATGTGGAGGCAGCTGAGGTAGGTGCTGGATATCTGGGTTCCCTGTGTAAAAGGACCGGGAATGAATTTGCCAAATATGTCAAGGAAACCTTTGCCAAGAATATGGCCTCAGACCTGATTTCCTTTTTCCTGGAAGGCATTCCAGGAGAAGAGATTCGTAAAATATTCGATATAGATTGTCCTACAAAGTTTAAGGTTGATATCCCGGTTGTTCTTATCGGTGGACCCGTGGTTGCTTATAAGGACATACTTGGAAGTATTATTGATGCCGAGATTATTGTGCCAAAATATTCAGATGTCGGTAATGCCACAGGTGCCCTTGCAGCCAAAGGTGTAAGAAGGGTTGATTTCCTTATCAGGCCTGCTTCCATGGCAGCCCCTGATTGGGAATACTATGTATTTTCCGAAAAAGGGCGACAGAGTTTCTATGAGTATAAAGATGCTATAAAATACGCCAGGGAAACAGGACAATCCATGGTCATGCAATACATGGAAGACGCCGGATTGGACCCGGATCATGTGGAAATTGACGTCAAGAAGGATGAGATTGTGCCACAAGGTTGGGATTTCCCAATGGAAACCAAAATCAGGATTATGGGAGTTGGTACCCGCCTGATAGATGAAGAGGCCTGAAAAGGCCTCTTTTTTCCTTCAGAAGGTTGATATACTATTGGATACTACCCTTTTCTCGGGGGTATATCTATGCATTTTTGCAAAGATAGAAATAAGAAATTGAACAGGGAATGCTTTTTGGTCGCAATTCTTGTTTTGATCGTTATCTTCCTTTTGGGATTTGTAATATATAAACTGGTGATCCAGCCTATGCTCGCTGGTTTCTGAGAGGTTCACTCTCACTTGTTCATTTTTTCTCTTTCCAGATTCAAGATCCTGCGGATTACCAGTTTTTTCTTTCCCAGACCCGCATCGGGTTTTTCCGGATAGTTCTCCTTTACATATTCATAGAGTTCGGCAGACGTCATTTTTTCAAGTTTGTCCTTGAGTTTAAGCAATTCTTCCATCTTTCTCCTCCTGTCGTTTTTTGTGAGAAATTCTAGTTTTTCTATTTATTCCTTATGGTGTGTATTCCCGGACAGAAATCATTATGAATTGCAAGGTACATGTAGGTACCATAAAACAGAATGAGGTTTAAAAGATATGAGTGAATCCAAATATGAACCGTTGCCAAGTTCCTATTTATTTAACAGTTTGCTGGATAAAGATACCATAATACTCGCTGCAAATCCGCGTATCTCTCTTGTTATGCGTGGGATTATGAAGGCAGCCAAAGATGCAGATGCTCCCCTGATAGTAGAACTCGCCCGTTCTGAATCCGATCTGGACGGTGGTTATTCAGGTATGACCCCGGCTGAATTTTCAAAAAGATGCAAAAAAACCGCCAATGAAGTTGGTCTGGATGTATGGTCTCTGCATGCAGATCATATTGGAATCAAAAAAGGTACTCCTGAGGATATTGAATCCACAAGGCAACTTGTAAGTGGGCAGATTGATGCGGGATATACCTCTTTTGCAATCGATGCTTCCCATCTTTTCAATTTCCAGGGTGGCAATCTCCGGGAAGAACTCTCCCGGAATATTGATGCAACTACAGAGATTGCCCATCATATCCAGGATAAAATGGATGGTCGTAAGTACGGGCTTGAAGTTGAGGTTGGTGAAATAGGCCGAGAGGATGAAAACGGCAGGGTACTTACCAAACCTGAAGAAGCCGTAACCTTCATCAAAGCGCTTAATGAAAACGGTGTATATCCACATGTGATCGCAATCGCAAACGGTAGTGCCCATGGGAACACCTATGACACAAATGGAAATCTTATCCAGCAGGTTTCAGTTGATATAGAGCAGACCATTGCGGTTGCTGATGCCCTGAAAGAGAATGGCTTTAGTGTCAGGATTGCCCAGCACGGGATTACCGGTACTCCCAGGGAACTCATTTACGAGCATTTCCCTCACGGGGATATACTGAAGGGCAATGTTGCCACATTTTTCCAGAATATTGTATGGGAAGTGTTCAGGATATATGAACCTGAGCTTTTCAGTGACATCCGGAAATGGACTATTGAGAATTTCCGCAGTAAAGCTCCCGAAAAGGGTGATAATGAGATATTCGGCAAATTCAGCAAATATGCAGTAAAGCAGTTCTTTGACCGCATAGATGCTGTTGATGAGAACACAAGGCGTGTCATTGATGCAAAGGTCTATGCTGAGACCCTCATGTTCCTCGGGGCCTTCAAGGCTGTAGGTACTGCCCAGCAGGTCAGGGATTATATCAAATCCCTGTAATCTTTTTTAAAGCGTAATAATAAGTTGTTGTTTCTGGCTAAATTCCAGAATGGTATCAGCAATAGCTTCAGGTTCGACCATCTCGATGCCCGGTATCATTTCTTCATATTTGAGCCCTACAAGTGAAGAACCAAGTTTGCAACACATAAAGTTCACACCCAGATTCATACATTCATCGATTTTCTGGTCGTATTCCAGTGCTCCTGCTTTATTCTTCTTGGCAAGCATTACTCCCATGGGACCAAAGAGGACTATATTTACATTCAGGCCCTGTTCACTGTAGTGCTTTGCAAATCTAAGGGTCTCCAGTGGACCGGTACTTTCGTAAATCATGCTTTTTAGCAGGATCAGGACATTTGTAACTTTGTGCATATTATTTTCTCACAGGTATTGCTCCAGAACATCTTCTGCTGCTTTTGGGCCCACATTTTCAAGATATACCTACTTTTTGGTAGTTTTTGCACCGGATACAATGGTTATGGAGGAGCTTTTTATTTTAAATATATGACTGAGCTCTTGTATAAGCTGGTCGTTGGCTCTTCCCTTTTGTGCGGGTTCGGTTAATTTGCCCTCTACCCTTTTGCGCCAGATATTATAACCAGAAGGAACTACCAGTTTGCTGGAGCCGGGATTTATTTCAAAATCAATTATACAACCATTCCCCTTTGTATGTATGGCATCCCGGATAGGCATATTATTCCATCAACTATATTTTGTGGAGAGCGATGCTGTAACCCGACGCACTAACTCCAGGATATCATCCTATGGAATATCCGCTGTCCATCCCGGTTACCCTCGTGACAGGCGTAATGTCACACCGTCTCCTTTTTGTAGCGTACTGAGGTTGTCTGTACACTCATCGAATGGCTTGTGCCATATTCTTGTGCAAGGACCTTACAATACGCAAATAGGAGTACCGGGATTCTCCGTTATATATCTGACGTCTGACAACCAATAGGTATAAACGTTATTATGAGAGATGAAAGGTTCATGAAAATAGCGATACTGGGCGGCACGGGACATATCGGCAAAGGATTTGCTCTGCGATGGAGCCAGAAGCACGATATCATCATTGGCTCAAGAAATGCAGAAAGAGCGTCTTCAGCTGCAAAAGAGTACAGGCGTATGCTGGAAGGTCTTGGAAAGAAAGGCTCCTTTGAAGGTTTAGATAATAAAACAGCTGCGCAAATGGCCGATGTCGTATTGCTTGCAATAAAGTATCGTCATGTTTCATCAGTTATTGAAACTATTACTCCCGTGCTTCATGACCAGATTGTGGTTTCTGTGGTTGTTCCTATGGAAAAGGACAGCTGCTGTATCGTTCCAGATGCAAAACATATGGAAGTCGATGTACGGGATTCTGCATACAATGCGGAATATTTCTGCTATACACAACCTGCCGGTGGCAGTGCCGCCGAGGAAATTGCACAACTCCTCCCCCAAGACATTCGACTGGTATCGGGTTTTCACAATGTTCCTGCCAAACATCTTGAAGACCTCTCTCTTGAGCTGGATTATGATATTGCTATCTGTGGGAATGATATGGCTTCAAAAGAAGTTATCTGCAAACTCACAGATGATATACCAAATTTGAGATCATTGGATGCAGGCCCTCTTGAGGCTTCTTCCATGATCGAATCTCTCACTCCTCTGCTGATAAACATAGCAGCCAGGAACAATATGGATGATGTGGGAGTAAAGTTCATTTAAAGCTGGCAGCATGCAAAGCTGCTCTCTTATATATTTTTTTAAAAAAGGAAGTAAAATAAGGGTATTTACCCTTATTCGTCCAGAATCTGTTCTGCTACGTCTCTGTAGGCATTCATGACATAATCGATGCCTGAGACTTCTGCGGCTTCTTCTGTAAGAGCCATTACGTCTTTGCGGGACAGCGTGTTGATGTTAAATCTACGTGAACCGGCCATGAGCTGCTGCAGACCGACTTTGAGTTTTTCTCCGTAGGAGTAGATACCCATTGCACCGAGTGGGATGTCCTTGACATCTTCACCATAGCGTTCTTCCAGGTCTTCGTAGTGGACAAAGATTTCCTCTGGACGGTGGCCGAATTCGGAGACGGTTTTTGGCAGGTTATCTTCATCGAGCCATTTGCCGATGTTCTTACCGACCATTCCTGGTATCATGAGACCACGGCCCATGCATACTGCCTTGAAGTATGGGGAACCCATTGCAAGTGCTTTGTAGATACCATCTTCACTGGAGAATCCACCGGCCATTGCAAGGTCGGGTACTCTTTCGCCTTTGTTGTTGAGTTTTTCTGCGAACTCATATACAAGGGACTGGAGATAGAACGTTGGGATACCCCATTCTTCCATCATTGGCCAGGGGCTCATACCTGTACCACCTGGTGCACCATCGAAGGTGAGCAGGTCGATCTTTGCTTCGGAAGAGTATTTGAGTGCCATTGCGGCTTCAACCATGGAGTAGGCACCGGTCTTTAAGGTGATACGGTCATAGCCGATGGATCTGAGACGGTCAACTTCTTCGAGGAAGCCTTCCTTGTCAACAAAACCAAGTCTTGAGTGGCGTTCGAATTCTCTGATTGCACCGACCTTGTAAGCTTCCTGGACGGCTGCATTTTCGGGGTCAGGGGTTACGATGTAGCCACGTCTTTTGAGTTCAAGTGCACGGTCAAGGTCACGGACCTTTATTTCTCCACCGATACATTTGGCTCCCTGTCCCCATTTGAGTTCAAGGGTGTCCATTTCGTGTTTGCTGGAGATGTATTCTGCAACACCGAGTTTGGTGTCTTCTACGTTCATCTGGACAAGCATTTCACCGTAGCCTTCGTGGAACTTGTTGTAGGCTGCGATCCTTCTGTCCATTTCCGGTGACTCGGTGACCAGACCGTTGTTGTCACGTTTGAGTTCCGGGTCGATTCCGCACACGTTTTCACCACATACAAGGGTGATTCCGGTGATTGCTGCACCAACGGCGAACTCGTTCCAGTTTTTCCTTGCGATGTCGGTGGAACCGAGGGCACCGGTGAATGCGGGCAGCCTCATTTTTACTTTTTTGTTCCATCCGTATTCGGTTTCGGTGTCTACGTTGGGGAACCTTGCGGTTTCGGGGCTGGCTTCCATTCCCTCAGGGAGACCAACTGCACCCACTGCATATCCCTGTATGTTAAGGTGAGAATAGTCTACAGGATATTCCTTGTCTGCACCGGCAGTTATTTCTCCGAAAGGCCCTGGATAAAGGACTTCACGTCCCCTGAATGATGATTTGAATATTTCACAGTTACCACGGCATCCATCTACACAGCGTGTGCAGATTCCGGACATCGGGGAAACACTTTTGGACCTGTTGAAAGTCCTTGTTGCTTCATTTGCATTTGGTTGTCTAAGATTGCCCATCTTTAATTACTCCTTAATGTATGAATGTGACTTTTGTCACTAATAACTAATCGTTTACCGTATCGGTTCTATTTATAGTTTGCTCAGGGTCAGAGCTTGCCATAAAGTACCCTACGTTGTAGTCAAATAACCTATTTCCTGATCAAAACACCAACTCGGAAAATGTCTTTTGGGCTCTGTAGAAATAACAATTTATAAAAAAGTAATAGGGACCCTGCAGGTAGCATTTAAATATGTAGGATGCCCAGGTCCAGGACAAGAGATAAAACGATTGCAAGCACGGAAAATACCGAGATAATCAGATAGTTTGAACTTTCTTTGGAAACCGAGAGGCTCCAGAGCAGATAATTAAGCCCTTCAATATCTTTTTCCGAGAGATTTTGCTGGTTTTGGACCTTTTTTAGCAGTTCAAGGTCATTGATTACACTGAACCTGCGCTTTGCTATATGGTATCTGTGCATGAAAAACCAAAGGTATCCTGCAACTCCGAGATACCAGATCACTTTTGCATAGAATGCGCTGTAGTGGTCGGCTATTATTATAACCCTGAGGAGAATTGCGGATACGAGTCCTACCCAAAAATAGAGTTTGATAACGGACATGCCATATCCCCGAGGGACCTCGAAGTGTACATTTTTGGGGTTGAGTTTTGATAATAATTCGGATTCTGACATTATGGATACCTACTAATAGTGGAGTTGTTTCAAATAAATGTTAGAATCTCTAAAATATTCTAACTCGTCTTACATATTCTGGTACAGTTCAACTGATATGATCTGTTTTCTTATTTTTTAGCCTCTTTGGAACTTCAAAAAAAGAAAAATGAGAAAGGGATGCCTTCAGAGTGCATCCCCGTCTTTTTCCCCGGTACGGATCCTGACCACGGATTTTACCGGGTATATGAAGATTTTTCCGTCCCCGATTTCTCCGGTGGAAGCTGTTTTCCGGATAAGCTCGACAACTTCATCGATTTCATCTTCAGACAGCACGATCTCTATTTTGGTCTTGGGAAGGAGGTCTACACAGTATTTCCTTCCTCTCCACTGCTGCACCATCCCTTTTTGCTGCCCTCTTCCTTTAACCTCGGTCACAGTGAGGCTTGCAAATCCTGCTTCCTCAAGAGAATCTTTTACTTCATGTAATTTAGTGGGTTTTATGATTGCTTCTACCTTGTACATTCCAATCACCTCAGTCCTCTATTAACTGGTGTTCAGGGTATGCCCTAATGTCGTGTTCGGCGATATCCAGGCCCATGATTTCTATCTCTTCAGGAACCCGCAGTCCGATAACCAAGTCAATTATCTTGAAGATTACATATGATACCCCCAGGCCCCATACGATGCTCAGGATTACTCCTGTTGCCTGGATTGCAAGTAACCCGACACCGCCTCCGTAGAGCAATCCCGGAACTTCAGCTGCATAGGCTGCATCTGCAAGGATCCCGTTTCCTATCCCTATTGAGAAGAGTCCTACTGAGAGCAGGCCCCAGCTTCCGCAGTACCCGTGCACTGCGATGGCACCTACAGGGTCGTCTACTTTGAGGACATTTTCGTTGAACATGACCCCTGCGTAGATAATAATTCCTGCAATAATTCCGATCACGATAGATGCTCCGTTGGAGACAGATCCACAGGGAGCGGTAATTGCAACAAGCCCTCCCAGAAGTCCGTTTGCGGTAAGGGACGGGTCAGGCTTTCCGGTTTTCATCCAGGTGATCAACATTACCATGACCGCTCCGGCGGCGGCTGAAAGGAAGGTGTTGACAACAACGAGATTCATGTAAGGGTCGTTTCCGTCAAGTGTACTTCCTCCGTTGAATCCTATCCAGCCAAGGGCAAGGATCAAAGTCCCCATGAAAGCGTAGGTCAGGTTGTGACCCGGAATAGCAAGGGGTTTTCCGTTCCTGAACTTGCCAATCCTTGCTCCGACAAGGAGCACTCCAGCCAGAGCAGCGTATCCGCCAATGGAGTGTACTACCCCTGATCCGGCAAAGTCGTGGTGTGCAACCCCGATAGCCTTTACGATCGGGCTTTCAGCCCCGGTCAGGAGTGCTGCATCAGCTCCGCTCCAGACCCAGTGTCCGTATACGGGGTATATAATGGCGACCATCAGAATACAATAGACCAGATAAGCCTTAAAACCGGTCCTCTCAGCCATTGCTCCTGATACAATCGTTGCTCCGGTCGCTGCAAAGACCATCTGGAAGAACCAGCCGTTGAAAGTCGCATTATCGACCCCCATAAGGAGGAACTGGTCAGTCCCTATCAGGCCTGCGGCATCAGCACCGTACATAACTCCCCAACCCACAGCCCAGTAGACCAAAATGCCGAGGGTAATGGTCATGAAGTTTTTCATGAGGATGTTTGCCGTGTTCTTACTTCTGGTAAGTCCGATTTCTACCAATGAGAACCCGGTATGCATGAAGAATACAAGGGCACTTGCTACCAGTAGCCAGACAAAAGTAAGTGCTGTCTGCACGTCATTGATTGCCTGCGCATTTTCTTCTGCCGTAACAGCTGCTCCTGGTGATGACAATGCAATAAGTATCACACAGGTTAGTATCATTAATTTTCCAAACTTTTCCATATTTTTTAACATACTTCTCATTCACCTCTCTATTAGGAAACCGGTAACTGACTGTAGACTTCATATTATATAAGTTTTACTAGTAAAAGGGTTGCCTAATATGGTCGATCGAGTAATGTGTTCAATTTGATCATGAACGGTTCACATTTCGCTCAAAATATACATGACAATATGTAGCAATAACATGCCTTTATGAAAAGTTATATGTACAAAATGTAATGTATACTTCACATAGCGAGTTATATGCAAGTCAAAGAAACAGATATGTTAATTGTTGGATTCATATTGTTCCTGATAGGTTCAGGTATTCACATTTTTGAGCCGGACCGGATCATAAATCCGAGCGGGGCAGGTGGGGCTTTCATAGGTGCGGGAGTTGCATTATTCCTGGTCACTCTTCGTGAAATTCGCCTCAAAAACAAGGGAAACGTAGTTGAAGATGAAAGAATTCTTCATATTGCTGAGAAAACCAGCCATAAAACCCTGGTCATACTCATTATCCTCGAAGGTATACTGATGGCATTGCTGGGGGTTACAGCATTCGATATCCAGGCCTATCCTGTTGTGTCCCTGTTGTTTGCTATAACAATGCTATCCTATGCGGGATTTTACTATTGGTATAAAAGACAAATGTAATTTTAGGATGGATGTTGAATGAAAAATACCCTAAAGGTCTGGAGAGCAAAGAAGGATATTACTCAGGAACACCTTGCCAGGGAAATGGAGGTGACAAGGCAAACCATCAATGCCATAGAACGAGGCAAATACGATCCAAGCATAAAACTGGCGTTCAAGATGGCACGATTCTTCGAATGTTCAATTGAAGATATCTTTCTTTACGAAGAATGATGTTAATATCAATCTCTTAACATTTACATTTTTCAGGTTTTTCCATATTACTTAACATTCCATTAATTCCCATGTCACTGATTTTTTCTTTTTGGTATGCCATTTTCACATGGAACTTTAACCTGACATTTGTCACATCCATATCCGGGTCCATATTTTTAGCGATATTATCTATAATTTAGAGCAACGTGTATAGTCTTTCCTTCAAAAGTGATCGCTTTTGGGGGGGCAATTAGAGATACAGGCTCCGCACATGGAACAATAATCATAAATTCCCTGATAGTCCCTTTTTGTAGGCTCATGTTCCATGTTCGTGATAAGGCTTGTAAAAGTCCCTGCTACTCCTTTCTTAGTAATCAGAGTTTTCGATAAACCAAAGGTGCCCAATCCAGCAACATAAGCTACGTGTCTTTGTGACCAATTACTTCCAAAGTCACTGTTATCAAGGGATCTATTGATATCAAGCCAGATGTCTATTATCTCTTCAAAACAATCCTCAATACCAGGCGCAACGCACAAATATCCCTTCTGGGTAAGAATTTCTTTTATGTACAGGGAAAGTTTGTCGATAGCCTTTTTACCTTCACGCCTAACATGAAGCCATTCTTTTGACGGCTCCCTCATATTTCGACGATTGCCTGCTTTTACCTGCTTTGAATATGGCAAAAAAATCGATATGACAGTCTTAGCATCTTCCATCCACTCTTGAGGTGGAATAAAACGACCGTGTGTTATCTTCTCGTCGATTTTGAATTTTTCATATAACTCATCGTTTGCACTGGCATATCCAATAATGGGTTTATCAAATAATTTCAGTCCTACTACCGATTCATCTGCGGCCTCTTCTTTAGATACATGGTTTATTTCCGGGTCCAGAATAAAATCCTCTACGATTTTCTCCAAAATTATCCCAATCTCTCCTGTATAATCTCTCAAACCAAAAACATGATATATAATACAATTCCTAAAAAACACATTCATATAGTTCGTACAAAGCTATTAAGGCGATTTAATGAACATTAAGAGCAAGGAAGACGTATACAACGAGATAGAGAACAATAATGTCAAATTCATCAGACTACAGTTCACTGATATCCAGGGTGTGGTCAAAGATGTGGAAATTCCTGTCACGCAGGTTAAAAAAGCCCTTGAAACAGGTATTTCTTTTGACGGTTCATCAATCGAAGGATTTGTGAGAATAGACGAATCCGATATGGTACTAAGACCGGATGTGAGGTCTTTTGCCCTGCTCCCCTGGGATCAGGGAAAAGGAGTTGTAGCCCGTATGGTCTGTGATATCTGCAAACCGGACGGCTCCCCTTTTGAAGGTGATCCCAGGTACGTCCTGCGCAGAGTCCTGAAGGAAGCCCATGATCTGGGATTTTCTTTCAATGTGGGTCCTGAACTGGAATTTTTCCTCTTCCAGATTGAAAATGGTAAGGCAACCACCAAACCCCACGATTTCGGACGCTATTTTGAATTTGCTCCTGCAGACCTTGCAGAGGATATACGCAGGGAGATTGTTCTCGGCTTGATTGATCTTGGTTTCAATATAGAGGCGGCACATCACGAAGTTGCCTTCGGACAACATGAGATCGATTTCAAATATGATGATGCTCTCTCGACTGCTGACAATGTGGTGACCTTCCGATACGTTACACGTACTATAGCAAAACTCAATGGACTACATGCAACTTTTATGCCTAAACCTCTCACTTCTGAAAACGGCTCTGGGATGCATGTCAATCTGTCCCTTTCCAAGGATGGTAAGAATGCTTTCTTTGATCCGCAGGATGAGGAAGAATTGGACAAAATCGCCTATCATTTCATCGGTGGGGTCCTGGAACACATTAAAGGTATCACTGCAATTTCCAATCCGTTGGTGAATTCCTACAAACGCCTAGTGCCGGGTTATGAAGCACCGGTGTATATAACCTGGTCCGGTCCAAACCGCAGTTCCCTTGTCAGGATTCCTGCTGCCAGGGGCCAGAGTACCCGTGTGGAATTGAGGAGTCCCGATCCGTCCTGTAATCCCTATCTGACTTTTGCGGCTATCCTGGCTGCAGGTTTGAAAGGTATCAAAGAGGAGATCGATCCCGGAGAAACCACTGATGTGAATATTTATGATCTCACTCCCAAGGGTCTTGCTGACAGGAACATCGATACCCTGCCTCCAACCCTCCTGGATGCGGCCAACCATCTGGCAAAGGACGAGTTCCTCAGGGATGCATTGGGAGAACATGTGCATGAGAACCTGTTGCGTATTGCCTATGCAGAGTGGGATGCCTACAAATTACAGGTTCATGACTGGGAAACCAATCGGTATCTCAATGCGGTATAATATATAAGATAGATTAATATATTCATGGTATCATAACCCACACCATGATAAAACGGCTGCGGGATTTTTCCAGAAAAGATGATGCGGTCATTGAGGTGTTCAGTGAAATACTGCTGACCGGCATCATCGTTCTTGCAATCGCGGCAGTCGCTGCTTTTGTTTTATCTTCTCTTGATGGACCCGATAACGTCAGGGTGGACATCGACCACTGGGTCGATAAGGATACCGACACCCTCTATTTTCGCCACAGTGGAGGCGAAACTGTTGATGTGGAAAACCTTGAACTTGTGGTCAATGTCAATGGTTCCTATGAAACCCTGACTTCAGAGCAGATCCGGGCCAATTACGATTCGGACGAATGGGCTCTGGGGGATGTAATAGAGATTAATACTTCTACACAGTTCAATTACGACATCACCGATGACAGGGTGCCTACCAAACTGGTCCATACCGCTTCCAGTCTGGTAATCTATGATGCCTATGGGTCCATAGGGGACAGTGGAGTTGGTGGTAATGGAGACGGCGATGGTGGTGACTTAAGTGCTGATTTCACTGCAAATCCTGTTAGTGGCAATGCACCACTTACCGTTAACTTCATTGATAATTCAACAGGGAATTCAGCATTCTGGTTATGGAATTTTGGTGATGGCAACACTTCAACAAATCAGAATCCTTTACATACTTATGTGAGTCAAGGAACATATGATGTAACATTAACAGTAACTAATGAAGATGGAATTGACGACTCAATAACAAAAACGAATTATATAGATGTAACCGAAGAACAAACTCCTGAATTTGGAGAATTTATTACGGATTAGAATGTCTTTGTTTACGGTACCCTTCTGAAATTTAAAGGAAATAGAATCAATGGTCCTGGTGCAACCATTGTATTGAATGGTGGTGATTTGTTATCGAGTGACATTAATGATGGGGCTTCAATTGGGGTTTCGAATATATATGTTGATGGTGATGTTGATTTTAATGGTGGTAGTGCAGGGCTTGGTTCCCAGAGTATTCCTGGTTCAATCAATATAACAGGGGATTTAAAGTTATGGAGTGGCACTCGTGATATATATGGTGATGTTTACGTCAGTGGGGATTTCGAATTGAAAGATGCTAAAATCCATGGAAATGTCTATGTGAATGGTAATCTTACATTAGATTGGACACCTTCTCTTTCTGAAGATTCATATATTTATTATACCGGGGAAATTGATCATCCAGACAATTATAATCAGCAAATTCTTGACAAATGTATAAAACAAAACTCAGTTCCAGAACCAGTGATGCCAGAGTATGCTATGCCTAATGTAAAATCTGATGAATGGTATAACAACAGTGGATATGTTTCTGGAGGAGATTTAGCAGACAACATCAAGATATTTGCAGATAGCTATTCAAATTCTCCTCAAGGTGTTTGGAGTGCTGAAAATATTATTATCGTTGCCTCTGAGGGAGACATATCACTTACTAACTTTAACAGTGGGCCAGTCAGCGGAGTGCTCTTTGCTCCCAAAGGCAAGGTGATATTTAAAGGAAGTCACTTTAAAGGGATTGTTATTGCACGTGATGGGTTTGAAGTAACTAGTGGGGGGTCTGAGGTTACTTTCAAGAATATCGACCAATATATTACTGACCCGGAGGATTATCCATTCTGATCCTAGGATAAGTAAAAAATTTAAGATCAGTTGTGTTACATTTTTGCACCCGCCACAATTATAATCTCCCGCCACAAATCAAACTTCCATGACCGATGTAATGCTGCTCTGGGATACTCCCATTCTTTTTGAAAAGTTGTTCAAGGAACACGGTTATGAATGCCTGCGGGTGGACGGCAATTCGCTGGGCACTCCTTTTTTGCCTGCGTCAAAGTGTCTGATGGTGCCCACTGGTTTTGCCAATCCGGCCTATACGAAGGTGGCGAAAGGTATCGAGAACAAAGGCGACAAGATAGCCAATTTTGTGAAAAGGGGCGGTGTGCTTGTGGTATTCGGGGCCTGTATGCCGGAATATGAATATGAATGGCTGCCCTTTGAACTGTCCTATGTGGAAGAGCACATGCAATCCCCGCTGGAGGTTGTGGATGATTCTATGCCCTGTATTATTGGAGAACCGCAGGAGCCGGTGGAATGCGATGGTTACTTTTCACGGACCGATGGGGAAGTGATTCTTAAAGATGAGCAGGGCCGGGCTGTGATGGTGAAAAAAGAGTTCGGTGAGGGTTTGATCATTGCCACGACTGTCCATGAATTCCCTTCTGCGGATTTCCTGGGATGTGCGGTGGATCAGGGCAAGAATACCAGATTGTAATTACTGGTAATTTCCCTGCCTCAATTTTTCAATTTCTTCCTGTGCATCATCCAGTTTGAGGACGAACAGTCCCTTGCAGGGTTTGACGTACTGGAAATAAATAGAATTGCCCTTGACGCCTATGGGTATGGTCTTGCCGCCTTTAAGCATAACTCCGGCCAGGCTATAGCCACCCGGCACGTGGTAGACCTCGTCACAGTTCTCACGAATGAATTCCTCACTTTTCTTGACGGATGCGCCCTTTAGCAGGATCTCATAGGGAAGGTCACTGATACATGCCATGTTGATCATTCAATAATAAGGTCTTTTACACGGATATCTTTTTCCGTAATCCTGCCCACAATTTTCCCGTTGACTATTTCTGCAACGTTTTTAGCCTCATGTGGCGGGACAATAAGCAGAAAGCCCATCCCCATATTGAAGGTGCGGTACATCTCCAGTTCCTCGACATTGCCCTTTTTCTGGAGGAAACGGAAGATCTCGGGTGGCTCGATAGGGTCTGTGAAATCAAATCCCAGTTCGCTTACCCTGCGCAACTTCAGCAGGCCGCTGCCGGTAATGTGTGCCAGGCCGTGTACCTCGCACTTATGGATTGCATCGAGCACTTCCATGTATATCCGTGTGGGGGTTAGCAGTTCCTCGCCGATGGTGCGGGAGCTATCATAGGGCAGGGGGTCATGATAGGAATAATCGGAATTCCCAATGATCTTCCTGACAAGGGTATAGCCGTTGCTGTGGACCCCGCTACTGGGAACACCCACAAGCACGTCACCCTCTGTTACTTTCTCCCCGGTAATGATGGCATCCTTGTCCACCATTCCCAGACATGTACCTGCCAGGTCAAATCCTTTGATTATCTCGGGAAGAGTTGCGGTCTCCCCGCCTACAATGGACATTCTGGAAATCTCGGCACCTTTTGCAAGCCCTTCGCCGATCTGCCGTGCGAATTCGTCGGAATGTTTCTCGATTGCCAGGTAATCCACAAAACTGACAGGTTCGGCGCCAATGGCAATCAGGTCATTGACATTCATGGCAATACAGTCAATCCCCACGGTGTCCCATTTTTTCATCTCATTTGCAATCAGCACCTTGGAGCCCACGCCATCGGTGGCCATTGCCAGAGCGAAATCCCCGAAATCCATCAGGCCGGCGTAATGCCCGATGCTTGTAATCGGGGCTCCCAATCCTTCTCTGCTGTATGTCATACCTCCTGTGAGATTGCTTATGGTGGATTCTTCCTGATGGATGTCAACTCCTGAATCAGCGTAGGTAAGTTTTTTGTCCAATTTATCCCTCTGTTTTAATTTCCAAGTTCAAACTCATGGTTTAACAGGCGTACTGCCTCTTCAGCTTCATCGGAACTGACCACGAATGAAATGTTGTGCTGGGAAGATCCCTGGCTGATCATGATAACATTTATTTTTTCCCTGCCCAGTGTGCTGAATACCCTGCCTGCCACACCCGGGATGCCATCCATTCCGGCACCTACAACCGCTACCACACAGATATTCCTGTCGCAGGCCACATCTCCTATTACATCCCGGTTTATCTCGGATTTCAGGGCAGCTACAGCATTTTCCAGATGAGCCTCATCCACAACGAATGACATGTTTGCTTCCGAGGAACTCTGGCTTATCATTATGATGTTCACCCCAGCATTGGCGAGTGTGGAAAATACTCTGGCAGCTGTACCGATTGCACCCACCATGCCGGCCCCAGAGATGTTTATTGCGGCTACCGATCGTATTAGGGTCACGGCTTTTACTACATCCTTGCGCAGTCGCTGGTCTGAAACAATCAATGTTCCTTCAAATTCAGGATCAAATGTATTTTTCACCCGTACGGGTATTCCATGCTTGATCGCAGGTTCAATTGTACGGGGATGGAGTACCTTTGCGCCGAAATAGGAGAGTTCCATTGCTTCAATATAGGATATCTGGGGTATCGGACGTGCATCAGGGACAATCCGGGGATCACTGGTCATTATGCCGTGAACTTCTTTCCATAACCATATCTCATCAGCCTCTATAGCAGCCCCTATTATCGAAGCAGTGAAATCAGATCCACTGCGTCCCAGGGTAGTAATAATTCTTTCTTCATTCTCTGCGATAAAACCGGTAACTATAGGAACATGTGTTGCAACAACCCTTTTCAGGATGTTTCCAACATTTTCATATGTTTTCTCGAAAGGTCTGGCACAACCATATTCACTATTGGTTACAATGCCTGCCTCTCCACCGGTAAATGATCTGGAATTAATTCCCTGACTTTGCACAGCTCCGCTAACAACAGGAGCTGCAAGACGTTCCCCATAGGAGGATATGTAATCTATGGAACGCGGGGAGAGTTCCCCCAGATAACAGATACCAATGAGTGCTTTTTCGAGTTCATCAATAAGAGCATCGATCGTGCGGATTGTTTCATCGGCAATCCTGGCATCATCGATGGCTATCTCAATTGCATCGTAGTGTTTCTTGGCAAGCTCTGCCATAAATTCCTTTACCCGGGATACTTTGCCTTTATGGGACGCATCAATACCTATTTCCATCAGCCCGTCGGTGACTCCACCAAGGGCCGAGGTCACTGCCACGATTTCGTGGCCCTGTTCCCTGTAGTCTTTCAGTAATTCTGCGACATGGCGAATCTTTTTCCCATTTTCAATGGATGTCCCACCGAATTTCATTACATATCTCATATTAGTATCACGTTATTGATGATTTGTAAAATTCTGGCTGTTATAGGGAAGAAGCGCATATAAATATTGTCACCTCCTCCTGCAACACACCCATGCTCCCAGAAGTATGAATATAGCAAAAAATGCGCCAGGTGCAGGAGTTTTTTCCAGGGTATTGGCAGTTTCATAGATCTTGTCCACAGCCTCTGATGCACTTGAAGTCACATTTTTTGCCTTCTCAATGATAGCTGCGGCGCCATTTCCCGGGCTTTCTTCTTTTGCTATGTCCCCCACAATCAACAGCGCAGACTCGGATACCACCATTCCTTCGGATGTTATTGCTTTTGCCTTGATATTGTACTCCCCGGTGCTTAATCTGTCGGTAACTGCGTCGTAGGTATCTTCATATACTTCTTTTCTCTGGTCAATGAGATTTCCATCTACATAGATCTCGACTTTGTCTGCATAACCATCAAGGGTGTAACTTATGATGGCTTTTTCATTTGCCGGACTTTTTTCAGGGACTTCTATTTTGATTTCCAGTCCTTCCCCCATTACCTTATCGGTTTTTTGAATAACTTTTTTTAGGATTACATGATCCGAATCCGTAGTTTCAAATATTGTATCAATTTCTCCCATAAAAATAGTCCTCAGACGATCTCCATTTTTGCGTGTATAGGCAAAAACATCCCCCTCACCAAGGTCTTCTGTCATTTTTACAATGTTGCCGTTTTTACGAAGTGTGATAGTTACGGTTTTATCGTCAAGATCTGTTGCCTTGATGGTGTAATCTTCTTTAAGTTCTGTTTCTTTTCCGATAATCATGGACAACGACTTGTTCGACTTATCTGATTTTTCCGATATCAAATAGTCATCAGGAGCAATTTCTGGATCGATATACTGTTTGATTATGATCTCGGAATATGTTTCGCCGTCCTTTTCTTCAGTATCCTGCAGGCTGACATTGAATATCAGGTAGTCAGTTTCTTCATCATCCTCATCTTCTATTGTCTTCAGATATCTGAAAGGCTTATTTTCTTTGACAATTCCCTGTTCTACCTTTTTCTCATCAACGTAAACTTCTATGAGCAAATCTCCATTTTCACTGTTTATATCAATTACATTGATGGAATAACCCTGATCCAGTACGATGCTGTCTCCTGCTCCCACCGTGATTTCAGCATGCTGGATTTGTTCCTCTATTTCTTCTGCAGCACTGGCAAAACCACAGAAGATTATGAATACACAAATGACGGCAGTTGCAAAACGTATATATTTCATTAGTCCTCACCCTTGTATGATTATATTTTTAATTGTCTTATGAATAATTGGCAGTTTTGTATTTAAAAAGATGGCAGGTGTTTGTATGAAACATATTGTATTAATCGGTGACGGAATGGCAGATTATCCTATTAGGGAACTGGGAGACAAAACTGTATTAGAAGCTGCGGATATTCCCAACATGGACCGTATGGCACTGGAGGGAATAAACGGGCTGGCTACCAATGTTCCGGATGGGATGCCCGCAGGTAGTGATGTGGCTAATATGTCCATTCTGGGTTATGATCCTGCCAAACATTATTCGGGACGTGCTCCCTTGGAAGCAGCAAGTATGGGAATTGAGCTGGATAAAAATGATGTTGCTTTTCGTTGTAACCTGATAACAATTGAAAATGGTAATATACTGGATCACAGTGGCGGTCATATTTCCACCGAAGAAGCAAGTCAACTCATGCAGGCAATTGAGGATGAACTGGGTGGAGATGTCCATTTTTATCCGGGGATCAGCTATCGCCATCTTATGGTTGCCCAATTTGGTGTGGAGGCTATCTGTACTCCTCCTCATGATGTGATTGAGAACCCGGCCTCAAATCACATGCCAATGAGGGATTCAGCAGAAAAACTGGAAGAATTGATAAGGGCATCCTGGGATATTCTTTCCGAGCATCCTGTTAATAAAAAACGCATTGAAGAGGGAAAGAGACCTGCCAATTCCATATGGTTCTGGGGTCAGGGCTATGCTCCTTCGATGCCTTCTTTTGAAGAAATGTACGGACTAAAAGCAGCTGTAATATCTGCAGTGGATCTTATCAAGGGTCTGGGTATCTGTGGAGGAATGGACGTGATTGAAGTTCCCGGAGCTACCGGATATCTTGATACAAATTATGTAGGTAAGGCAGAATATGCTCTTGAATCCCTGAAAGATCATGACATTGTTTTTGTCCATGTGGAAGCTCCGGATGAAGCGGGACATATGGGTAGTCTGGAGGCCAAGATACAGGCAGTCGAGGATTTTGATTCCAAAGTTGTGGGTACCATCCTTGAAGGAATAGATAAAATGTCTGAAGAGTGTAACGTACTTGTCCTTCCTGACCACCCTACACCAATTGTAGTTAGGACTCATACGCCCGATCCTGTACCCTTTGTGATTTATCCATCTTTCAATAAGGATGCTGATATTGTCAAAACCTACTCAGAAGATGCAGCAGCAGATGGTATTCTTTCAACTGTCAGGGGTTGTGACTTGATACATACCATGCTATCCCTTTGAGCAACCGCAATCTTCTTATAGAAGTACATGCACATATTATGTCTGTTATTTCAAAACAGGAATAACAGGAGTGGTATAATATGAAAAGAGGATTAATACGCAGGGAAAATTCACCTTCAGTAAGCAGATGGGATCCATTCGATGAGATAAAACAGACGCAGGATTACCTAAACGACCTTTTCAGGGAATTCTTACCTTCGGTACAGTGGAAAGGGGGCGAAACTCTGGCTCCCCTTGTGGATGTCCAGGAAAAGGATGATTCAGTAGTTGTCACCACAGATCTTCCTGGAGTCGATAAGAAGGATGTGGACATCAGTGTATCCGAGGGCATGATTGAGATCAGTGCAACGTGCAAGAAGGAAGAAGAGAAGGAGGAAGAAGGTTATTTCCAGAAAGAGCGCAGTTATTCAAGTTTCTCCAGGGCTGTCTCTTTGCCGGCTTCTGTGACTGAGGAAGGCGCCACGGCCAAACTTGAGGAAGGGGTGCTGACAGTCACATTACCAAAAACCAAAGAAGCTGAAAAGCCGAAGATCCCAATCGAATAAATTAGCTAAATGTGATATTACCTCTCTGCAGGTTGCAGGGAGGTTTCATTTTTTGCGGCATCAGCTAAGTTCTGTCCTCATACTTTGCTCAGTGGGGGTAACTCTCATCATCGCCGCAGGTCAATATATAGGGCTAGTATTATTTGTCAACTACCCACGACTAAAGTAGAGGGCTTGCAGGTAAATCATCATGTTAACAAGTAACATTCATTTCGCATATGACTGGTTGACACTGCCCGGACAACGGGTTAGACTTTCTTACGAAAGTGGCAGCCTACTCAATCGAGACGCTTCAAATGTCGTTTCCACGGGGTTGTTACCAACCACCTTGCCCGAAAGAGCAATGTGTTCAAACTGTTACCCTGAACTTCAACCGTTTACTTCCTGTCGGATTGTGCCTTTCCCACAAGGGGTATCAGGACAGTTTGTTCCTCAACATAATATAGGGGCTGATAGTATTTATTTCATTTCATATTTAAAAACAATAAAAAGTATAAGAGGTGAAAAGGGCGGCGAGGGTACGTTTCCTCCCACGACTAAAGTCATGGGTTTCCACGACCCTCTGCACTCCCGACGTTCATGAGCTGCTGTATTTTTCTGTGGAGTTGAAAAAAGGTGAGGATGGAAGCCTTTACTGTTGATGATATACCCCTTGTAAAACCCGGTGACGACATTGCGGCTATGATATGTGAGCGTGCCGCTCTGGAAGATGGCGATGTGCTGGTTATTGCTTCTACCATCATTGCAAAAGCCGAAAATGAACTGTTTTCCCTTGACGACATTACGCCCTCTGATCGGGCAATCGGGATTGGCAAAAAGGACGATAAAGACCCACGGCTTGTAGAGGCGGTACTGGACAGGTGCAGTGAGTGTTTTGTCGAATCTCCTGTAATGCTTGTGCAATCCGACAGGGCACATGTATGTATCAATGCGGGAGTGGATGATTCCAATGTCGAGAACGATTTACTTGCCGATCTCCCCCGGGATGCGGATGCCAGTGCCAGAAGTATAGGAGAGAGAGTTGAAGAGATTACAGGTTGCAGGGTTGCTGTTGTGGTAACTGACACCAATGGCAGGGCTTTCAGACTGGGTCAGACAGGTGTTGCAATAGGGCTGTATCATGCTACACCCATTTATTACTGGAGAGGTACAAAGGACCTTTTCGGTTATGAAATGCAGATCAGTGAGGAGGCGGTTGCCGATGAAGTGGCAGCTGCTGCAAACCTGCTGATGGGAGAAGGGAGTGGAGGTAATCCGGTAGTTGTTGTACGGGGCATACCCCTGTTTACCGAGGAAAAAACATCTGCCCGCCAGCTTTACCGGCCGGACAACATGGATATTATAAAGAAGGCCTTACGCATCTTCCAGGAGTCTTGATACTGGCAGGTTTATTATCTCCACTCCTGCATCATTAAAGAAATCCAGGGCATCAGTATCCGGATATGATGTCAGGTAAACCACCCGTTTTATCCGGGCATTGATTATCATTTTGGTACACAGGATGCAGGGTTGGTGTGTACAGTAGAGGGTTGCCCCTTCGATTCCAGCTCCGTGCAGTGCTGCCTGGATTATGGCATTCTGTTCGGCATGCACTGCCCGGCATTTCTCATGACGTGTTCCTGATTCGATATTGTTTTTTTGCCGGATACATCCGATATCCAGGCAGTGTTCCATATTACTTGGGGCTCCGTTGTAACCTGTGGAAAGGATTTGTTTATCCCGCACGATAACCGCTCCCACCCGGTTGCGAAGGCATGTGGATCTTTTGGCTATTACGGTAGCGATCTCAAGAAAGTATTCGTCAACAGATGGTCTGTATGGCATGCCTGTAAAATGGGTTGTCGGCAGTATATATTAGTTATGTATAGCTCTTTTCCAGAAATCTGGCCTTGAGAAAATTCACCAAAAAGCAATAACACAAGAAAATAGTATATATTACTTCATAGTATGGAAAAGTGTAATTTGACTTCTGAGTCTATGTTATCGGAGCATACAATTTATGGCGCTGTTTATTGATAAACTTGAAAACTTCATTAAAAACCATAATGAGAGGCAACTTGTAACTATACCTCTTGCGGTGTTTGCAATAGCCTTACTGATTATGGTATTTGTGTATTCCACATCCGGGTCCCCTGTGAACCTGGGTATGGAATTTAAGGGCGGAACAATGATTTCCTTCCAGACAGACGACCCGATAGAAAAACTGGAGGTCGATTATTCAGGATATTCTCTGGCCGATGTACGTAAAACCGGACAAAGGGCAGTACTCCAGTTTGGGCCTATGGACAATGACGAACAGCTGGAACTTGAAAAGAAAATAACATCTGCGTATTCATCCGTAGAGATCCGGCAGGTAGGAGCTGTCTACGGCAAGGATTTGCAGGTACAGGCTCTCCAGGCTGTAGTTCTGTCCTTTATAGGCATGGCAATAGTAGTTTTCCTTATCTTCCGCAGCACCATACCCTCCGTAGCAGTGGTCCTTTCTGCACTTTCCGATATCAGCATAGCCGCTGCATTCATGAATATCACAGGAATTGAACTATCCCTTGGTACAGTTGCAGCTTTATTGATGCTTATTGGTTACTCTGTTGACAGTGATATCTTACTCACAACCCGTGTACTCAAACGGCGCGGATCTGCAAATGAAAAAATATCCCTAGCAATGCATACAGGTATTACGATGACCACCACGACCCTTGCAGCGCTAGTGGTTATGTATATTGTTTCCACATATTCTTATGTCCTGACTTCAACTGTCTCACAGATAAACCTCTTATCTGACATTTCCATTGTACTGATATTCGGTCTACTTGCTGACCTGATGAATACCTGGCTGTTGAATACGGGCATCCTCAGGTGGTATGTGAATAAGAATCCCAAGGGGGTGAAGACATGAGCGAAGAAAAACCAAAGGGGCTGTTGAGTGACTGGCGTGTACGTATATTCATAATAGCCATTCTGCTTTCTCTTGTTGCAATCCAGCCCTGGTATTCGGCAGATGAAGGTTTTGATACCAACCTCGATTATGGACTTGATCTTGAAGGGGGTTCCTGGTTACAGGTAAGCCTGCAGGGTGCTGTAATACAGGCCAATGTAGACTCTGGAATGACTGCAAGTGCTCTTGTCGAAAATATTGTTGGCTCTCCGGTTGAAGTCGTGAATGTCATACCACCCTCTGAAGGGCAATCCACAATCACCATCTCCCTAAAAACACAAGCTTCAGTGACCCAATCCCAGCTAAATCAACTGGGTCTGAGTGATTCTTCAGTAAGTAGAGAAGGCAATCTTTCAGAGATCACTCTTTACACAACAGAACAACAACTGATAGCCACATATCTCTCCGAGGAACTCAATGCCGAGGTAATTCCCTATGCAGTTCCCGGCGGTGTGGAATATGAAATCAGGACCAAAGCAGAACAGGAAACTGTTGAAAATTTATTGGCTGATGTTGGCGGTTCTCTGCTGACCGATGAAAACGGTGACAAACTCTATCGGAAGGGTGTGCGCACAGAGACACGGGACCTTACTAAAGAGATCCTCAGTGAAAAACTCAATGCCCTTGGTCTGAAGGATATACCGGTACGTACGGTGGGTGATGAATACATACTGATGGACTTTGCAGGTATCGATCTTACAACTGCCAAGGAGATTGCCCAAAAACCTGGTAAATTTGAAATACGGATACAAACCGAAGGCAACAATACCAAACATGTGCTCTACGGTGACGATATTTCCAGTGTCGGTGTCCCCTCACGTCATGATGGACAGTGGTACACTCCATTTAAGCTGACCCTTGATGGGGCAAACGCTCTCCAAGAAGCTGCAATAGAGACAGGTGCAGTAAACGATCCCAATTCTCACTGGCTTTACATGTATCTTGATGATAAGGAAGTATATGGTGCTCCGCTAAGCCCTTCAGCTGCATCCCGTATAAGGACGAACCCAATTTATTCCTGGGAAGCTTCCACAGGTGCAGATAATGAAAGTAAGGCACAGGCCGAGCAACTCCAGATACACCTGCGTGCAGGAGCCCTGCCGGTCAATGTGGAGCTCGTAGGTTCCGGACAGGTCGATGCTTCACTGGGAGACCAGTTCAAGAAACAGGCAGTGCTTGCAGGATTGCTTTCAATGCTTGCAGTTGCCGGTGTGGTCTACAGACGTTATGGTAAAAAACAGATTCTTGTGCCGATGGTGGCAACTTCTGTTAGTGAAGTACTCATGATCCTCGGGTTTGCTGCAGCTGTAGGGTGGCAACTTGACCTTCCAAGCATTGCCGGTATAATAGCAGTGATAGGTACGGGTATCGATCACCTTGTGATAATTACCGACGAGGTACTCTATGAGGGCAAATTACCACCGACAAAGGTTTACCTTTCGAGAATTGCCCGGGCTTTCAGCATAATCTTTGCAGCCGCTGCAACCACGATCATTGCAATGTCGCCCCTGGTTGTCATGGGCTTTGGGGCCCTGAAAGGTTTCGCCATAACTACCATTGTCGGTGTATTGATTGGTGTACTTATTGCCCGTCCGGTATACGGTAAGGTGATAAAGGAAGTGCTTCAGGAAAAAGGAGAGAAGCAATGAAAGGTCTCTGGATATTGAAATACAGGCCACAGTACCTGGGTGATTTTGTAGGCAATGAGAAGGCAATATCGATAATGCAACATCTGGTATCTTCCGGGAAATTGCCACACCTTGTAGTCCACGGTCCTGCAGGAAGTGGAAAAGCATCTGCTGTATTTGCTCTTGCAAGAGGCATTTATGGTGATAACTTTGAGCACAACTTCACCTATTTCAATGCCTCAGATTTTTTCGATCAGGGGAAACGTTATCTTGTAAGGGACAAACGTTTTGTGCGTTTTCTGGGTACGGATGATCCCAAAAAGATCAGGTCAAGTGTAATTTCAATATTTAAGGACCTGGTAAATGAATATGCAAGTATGGGCTCAATTGATGCAGATTATAAGATAATCTTTGTCGATAGTGCGGAATCCCTCAATGAAAGCGCCCAGCATGCTTTGCGCCGGATTATGGAACGCTACAGTCGCACCTGCAGGTTCATCTTTTCCACAACCCAACCCTCAAGACTGATCTCCCCTCTGCGCTCCCGTGGTCTGCAATTATTTTTCACCTACGTGTCGGATGAAGAACTTGTAGGTTTCCTTGGTGATGTTGCTGATAGGGAGGGTCTTGCTTATGAACCAGAAGCTCTCGTAAGTCTTGCGCGTCATTGTAAGGGCAACGTGGACTGTGCTCTGCGGCTTCTCCAGTCTGCAGCTCTTCAACATGCCGGCGAAAAACTATCTGCAGACATAATCTTTGAGGTAGTAATGGAAGATGTACCTGCGGGTGTTTCTTCCCTTCAGGAAGCCATCTCAGCTGCGGATTTTCCCCTGGCACGTAAAGCGATTGATAAAATGCTTATTGAAGACGGTATGTCAGGGGTGGAAATTGTCAGGCATTTATATCGGATTGTGAATGATACCGGTGAATCTCCCGCAATCCTTGCCCGGGTCCTGTTGAAGATTGCCGATGCTGACCTGAATGTCAGGAGTGCCGCTAACGACAGGATACATCTTGAACGACTGGTCACGGAGATGGCCAATGTCTGATGAGAGTGATTTTGCTAAAGCCTGCAGGAAACTTGTTGAGCTGGTTCTTGAAGATTTAACATTGGATAAAGTGCAATTCAACAGGGAAAAATTGAACATAAGCAGGCAATATGGGCTGTCAACTCTTCCTCGTAATTCCGATGTCATAGCCGCTGCTTCTGATAGTGAAAAGGAATATGTGCGCAGCCGGCTGCGGCGTAAACCTGTAAGGACAATATCCGGTGTGGCGGTTATTGCGGTTATGACATCTCCTGCACCCTGTCCTCACGGTGTATGTGTGCCCTGCCCCGGCGGGCCTGCATCTGCTTTTGAGTCTCCTCAGAGTTATATGGGAAGGGAGCCCGCCGCCATGCGGGGTATACAGTATGAGTATGACCCCTACAGGATAGTGCACGCACGCCTGAAACAGTTGCAGGAAATCGGGCACGAAGTCGATAAGGCAGAACTTATAGTCATGGGAGGTACATTTACATCCCGTAATATGGATTACCAGGAATGGTTCACCAAACGTTGTCTTGAGGCGATGAATGATTTTAAGGGGCATCAATGGCGGGATAGTGTCCATAATGTTTACGGCTATATTCCTATCGAAGATGTACAGGAGACCAATGAAAGTTCTGCGGTTCGCAACATAGGTATAACCTATGAGACACGTCCCGACTGGACATCTCCTGTGGAGGTAGACCGGCTTCTGGATTTTGGTGCTACAAAAGTAGAAATCGGGGTGCAAAGTGTATACGATTTTGTACTTTCAAGGATGCGTCGGGGCCATACAGTTGCCGACACCGCTGAGGCAAATCGCGTATTACGCGATAGTGGCCTGAAAGTAGGTTTCCATATAATGCCCCGTCTTCCGGGTTCGGATAATGAGCGGGACCTGCGGGGATTTAAAAAACTGTTCAGTGATTCACGTTTCATGCCGGATTTCCTGAAGATCTATCCCACTCTTGTAACCGAAGGTACAGAGCTTGAAAAAATGTGGAGGGCAGGCAAGTACGATCCCCTCTATGATGAAGAAGCTGTGGAACTGCTTGCTGACATAAAAGCAATGCTCCCCAGGTGGGTGCGGCTGCAACGTATCCAGCGGGATATTCCTGCACAGCAGATATTGGCCGGTGTGAAAAAGAGTAATATTCGCCAGCTTGCAGGCCAGCGACTTCTGCAAAAAGGTGGCAAATGCAGTTGTATACGTTGCAGGGAAGTTGGTCATAATATCCTGAAAGAAAGGCCACCTTCAATAGAAGATATTGAATTTATGGTGCAATCCTACTCTTCCTGTGGAGGGGAGGAACATTTCCTATCGTTCGAGGATGTCAGTCAGGACATCTTGATTGGATTTTTGAGGTTGAGGTTTCCGAACAATCCACATCGGCCTGAACTTGATAATTCGGCTCTTGTACGGGAATTACATGTTTATGGTTCAATGGTTGTCGTGGGTGGATCTGCAAAGGATCACGACTGGCAACACAGGGGTTATGGTCTCAGGTTGATTTCTGAGGCTGAGAAAATGGCAAAAGATGCCGGTTTTGAAAAACTCAGTATTATCAGCGGTATTGGTGTACGTGAATATTACCGGAAACTGGGTTATGTTCTGGAAGGCCCTTATATGGTAAAATATCTTTAAGCGTAAGCGTGGAGTAGTTCAATTCTTTTCTGTGTATACTGTACTTTTTTATAGTTTTATTGGAATACAGTATTACTGTAATACCAGGATACAAATTATGGTGGTCACATGGTTTCAGAAGTTGAAATGAACAATATTCTTGTAGCTTTGAATGAAATCAATGATAAGCTCGACAGGCTGTTATTCCAGCAGGATTCTTCGTCTCATGTTTCACAGGAAGATGGTTTAAATGAGCTCGATGTAATGACCCTTCTTTCCCTGCCGGATCATTTGCGCACGACAGCGACCGTCTTATTTGAAATGGGAACTGCAACCGCTGCACAGATTTCGGAAAAAACATCTAAGGAAAGAGCAGTTGAAAGCAATTATCTCAATCAGCTTGTACGTATGGGTCATGTACACAAGTACAGAAATGGCAGAAAAGTCTTTTTTACAGTTCAATAAAGATAACATATTTCTGAGTGAAGAAAAATTCATATTAATCACTGTGATTAATCTTCAGCAGAATAATTAATGTATAATACATCTTCATTCTGAAGAATGGGTCTCTATATTTAAAAACAAAAGATATTTCCATCAAGAATTGGTGTCATTGTTACGAATTTATTATTGATGGTGGTTTATTTAATTAAGCAATTAATCTGTGGGCAAATCAAATGAAAGATACGTTTACAATTGCAGTCCACTCTCCACGTGGGGGTACGGGAAAAACAAGTGTTGCCATCAATCTTGCATGTGCTTATGCAAAAGAAGGTAAGGATGTATGTTTGCTTGACATGGACCTGAAATCTCCCAGCACATTTAATGGCATGTTCCCTCCCTCGAGTGAGTGGATAAATGATATTTTTGATTACAAAAAAAACATACGTCAAGTAATAGTGGATGGTTCAAAAAGCATTGCTTCAGAGGCTCGTTTCTATGTAGGTTACTCCAATCCTGAAATTTCTGCTATCAGGGAATTTTCTTCAAAGGACAGGAAATGGCAATCAGATGCCCTCAAAGCATTGATTCAATCTAAAAAAAATCTTCAAAAGGAAGGTTTTGACGTTGTGATTATGGATACAAGTCCCGGTGTGGATTTCACATCGGCCAATGTTGTGGCAAGCAGTGATTATGTCCTGATGGTAGTAAAACCCAATGAGTACTGTCTCACAAATATAAAGCAGGCAATTGATGGAATCTATACCCCTCTGGGCAAAAAATGTGGGATTGTGGAAAACATGTGTCTTGATGAACAATCATTGCAAATGGGTGAAAAATATGGAGTGCCTGTACTTACTTCGATTCCATGCATGTGTGAGGTGTCCGCGCATGGCCTATCCAAAATATTTACTGTCGAACAATCTTCCCATCCCTTTTCCAGTGCTATGGATAGGTTGAAGAATAGTATCGATTATTAATTCATTTTTCTTTTTCAATTATGTCTTTTACTTCGCGATTGATATAATCCATTACATCTTTGACATTGTGTTCTTCTTTTTCGTTCAGCATACTGGCATTTGCTTTCAGCAGGTTTATCCATACGATAAAAGCGTAGAATATGAGTGCTGATATAATCGCAATTAATATCCTTTCAAGAGGGTAAATAAATATTACATCTTTATACATACTGCTTCCAAAGTCGGAAATAAAGAGTGCTGACAGGCTTCCTGCAAGATGGTCTGTGGAGACGGCAAGTAGTGAACATGCAAAAAGGTATAGATATCCTTTGTTTTTGGAAAAAAAGGATATTTTGTTTTCTATTCTGGTAAAAGTAAGGAAAAATACAATAGATAATACATGTAACCAGGGATAATAAAAAACCTCTCTTCCCACTCCTGTTGCGAACCAGATGGCGATTAATAGGCATGGGAGAATGATTGCTCTCTTTTTCTTCCCTGTTATTGCCAATCCAGCTACAAGGGAGGCACTTGCAATAAATAGCGGGCTTATGAGATAAAATGGGTTATTGAGCAACATATCAACATGCACTATACGGTGGACTGAAATAGCTGCAAGGGATACAATGGCTCCATATACCGGGCCAAGAAGCAGTCCGTTCAGTGTGCCGAAAATCAGTGTGGAACTAATTTTCACATTCTCCATTCCTAAAACTCCCTGTATGTCAGGAAACCAGATGGCAAAATATGTTGCAACAAAAGCGACTAACAGATGCAATTTTCTTATTTTTTTGTCGCCCGATATCATGGAATAGGTTTTCTGCAGCACATATCACTATCAGTTGCACAAAAAATAAATAATTATGTATATACGGTTCGAGTTCATTTCATCAGAAATCATATATACGTTCATTCCAATCTAGCAGCTGATCGAGCATGATGTTAATTGGAGAAGCACTTATTGGCGAGGAACCCGAACTCGCACATATTGATCTTATGATCGGTGATAAGGAAGGACCTGTTGGGCAGGCCTTTGCTACCGGTATGACTCAGTTATCCGCAGGACATACTCCCCTGCTTTCTGTGATCAGGCCGAACCTACCCACAAAACCTTCCGCACTCATCGTTCCCAAGGTAACGGTAAAGAATATGGACCAGGCATCCCAGATATTTGGTCCTGCACAGGCAGCTGTTTCAAAAGCGGTTGCAGATGCCGTGGAAGAAGGAATTGTACCCAAAGAAAAAGCTGACGATCTTGTGATCGTGGCCAGCGTATTCATACACCCTCAGGCTCTGGATTACAACCGCATCTACAGGTATAATTACGGTGCGACCAAACTTGCACTGAAAAGAGCAATGGAGAATTTCCCTGCCATAGACACTGTACTGGATGAAAAAGACAAAGGTTCCCATGCAGTTATGGGATTCAAAGTTTCCAGACTATGGGACCCTCCATACCTGCAGGTAGCACTGGATAATCCAAACCTGGAAGCAGTGCTCAATGTTGTAAGACAGCTGCCCAAGAGTGACCACCTCATCCTTGAAGCAGGCACTCCTCTGATAAAACGTTACGGTGTGGATGTAATCACCAAACTGCGTGAAGTCAAACCTGATGCTTTCATCGTGGCTGACCTGAAAACACTGGATACCGGTAACCTTGAGGCACGTATGGTGGCAGATGCCACAGCTGATGCAATTGTGGTTTCCGCCCTTGCACCGGTGCCAACTCTTGAAAAGGCAATCTCAGAGGCCCACAAGACAGGTATTTATGCTGTAATGGACACACTCAATCATCCTGATCCTATGGATGTACTGGAAAAACTCGATGAGCTTCCTGATGTTGTGGAACTTCACCGCGCCATAGATGTAGAGGATACCGCTTATGCCTGGGGTAGTATTGAGGCTATCAAGGAACTGTCCCCGAAGATCCTTGTGGCAGTTGCCGGTGGTGTACGTGTGCATACGATACCTGATGCTCTCAAGGCAGGAGCCGATATCCTTGTTGTCGGACGTGCAATTACAAATTCCAGGGAAATACGCCAGTCTGCAGAACAGTTCGTCGAAGGCCTGAACAAACCCGAGATAGACCAGTTCAGAGTAATGACTGATTTCTGAGGAGATTCCCATGGACTCGCCCCTTATAGTTGTGAACTTCAAAACCTATTCACAGAGTACAGGTGAGGCAGCAGTAAAAATTGCTGCTGCCTGCAGGGATGTAGCCGCAGATGCGGGAGTGACCATTGGGGTTGCTCCCCAGCTTTGTGACATCTACAGGGTTTCTTCTCAGGTGGATATACCTGTCTATGCCCAGCATGTGGATGGTGTTTCCCCGGGTAGCAATACCGGCCATGTAATGGCCTCCTGTGTACAACAGGCAGGGGCGGTGGGTTGTCTTATCAATCATTCCGAACGCAGGCTCAAACTGGCGGATATTGAAGCATCGGTACGTGCAGCCCGGGCAGAAGGCATTACCACGATTGTGTGCACCAATAACATTCCCACAACAGCAGCAGCCGCAGCTTTGAATCCGGAATATGTTGCAGTGGAACCTCCCGAGCTCATTGGCACGGGTGTACCGGTCTCCCAGGCTGATCCGGAGGTAGTGAGGGGGTCGGTTGAGGCTGTAAAAAGAATAAATCCTGATGTTCAGATTTTGTGTGGGGCGGGTATTTCCCGGGGAGAAGACCTCACCGCCGCAATGGATCTTGGTTCTGTAGGCGTTTTGCTTGCATCAGGTATAGTAAAGGCAGAAGATCCCAGATCAGCCCTTGAAGATCTTGTCAGCCAGCTTTAAAAACCCAGTTGCCACCATGCAATAAACATAAGCAAGGTGGCGATTCCTAATTTTAATCCCATTGAAAGTTCTATGTTGAAATGCCTGATAATCATATTTGATATCCCGATAGGTGGCGGGGATATGAGCAGGGCTGCAATAAAGAGGGCAATGCCTGGAATATAGTTATTATCAACAATTATCAGGTATAATCCCAGGAGTCCCAGATATATGCCAAGTCCTGATATCAGGATCAGTCCCATTTTGTAAAACCTGAGATATTCGGTAATATCTTTGCCGAAAGCAGCTTTCACTCCGCTTTTTTGTGTTTGTTTTTTCAACCTATCACCCTGCTATATCTTCGATTGGATATGTGGCTGCTGGCATAAATAATTGCTTTAATTGCGCAGGCTACATCCCATACCTTCCAATAATTCTTCCATATCCCTTTGTATTTCGCAGGCATCCAGATCGCCGCGTATGTTCAAACGGAAGGTTGCACTAGGACCCATTTTGTGGAGATACGTATCGATTGTTTCGACTTTTACCCCATCTATGTGACAATCCAGGATTTGTTGTATCGTAAAAGGTCTGGCAGAACTGGGAATGAAAACAGAGATGTCGCGCAGAGTTGGTTTGAGTTTATTCTCTTTCCAGTGATTCAATTCATCTGCTGACAGGATCCTTATGTTACCTATTTTAAGTTGCAGTTCCCTTTTCCCTTCTTCAAGGGTTACATTATGCGAAGTAACCTTTTTAATAATTCCAACATGTATATTTCTGGAATATATGTGCAAAAGTCCCCTCTCTTGACCTGTGGAGTGTACGAGTTCCTCGAATTCGGCTACCTTGCTGTTGATGAGTTTGTCCGAGCGACGTAAAGCAGAGGCCGTGTCGCCAAAATGTAGGGCTGCAGCTTTCATTTCTTCACAGAATTGTCCTGTGTCATGGGAACGTACCATTGAAGAAAAATGTCTGCATTGATCTATAAACACGTCATGTACGTGGATAACTTCAGGATTCTCCATCTGGATGAGGGCATAAAGTTCGGGGTTTTGCCCCAGAATGCGTCCCACAAAATCCAGCATTATATCATATACCGGACTCATAAAACGCCGGGAACCTTTCACATCAAAATCCAGCGTCTGCATGGTTGCGCCAATGGTAATATAGGCAAAATGGGTGAGTCCCTGCACAATGGATACAAAATGGTCATGTTCATCGGGAGTTATGATTTCTATATTCGCCTCTTCTTCACTTAAGAGGTTGAATATATGGTCAAACCACTGATCACACCTGCCTTCTACGGGGGTGAGTATAAAGGTCTGGCCCTGCAGGGAGGGAATAGAAGGACCAAACATTGGATGGGTCCCCAGAAATTCTACATTTTCAGGAACGTATTTTTTCATGGCCTCAACAGGTTTTTTCTTCAATGATGTCAGGTCCATGAGCAAACTCCCCTTTTTCATTTTAGAGGCAGTCTGTGCTATAATGGTAGGTGTTATGTTGATTGGTACTGAAATTATCACAATGTCACATATCGGGATCACAATCTCAGGCTCAGCTGTAAAATGCACATCCAGTCTTTCGGCAACTTCCGCTTTTCCACTGCGGCCACTTATCCATACTTCATAACCACGTTTTTTGAAAAAGGTTGCAAACCACTGACCCATTTCCCCCGTACCACCGATAATGAGTATTTTCAATCCAGGCCCTCCAGTACGGCCTTGCGCATGACTTCCACCGGTGGTTTTTGGCCGGTCCATATCCTAAAAGCTTCGGCACCCTGGTGGACAAGCATTGCAACCCCGTTGATAGGTTTGGCGCCTGCAAGTTCTGCTTGATGCAGCAGTTTTGTTTGCAGGGGATTATAAACTATGTCAAAAACAGCCAGATCCGGATGCAGGATATCCCGATTGGCAATGGTTGCATCAATATGTGGATGCATTCCCACGGACGTGGCATTGATCAGTATGTCACTGTCTTGCAACAGTCCTTTTAGGTCCTCTATTCCTGCATGACTACAACCGACATCCTCTGCAAGGACTTCTGCCTTTTCAGGGGTACGGTTTGCAATTGTTACACAAGCTCCCTTTTCTGCGAAATGAAAGGCAATTGCACGGGCGGCACCCCCGGCACCGACAAGAACGACGTTAGAGGATTTTATTCCCACTCCTGCTTCCCGCAGAGCCAATTCAGCTCCCAGCCCATCTGTGTTGTGGCCACGTATCCCATCATTGAAGGATACAGTATTGACAGCCCCTATCCTGCGGGCCAGTGTATCAGGGTTTGTAAATTCTAATGCTTTTTCTTTATGGGGCACAGTGATATTGAGGCCGCCAAAACCCATTGCCTGTGCTCCCTGAATGGCGTCTTTGAGATTTTTTTTCATTACCCTGAATGCATGGTATTCACAATCCATTTTCAGTTTCCTGAACGCTGCATTGTGCATTGCCGGGGAGAGGGAATGTTCGATAGGGTCTCCCTGTACACCGAATACCTTTTTCATACGATAGTCTCCAGGGCCCTTTTAAGCTGGTCTATTCTGATCTGTCCCGGAGCGACCGGTTTTTCCACGCAGCCGTAGGTCAGTAATGAACCGTATCTGCAGGCAATAACCCTGCTGTGACGTCCCAAATCCCCCATAGCAATAACACAAACTTCTCCCCTTGCCTGCAATGCAGCATGGAAAAGTTCCAGTATATCTTCGGGTTTTTGAGGCATGACGGCGAGTTTGGCTATATCGGCTCCCTTATCCGTGCATTCGTTGAGAATAGCAACCATCTCTTTTAGAGGAGGTGTGGTCTCAAAGAAATGGGAGGACATAATTACCTTTGTTCCCTGTGATTTTGCCTCCTCTACCATACGGTTTCGAAGGCAATCGGTACTTTTGCGTTCGATATCGATCATATCCACGTAAGGAGTCAAATCTTCCAGCAGGGTCATTCTTTGCTCTTCTGGTCCCTGCCAGTTGCCGCCTTCTGAATGTGCACGATTGGTTGCAATACGAGGTAATTCACCCTGTGAATCCAGCAAGTCGAACAATTTCTTTGCCTGCACAGCCTCTTTTTGTTCAAGCAAATCCAGCCTGATTTCCAGAATATCCGCACCAAGCACTTTGGCGATGCGTGCCTGTAAAAGAGGGTCGCTGTCAATGGATGCGACAATTTTTACATCTTTGTCGGGGACAAAATCTGTCATGTTCATTTCTCTATGATTGTTTCCTGGACTTTCATCCCGAAATGCCTGCCAGTATCTTCCATATGCACCAGGACCTCGTCCCCTTCCTTCAGAGAGGCTATGGATACCGGTTTTCCATTGCTTGAAACCAGTTTTATTGTTTCTGCATTCTGGAGGATATTTTTCACTGTATTGCCGTCTTTGGATTGGGCTTCCACAAGCATCAGGGGGCGGCGTTCGATCTTAACCCTGCCCACAATTCCCTTACGTTGCTGGCCTTCTGAATTGACAATCGTTACTTCATCTCCTGCTTCCAGCTCGGACAGGTATCTTGTTTTATCCCCGATCTTAACATAAGCATGAACTGCTCCGGCATTTACCCTGAATGGCCTGGATGCTACATAGGGGCTTTCTTCGGATTCAGAATGTACAAGGAACATTCCGGAGGATTGGGAGCCCACAAGCATACCTTCCCCTCTTTCCATCAGGTTACAGGTATCCACGCAAACCCTGTCACCCATTCCGACAGGCTCTATTTTGGTGATGGTGGCAGGTACAAGATCAATTCCCTCTACTCCTGCTTCTTCTGCAAGTTTTACGGTTTCCTTCAGGGTATCGGGATTTGCGGTATCCAGCAGGACGCCATCTGACCCATGCTCCATGGTCTCCAGGGCAAGTTTAACCTCATCGGCGTCTCTGACACCGGATATTATACTCACTTCTTTTTCCTGGAGTTGTGCTATGAGGTTTTCCAGAGGGATGACTTTCCAGTCTGTACCGATAGCGATCAGGTAATCACATTCAGTTCCTATTGCAGCGGCAAATTTCTCATATTTCTTGTTCTGGATTACCACCAGGGCAGCGATACTCTTTTTCTGGCGTCTCAATGTTGCCAGCTGTTCAAAATCCCGGGAGTCGTTCATGTCCACAGGTAATGGAAGTGTCCCGTCGCCTTCTCCACCGCGACCGATAACTATTATGTCTGCGGCAGTATCCGCATTATCGGTAAATGCAGCAATTTTGATGTCTCCGAGTTCTTTTGCTTTATCTACATCCTCTGCCTCTACCAGAACACAGTCGGCACCTGATTCCAGGCCGCCTGTTATACGCTCCTTCTTCTCTTCCCAGTCGCCTTCGTCGGCACGTATCCATACCTGCTTTTTCATTTTGTATCCTCACTGAAGTTGCTTGAGGGCTTCATCCACGGTTTTATTCTTGTGTGCGATCTCTGTGATCGCCCGGGTCATCCGGGTGGGGCTTGGGTGCTGGAACACATTTCTGCCAATAGCAACACCGCGAGCACCTGCATCCATTGCTTCACGAATCATTTCCAGGAATTCCCTGTCAGTATTGGTCTTTGGTCCCCCTGCAATTACTACGGGTACAGGGCAGCCTTCTACGACCCTGGAGAAGCTTTCAATATCTCCGGTGTAGACGGTCTTAATCACGTCAGCTCCAAGTTCAGCTCCTACGCGAGCAGCGTGGGCTACCATCTGTGGATCCCTCGGGTTTGTGACTTTTCTGCCCCGGGGGTACATCATCGCAATCAGGGGTATGCCCCAATAGTCACACTGTCTACCTATGTGACCCAGTATCTTAAGTTGTTCGGATTCGGTTTCCGATCCCACGTTGATGTGTACGGATACGGCATCTGCTCCCATGCGGGATGCTTCCTCTACAGTACAGACCAGCACTTTGTCATTGGGATCGGGTCCCAGTGAAGTTGATGCACTCATATGGAGTATCAGTCCTACATCATGGCCATATCCTCTATGACCGTGCAGGATCATGCCTTTTTGCATAAGTACTGCATTGGCTCCTCCTTCAGCAACGCTATTTATGGAATCTGCTATGTTGATCAATCCCTCTATTGGTCCATCTGTAATTCCGTGGTCCATAGGTATGATAACCATATTTCTGCTGTCTCTGTCCATGATCCTTTCTATTCGAATTTGTTTTCCTATTTCTGGCATATTACCTCTCCGCAAGTATCGTGTTAGCATGTGACATGGTATCACCCAACTCTATTTATAATTTTCCCTTTTTCTTTTCTATAAGGGTTTGCGTATACAAAAAAAGTTAACATTTTGCCGGAATAAGCTTATATATGCAGTTCTCCTTCTGGCAGATATGGAAGAGTTGAGAATCCTTGTGATCAATAATCACGGACAATTCTGTCACCTTATTCACAGGACCGTAAGGGATCTTGATATGGATACAAGTATTGTTCCCAACACAACTCCGGTTGAGGAGGTCATTGCTGAAAAACCGGATGGATTGATCTTTAGTGGCGGTCCTTCTCTGGAAAGAGGAGGTCTATGTGAAGAATACGCAAAAGAACTGGATATTCCTATTCTTGGTATATGCCTGGGTCACCAGCTTATCGCACATGCCTACGGCGGGTCCACAGGAGCCGGCAGCCATGGAGGATATGCTGCCGTGGATGTAGAGGTTGTGGAGGAGGATGATATTCTAAAAAGGCTCGGTCCCCGTATTTCTACCTGGGCTTCACATGGGGATGAGGTTACAGAACTACCGCCGGGTTTTGTGAAACTTGCCCGCTCTGAGATATGCGCAATCGAAGCTATGAAACATCCAGACAAACCGCTATACGGTGTCCAGTGGCACCCTGAGGTTGCACATACGGACAAAGGCGAGGAATTATTCAGGAATTTCTTCGAGGTCTGTGCAAATTATAATAAGTAAAGGTCCCGCCAGGTCTTTACTTATTTTCATAAGTCTTCTGTAGCAGCAGGGCATCCTCTTCCAGATTTGGACTCTCACATATAACAAGCCCCTGTACCCCGAAGTCCTTCAATGTTTGCATGAGTTCTGAATAATTCAGGTCTGATTCCTCGAGCACAAGATGGTTTTTTTCTCCTTTGTCGGTATACTCGATTCCTGAAATATGCATGTGCATATTTTTCAGGCCTTCCTTGCCCAGGTATTCCTCGACCTTTTCCAGCACTGCACTGAATTCTGCATAACTGTTTTCCTCACCTTTTGAACGGGCGTGTAAATGGGCAAAATCGATGCATGGCATGACGCCTTCAATATCTGCTGAAAGAGCGAGGGTTTCTTCCAGATTGCCAAACTGGCTGGGTTTACCCGTGGTTTCCGGGCGCAGGGTCGCATTGATTCCCTCATCTTCAAGTTGGCCTGCAAGTTTTTCCAGCAGAGTCTCCACTTTTGAAAAAACGGTGTTCTCATTTTGTTTATGGTAGTAGGCCGGATGGAAAACTATTGAGTTGGCTCCACAGATATTGCCTATATAGGCAGAATCATAGATGCGTTTGATGCTGGCCTGGATTTTTTCCTCTTCTTTTGAATTCAGGTTTATGTAGTAGGGCGCATGTACACTCAGGGAAATCTCTGCTTTGTGGGCTGTATCTGCGATTTTTTCTGCAGTAGGCTCTTTCATCCGCACTCCTCGCACAAATTCCAGTTCCATGCAACCCAGGCCAAGTTTCTTTACCCGTCGGATGCCTCCTTGACTTCCCTTGCCTTTTGCACTAAGGGGTGTGCCGGCGGTTCCAATAAGAAGGGCCAATTCAGATCATCCCCAACTTATCCTTGAGTTCTTCCAGCTTTTCGGGTGAAATTCCTTCAAGGACGCTGAAAAAAGAATCCATGTCCTCATCTTCCAGTCCCCTGACATCCTCTTTTCCTTCAATTGCAAGGTCTGCCAGGTATTCCACATCTGTGCGGTCCAGTTTTTCCAGACGATTGCGGAAATCTTCTCCTGATTCGGCAAAACGATGGGAAATCGGCCTGAGAATAAATGGATAGGGATGTCCCATCTGTGAAATATTGTTTCCGCCGGCTTCGGGGGCAAGTTTGTTAAAAATGTTCATGTCTCTGTCTGTAAATTCTCGTCCCATGCAGGAAAATAAGAGATTTTTCCTTTAAAACTTTCCTCTCAGGTGGCCATGTATATCAATCTCGCCCTTTGATATCCTGGTTGATGATATGGGTTCTTCATCCTCTGCCATAACATAATCAATTTTGACAATTTCAAGTTCCTCTCTTCCATCCTGCCTGCGGAGTTTGTTTATTTTTTCAGCAACAGCGTACGTTTCCGGGGATACCACAATATACCGGTAGTCACCATTGACGGTAGTGCCAAAAGGATCTTCCAGTTTTTCGATCTGGTAATTTTTATCAGGAATATCAAGGCTGGCAATATAATCTTCAAGCTGGTTGCGACGGGTGGCATATGGGGGAATGTCCCTGTCCTTTTCACCTGCCATCGAGTCGGATGTGAGACCGATGTCAAGTAAATCTCCCGCAGCGATCTCAAAGGCCCTGCGAAGAAGTTTACGATGGCCGTCATGGAGGTATTCGAAAGTGCCTCCCACAGCAGTTTTTGGCATAGTTTGTGTGAGGTTTTCCCGGTTGATAAATATTTGTAAATATTAGTTGCATACGCAACAAATATATAATCCCTTTTCCCTCATAGCAGCCAATGAATCAAGATGATCATCTACATAGTCTGGGTGCAATGGTTGCTTGTCTCCATCAGCACAACCTGCGTTATCTATCAAGGGAACTGGAAAAATACGGAATTGGTGGAGGACAGTTTAGGTTTTTGCTTGCTCTGTATCATCTTGAAGGTATTCGTCCTGACGATTTGTCCCGGCTGCTGATGGTCAACAGGGCCACTACCACAAGGGCTTTGCAAAGATTGGAGGATGCAGGTTATGTCCTCCGAACCCCTGATCCTCTGGATAGGCGTGCACTGAAAGTGAACCTCACCGAAAAAGGGCATCGTATGCATCAATTTATACAACAACTTTCAAAGCAGAGAAGTGAGAGCATGCTTGCAGGCTTTTCCCCTGAGGAAAAGGCACAACTCAGGAAATTAATGGAAAAAGCTATTTCCAATTGCAGAGAGGAATGCAAATGAAGGCACAAAGTATTGCTCTTGGTTCGGAAAATATTGGCAAACTCCTTTTCAGGCTCTCTGCACCGGCCGCAGTTGGTATGGTTGTTATGGGGCTGTACAATATAGTGGATACGATTTTCGTCGGTCGTGCTCTTGGTTCTGAAAGTGTCCAGGGTATTGGTGGTATTGCTGTCAGTTTCCCTGTTATGATGATAGCAATGGCTATTTCCCTGGCAATCGGTCTGGGTGGCTCTTCCATAATTTCCCGTCGGCTGGGTAGCGATGATCTGGAAGGTGCGGAACATACCTTTGGTAATATTGTCGGTCTGTCTCTTTCGCTGGGGTTTCTGGTCCTTATCTTCGGTTCAATTTTTATTGTTCCCATTCTCAAAGCCTTCGGAGCAACACCGACGATATTGCCTTTTGCCAGGGATTATTTACAAATTATACTTTATGGTACTCCTTTAATCACGTTTGCCCAGGCTATCAATAATGTGGTGAGGTCTGAAGGCAATGCTAAAGTCGCTATGTATACAATGCTTATAGGAGCCGGCTTTAACATATTACTTGATCCCATCCTGATATTTGGTCTTGACATGGGTATCAAGGGGGCTGCGGCTGCAACTGTCATCTCCCAGTCTGTCACAACAATATTTCTGATACATTATTTCCTGTCGGGTAAAAGTAGCCTGCAATTCCATGCGGGTTTTATGAGACTGGATAAGGGCATAATCCGCGAAATGGTTGCAATCGGAGCATCCCCTTTTGCACGTAATTCTTCCACTAGTGCTATAGTGCTTGTTGTGAATAATATCCTGGCATTGTATGGTGGGGATGTCTCTATTGCAATTTATGGTATCTTTAACCGCATGCTTATGTTTTCCCTTATGCCGATGATAGGGCTGCTGCAGGGCATGCAACCGATAGTTGGATTTAATTATGGGGCACATAACTTCAAGAGGGTAAGAGAAACGTTGCGCATCTCTATAATGAGTTCATCTGTGATTGCAGTAGCAGCTTTTTTACTGCTGTTCTTTCTCGGAGCTAACCTTTTTTCGATATTCACAACAGATGCAACTCTTATAGAGGAAGGCACTGGTGCTACGAAGATCATGGTCCTTGCTGTCCCCCTGCTTGGTATCCAGTTTGTGAGTGGTGGTATGTATCAGGCACTGGGTAAGGCACGGCCATCTTTCATTCTTTCAACAGCCAGGCAGGTGTTCTTACTTCCCCTTGTACTCGTTTTGCCCTGGTTTTTTGATACTACCGGTGTGTGGATGGCATTCCCGATTTCGGATCTTCTGGCAGTTCTGCTTGCAGTGTATATGTTCATGAAAGAATACAGGTTACTTGAAAGGAGATCATCGGGTTTCTGAATACTTTCAATTCGCTTTGACTACATATAAATACGTTCAGCAGGATAGCATCATGAGTACAGTGTACAAGAGGGAAAACCAGTGCACCTAAAGGAGTATCAGATATGAGTGAAATTTTGCTTGAAGAACTTGATCATGTAGGGCCGGCAACAGCCCAGAAATTGAATGATGCGGGGTATAACAGTGTGGAAGCAGTTGCAGTCGCTTCCCCCTCAGAACTTGTGGCAACTGCCGAGATTGGTGAATCCACAGCTGCCAAGATCATAAGTGCTGCCCGCAGTGCAGCCGATATAGGTGGTTTTGAAACAGGGGATTTCGTGATGCAGAGGCGTATGGAAGTGGGCAAACTCCGCACGGGTTGTGAAGAATTCGATGAATTGATGGGTGGTGGGATAGAGACCCAATCAATCACCGAGATGTATGGGGAATTTGGTTCGGGTAAGACCCAGATAGCCCATCAACTGGCGGTTAATACGCAGTTGCCAAGGGATATGGGCGGACTTGACGGTTCAGTCATAATTATAGACACAGAGAATACTTTCCGTCCTGAACGTATTGAGCAGATGGTTGCGGGTCTTTCACAAAAATTAGAACAGGATTTTGATCCTGCCGAGTTCTTGAAGAATATACATGTTGCAAGGGCTTACAATTCCAATCATCAGATCCTTCTGGTCGATGCAGCAATGGAAATGGCCAATAATCTCAAAAATACGGATAAACCGGTCAGGTTGGTTATTGTGGATTCCTTAACAGCTCACTTCAGGGCCGAGTATGTGGGCAGGGGTACACTGGCTGACAGGCAGCAAAAACTGAACAAACATCTGCATGATCTGCAACGTTTCGGGGACCTGAACAACGCATCAGTGATAGTTACCAATCAGGTAATGTCAAAACCGGATGCATTCTTTGGGGATCCTACACGTCCGATTGGCGGCCACATTCTGGGCCATACTGCCACATTCAGGCTCTATATACGCAAATCCAAAGGTGATAAAAGGATCGTGAAACTCGTGGATTCGCCTTGCCTGCCTGATGGAGAAGCGGTTGCATGTATTACCACCGATGGCCTTTGTGATGCCTGAGAATAGTTATTTTATCAAACGTGCCTATTGTCCATAATGAAATTTAAAGCACTTGCAATAGATATTGACGGTACGATCACCTATAGTGATCGCCGTCTTCATTTTTTGGCAGCAGAACATCTGAGGGATCTGGGTATTCCAGTAGTTCTTGCCACGGGAAATGTACTCTGCTATGCTGCAGCAACTTCCAAGCTTATAGGACTTGGAGGTAAAGTTATTTCTGAAAACGGTGGGGTAATTTCCACAGGATTCGATACTAAACCTCACATTTCCGAGAGCATGGAGGAATGTGAAAAAGCGTTTTCCTATCTTTCCAGTCGTTTTGATCTGATTCGACTTGATGGTGACCTGAGAAAAACAGAAATTGCCCTGAGGCGCAATGTCAATGCAGGTGATTTACAAGCAAGTCTTGAAGGGGCAGGTTTTTCTATAGAAGTTATTGATACCCAGTTTGCCCTGCATATAAAAAGCAAAAAGGTCAATAAGGGTACGGGACTGGCAAAAATGGCATCCCTTATGGGACTGGATGTTTCTGATTTTATTGCAATAGGTGACTCTGTAAATGACCGGGAAATGCTTGAGCTAGCAGGTTACGGAATAGCGGTAGCCAATGCAGACTCCGGCCTTAAATTGATTGCAGACACTGTGACCTCCACATCCTTCGGGGGAGGTACAGTGGAGGCTCTTGAGATATTACGTCGAAAAAGTTTCTTTTAACTTATTGAGCGAGAAGTCTCCCTCCTCAAATTAATGTGACAAAGTCACATTAATTAGGAAGGGGTAGTTCACTCCAGACTGGTGGCTATCTGTTTATCCACAACAATATAATCCTTGATTGAGCGGACTGCTTTGAAGGGTATCTTCAAAAACTGGCCGTCGGTAACATATTTAGATGTGTCAAGCCCGATGTCAGGTTTGACCATCAGGTCTTCAAGTTTGCCAGTTTTGACTTCCATTACTATATTGTCGAGTATACCAATTTCTGCTCCGTCTGTTGTCATGACCTGCTTGTTGGATAGGTTTTTTGCAAATACCTTTGGCATTTTCATAACCTCCTTTTCAAATATATCCCGTAAATGACCCTGCGTCTGTCTTGCGGATTGATCCGCCCTTTAATTTTTCTTGAACCCGGTTGTAGAAGTCTATCATGTCTTCATTGACCGTTGGCTTTACTTTTTCCATAGCTGAAAGGAAATGTCTTTTGCTTACCTTTTCATTATCGAAATTTTCTCTCAGGGATAACATTGCTGCTTCCCTGCATATGGACTCTATATCTGATCCAACATAGCCTTCAGTTATTGTGGCAAGTTCCTTTATGTCAACATCGCTATCCAGGGGTATGCCCTTTGTATGTATCTGGAATATTTTTTCCCTGCCATCTGCGAGTGTGGCTCCTACCATTACAAGCCTGTCAAATCTTCCTGATCGCAGTAATGCCGGATCAATAAGGTCCGGTCTGTTGGTGGCTGCAATGACAACTACTTCATTCAGCGGTTCAAGTCCATCAATCTCTGTAAGCATCTGATTGACAACCTGTTCGGAAACCCTGCTGCCCACATCACTGCCACCCTGTCTTGTCGAAGATATAGCATCGATCTCGTCAAAGAAGATTATACAGGGTGCAACCTGTCGTGCTTTTTTGAAAGTATCACGAATTGCTTTTTCAGATTCCCCGACATATTTGGACAATATCTGGGGTCCCTTGACACTGATGAAATTGGCATTAGATTCGTTTGCCACAGCTTTGGCAAGCAGGGTTTTGCCTGTTCCGGGAGGGCCATATAATAGTATTCCTGTGGGAGGTTTAATGCCCATCTGGCTTATTTTATCAGGCCATTTAAGCGGCCATTCGACTGCTTCGCTGATATCTTTTCTGGCCATGTCCAGCCCGCCAACATCATCCCATCCCACAGACGGTACTTCGACCATAACTTCCCTCAATGCTGAGGGCTCAATTTCCTTCAGGGCTTCCTCGAAGTCATCGGGCGTGACTTCCAGTTTATCGAGTATTTCCTGTGGAATTTCCTCTTCATCGAGATTGATGTCGGGAAGCAATCTCCTCAGTGCCCTCATGGAGGCTTCCTGTACAAGAGCTAATAGATCGGCTCCCACAAAACCCTGGGTATATTCTGCCAGGTGTTCAAAATATTCTTCATCGATATTTTCGTTAAGTGGCATTCCACGAGTGTGGATTTGAAGTATTTCGAGCCTGTCTTCACTATCCGGAACACCTATTTCGATTTCCCTGTCAAATCTGCCAGGGCGGCGCAGGGCCGGGTCAATAGAATCAAGCCTGTTTGTGGCTGCAATTACAACTACCTGTTTACGTTCATCCATTCCGTCCATCAGGGTGAGAAGCTGGGCTACAACCCTTCTTTCTACTTCTCCGGTAACGTCTTCCCTTTTAGGGGCAATGGAATCTACTTCGTCAACAAATATTATTGAAGGGGCATTCTCCGCAGCCTCATCAAATATTTTTCGCAGTCTTTCCTCACTTTCCCCGTAATATTTTCCCATTATTTCCGGGCCGGCAATGTTGATGAAATAGGCATTAGATTCGCTGGCAACTGCCCTTGCTATCAGGGTTTTCCCTGTGCCGGGTGGTCCATAGAGAATAACACCTTTTGGTGGGTCTATATTAAGACGCAGGAAGAGCTCGTGATGTTTCAACGGAAGTTCTATCATTTCACGTACCCGTTGAATTTCAGTTCTAAGCCCGCCGATATCCTCGTAGTTGATACCTCTGGCAGCTCCCTCATAACCCACTACAGGTTTCTGCTGGAGCTGGATCTCAGTATTTTCACTGATGATAAGTATGCCATCGGATGGCTCGGTTTCAACAGCTATTAGGGGAATGGCCTGACTACCCGGGGTAGTTTGCCCCATGGAACTGATTATGGGAATAATGTCACCTTTTACAAGGGGACGTTTCAGGATATTATGTTTGATAACGGCACTTGTATTGTCACCAAACTCCATGACGATTCCCTCCGGAGGTGCAAGGAGTACTTTCTCCGCAGGTATTGGCTCTGCCTTACTGAGTGTTATCCTTTCACCAATCCCCACTTCTGCATTCTGTCGTGTATAACCATCTATACGGGCAATTCCCTGTCCCCAATCCTGCCTGTCAGCACGCCATACTTTTGCTGTAGTTTGGCGCTTTCCTTCGATGAGGACAATGTCTCCGGGGGAAAGCTGCAGGCTCAGGAGGGTACTCGGATCAAGTCGTATTATTCCCCTGCCAAAATCGATAGGATGCGCTTTTTCCACTTTTATTTGTAACTCTTCCATTTAGTTCATCCCGAAAATATGTTGTACTGATATATCTATCTTATTAAATTCCCAAATGATATATATTTATGGTACTGCCCCTGTTTTTCCTTCTTGCAAAGGTTTGATATAGGGGAAGTGTGTTTATTAATTTGTGCCTTCTAGAAAGGCCAATTTAAATAAGGATGTGTATTAGTTTGTTCGAACGTGTTGAATCAAGTGCTCCGGTAGAAGCTGGAGAAACCTACGATGTTGTGATTGAAGATATTGCCAAGAAAGGCGATGGAATTGCCCGTGTTGACGGTTTTGTCATTTTTGTACCCGAAACAGAAGTGGGAGATGAACTTTCAATAAAAGTAACCAAAGTCCTTTCGAAATTCGCTTTTGGAGAAGTAGTCTGAAATTTCTATTTCTCAAACCGACAGGTAAATCCCTGTCATCTATTTTTTACCCTGTCTTTATCAAAGTAATGTTTCAGTGTTTTGCCTTTTTTAGCAAACCAATAGAGTTGCATATTTTATTCCATAAAAAAGTACAGGCATGAGCCTGCTTGTAGTTCACTTTTCTTCCCAAATAGCTATGATTTTGTCGATGGCTATATGGGTGTATTTGTTGTCTTTACGTATTGTAAGCACACCGTCTGCACATGCCTCAACGGTTCCTTTAAAGGTATCCGGTTCGCCACAATAGATATCAAGTTCGGTTCCAAGGTAATGTTCCACTATGAAAGATTGCATGAATTGACCTCCTCTTTGACAATTTATCTATGTTTTGAAAGTTAATATTTTTTGCGGGTTAAAGGCTAGTTCTTCCCTATATTATTGTTTGTTCATCACCACTTGTAATAAGGACTTTATGATCAGCTACCTAAAATATATATATAAGTCTCAGCATATTGAAAACCGGTAGGTCGGATATGTATTCTTTCATCCAGCTTTTGCTCTCTGAGATTATATCCAGCTTCAGCGGGCAATGGTTATCCCAATATATAATGACAATCGTAATGATTCCATTATTATTTCTTATGGTTACTGTTGGGTATGTTTTTTTTGTGCCTGTCGAGAACAGGCGTCCTGAATTCAGCAGTATGAAAGGATTTTTCCATTTTGTGGTGGATGTTGCTATTTATGCCATCCCCATGCTAATTGTTTTTGCACTTGTGCATATGCAAACAACTGCTGCCACATTACTTGGAATCCCGGCAAACCAGAATTATGCTCGCTATATCATGATCCTGGAAGGTAATGTAGTAAGCCTGCTCCAGGAAATAGCGACTCCTCTGTTAACTTATGTAAGCGGTTTTTTTTATCTTTTAATGTTTCCTTTCTTAATGGTATTCACATTCCTGCTTTTGGTTTACCTGCAAAGGCACAAAGCCATCCAGGAATTTGTGGTGGCGTTCATCCTGATTTATATGCTGGCATTTCCGTTCTACGTACTGTTCCCTGTTCATGTGACCGGTTATACTCTTTCAGGTGTCAGTCCGCTTCTTTATAATTTGAGCCCTCTCATAGCCGAAGGTGTGCGTATTGTGGATCCTGAACTCAATAATTGTTTCCCGAGCCTCCACGCGGCTCTTTCGGTAATGGCTATGATAATGGTACTGCATAATGTAAAATCCCGCAGATATCAGGCCTTTGCCGTTATTACCACAGCAACAATTCTTTTTACAATTCTCTATCTGGGGATTCACTGGCTGAGCGATCTTATAGCAGGTACATTGCTTGCGATTGTATGCTGTATGATTGCTTTTCACTACAGTGAGCGATTTTTTGCCATTTATCGCTGGATTGTGGCCATGATAGCCTGGAAATTCAAAGGTCCGGCACTGCCCTGCGTGGGGTGTAACAGGCGTATCAATTTTGATTCGGTTATGCAATGTGATTATTGCGGTACTGAATATAACCTAAAAGGTCGTGTGGGATCATTGTTAAAACGTTTCAGAAAGCGTTTTTCTCCATAATAGAATTATTTTAAAAGTTCATCGACTTCAACGGTATCCTTGAGTATCTTGAAGCTCACAAAGCCGCCGACAAGTAGATTCAGATAGAATGTCAGTGCCCTCCATGCCACCACAATGATTCCCAGCATATAAGTGGGCACGAAAACTGAAAACAGTGTGGTTGCTCCTATCTCTGCCACACCGCTGGAACCTGGTGTAGTGGGTATGATTATCACAATCATCAGTAGAACCTGGGCTGCATAAACAATGATTGCTGAAGGGTACTGGTTTAGGCCCATGAGAAGTACGGGCAACATGGAAAATTCAATGAACCAGAATGCAAATGTGCAGAATATTCCTGTGATTAACCCCAGCCTGCCCTCTTTCAGGAAAAAGAAAATACTGTAATGAAACTCTTCAAGTTCGGTATCAACTTTTTCAGATATATTGCAGAATATGTGTTTTTTATCGTCTCCAAAGAGTCTGCTACACTTATTTATTATCCACTGGAGAAATCTGCGTGTGTAGTGGGGCTTCCAGATTGCATATAGAAGTATTGCAAGTATGAAAAATAAGAATAATTGACCAAACATAAGTAAACTGTCAAGTTTGCCGTCTCCAAGTACTTCTCCAAAGAGGGATAATGCAAAGGGTGCAGCTGTCAATATTATTATAGCATCCAGTACTCTTTCACCAAGCACGACTGCAGTAGCACTTCCTACAGGCATTCGGTCACTCTGAAGCAGATGTATCCTTAAAGGCTCTCCTCCTACAGATGAAGGGGTCATTGCTGCAAGGAACGAGCTGGATATAACAATTTCAAATGCCTTTTTGATTTCAAGGTGGTATCCCAGGGCTCCAGCCATTACTTTAGTCCGGATTCCCCACATAGCAAATCCCAGTAAATGAATGCCAGCAGCTGCAACAAGGTAAAGGGGGCGGATATTGTGCAGACTCTCCATTGTTTTAGGGTCGATTGTATAAACGAATACCCCAATTATTGTTACAATACTGATTATTGAAGAAACAGCAAGCCATTTTGTGAACTTATTCATCCTGTGCACCTGATCTTTTTTGCTGGATGCCATGCTGGTAACGATTTTGTGGAATCAGCATGCAGAGGCTATTCTCTAGATGTATATAAGACATTTATAATCTTTGGTATGCCAGATCTTCAAGTATTTTTCTTAAATTTTCAGGTCCATTTATTTCTCTGGCAAGTTTTTTCATTTGTTCGGTTTTATCCCTGTACTTGCCGTTTACGGCTTCTCTGACAGATTCGAGTATTTCAGAAGCTGAAGCCTTATAATCCATCTGCTTTCCACACCCTTTAGCTTCAAGTCCCTCTGCATTATTTTGCTGTTCACTATGCCCCCTGTCAGGGAATGACAATATTGGCACACCATAGGAAAGAGCCTCCATCATTGTTGTATGGCCGCCTGGGGCAATTGCCAGGTCGCAGCTTTTAAGATATGGGAACTGGTCGGGAATAAATGGTAGAAGTTCTGCATTATCAGGAAGGGGGGGTAGCTCTTCTTTATCAAGACCCGGGCCTGAGAGTAGTGTATAGTTGATAGTGCTGTCCATACTTGCAGCTTCGATTATTCTGCGGAAAATAGGTGCCCTGTAACCAAAACCACCTATAAGGGAAAGGACATGAGGTCTGGGCAGGTCCTGTGCTATTACATCTTCATAACTTCTGGCGGGCAGAGGGCCCGTGTATTCCACTTTAGAGGTAGATTCATCTTCAAAGTTGAGATTCAGGTCACAGATTGTATTTGGTTGTGGATAATCGGGTATGATCGTCCTATCCACGCGTTTGAAAATTCCGTTGTAGAATTCTTTCGCAATTACCCCCAGGCCCTGGAACAAATAATTCTCCTGAAAGAATATTTCCATATTGGATTGATTAACCATCAATGCAACAGGTATCTTTCTCCTCAGGGCTGCTATAGTTCCAAGGTAATAACTGTCTGAGAGAATTACATCCGGTTTTTCTTCATCAACAAGCCTTTGAACATTGAATAGGCCGGGTACCTGTCCCAACTTGATACTTTCCTTTATGGATTTTCCCAGGTTAAGAGAACCTTTCTCTCCCACAAGTCGAATTTCGGGAGGGATCTCTTTTACATTCATTCCATGCTCGGCCAGAAACTGTGCGGAATAGCCATAAGCACCACAGGTCACCTCATGTCCTGCTCTGGATAATTCCCTGCCGGCCGCAAGGCACCTGCCTGTATGACCAAGCCCCTCTCCACAAACGAATATAAGTATCTTGAGTGACATATTTATGGATTAATCTTTTTTACTGATATATGCTCAATTAATGTCATTCTTCACAATTTTTCCGCAGGTGGGGTTGTGTTGAGTTTGGCATACTTGACACCTTTCAGGGAAATGAGATTTTCATCAAGTTTCTTTATTTTCTCCCCGTCCCCGTCAAAGATTATGATTTCCATACAGTTCTCAGGGTCAAGATGTATATGGATTGAAGTTTTAATAAGGTCTGTGTAGCCATGTTGTGCGTCTGCAATGGCATTGGATAACCCTCTTTTTGTATGATCATAGATCAGGGTTATAGTACCAACTCTCCTGCCACTGATATCGCCCATCCATTCATGATAATTTATATAACTTCGAATAGCATCCCTTATTCCTTCAGACCGGGATGAGTAACCACGCTGCTCTATAATGGAATCAAACTTTTCCAGCAGGTTATTGGGCAGAGAAACTCCGATTCGCATAAGTTCTTGTTCCATGTTATCACCTTCTTTTCAATTGTCTTGCGTATTAATAATATTTTGTGTTACTTTAGATTACTATATATTATACCATGTGTAAACGGTGTGATAGATTTATATTGGATTTTGTGTATCTACTATGGAAGGAGATTGCATGATGTCTGATATCCAGATCAAGGAAGAGCTATACTCAGGAAAGGCCAAGACCATCTATACAACGAATGATCCGGAAGTACTTGTATCCCATTTCAGGGACAGTCTTACCGCTTTTGATGGCAAGAAGAAAAGTGAGGCTGAGAAGAAGGGCTATTACAATGCCCAGATATCTCGCAAGTTGTTCGAGATGCTTGAGGATGAGGGTATAAATACCCATTATCTTGGAATGTTTGACGATGAACGGATGCTTGTCGAAAAAGTGGAAATTATTCCTATTGAGGTGATTCCACGCAACATAGCTGCAGGTTCTATCACCCGGAAATATCCTTTCAATGAAGGGGACGAATTCAAAGTACCCGTGCTTGTAATGGATTATAAGAGCGATGAATATGGGGATCCCATGCTGAATGAGGACATAGCCCTTGCCCTTGGGATAGCCACAAGTGAGGATATTGCAAAAATCCGTGAACTTGCCCTGAATATCAATTCTATTCTCACAACTTACATGGAAAAACAGGGCCTTTTACTCGTTGATTTCAAACTTGAGTTCGGTTGGGCAAACGGTGAAATTGTGCTTGCCGATGAAATATCCTGTGACACCTGTCGCTTTTGGGATGCAGGTACCCGTGAATCCCTGGATAAGGATGTATTCAGGTTTAACAAGGGTGATGTTTCCGGAACCTATGAAAAATTGGCACGTCGCCTCGTTCCCGAAATATTTCAAAATTAAACTGTAAATATCATTGCTTGCAGGCTGTTGGATGCATTTTTCAGTCCTGTCTGGTATGTAAGCGGTTGGCTTCATCAATTCAGTCGGGTGTCAGGCAGCGCTGCATCCTCTTTCTTTTTCTAACCCCTTTTTATTGCTGCAAACCGGTTGTGGATGCTTATGACAAAAATCTTGAAAGCGTTGTTTGCTCTTTTACATAAGGCAGAAGCTCTGATTTTTCTCTCCATTGGTAGAAAGGCGTATTGATGCGTGTCTTCATATCCATCAGTGCTTCTTCCAGGGTTTCAAAGAAAGCCGGCTCTGTTGAAAGAGCATTGCGTGCTGCTTCTCTGACAACCCATACTCCCAGGGGCGCCCAGTAATCAGGAGTAATCTCCCTGATTGCAAATACTGCAGCCTGCTTTCTTATGCTCTCAAGTTTTTCCAGAACCGGCAGACGGGCTGCATAATAGCCACCTGCCAGGGTTGAGTATCCTTTCTTTCCTGAAGTTCCTTCCATGTCCTGTCCTATCCAGGCTTTGTCTGCAGACCACACCGTACGTGCCATCCACAACTCCAGCAATTCAAAAGAATAGCTCCTGGGTATCAACAGTATTTCAAAATGGTTTCCAAGGCTACCTCCACTGTATAGTTGTATATCTTCTATTTCTGGGTAATCCAGTAAACCCTTTGCCAGCTCTTTGCCCACCATATCATCTGTGGCGGTAATTGCCCAGCGTGTGGGAACAAGCTTTCTTTCCTGCCCGAGCAAACCGATGGAAAGAAGCCGGGTTATATGTTCACAGCCAATATCATGGTCATAAAGCTCCAGGGCAGCATCTGTGGCTTTTACATCGGTATCATAGGTCAGGTAGTCAACTTTATCAGGGACCTTCGGGTTTTCTGCGATATCAAAACGTTCCATTTTCCCGGCCGGTCCCATCGGTGTGAGTACACCATCGAATTTTTGGGCAGGCTTTAAAGGTTTGCTGAGCAACACTTCTGTGTCCACGGGTTTGCGGGAAAGTGCCATTTCCTGGGCTTTTTCTATCAGGCGGCTTTTTTCAAATTGTTTTACTTTGACAGTGGTGTTAGCCCGTACCAGCTGGCACCTTTTTTGTATGATATCATCTATTCCCATGCCAAGTAGTGCATGTGGGTCCTCCAGCTGTGCAGCGTCCTCACTTTCCATTAAAGGAGGTATCATGGGTCCGGCACTTACTTCGGGATAGCCATACCTACCAACAAATACAGCAGGAGGAGATGCTCCAAAAATAGTTTTTTCCCCTTGCTTTTGAGGGGAATGTTTAGTGGTGGCCCTGAACTTTTCAAGTATGGGACACCGCGCTCTTCCACAAAGTCCTTTCCCTTTACATTCAATACACCGGTTTTTCAATCATCTTCACCGCACAGGATACAGTATCCTACTTCTGGTGCATTCTTGTAAAGCCAGCCGGACTTCTGGACATGTTTGCATACTTCACACATACGTTTTACTTTTTGCTTGGGGGTTAGGCCATCCGTTGCAAGACAGAAGGCAAATTTACGGATTTCCTCATTTGTATTTTCAGAAAATCCTACTTCTGCACCTCTTTTCTCACTGACGTACTGAGATACGGCGGCTCTTGACAGGCCCAATAGGTTGGCCACCTGTTGCTGTGTGCACTTATGTTCATTCATAAGCTCACGTGCAAGTACGGCTCTGATGGCTGGCAATACCCTTTGCACCATTATTTCACAGGTAGGTTTCATTTAATGGTATCCTCTATGTTAGTTTTATTCAGATGACACTAATCCCTCTCTTTACTGCAGGATAAGATGCGCTATATGTAACTGAAAAGACCGGCTCAAAAAAGATTTTGTGTTTCTTCCTTTTGCCGGGACAGATGTTTTTCGGATTTCTGCCATTTAATTAGTCATTGAAAAAAGTTTTAATTCTTGATCTGATCGGGAGAAAACCCTTTCTGGACCAGAACGTCTTTCATCCTTCCAAGATGATTGCCCTGCAACTCTACGGCATTGCCACGTACTGTACCACCGCAGGCGAATTTTGATTTGAGGTATGTTGAAAGTTCATGGAGATCAATTTCATTGGCATCAAAACCTTCTACCACTGTAACTTCTTTTCCATACCTTCGCCTGTTTACCTTTACGGTTATTCTCTGTTGCTCTTTGGCCACTTCTTCGCAGATACACAATTCTTTTGGCAATCCGCAAACAGAGCACATTTCTGAACTCATCTTCTGGTTTTTCCTCCGAAAATTTAGTATTATGTTGTCTGTATAATTTATATACAGACAAATAGAAGTTAAATGCGATGCTATTAAAAGCTAATGGTAAAATGGTTGCAAGAGACGTTGAAATGGCTGATACGTTACTGAAAAGAACGATGGGTCTGATGTTCAGGCTGAATATCCCACAGGATTATGCTATGTTTTTTTCTATAAACAAACCCTGCAAGTTTTCCATACATATGCTTTTTGTTCCTTTCTCCCTGGATGTTTTTTTCCTCGATTCGAATTATCGTATAACACAAATTGAATCCCTGCATCCGTGGCTGGGTTTTGCCCGCGCAGAAAATGCAACCCGCTATATGGTAGAAATGGCTGCAGGTTCCGTGGAGAAGTATGGACTTGAGGTAGGGCAGTAGATGTCCCTGGAAAATACCCATACATAAGAAATGTTTATTTACATGCCTATTTATGGGTACATCATTCCAATTTAATGAGGTTCTCACATGCTACCTGAAGATGACCTGAAGATCATTGTAGAAAAAATGGGACGGCAGCCGAATAATGTGGAGCAGGGTTGTTTTCTCAATCTCTGGAGTGAACATTGCTCCTATCGCTCCAGTGCCCCACTGCTTAAGAGTTTTACAACTACCGGTGACCGTGTAATCATAGGTCCTGGTGATGATGCTGCAATTGTGCGGTTTGGTGACGGCTGGGTACTTGCCCTGGGTATGGAAAGCCATAATCATCCGTCCTATGTCGATCCCTACAATGGTTCGGCTACAGGCGTGGGAGGCATTGTCCGTGATATTATCTCCATGGGTGCCCGTCCAATTGCCCTTATGGACCCGCTCTATTTCGGCCCCCTGAACACTCCTAAGAATCTGTATCTGTTCGAGCATATTATCGAAGGTATCGGAGGGTATGGTAACTGTATAGGTGTGCCGGTTGTCAGGGGTGAGGCATTTTTTGATGAACGCTACAGTGGCAATCCTCTGGTGAATGTTGTATGTGTGGGGCTTGCCCGTCAAGATCAGCTTGTAACTGCCACGGCACAAAAGGCAGGTAATAAGATCGTACTTATTGGCTCGACTACCGGACGCGATGGTCTGGGGGGTGCCTCTTTTGCTTCCAGGGATCTGTCCGAAAGTGCCGAGGCAGAGGATCGGCCCAGTATCCAGATAGGCGACCCTTTTACTGAAAAACTTCTTATTGAACTCTCTCTTGAAGCGGTTGCAGAAGGTGTCGTGAAATCTTGCCGTGACTTAGGAGCTGCCGGACTTGCAGGCGCATCCTCTGAAATGGCTTCCAAGGGTGATCTGGGTATTCATATAATTGCAGACAGTGTACCCCAGAGAGAGACAGGGATGAATGCCTTTGAGATTATGATAGCAGAATCCCAGGAGCGTATCCTTTTCGAGGTGGAACCTGAAAATGTGGGCTATATGCTCCAGCTTGCAGAAAAATATGATTTAAATGGGGCTGTCATCGGTGAATTGACCGAGAGGCCTTATTTTACAGTTGAGTTTGAGGGTAATACTGAAACGGATATCCCCATTCATCTATTAACAGAAGGTGCACCCACCTTTGAGCGTCCTTCCACGCCATTCACAGTCAAAAAAGATCCTGTGCCGGATGCAACAGGGGATTTGAAACAGGCAATTCTGGATGTACTTGCATCTCACAATATGGCTTCAAAAGACTGGATATACCGTCAGTATGACCATGAGGTCCAGATACGGACCGTAGCCAAACCAGGAAGTGATTCTGCTATCCAGCGAATTGTTGGTGACAGGGGGATAGCTCTTTCATGTGGTTGTAATCCCAGGCATACCTATCTTGACCCTTATGAAGGAGGAAAGGGAACCCTTGCTGAAAATGCAATGAACCTTGCTGTAAAGGGGGGGCGTGGCCTGGCCCTGTTGGATTGTCTGAATTTCGGCAATCCTGAAAAACCTGACATCTACTGGCAATTCAAGTACGCAATAAATGGACTGGCTGATGCGGCACACAATCTTTCCATTCCGGTGGTAGGGGGTAATGTTTCCCTGTACAACGAGAGCGAGGAGCACCATACATCAATTCTGCCAACTCCTGCAATTGGTTTGGTGGGGGAAGTGGAGAATATTTCTGCGGTCCCATCCTCGGAATTTACAGGGATAGGCCAGTCTGTCATCCTTGTGGGAACCACAAAAGCAGAACTGGGTGGTTCGCAATACTATAATCTAAGGGGTAGTCCAAATGCAGGCAATGTCCCGCAAGTGCCGGCTGATATGACGGCAATAGTTGAATCCCTGATCACAACAATCCGGGCCGGTAAAGTCGCTGCTTCTCACGATGTGTCACAGGGTGGGCTTGCAGCTGCTCTCTGTGAGATGTGTGGGAATGTGGGTGTTGAAGTGAACCTTTCTGAGATTGCAGGGGACATGTCAGCAGAAGAACTCCTCTTTTCCGAATCCCACGGCAGGGCTCTGCTTGCAACAGATGACCCGGATGCAGTCTCTGCACAGCTTGGCAATATCCCGCACGTTGTAATCGGTACTACCGGTGGTAACAGTGTAAGGATTACAGTAAACAATGATTACATTGAAGTAGATCTGGATGAGATAAGGGATTCCCGTGCTTCGCTAACCCGATTGATGATGAAATAAAATCAGGCCAGGGTGGTTATCTGTTCAACGGTTTCCACCAGGGCATCGACTTCTTCTTCGGTGTTATACAGGGCAAAAGATGCCCGCACCGTTCCTTTCAGTTTCATGAAATCAATCCCCGGCATGGCACAGTGGTAACCGCTGCGCAGACATATCTGCCGGGTTTCATCCAGTATCATTGCCACATCATGGGGATTAAGTCCCCGGACATTGAAAGGCACCACAGCACCCCTGTTATCCGGGCCGTATACTTCCACTCCTTCTATTTGTGCAAGTCTGTATGCGGCATTTTTTGCAAGTTGTCTTTCATGTTTCTCGATGTCGCTGACACCTATTTCCTGGACATATTTCACAGCCCTTCCCAGTCCGATTCCTCCCGGGATGTTGGGTGTCCCGGCTTCAAACCTGGCAGGTGTTTCTTCCAGTTCGTAGCCTGTGGTGGTAACTGATCTTACTGCTCCTCCTCCTACATTGAGGGGCTTGATTGAATCCGGTTCTTTAATGTATGCCACACCGGTTCCCTGGGGGCCCAGCAAGCCTTTATGTCCGGGGGCAACGAAAAAATCGCAATCCATCTGTTTGAGGTTCACCGGCATGTGCCCTGCGGATTGAGAACCATCTATCAAACAGAGATTATCGTGGTCCCGGGCAAGTTTGCACATGTTATCCGCATCCTGTATGGAGCCGAAGGAATTGGATATGTGGGTAACTGCCAAAAGACGTGTGGAAGGGCGAATGTGCTGCTCCAGGGCTTCCACGGCCACATGGCCTTCATTGTCCGGTTCCACAATGGTAAGTTCAACTCCCCTTTCCCTGAGTTCCATCCAGGGAAGCAGGTCTGAGTGGTGTTCCACCAGGGTGGTTACTATGTGGTCACCTTCCTGCCAGTCTATGCCCCGGGCTATCAGATTAAGGCCTTCGGTTGCATTCTTGGTAAAAATGGTATTTTCTGCCGGGCAGTTCAGCAAATCAGCTATTGTTTCTCTGGCATCTTCAAAATGATCAGTTGTCTGGCGGGCCAGGTGATGGGCTCCCCTGCCGTGGTTTGCCGCATACTTGAAGAAATAATCTTCCATGGCCCTTACCGCCTGCACCGGGGTCTGGGTGGTGGCAGCATTGTCCAGATATATGTTATCCTTTAATACGGGAAAATCTGCACGTATATTCTCGACGTCATACATGCAGGCAAGTTATGGATAAAGAGTAAAATAGGTTTTGCAGCTTATTTGGCCTGCATCCCGCCTACCATAAAGTGGTAGAGTTCTTCATCATCTTCATTGAGTTTGCCTTCTGTATGTCCTCTGACTACTGAATGGCATTTTCCCTTCTTGTCTTCACATCTCAGAATATCATGTTTTTTCATTATAGTTGTCATATGGTATAACCTCCTGTCTTCTTCAATTTCAATACTCTGCTGCCATACATGACCCCTCAGGCATCAACAGCATAATTAGAATATTAAACAGTTACATAAGTGTTCTTTCTATATATATTTGTTTGTTGATTATTTTTTGTCGGGTTATGGAAATGCATTACATTGGTGATACAATTCTCACTTTTCCTTACATTTACCAATAACTTAGCTTAATTGCAACGTAATCGGTCCTTACGATACCTGTTATCGTAAGGATTATTAGCGATGCAGGAGACTTCCCTTCCATGCCTACCATAAACATTGATCCTTCTGTAAAGTATGAGGGAGATAGCCAGAGGGTGCTGGATGGTGAAGCCACCCTGAAAAAAGCCAGTGCCGGCCTGGATACAATTGGTGTGACCCGTATTGCCAATATTACTGATCTTGATCGGCTGGGTATCCCGGTGTTTTCAGGCATCCGCCCCACAGCTGCTGATGGTGCCATCTCCGTTTATTCAGGTAAAGGAGTGAACCCGCAGCAGGCCCGCATCTCCACGATTATGGAATGCTACGAACGCTGTCTTGCAGAGCGCAACGGGGTGAATGCAGACATTGACGAAAACGTAGCTGCTGATGAATTCATGGCCACAATGGAAGAAGCTGCCGGCCAGCATGACCTGATCCGTCCTGAAGAATTCCTGCTGCCGCAACCCCTTGATTCTTCTTCATTGATAGAATGGACAGAAGGGTTTGATCTGCTTTCAGGAAAAGAGGTCTATGTGCCCTCCAATTCTGTTTATCATCCCTATGATGCTCCGGGCATGTCTGCCCATCTTTTCCGCAGCAATACCAATGGACTTGCATCGGGTAATGTGATGGAAGAAGCCATACTGCATGGTTTGCTGGAAGTAATTGAAAGGGATGCTTTGAGTATGGCCGAGTTCAACCGCAATCCGGGAATGGAACTTGTGCTAACGGAAGAAGACGGGCAGGCCTACGAGATGCTCAAAGCCTTCAGGGACAGTGGTGTGGATATTCGCCTCTGGGTTTTGCTACATGACACTCCTGTCACAACAGTGGTCGCTGCTACGGATGACGTACAGCTGAAAGATCCGGCCCTGCTGGTTATGGGGGCAGGATCTCATTTAAGACCAGAGATTGCTGTTATGCGTGCTATTACCGAGGCTGCACAGTCTCGTGTTGTCCAGATACACGGGGCACGTGAGGATACAATCCGGGAGGACCTGGTGCGCAAGATTGGTTATGAACGTATGAGAAGGATGAACGATTACTGGTATGAGGAAGGTGTGGATAAGATATCCCTGGCAGATATGCAGGACATCTCCTCCCCTACACCTGCAGGAAATATCAATACTGTTCTGTCCCATCTGGAAAAGATTGCCCGCAATGCTATTGTTGTGGATTTGAGCCGCAGTTCGATCAATATACCTGTAGTCAGGGTAATAATTCCCGGATTTGAACAATACACTCTTGATCGTGAAAGGGTTGGTAAAAGGATTCGTCTGGTAGGCAAAAGAAAAGGTCCTGAAAAAGAAAAACCCTGGAAACGCAGGCCGAAAGTATGAAAACAATCGTTTTTGCCGGCACCAGTATAGGCCTGGAAGAAGCAGGAAAACTCAGTAGTGCCACCGTCCACGGCCCTGTTAAACGCGGAGATGTTACACAGGCTGTAAAACAGGGTTATGAGTTGATTGGCATCATTGATGGTATTTTTTTTCACAGGGCTGCGGTTGGGCACAGGGAAATACTGGAGGCTCTGCGCAAGAATGTAACAATCGTTGGTGGGTGTAGCATGGGAGCTTTGCGTGCATCCGAAATGGATCGCCACGGCATGATAGGTGTAGGTAAAATCTATGAATGGTATCGTGATGGTGTTATTGAAGATGATGATGAAGTGGCGGTTGCAACAAACCCTGATACCTATGAGTCCATTTCTGCTCCGCTTGTGAATATCCGATGTACCTTCCTCTCTGCTATGAATGAGGGCATTATTTCCTCTGTTCAGGAAGCTTTCCTGCTGGATATTGCAAAAGCTACCCATTATTCTCTAAGGAGTTACTACGGCATAATAAAAAGTGCCCGGGATAAAGAAGTGCTGGATGAACAGACAGCCTCATGTCTACTTGGTTTTTGTCGTGACACTGAAGTGGATATCAAAAGAAAAGATGCTCTGGCGGTCCTTTACAGAATAAAGGAGTTTTATCTCTAAATTTTATACGTCACAGTGGGGGTGCTCTATTTTGCCACACACTCCCATTGTCGGATGGCCCATGGTACTGCATATAGTATCGATAGCATGCAGGGAGACAAAGCTTTCAAAACGGTTTACCTCGCTGCAGGCTTCTTCGGGTGAGAGGCCATAGTTTTTGAGCATAAGGCTTAATATCCTGTGTCTGCGAATCAGAAAAGCAGCATAATCTTTCCCTTTTTCTGTAAGTTTCACGCCACGATAAGGTACATGGTTGACATATCCCTCCTCTGCAAGTTCGTTGATTGTTTTGGTTGTTGTAGAGGGGTCTACCTTAAGGTGGGCTGAAAGTTCATTGGTGCGTACGTTTTCTTTTCTCTGATGAATATATTTGAGATATTCTATTTTACGCGGGGAAAGCTCCAGCCCTGTTATCTTTTCCATGGTGGGAGTTTAATTAAAAATATATTTAAGTCTTATGAGGTTTTGCTCAGAAGATAGGTTTAATATCTGCATAAATCCATACAACAAGCCCGACAATTCCCACAATGGATAAAAGTATCAATGTTATACGGGCTCTTTTTTCAAGTTCCAAAGCACCTGCAATCCGGATGTAGGTGATTTTGTTGAGAGTGCTCACGATACCGGCAATAACTGCGGTTTGGCCGGCCAGCATGTATGAAATTTCACCCTTCACTGCAAGGGATGCCATGGAAGCTGTTACTGCCGAACTGCTGGCCACACCTCCCAGCGCAGTTACATATGTGCCATACGTTCCCGCGTATTCGTTGGCAAAGGTTGCAAAAAGCTGTAATACCAGAAAGATCGCTCCAAAACGCAGTGCAGGCTTTAAGGCAAAGGGTGAGCCAATGTCAAGCGCTCCTTCCATTTTCTTTGATATATTCTTGTTTTTCCAAAAAATCCCTATTACTACCAGTATCATCAATAATTGCGGAGGTAGCATATACAGTGTAGTTTTACCTGAATTATCTACAATCAGGGCAATTACCAGATTACTAATGAACATGGAAAGGTTGGACAAAAGGATCCCGATGTAAAAAGCATTTACAAGCCCGGATTTTTCCTTTGCTATCGATGCCAGGGCAGCAGTGGTGGCTTCACTGCTCACAAATCCTCCCAACAATCCAGAATAGGGTACGCCTCCACCTGCTCCGAAGCGTTTGAGAGAAATGTAACTGATAAATCCGATAAACATCACAAGTACAACAATAAGAATTGTGGCTTTAAGGTCCACAATGCCCCATAGTTCTTCATCAGGTACCAGGGGATACAGGATGAAGGCCACAGCAAGGAACTGCAGGCTGTTCAGGATATCTTCATTGGAAAGATTTTGGGCAAAAGAATGGAGCGGGCGTTTTTCAATAGTCAGAAAAGTTATTGCAACTCCACCGGCAATAGCAAACAGATAGTTATCGGTCGCGACCAGTATTCCCAGTAGGAAGGTGCAGAATAAAGACAGGGCACTTGTCATGCCCAGTTTGCCCCGCATTGTGTAGGTACGGTATATCAGGGCAATACTACATGCTATTATCAAAAAGGCTGCAGCAATTATAATATCATTACCGATTGCTTTCCCTGCAATTGTTGCCAGCATGCCTGTGACAGCAGCCAGAGAATATGTACGCACACCTGCAAAAACCGGATGTTCTGCTCTTCGATGTTCTCTTTCTATTCCGATGATAATACCTATCATCAGGGAGAGGATGAGTTTTTCCAGATAATCAAATAAAAAAGGATCAAGCCCGATGGTGGGTATAATTTCCATCACTCCACCTCCGGATTGGTAAAGTCTTTAAGTTCCTTTATTTAAGGACTTCTTCTTCAACTTCTTTTCTGCCTGCTTCCAGTTCATCTTCTTGTTCATTATCGTATTCAAGCAGCATGGTCTGGAATTCTCCCACATGGGTCTTTTCTTCCTTTGCAATGTCTAGCAGCACTGCCCGGATCTCCTCGCTGGAAGTAAGTTCGGCCATCTGTTCATAGAGGTTGATAGCATCAAGTTCGGCTATAATGCCAGCCCTTAAGATTTCTTTATCTATGTTCTCATCCTCTACAGCATCAAGGTCAATTGGTATCTTTGATAACATACGTATCCTCCTATCAATCATTATAGGAATCTTAGAATATAGTTCTTACCATATTGTCATATGTCTACGGAGTATCCTGCATAAATGTATGCAAATTTTTCCGGATATTTGCGTTTAATTTCATCATTGTGGGATGTGCAGTGTCCGGCTGCTATGTATGAAAGTTGTCCCAATGTGCCCATGTCATTGAAATCATGTAGTCCTCCAAGTACACCTGTGACATGACCCATTTTTGCAGCATTGTCAATTATTTCCCCCAGTCCTGGGTGGGCACATCCGGTTATAATATACAATCCATCTTCAGATTGGAGGACAAGCGATTGTTCTTTTATGTGGTTTCCCAGTTGACCGGTGGTAAAAACTCCCTTGCAGACCTGCCGGGATTTTGTGATTTCTATAAGTTGGGCATGCCTGGCTATTTCCTTTTTGAGATTTGGGGAGAATGCCCGGGGCACATACACTTCCAGGGCATCTGAATTATGTAATATTGCAGACAGCCCTCCTATATGATCCCAGTGCTGGTGGGAGAGGATAAGTATGTCTATGTCTGAGGGTTTAATTCCCACTTTTTTTAGGTTTTCCAGCAGGGCGGGTCCGTTCCAACCCGTATCAAAAAGAAGTGTAGTGTCCTCCTGTTGAATCAGACAGGCAAACCCCCATCCTGCATGAAAATCTTCAGCTGCATTATTATCATAAACAACGGTAAGTTCCAGATTCAATCCTCCAGATTGAACTTTTTGCGCAGGTAATATCCGGAATAGATTGCACCTGCAGGATTATGTGCAAGCACCCTGTCCTTGACAATCAGGGTGGTTACCGGGGCTTCGCTGTGGCGGGTAAATATAATGTCATGGCCCATGCAGAGACCAACGATGATATTCAACTCGGTTTGTTTTTTGGCAAGTAAGAAGGCCTGTCCCTTCGGGTTACAGGTAACCTCAAATTTTTCGGGATGGATCTTTTCAAGCTCATACTTTTCCTTTGGGATACCACAGACCTTGCAGCAGACAGAATAAACCTCGAAATCCTTTTTCAGGATCCGGGTGATGGTTGCGGCTTCATTGGCCAGTCCGATACAAAAAGCAATTCCCAGTTTCTGGTAACCCATTTGTTTGGCAAACAGGATAAGCTCTTCCAGCCGGGTTTTTTGCATATAATGTTGCCCTTCGATAGCAGCTGCAACCTGCATACAATCGAGGTCTTCACCGGTATATTCGATATCCTCTGCAACACCGCTGCAATCTTTCCCGTTGCGACATTTCTTCTCCTGACAGGTTGCACATTTCATGATTGCATCTCTTCTTTTACTTCTTCCCATACTTCTATGACGCATTTTGCAAAAGAATTGTCGGTATATTCCACAATTGTTTTTCCCTCCACCATTGCCTCGGTAGGGGTTGTATCATAGGGGATTTCGCCTGCAATTTTAATCCCTTTCTGAGTGCAGAATTTTTCTATTTCTCTTCTTTTGTTATCGTTTATATCGGATTTGTTTATACAAACCAGAGATGGTATCTCGAAGTGTTCTGTCACTTCCATCACTCTTTTAAGATCATGTATCCCGGCGACGGTGGGTTCGGTGACTACAAGGGCAATATCCACACCTGTAAGGGCTGCAATTACTGAACAACCGGTACCCGGTGGTCCATCTATAATTATTGTGTCACAATTATTCTTTGGGCCTACCTCTTCTGCAATTTCCCGAACGAGTGTGACAAGTTTCCCTCCGGCTTCTTCCCCTATTCCAAGTTTAGCATGCACAAGAGGCCCAAACCGGGTTTTAGATTCGTAGGCTTCCCCGCACTTATTGTATTCCATTGTCACTGCATCGGCAGGGCAGACATACTCACAGACTCCGCAACCTTCACATATGTACGGATCGATTTCGAAACCTTCCTTTATTGCCCCGAACCTGCAATTATCAACACATATCCCGCACCCTGTACACTGTTCAAGATGTATATTTGCGGTAGGTAATGCAGTAAAATCATAGGTTTTTATTATTTCAGGTTGCAGCAGCAGGTGCATGTTGGCAGCATCGACATCACAGTCTGCAATGGTGGCATTTTCCGCAAGAGCTGCAAAGGCAGAGGTGAGGGTGGTTTTGCCGGTGCCTCCTTTGCCACTGATTACTGTGAGTTGTTTCATCTAACTGCCTCCTTTATGGTTTCAAACATCTGCAGGAATTTTTCTTTCCACTGCGGCATTGTTTCAACAAAAGGTATGCCTTCTGAATAAACTTCAGCTATTCTGCGGTCATAGGGAATTTCCATTATTATTGGTAGACCAGTTTGATGGCAATATTCTTCAACACCACCATCTCCTACTCCTGCACGGTTGATTACCACTCCCGCAGGAATTTTCATTTCCCGGACAACTTCCGCTGCCAGTTTCAGGTCATTGAGTCCAAAAGGTGTGGGTTCGGTAACAAGGATGCAATAGTCAGTATCTTCAACGGTTGTGATCATAGGACAGGCGGTTCCCGGCGGAGCGTCCATTATTACTGTATTTTCGCCTGCATAGGTCTTGAGTTCTTTTATCAGGGGTGATGCCATTGCTTCTCCTATATTCAGAAGTCCTGTATGGAACTGTCCTGAAAGGGACCGCTCTATGTTCCCTATGCTGCGTCCTGTTTCACTGATAGCATCATTGGGACAGACGAGGCTACATCCTCCACAACCATGACAGAGATCGGAAAAGACCATCACTTTTTGTGGTAGTGCTGCAAGCGCATTGTAATTGCAAAAATCAGCACATTTGCCACAATGTTCGCATTTTTGCTCATCGATTACGGGAACTGGTATCGTAACCTCTTTTACTTTTTTAAGGTCATTGTGTAAAAACAGATTGGAATTTGGCTCCTCCACATCACAGTCAAGGAGGCTGGTTTTTGGAACAGAAAGGAAGAAATTAACAGCAACTGTTGTTTTCCCGGTTCCTCCCTTTCCGCTTGCCACAGTTATTTTCATGTTTGGTGTTTCAGTGGTGATCATGTCCACTGCAGGAGTTGTTTGCACCAGCTTGCTCGAGCCTCTCATTTTTCCAGTCTTCTATGGCATCCCTGACTTTCCCCTGTGCTCCCACGAAAACTTTGATGCCGAACTGGTCGAACATCTGGACGGCTTTCCACCCCAGGCCTCCACAGAGCATGGTTTCAACGCCTTCATTTGTGAGTAATTCGGGAGGCAATCCAACACCGCCCATATGCTCACTGGTATTCTCCAGAACATCTACTTTGCCGGTCTCACTGTCGTATATTGTGTAATAAGGGACTTTACCAAAGTGCTGGCCTACGGGTGAATCTATTCCACTGTTCTCGGTTGCCGGTATGCATACTTTCATTTTCTTCCCCCTCTGCCCTGTCCGCGACCCATGCCAGCATGTGCCCTGGCAGTTGGACCGGATACTTTTTCCAGAGTTCCTTTATTATACTGTTCAATTCCTTCTTTTACCGATACACCGGAAGTGGTTACGACTTCGATCCCTGCTGTGGAAAGGACTTCATAGGCATTAGGTCCCACATTACCGGTGATCAAAACATCTGCCTGCATTTTTGCGACTTCCTGGGCAGCCTGTATTCCGGCACCCCCGGTAGCACCTGCTGCAGGGTTCTCTATTGCTTCTAATTTTCCGTTCTCGGTGTCGGCAATTATGAAATAAGGAGCTCTGCCAAAACGGGGCTCAATATCTGAATCAGGTTCATTGCTTTTTGATGTTATGCAGATTTTCATTGTTATTCCTCTTTTTACGGTATTTAGCACATAATGGAGGAAGTATATATAACTTTCTCAAAACCATATTATAGAAAATCTCTTATGCTATATTTATTAAGCCAATGATAGCCTGTGGAATACTGCAAATATAAATACTGCAGTAAGCATTCCAGGCCTGTAAAAATCAAATTAATTTAGAAATTATAAAAAAAGAGATAAAGAACTGGACTTAGTATGTCCAGTTCTTTGCTGCTTCTATCATTGCCTGAAGGTTCTGGGTAGGAGTCTTGCTCACAATACCGCAACCCGGTGCGAGAAGCTGTACTCCTGCATCGAGAACTTTCTTGGATTCTTCCTTTACACCTTCGACATTGTCTTCGCCCTGGTTCCAGAGAACACTTACTGGGTCTAGGTTACCTACTATGAGGGCCTTGTCCACATTCTCAACTGCTGCTGCAGGGTCGACATTCTGGTCTACACTGAGTGCATCTACGCCGCAGGTTTCCATGATCGCAAGTCCGTTTGTTGTGTCTCCGCAGATGTGGAGGATGGATGGTATACCTTTCTCGTGGAGTGCTTCAACAATCTTCTGGTGGAATGGAACTACGAAAGTCTTGTAGAAGTCAGCACCAATAAGCTGGTAACTGGCTGTTGGATCAATGATTGCAAAGGTGTTGGCACCGTTCTCGACCTGCTTGAGGGCGTACTGTGTGCAGAACTCAGTGGTGAATTCCATGAGTTTGAGGCCAAATTCCTGGTCGGTCATGATGTTCATGAACCAGGAGTCACCATTAAGGTGCTGTGCGAGGGAGAATGGTCCGATCATACTGCCGATGATTGGAAGTTCGTCGCCGTATTTGTCTGCGAGGATCTTGACTGCCTTACATACGTTGCCGATCCTGCCGTCTTCGATGTTGTAACCTTCGAATTGTTCGAGGTCTTCGGCCTTGCTGACAACGTGGCTGATAACGGATGGCTGCTGTTCCTTGGTACTTGGCTTGATTCCGCATCCGAAAAATTCTGCTTCTGCTGTGATGTCGAAAGGAACACGTACTGCTTCAAATCCTATGACTGTGTGGCCTGCTTCTGCCAGTGCTGCCATTTTTACAGGATCTTCGTGAGCTTCTGGCCAGTAAGCATCTACTGCATCCATCTGTTCTACTGTTCCTGTCTGGGTGGCACAGATAGCAGGCATTCTGTCTACTTCTTCACCTGCAAATACGCGTGCTAATCTCTCTTTGGGTGTATATTCAACCATAACCTTTACTCCTTAAAACTTATTTTTATTCTAAAAGGTAATCTGGCTACGCATTTAGCATATATATATCTTTTCATGTTCAAATGTTCATGAAAAAAGCGCTATCAATATACTTGTTTTGCTCTTGAGGGCTCTCTACTTTACATTACCGCGTAAAGCATCGAAGCCACGCCAATCGTCAGAGGTTCCATTACCAAGTCGATTTCGTTCCTTTCCCCAATGTCTTCAGGTAATCCACAGGGAATTCCCGGTGTGGATATGAGGCATCTTTCTGCTACCATGCCTTCAGAGATTGTATTGGGGTTTGGTGTAGCTTCCAGGACCATGGAGAACTTGTGTTCTTCTTCGGGATCATAGGGTATGATGCCTAGTTCCTTGCGAGCCTTTTCCATAGTTTCCCGGTCGGGGTCATAGGCATACACATCGAAATTCCTTTTTACAAGATGTTGTGCTCCGGCATAACCCACTCTTCCCAGGCCGATTACAAGTATATCTTTTGAGTCAGCATATTTGTAACGGGAGGCGATTTCAGCGTAAACCACTCCGGTGCATACATGATTGGTTGCAATTTTGCCGTTTCTCATATTATGTGCAATAAAAATATGGTCATCTGCCATAAGTATTATATCGGCATCACTGGAAACAGCTTCATAGTAGCCGGTAACGTCAGGATGCTCGGTTATGGCACCATCAAGGCCGAAATATTCGGTTATCGTAAGCAGGGATGACGAAAAATTGGTAATGATACCGTTGCCGGAAGTTATGGGCACAATACCTACCTTTTCTCCGTCAAGAGTGGTGCCGTATATTTGTTTGCATATGTCAGCAATGTCCATTCCGGTTGCTTTTTTGATAGTATTGTTATTGCATTCAAGCTGTTTTGTAAGTCCTTCCAGATCTTGTGGTGTAAGTAATGCCATATTAATCCTCCTTTTACTGCTTCATATCGGATTTGATGAGTTGAATTGCTTTTTTTCTTTTATCACACATCTCATGCTGGGTCGTGCCGCTGCATATCAGGGTATAGGTTGGTCTTTTCCCCCAACATTTGAATATTTCCAACCCGTTTGATTCATGGAATAGCCGGTAGTCATCACCGCCTGAAAGCACATGTTCTCCAACAGGGATAAGTTTTCCATCAGATGCCATCAGGTGCTCATAGTTACATTGTTTGCCAACAGGTAGAGGTTTGTTTTCCCTTATATTTCCTGCAATAGTTTCCATTAGCCATTCAAGCAGGTTTACACCACTACTGTGATATACTACGGTAGGTGTCTGGCTGGGAAACCGTGCATCAATCTCAATAACCCGGATTCCTTCTGGGGAGAGTATTGCTTCCACATCCATGATTCCTTTGAGGCACAGATTGCTGGCCAGCAGGTGTGTTATTTCCCTGAAATTTACATCCGTCTCCATCGGGGTGACCCGGTGGCAATCATGTTCCTGGTCAATATGGACCTGTGTCTGCTGACCGATCATGAAATTGTTCCCGTCACCCACCACTTCCAGTGAAACTACCGGTCCGGGTACATATTCTTCAATGACCATCGAATCATCAATGTCTGCCAGTTCACTTTCGTTGTCAATTATGCGCGCGCCCCTACTGCTGCTCATGCATGGGGGTTTCACAAAATAAGGAGGGGATTGGGGTTTATCTGAAGGGATGGGTATGTCGATCGATTTGAAATATTCCCTTGAACGCTTTTTGTGCATGCTGGTATCATAAGCGGCAAAATCGAAAAGAAGAGGGCAATGTAGTTCTGGTTCTATTTTTTTCAAAAAGAGAAGGGTGCCAGGGTTTTCATTTGTCGGAATTATAGCATTTGAGTGGCGGGATAATTCGATGAGCCTTTCCGGCTTTTCTGTAATATCAAAGCAAAAATGCTTGTCCACACTATTACGTATCAGAGGCTTGTTTTTCCTGTCGATCAGATGTACCTGTATCCCGGATTTCCTGGCAAGATAAGCCACCTCGAAGCCCTGCAACTTGCCCCCAATCAGACATATCGTTTTCATTCTACCTTCCCAGTATCTGATTGAAATCTTCCTGTTTTCCCGGTTCCATTCCCATGCTCTGAAGCTTTTCCACCACACTCCATGCATCACGGTTGCGTTCTGTCAGTTCCCTGTCATAGTTAACCACGCCTTCCAGTGCCGATCCGGAAGGAATGATGGATGTCACAACGTTTGCTCCGGCATCCAGGCGGTAAACCATACCTTCCATGCCTTCAAGGTCAAGGGAAGCAGGTATCAGCCTGTCCGGGAACATGAGTCTTAGGATCGATATGATTTTCAGTTCTGATTTGCTGCTTCCGGGTTCTCGGCTTGCCAGAGGTGTGCCTTCCTGGGGTACAAATGTCATTACACGTACCATATTGGGATTTGACTTACGCAGGCCTTTGAGGGATATCAGGGTTGATTCGGCTTCTGGTTCGATTTCGGTAAGGATCCCATCCTCTACACAGTAACCAATTTCTTTTGCATCCTGGCGGCAGTTTATTCTCTGGTCGTATTCCTGGCCTACCCTGAGCTTGTTGTATAATTCCTGGTCATAGGTTTCCTGGTAAAGTGCCAGGAAATCGGCTCCGTTATCATACATCTGTTTGAGGGTCTCTTTCCCCACAACTCCCGGGGAGATCATTATCGGAAGGCCCAGTTTGTCCTTAACTTTCCGCACAGCACTGACCAGTCTTTCAGGGTGGTCATGATAATAAGGGTCCTCTCCCATTGTCAGGTCTATCATGTGGACAGGATCATTTTCAAGCGCCTCGCAGACCTTTTCGATCTCGTCGGGAGTAAGCCTGTAGCGGTGGATATTGTTCTTACAGTTATAGTAGCAAAACGAACACTGATTCTTGCAATATGTTGAAAAATACACAAAACTGTACAGGAACACCTTATTTCCAAAAAAGTTATCACGGACCATGCGTGCCACATGGAACAACTTCTGCATCTCTTCTTCATCCTCTATGACCAGCAGGTCTCTTATCTCCTGGTCCCTGAGCTGGTATCCTTCATTTATTGAGGATGCAAATTTATCCAGCTGTTCATTGTCCATGTTTTCAAACAAATTATTCACCTGAGATTAGTTGTAATTCCGTTATAGTATGATATAGACCTGCTTGAACGCTTGATGTTTGTGTATTTGTGCTTGACCTTGAGTAATCTTTCAAGTCCCATTCCTGCGCCCATCCAGGGTTTGGTCACTCCCCAATCCAGATCCTGTGGAATGGGTCCCACCACGGCTGAAGATATTTCCATGTCTCCATGCATTATGTCAATTGTATTTCCATACACCATGCAATTATCCGCGATTACCTCATAATCGATTTTCAGATATTTTAGCAATTCATCAATAATTTTCAGCAGATTTTCTCTTGTGCATCCCGAGCCCATCTGGCAAAAATTAATCATTGTAAACTCTTCAAGATGCTCCTTGCCGTCGGATTCCTTCCTGTAGCAGGTGCCTATCTCGAATATCTTGAGGGGGTCGGGCATTATGTTATCAAAATTGTGCAGGTAATTGTATAATCCCGGGGCAAGCATGGGCCGCAGACATGTGTTATTATCCACCCGGAATATCTGTTTGTAGAGGGGATCCTCTTCTGTGATTCCCATTCTTTCAATGAATTTAGCCGGGATCATGATTGAAGTGCGTACTTCCATGAACCCCTTTTCTATTAAAAAGAGGGAAATATCCCTTTCAAGCTGGGCCAGCTGATGTCTGCGGTCCTTCTCATACATATGACGCAGATCTTGCTTTCTCTTTTTGACAAGTTCTGTCTCCAGCTCCTTGAAGGGCGGGAGTTCTTTTACTGAACTAAAGTCATCTGCAGGGCTAAGCAGTGTTGTAATTCTTTTTTTCTGGGCAGGCGTGTAATCCGGTTTTACAGGCTTTTCTTTTTTTGTCTCTGCAACAGGCGGCATTTCATTTGCCTTGCTGGAAACAGCTTTAACCACTGCTGCCTCTGGAGGTTTGTTCTTTTTTGTTTTTGAAGCTGTGACAACGCGTGCCTGGCTTCCCCTGCCGAAATCTTTTGTGACAAAACGAGTAATACGCTCATCGGAAAGTTTGCAGTTTTTGCATGCTTTGCGATATTTATTGTTGCGTAGCGCCCTTGCAGAGCGACTTCTTCTGGAATTACGTACTGTAAAGCGGCTTCCGCAGTCAGTAGTGATATGAATATGGTTCCTCGACACCTCAAAGTTCTTTACACCATGAAGTAACCCATTCCTTGAGAGCCACACTCCGTTGGTGTCTATAAGTAAATCTAGTGGTTTCCTTTCCATAGGGGATTGCTCCGGCTATAGGGGCGACTTCTGATATCTACATTTGCTGAGGCGTCTAATTTTGCAACATATCCAGACCGTCACTTTCTATTTTACTGGCGGAAACCCCGGGAATCTAACCCGGCTGAATGGATCTAGAGTCCATTTGATCTACCTGATCAGGTTTCCACATGATAATCTGCTTTATTTCTTAGAATTTGTATTTAAATTTATGGGTGTGTGATGGGAATAACAGTGCCTAACAATGCCTAATAAATATATGAAGCTCTGCGCCTCATATATACCAAAGACTTCATTCATACCTGAGGGCATCTACTGGTTTCATTCTCGATGCATTATAAGCAGGAACCACTCCCGATATGATACCTACAAACACTGCAATGCCGATTCCCATTCCTATAAGATCGGGAGCTACTGCCATACCCATGGAAGATCTCATCATAGATATTCCAAGCATCGGCATGAGTGCTGTAAGTACAAAGCTCAGCAGGATACCAAGCACCCCACCAACAAAGCCTACCAGTGCGGAATTAATCAAAAATATCATCATAATATCCCTGTTCTTAGCGCCTATGGCTTTCATGGTACCTATATCCTTAGTTCTCTCCATCACAGACGTAAACATGGTGTTTGCAATTCCCACAGAACCTACCAAAAGGGAAACTCCCGCTATGGCTCCCAGAAACATAGTAATTGAATCCATTATCTCAGTTGCAGTATCTGCCATTGAAAGGGAATAAGAAACACTGAAATCTCTATCATCCTCATTTGCGATATGACGGGATATCATAAGCTTTTCTTCGATAGTATTGACTATTGTTTCTACATGTTTGGTATCAGAGGCTTTGACTATAATTGTATCATAGACATCTTCTTCAGCATCATCTATTATATCCACGGCTGAATCTATTGGCATTATGATCGAATTGTCACTTTCACCTTCATCCAGCACACCCACGACCCTGAAGTTTTTGCCTTCAATTGTAAGTGCACGGTTAAGACCTATCTCCTGATCAAATATTTGGTGAGCTACACCGTAGCCTATAACTACAACATTATTATCCGCAGCTTCAAGTAGCCTGCCGGATTCCATGTCATAGGTTACAGTATATTGCCAGACCTGCGAATCAACACCTGTTACGGAAAGTTCCGCCGTCTCCCCCATAAAATAAACATCCATATCTCTTCCATAGACCTGACCATAGATGTAGTCGATGTTTTCAATTAACTTCATCGCGCGTATATCCCTATCAGTAAGCTCTGCATCAGAAGAACCCGAAGAAGCTTTCGTATATCCCGGAGTTACCTGGATTGTTGTGAGATCCATATCTGCAAATTGTCCTTCCATCTCTGCAGACATGCTGTCACTTAGTGCCATAATCGTAACAACAGAACCCACACCGATAACAATACCTATTATAGTAAGCCAGCTTCTGAGCTTGCTGTGTATTAAAATATTCAAAGCAAGTTTGAAACAGGTACTTAGTCTCATTCTTTATCCTTTCCCAAGATCTTGCCTTTTAGCATTCTCAGCTGTACCCCGATGGGTTCACAATTACCTTCTTTCTCCATTTTTTTCTTTCTGTAAAATACAAGACCACCAGCAATAAGAATCAGGGCAACAGCATACAGATAAGTATTACTTCCTGTTTGACCCGGTCCCTTAGACCCTGCTGTGCCCATAGTACCTGAAGTAAGGTCTTCAATTTGAACTGCCTTTTCAACAGAAAGCCTCTGACCGGTGGTATCAGTATATTCTATGAGAACCAGAAGTTCATTGGCAGAGTCTCCTTGCTGCTGCATAGCTTCACCGTCTTCTGCTGTCACTTCGGCATCTGAAGCCATTGCACCTGTCCTGGATATGGAGAAGGAAGTAACAGTATAGTCACCCTTTTCAAGGTTACCAACAATCGATGAACTGCTTCCTGTAGTTACAAAGTTATCCTGTTTAGGTATCGAGAGTTTTACAGAATAGGCTTCATTATTACCGATATTTGCAAGAGAAAGGGAAACCTCCCCTCCGTCACTCTCGGAATAACTCAGATCAAAATCTGTTTTTCCGCCTACGAAGATACCCGCTTTGGTCTGTATGGTGGAATTATCACCATCATAATCTTGGAATTGCAGTGTAATATCAAGCTGATATAATCCGGGATCGGCATTTACATCAGCCATCACAGAATATGACACATTGGCAGATTCACCCACGCCTAAATATTTAATATACTTGCTTGTTGATGAGTATACAGGTAATACAACTCCTGTCGGTTCTTTCCAGGAAAATTCCATGTTTTTAATCGGTGCATCACCTGTATTTGTAATAACAAATTCAAGAGGTTCCACAGTTGCAAGATCTATATTTGACTCACTTATCGTCACAACCTGGGCATATTCCTTACCTTGAATGTCGATATTTATAGGTGTTCTTTTTCTTGCATCGCTTCCGCTATCCTTTACTACCACATCAATATCATAGGTGTCTTCTGCAACATCAGGGTCAACTTTTAGGATGAACTTGAGAATGGTTCCGTCTTCCTCATCCTGCCGGGCTTCCAGAAAAGAGATTCTTTTTGTCAGGGATTGTCCCGATATACTTGTAAAAGGATACTCCGGGTCCAATGAAACTACTATATCTGAAAGGTCTTCATCTCCTACATTCTGGATACTCAGGGAGAGTTCTACTGTCTCACCTGGTCTTGCAGGAGCCGGGCTCTGGGTTACTTTACCTACCTCAATACCACTAATGCTTGCAGAAATATCTGCTGAAGCAGTTACCGGTAAGATTAACAGTATCAATAAAAACGAAAAGTATGCCAACTTATTCATTAAAAACCACATCGTCTTTTACTTATTATTTCTTATCTCTATTCTTTCAATTGTTCCATCCAGAATATGGACAACACGATCTGCATATTCCGCAAGCTCCGGGTCATGTGTGATCATAATTATTGTCTTGGACTCTTTTTTATGCAATTCACTCAAAAAATCAAGGATATAAGTACCGGTTGTACTGTCCAGATTGCCGGTGGGCTCATCTGCAAGAATTACCATCGGATCCACCGCCAGAGACCTTGCTATTGCAACCCTCTGCCTTTGCCCACCTGATAACTGAGAAGGCAAATTGTATTTTTTATCAGAGAGATTTACAATTTCAAGCAGTTCTTCTGCTTTTTTCCATGAATAATCAGCATTCTCTTCCTGAAACTCAAGAGGAAGCATAACATTTTCAATAACATTCAATATAGGAATGAGATTGAATTGTTGAAAAATAAAACCGATCAATTGCCCCCTGATCTGTGCAAGCTCCGATTCCTGCATTTTAGATATGTCCTTACCGTTTAACTGTACGATTCCTTTATTTGGCATATCCAGACATCCCAACAGATTCATTATTGTACTTTTACCACTGCCGCTTGGACCCAGAATTACAACAAATTCTCCTGTTTGAATCTCCAAATCAATATTTTTCAATGCTGCAAATTCGGTATCTCCCATCTGGTAGATTTTCCATACTCCACTTAGATGCATGAGAGAAGCGGATTGAACCGGGTGTGTTACTGGATAAGTTCCTTTGCTTTCTTCCATAATTCACCTCACAAAAAATACAACAATCACTTCCAGATGAAACAAAAGAGGTGCAAACTTTCATCTGGAGTGATTGTTGGGTGGTGGTATTTGCCTGTCTTCTCTAAAACAGGGCAATCTCACATGAACAGTCATAAATATAAACATACTTATTTTAAAAGATCAGAAAAGGGTATTTATGAAATAATGAAGCTTTATTAAGCAATTAAAGACAAAATAGAAGATTTTAAATCACTTTAAAACTTATCTGAGACATGATAATGATTTAATAAGGCAAAGGCACTATAATGCATATAACTTATATCTGGAATTACCGGGAATATTTGATACGAAAAGAGCATCATTAATTTCATTCCAAAATAAAAATGATAATGTATTAGTGGAAGTTAGAGGAAAGGTTTTCTACAGAACCGTTTTTTAATTCCTTTTTGAATTTGTTTCTTCTCATTTTTTTAATGATTCGTTTAAGTGGAAGTTCATCTTTTACCAATAAGGCAGCAAAAATCAAATAAGTTTGATTGTGAACCCAAATCTCCACTTTCGTCAACAAACATATGCAACAGGTGAAGAAGGAAATAAATAACAAAATATTTAGTCTTTGTCGGCCTGTGTCAATGTGTGGGGCGGGACGTAAAAGACCATTTCAGTCTACAGAAAGGGCATACATAGGGCCACTATGGTCTTTAAATCCTTACAGATAAAATTTACTCGTTAACTGAAAGAACTTTTTGTATGGGTTTCTATGTGGGCCTACTTCTAATAAAGATTATAGTAAAAAAACATTGAACATTTAAAATTTTCTAAAATATTTAAGTGGACCGGTCGGGATTCGAACCCGAGGCCTCTACCATGCCAAGGTAGCGATCTTCCGAGCTGATCTACCGGCCCACAT
>NZ_OBDR01000013.1 GCF_900215215.1 Methanohalophilus euhalobius | reverse complement strand
GAAGGCGAAGAACCAGCTGAGCCAACCGAGCCAACCGAGCCAACCGAGCCAACCGAGCCAAAGGACAACGAAACTGAGAACGTAACTGAGCCAACCGAGCCAACCGAGCCAACCGAGCCAACCGAGCCAACCGAGCCAACCGAGCCTGAGGAACCAGCAACCAACGAAACTGAAGAACCAGGAATCCCTGGATTTGAAGCAGTCTTCGCAATCGCTGGACTTCTGGCAGTTGCCTACCTCGTAAGGAGAAACTAAGCAGACTTGAATGATAGAAGGGACTAATCCCTTCTACTTCTCTTTTCTTTTTTTTGGTTTGTGTTTTATTCTTTTTTTGATCTGCTCATTGCGGATTACTTTTAAATATCTGAATCTAAATTACAATCCATCCACTTTGGAAAAGGGATCTTTTATGAAAATGAGAATAGTAGCATTGCTTTTGGCCATTACAATGATAATGCTTGCAGTGTCGGGATGTACCGATACAGGCAGTACTGGTGAAGAAATCGATAATCCTGAGATCGGGTCTGTTTCAGATGCAGTGTCACTTGATGAAGTGCCGGCAGGATTTGAGATGATAGGTGAGCGCCAGCTGGACTCTGGAAGTGTGCTGGACGGTGTGGGCAGTGAAGATACGGTAGTTGAAGCCACGCAGGGTATCTACAAAAACGGGGATAGTGTGGAAGTGCAAATCAGCGCCATTGAATGCACTGACACGGAGGCTGCCCAAACCCTGGTCAACGACTACAAAAACGAATTTAATCCAATGGCACAGGGAGAGAGGTTCACCGAGCACTCCATCAATGACCACTTTGCCACACGCATCATCTGGCATGTGACCGAGGGCGGCGAGGACGTGCCACGTTATGCCTATGTCTGGAACAATGACAGCATGGTAATCCAGGTCAGGGGCACTACTTCTGATCCCAACCTGCTGCTTACCTTTGCAGAGGCCACAGGTTACTGATGGGGAGTTTTTCCCCATCTTCTTTTTTTATTTTGGGATTCATGTTAGGGATAGGGCGTAAATGGCACAAACTTATTCAATCAACAACATGATTTTTCAGAAAACTCAATAAAACAAACTTACTTAAGCGCTCAACGATATATTAGAATATACCAGAGCAATGAGGAATTTACATGTCAAAAATAACCGAACCACCAAATGTTCAATCTAAAGTCAGTGAACAAATCGGCACATCAGCATGTAGTAATAGCCTGTCAGATGACAGACAATCTGAACACATTGAACAAATGGCACGAAAGGCAACAACCCGTGCAGCAAATGATGCTCTTAAAAATGGCAGGGCTATTACAATCCAACAGGGTAATGCTATTGTCAGGAAACATCCGGATGGTAGAATCGAAGTGATCAAAACACTAGAAAACGCATTCGTTGTCCCCAAAAAACGTATGTATAAACTATGAAGCGGATTCGAATATTTGCGGGACCAAATGGATCAGGTAAATCCACCCTGGTCCAACAATTTATTGAAGATGACCCGAAATTAATAAATCCACAATTACATATTGATCCTGACAAACTTAATACTCAAAACATTATTAATTTTGAAAATCTTGGAATACAAACGGATATATCTGAATTCCAAGAGCATCTTTTAAATTCAACCCTGTTCCCAATAAGTAAAATTGACATTAAAGATATCAAATTTGAGAATAATTGTCTTATTAATAATATCAACAATTCCTATATGGGGTCTTTGATAGCAGATTTTATTAGAGATAAACTAATAGATCTGGATATCAACTTGTTTTCATTTGAAACAGTATTTTCACATGAATCTAAAATTGAATTCATGGAACGGGCCAGACAAAAAGGTTGGAAATTGTATCTTTATTTTGTAAGTACATCAGACATTGCAATCAACCAGGGACGAGTGAATGAACGTGTTCAAAAAGGACAACATAACGTCCCTGATCATAAGATAAAAGATAGATATAAGCGATCAAATAACTTTTTGTTTGATGCATTAAAATTATGCAGAAGAGCATATGTATTTGATAACTCAAATGATACTTCTGTTTTGATTGTGGAAAAAGATATAGATGGAAAGATCTGGATCAAAGATGAAAATGAACTACCACAATGGGTTGATACATATCTCCTTTCGAAATTTGAATAAGTTACAATCGGTAATGCTATTTTAATCGATACTTTTTAATATCACTTTTACCTTCTGTATGTGCTACCAGGCCCGGATAGCCTAGTTGGTTGGGGCGCCAGACTCATAGGGTAAACGATTGGGTGCTCCCATGTCTCCTGAGACATCTGGAGGCCGCGTGTTCGAGTCACGCTCCGGGCACTTTACTTTCTCATTTTTAGTTCCCTTTTTTGCTAAATAGAACTTAGAGGCACAGAAATTATCTGTTGTTTGGATCTCTGACTCATTCTCACATCGTATAACCACTTACATATCATTTGGCTCACATTCTATCATCCATCAAGACTAAGATATCAACACCATTTGAAATTATGAGATTCTATTTATAGAGCAAAACGAAAAATGTTAGTGGGTTTGAGAGTATAATTAAGCATCTGTCTTAGCTTATTACTTGATTAGTTTTTTTGATAAATCTGCTAACATTAACTAGGAAGTTGGGCACCGCAGTACGGATAATCATAGCAGCACAGTGCATAAACTCAAACAATGAAAGGGAAAAAATCATGAACGAAGATAGCAAAGCCCCGGTAATGGAATCTACAGTCCGAGGTGGCACATCGATACGGGACTGGATGTAAAGGAAGTTGAAAAACTTGCATTCAGGAGAAAAAAGAGCGTTACAAAGACAACTGAAAAGTAAATCATATTCAACTATGATTGCGGTCTTCCATCGCAGGATTAAATTGTGGCTTTGCATCAACATACTAAAATATTTTGCGTGAGGGTTGTTTGGTATGAATTCCAAACACTTTGGCTTTTGTAGATATGTCACGGGGTTTAAGTTATAAATAAGAAATCTCATACAGCAACCCATAATCAATCATCTTTCACAGTGAAAACCATGACCACAAACCTACCTGATCAATTAGAGTTCCAGCTCATAGATGCCGACTACTTCAGACAGGACAACTCTCCTGTAATCCGCCTGTTTGGGCGTTCTTCAGAAGGTAAAAGTATATGCTGTCAGGTACCCGGCTTTGAACCTTATTTTTATGTAAATTGTAATGCAGATCTGGAACAGGTTGCATCTGATATAAAGCAAAAGTTCGAGCAGGTAAAAGCCATTGATGAGGTTGAGAGATTTGAACCGGTAGGCTACCAGACCACACCCACCCGCATGTTAAAGATAATCACCCATGATCCGGGTAACGTGCCGGAGATCAGGGATGATATAGCCGCCATGCCTGCTGTAAAAGAGATCTACGAGGCAGACATCCTATTCAGGAATCGCTTTCTGATTGACAGGGGCCTGCATGGGATGGGCTGGATGCGGTTGACTCCTCAGACTGCCCTGCAGGACCTTCCTCTCTGCAATATAACCTGCAGCAGTGAGGACGTGGAAGAATTTGAAAGAAAGGAACCTGCCCCTCTGAGACATCTGGCCTTTGACATCGAGTGTTTACCAGTGGATGGCAATATGCCCACTCCTGAAACCTCTCCCGTGATAATGATCAGTATCTCCTTTGCACCGGCCTATCAGGGCAAAGAAACCATAGTCCTGATAGCCAAACCAGCTGATGGCGTGGACACTGATGTGGAAGCCTGTCAGGATGAAGCTTCCATGTTGTCCCGGTTTTTTGAGATCTTCAGGGAATATGATCCCGACGTAGTGACCGGCTACAACAGCAATGATTTTGATATTCCCTATATTACCGACCGTGTATCCATTCTTAGCAAAAACGGCCACAGGATCAAATCCGATGTGGGCAGGGACGGCAGGAGCCTGGGTTACAGGAAAATAGGCACTCGCACAATGGTTGATATCACCGGCAGGGCCGTTGTCGATGTTTTGCCCCTGATCAGGCAGGAATTCAGCCTGAAACGCTATACACTCAGGAATGTCTCTCATGAATTGCTCGACAAGGAAAAACTGGATGTTTCCCCTCAGGACATGGAAGAATATTGGGAAGATGATGGCACCAAACTCTATGAATTCATTAATTACGCCAGACGTGACTCCGAGCTTGCCCTGGAGCTGCTCCTGCAACTAAAATTACTCGATAAACATATAGCGGTATCCCAGGTAAGCGGCACTCTGCTTCAGGACGTTATAAGCGGTGGCCAGACCAATATGGTCGAACAGTTGCTCCTGAGTGAATATGGCAAGCAGAACAGGGTCATGTCATCCAAACCCGATGAACATACATCCCAGCAAAGAAGGAAGCTGAATGAGAATCTTAAAGGAGGTGCAGTTCTTGAGCCTCATAAGGGGTTACATGAAAATGTTCTTGTGCTGGATTATAAGTCACTTTATCCCACCATTATAATGGCCCACAATCTCTGCTATACTACCGTTGTGGAAAACACCAATTTACAAGCAGATGACCTTATAGTCTCTCCTACCGGGGATAAATTTGTCAAACCCCATCTATACAAAGGCATCGTACCCTCGGTACTCGAGGAACTTTTGAGAAGGCGCAGTGAGACCAAGCAAATAATGAAAAAGACCCGGGATGAAAATCAACACCGTGTTCTTGATGCCACCCAGCTTGCCCTGAAAATCCTGCTCAACAGTTTTTATGGATATTCCGGTTATGCCCGGGCTCGTCTGTACAGTCTGGGAATGGCCGGTTCAGTAACAAGTATTGGCAGAGAAAATATCGCCCGCACAGAGGAGATTGTCTGCAGCCAGATAGGCAGTGTGATTCTCAGGAATGACGAGGTCTATTTCAGGGATGAAGCAGGCGAGATTAGACCTGATGACAAAAAAGTTAACCTTTCCATTGTTTACGGAGATACGGACAGTGTTTTTGTGCATTGCATGGACAGGGATAACAGGGAAATGTCTCCTGATGACCTAACCCTTGAGGAATCTGCCCGGGTTGGCAGCAAAGTTGCTTCCTTGGTAACCGCATCCCTGCCGGATCCCATGGAACTGGAGTTCGAAGCCACTGCCAGGCGTGTCCTGCTTGTAGCGAAGAAACGCTATGCACAATGGCTTTTTGAACCTGTGGGGGATGGCTGGGAGGATAAAATCAAGGTCAAGGGCCTGGAAACCGTCAGGCGTGACTGGTGTGAGCTTACATCCAATATGTTAAACCAGGTACTGGAATATGTCCTGAAAGAAGGTAATGTCGAAAAGGCAGTGGAACATGTGAAAACTACTGTGGACAGGGTACGCAATCTGGATGTCTCCCGTGACTCTGGTATTATTGATGACCTGGTGCTGACAAAGACATTTTCCAAGAGTCCTTCCAGTTACAAGAACAAGCAACCCCATCTCACCGTGGTGGAGAAAATAGAGCGGCGTACCGGAATGCGTCCTTCCATCGGAGAGAGGATTCCCTTTGTGATAGTTGCGGGGAAGGATCTTTTTGTAAATCGTGCGGAAGACCCTGAGTATGTCAGGCAGCACAACCTAGCTCTGGATGTTGATTACTATATACAGAAACAGCTCCTTCCGCCGGTGGAACGTATCCTTTCAGTATTCGGTGTGAATATGGCAACCCTGGATCATGACTCCAGGCAAAAAGGGCTTTTTGATTTTGCAAAATCCAAACCTGCTGACAAAGGATGTCAGATGAATGCCGAAGTAAGGGAACCTGAAAAGGAAAAACTTCCAGAAAGCGGCAACCAGAGTTCCCTTCTTGATTTCTGAATCATATACTTTCTATAGCTTCCACGGGATTCAGTTTTGATGCTTTTGTTGCCGGATAGACCCCGGCGATCATATTTATTGTAAAAGCAAAAATGGTGGCATAAAAGAAATTCATTGCCGCAATTTTCATGGGCATACATGTAAGTACCAGATACGTTTCAGCAGGCAATTCTATTTCGTGGGATCCAATTGCTAAAGCTGTAAAATATTCCAATACAAGACCCAGCAGCAGGCCGAAAGCTCCCAGGATTGTGGATTCTATCAGGAATATTTTAGTGATGCTTTTCCTGGAAGTATCCATTGCCATGAGCATTCCGATCTCACTTTTCTTGTCCATGAGAATATTGATCAGTGTATTGGCAATATCAAATCCGGCAGTTATATAGATCAGGATATAGTAAAGCCACACAATTACCTTCTGGGTATTGAGTAGATCCAGGAGTTGACTGTTGATCTCAATCCAGCTATCAGCCTTCAGACCTGTTTCTTTTTCAATTTCTAAAGTGGTTGTCTTTGCATTATACGGATCTGTGACATGCATGGATATTGCAGTAATTGTTCCCTTCTCATCATAAAAATCCTGCAGGGTTTCCATTCTTGCATAGGCATCACTTTTATCCCGGCCGGTACCGCTGTCAAAAATCCCGATAACTTTCAGGGAAAGCTCGCCTGCTTGAGGGGAGGTTATCTGTACCCACTCATCGGGTCATCCCCTATAAGGATACCTTTACCACTTCCGGAAAGCTCTTCATGATTTCCCTCAACGATATCGGGTTTAAGATGCATCACTTTATTTTCATCCGGAGGATCCACTCCGAATATGTTGATTCCTGCGGAATTGTCCCGGTATGTAATCACGGCCTGTTTTTCAAGGAATGCAGAAAGCAATAACGGTAGGTGTACTTACGATTACAGACTTATAATGATCATAGAGATGTATGCCTGCATCCTTGTCTTCTGCAGGATACACCCACTATATGAGGAGAGTTTTCCACTGTCTTTTCTATCAGTTCACGGTAAATCCGGTCATAAGGGACATGAGGACTACAATGAACACTACAGCAAGAATGGAAAAGAATGTATTTCGTTGTTCTGAAGCGATATGCCTGCGTGCAATCCTGAATTCGAACATAAAGTTTCAGAGCTGCACATAACGTGCAGCATCTCCCAGGTTTTCTTCAATACGCAAAAGCTGGTTGTACTTGGCAGTTCTTTCCCCTCTGGCCGGAGCTCCGGTCTTGATGAGATCCGCTCCGATTGCCACTGAAATATCTGCAATCATTGTATCCTCGGTTTCTGCAGACCTGTGGCTTACCACTACATTATAGCCGCTGCGGAATGCCATGCTTGCAGCATCAAAAGCCTCAGAAAGAGTACCGATCTGGTTTACCTTGAGCAGAAGAGCATTTGCAGCTTCCATCTCGATACCTTTGGCAAGTCTTGATACATTTGTGACAAACAGGTCATCTCCCACAATAATGGTTTCCCAGGCTTCATTGGTGAGGTTTGCAAAATCCTCAAAGGCTTCCTCATGGAAAGGATCCTCAATCATTACTATAGGATATGTGTCAATCAGGTCGACATAGAAGTCGGTAAGTTCTGCTCCGGTCATGGTGGTCCCGTCGATATTGTAGTTATCCCCATCGAAAAATTCGGAGGCAGCAGCGTCCATCCCGATGGTAACCTCTGACTCGGTATATCCTGCTTCTTCGATGCCACTTACCAGAGCATCCAGGGCATCCACGGTCTGGTCAATGGGTGGAGCATATCCTCCCTCATATCCCACATTGGTTGCAGAAGCACCATATTTGTCTTCCAGGACCTTTCCCAGGGTATGATAGGTCTCGCTTCCCATCTGCAGGGCATTTGAATAAGTATCAGTCCCTTTGGGCTGGATCATGAATTCCTGGATTGCAAGACCATTGCCTGCATGTTTGCCGCCGTTGAGGACGTTCATTGTGGGAACGGGGAGTGCAAAGGAATTCGATCCTCCAAGATACCTGTACAGGGGCATATTGAGCGAATCCGCAGCTGCATTGGCAACAGCCATTGAAACACCCAGGATGGCATTTGCACCGAAAGTTATCTTGTTGTCGGTTCCGTCAAGGGCAATCATTAACCCATCGATCTCTCTCTGGCTGCGTACATCATAACCCGTCAATTCCCCGGCTATTGTTGTATTGACATTGTCCACGGCATCGAGGACACCTTTACCATTGTAGCGTTCATCCTCCTTATCCCGCATTTCAATGGCTTCATTTGTTCCTGTGGAAGCTCCTGAAGGGACACTGGCCCTGCCAAAACCCTTTGGCGTGAACACATCAACCTCCACTGTGGGATTTCCCCTGGAGTCCAATATCTCTCTTGCATGAATCTTTTCTATCCGGTATCCTGCTTCTTCTGCCCTGTAACTCATGATAATTCCGCCTTGGACTTTGTTTACTGAATAGGGAATTACTGTATATATAATATTCTTGTCCCTGAAATCCTTGTTGCTAATGCTTTGTACATCCTTTCCTATAATACATTCATAAAATATATATTAATGGAGCCATTTTTCTTCCTTTATGAATGATGCTGCTTTCATACAGCTTGATTCCAGCAAGAGGGAAATTGCAGGCCTACTTCAAAACCTCTCCCTCTCCCGGATAGAAGCTCTAGCTATGACCTGCCTTATTGATGGCGATTCGCTTACATCAAGCCAGATTGAAAATCTCACCGGCCTGAGACAGCCTGAAGTAAGTGTTGCCATGAAACCTCTATGTGAAAAAGGTATAGTGGAGTCCTGGGATCAGAAGTTATCAAAGGATCGGGGCAGGCCCCGGCGTTACTACAAATTAAAATTAACCTTTGATACATTCATGAGAAATCTGGAAAATGACATATCGGCCGAAATAGAGTGTAAATCCCAGGCGCTCAATAGGCTAAAACAGATATGCATTTAATTCTCTTTTTCCCCGAAATTGATAGGGGCAAATCCTCTTGTACTGTCAAATTTGCGCAAAACATCCATCCCGTCGATTTCAAGAAGAAGGATTTCCGTTACCATGAAGGCTTCATTGTGTTCTCGCATGCATCCAATACTGGCTTTACCGTCTCTGCCCAGACCGGTATGGAGGTGAACTACGGGTTTTTTGTTCTCAAGCATTATGTTACCAATACCGATTATTTCATGCGGGTCCACAAATGAATTCCATATGGGCTCCGGAGGAATCATATCTTTGAGTGGGCCGGTGACCAGATTTGAATTTCTGCATGCTCCCAGCATGAAAAGAAATGCCTTTTCTATAGTTTTTTCTTCTGCAAGGGCGGTTATACTTTCCAGTATGTCTTCACCGTCATCTACCCTGAGGACAAATACTCTTCCTACTTTTCCTTCTCTGTATTCCATGTTATTCCCTTATTCAGTAATTTTGCCATCTACGATCCTGACGATTCTGTCAGTTTTGCGGGCCATGTTTTCATCATGGGTCACCAGGATGAATGTCTGGTCAAATTCTCGGTTCAGTTTCTTTAAAAGTTCGTAGACCTTGTCACTGGAATGGCTATCCAGATTCCCTGTAGGTTCGTCCCCGATAATGATCTTTGGCTGGTTAGCAAGTGCCCACGGCGACACGCTGGTTTTGTCTCCCTGAAAGCTGGTCTGGAAAATGATGCAGACGGTCTTTAAGTCCAACTTCATTGAGCAGTTTTTCAGCTTCTCTGGTAGCTTCATCCTTTTTCTTGCCGGCTATCAAAAGAGGCATCATGACGTTTTCCAGTGCGGTGAAGTCAGGTAAAAGATGATGGTACTGGAATATAAAGCCAAGCAATTCGTTTCGTGCACTGGATCGCTGCCGGTCATCCATGCTGGTGATATCCTGGCCATCAATCAGGATAGTGCCTTTTGTGGGCGTGTCCAGAATATCTATCATGTGGAGCAAGGTACGAAGGTACTTTTGTCGGATCCGGAAGGGTAACTATGGAAAGGATTTCTCCTTTTTTACATCAAGGTCCAGTCCATCAAGCGCCTTCACCTCGACACCATCTCCATAGACTTTTTCCAATCCGCGGATTTCGATTACATTGTCTGCTTGTGACAATGTCCTTTCCTGGAAACATTGCACATCATGTCAGTACTGCGGTTCCAGCCCTTCTATCTGGGAGAATGCTTTATCGACTTCCTTATCTTCCTGGACTCGTTCCTTTTTCTCTTTTTCGGTATTGATAGCACCGACTGCAAGATGATAGAGTTCTTCCAGCTCGGAAGCGGATTCAAGGGTAAGGACAGACAGTACCCGGGGATATTCACCTTTGCGGACAATTATTCCTTTGAAAACATGGCCTACTGAATCAGAAAGTTTCTCAACTTCCGTAGAGATTTCATCGATGCTCAGGGAACTCTTGTCACCTTTGATGATTATCATGGACCTGCTTGCTTCCTCGTAAACATTGGTATTAAACAGTAATCCGCTTGGGGATACAGCCTTTTGTATGGCTGTTCTGATAGGTACTTCCCCGTCTGCTTCGTAGTAACCAATTGTTGCAATCCCGGCTCCCCCACTCATAACAGTCTTGAAATCACCGAGGTCTGTGACCATCATCATCTCGCTGTCCAGGGAATCCAGCAGGAAGAGCAGCCTTTTTGCAATCATCTCATTTATGGAATCATAGGCAGATTCCACATCCCCGCCCATCTGTTTGAGGTACTGGTTATCTGCAAGGATTATCCCGTCAACTCCACTTCCCCTTATATCCCTGAGGGCAAATGCAGCGTTTTGCAGGTACAGTGTCCCTTCTTCCCTGAAGGGGAGGACAACTACTGCATATACAGGATAATCATTTTGTTCTTTCAATTCCCGGATCAGGGAAGGAGTAAAAGATGATCCTGTACCTCCGGAGGCAGAAGTTATTACAAAAGCAATATCGAAACTGCCTCTCTCATCGAGGTTGCGCATAATCTGGGATTTATTTTCATCAAAAACTTTCCTTCCCACATTTCGGTTTGCACCAACTCCATGCAGGTGAGGTATATGGATTCGATCCTTTGCCTTGGTATATTTCATTTCCTTGAGGTCGTTTACGGCAGTATTTATGGCAAGGGTTTGTACATTACTTTTATACTGTTGTTTTGCGTAGAATTTGGCAAATCGACTTTTGGAGCCGAATGCCTGCCTGTTTATAGAGTCCAGAATACGGTTGCCACACTGTCCGTTTCCGACCATAAGTATATTGAGCAATTAATTCCTCCAGGTGATATTTAAAAGCGGTATTGTTGGCGGCGGTAATATATCCATGCTGCTGCCCCAAGGATAATGACTACAGGCACGATATATACATATAGCGGCTGCTCGAAGATCACATCGTATTTGCCTTTTGTGACTTCCAGTGCATTTGTTGTTGTTTCACTGTTTACTTTTTCTGCTTCAGGGTCCTCAGTACTGATGTAGGAATAGGAGGCTGTTACCGGATAACTTCCCATTTCCTCTGCTTTGACGTTGAAAGTGAATTCCTTTTCCTGTTGCACTCCCAGGGTTTGCAGGTATATTGTGGGGGTACCACTGATAATCTCGATCTCACTGTCCCCGCTTTCATACTCAAGTCCATCGGGAAGCTGGATGTCCACGGAAACTGCTTCAGCACCCCCTTCACCGTTATTTCTTATGAGTAAAGTTACTTCAGTACTCTCGCCCCGCGGTATAACAGGTTCCTGAAGCTCTGCCGAGACTTCCACATCTGCCATGGCTGCGGGTTCGCCTTCCACTGTGATTGTAGGAGTATTGGAACTTGCCTGCGGGAAATCAACTCCTGCATTGTTAGAAAAGGTTGCAGTAGTAGGTTTGAGTGTAAATGTGCCGGGTTCTGTCGATTTGATGCGGTAGACAAAAATTTGCTGAGATTCCCCAATGCTCAGGGACATCTTGCCGGATTGGCTTACGAAAGTTTCCTCCAGGATGAATTTCTCGGGGAGGTTGTTGGAAAATCTGAGATCAGTTGCCTCGTCATCCCCTTTGTTTTCTGCGCTGACAGTAACGGTTACTGAATCACCTGCTTGTATGGTATTTGAACTTGCACTTTTGGTAATTTCTATAATGGGTGTACCGGAAAATTCCGCCTTTTCATGACCACCATCGACAACTCCCTTTGTATTGATTATGTCCTCATCGGTAATTGTAATGAGTATATTGACAAGATTTAAAGTAGCTTTCTTTGTATCGAGAAGTTTTACTTCAACTTCTTCATTATCGATTTCAAAGGTAAAAGTGTCGTTAATATCCAGCCCTTTGTCCATCAATTCAGTGTCCTTTTCATACACATAAAACGATGCATATTCGTTTGAAGGGAACACATCGGCTACATCTATTACATGATTGTTTATCTGGTACCCGTCACCGGCTTGTATCTCTCCTTCATAAAGAACACTTTTTGCAGAGGCAGAGCCCACAAATGCCACTGAGGACAAGGCTGCTATCAAGAGCAGGCATACGATCATTTTTTTGAATTCCATGTTCCCCTCGCCATGATTTTTTCATAATTTATTATCTGAATACTGCCTAAATACACTACTGGAAACCAATATAAAGTTTATGACATAAAACTGTAGCCCGAGTTAAAATCCCTTTCACCTTGCTAAGGTTGGGCTAAAAAAGTACACGGATACTAGAGCTCTGTCATGAGTATTTATTCTTACGATACTGCATGCACTAAAAAAGGTAGAAGAAAGTGTAGAACAATCACCTTTTTGTGTCTGCCAGAAGTGGCACACACTCCTTAATCGTGTACCTAAGGGTACGGCAGAATCAAAAGCCAGAGGCATTACGTAGCATGGAAGATGCCGGGTACTGGGTATTTTGAAAAGAGGAGTGGTTTAGAAATCGCTATCAGGGAATTTGTGGAATAAAAATAGAGGGATTATTTTTGCCACGCCGGGCACTTTTGTGTTCGAGTGGAAATGGTGTAGGGTTAACAGGCTTGACTGTCATTTATATGGTTAATTACTTTCACATCAGTTGAAACATTTGTTTAAACTGGGAGTACAATTTTCAATTGGTGTAATAATGATTGAATCTAAAGAAGAATGAGATAAATTGCCAGAATTAAAAATACCTAATATTAGTGATGGTAATGAGGGTCAAATATATAATGTCAAAAAGGTGGCTTTTGTAAGGCATAAGACCAAAGAAGCAATAGAAAATCTTCCTTTGGCTCACTTGAAAAATGGTCAAATTTGTAAATTACCTCAAGAATTATCTGGATGGGCATATGATTGTGTTGCTTTAGCACATAGTGGCCTTAATGCATTTCCTGCAAATGTTGAGTTTGGGATTCAAGATAATGAATATTATGCAGAAATAATCTGAATGGGGTGATTATGATGACTGCCAATTGTCCAAAATGCAATACACAAATGAATTTTGTTTATATAGATAAAATAATGGTTGATTGCGATCCTGATGATTGGAGAGAGGCTCTTTGCTCCCACTTCCCTCCACTCTACACACACCTAAGGCCGAAAGATTTTAAGAGAGTTGCAAACAGGGTAAAAGAAAAGGAAGAAACCTTAACCCGGCTACGGAATTCATGGCATAAAATACCCTTTCATCTCCATACTCAGATCGGCCCATTGTGCTTTATGGATCAGGGAGCCCATAGAGATTACGTCAATTCCGGTTTTTGCGTATTCGGCAAGGTTTTCGGTGTTTATATCTCCCGATACCTCTACTATTACCTTATTCCTTAATCCTTCGTGACGCAACTTTTCCACGGTTGATATTATTTCTGAAGGGGACATATTGTCCAGCATAACGATGTCCACTCCCATCCTTGCAGCCAGGATGGCATCGGTTGCGGATTCAACTTCAGCTTCTATCTTTTGGGTAAAACTTGCCATTTCCTTTGCTTTGAGGATTGCATTTTCCAGGCCCATTATATTCCTGTGGTTGTCTTTTATCATAATGGAATCGGAGAGGTTGAACCTGTGTGGGTCACCTCCACCTGCGATTACGGCCAGTTTTTCGAACTCCCGGATTCCCGGAGTTGTTTTACGGGTTGCAGCCACAACTGCTTCAGAACACTGATTTACAGCTTCCACGCAATCTCTTGTAAGGGTTGCAATACCGCTCAGGTGTCCCAGGAAATTCAAACTCAACCTTTCAGCACGTAATAAGGATACCGTTCCTGCCTTAAGTTCAAAGACCACATCGTTATTCTGGACTTTTTCCCCGTCTGCAACCTTTCTTGTATATTCGATATCAAAATAATCAAAAATGGCCTCTGCAACCTCCACACCGGCAACCACACAATCCTGCTTTGCAAAAACCACGGCTTCTGCAATAGTATCCGGTACCATCTGGCATGAGATATCATGATAACCCAGATCTTCCCGGATGAAATTCTCTATCTGTTCTCTCAGCATCCTTTTCACCAGTTTTACTTTATGTTCGGGGAGTTTTAATATGCTTTGTAATGATAATACTTTTATGCGCTGGCCCTCTAGAACATAAAGGAGTCTCATTTATGCTTAAAATAGGAGTTTTCGGTTGTGGTGCCATTGGTGGAGAGATCTGTAGGGCTATTGATAATGGCCAGATTGAAGCAGAACTCTATGCTATATATGACCACCATGATGAATCCCTGGAATGGGTGAAAAGTTCACTGGAAAATTTTGACCCGCAGATCATGGAAATTGTTGAAATGGTCAGGGAGGTAGACCTGGTGGTAGAATGTGCTTCCCAGCAGGCGGTTTATGAAGTGGTTCCCGCGGCGTTGCATGCAAAATGTGATGTCATGGTAGTAAGTGTAGGGGCCTTTGTTGACACACAACTTCTTGAAATGGCCGAAAACATAGCCCGTGAAAAAAATTGCCGGATTTACGTCCCTTCTGGTGCCATTTGTGGAATAGATGGGCTGATATCCGCATCAGCAGCTGCTCTGCATTCAGTCACCCTGACAACCGAAAAACCCCCAGAGGGATTAAGGGGTGCCCCCTATGTCCTTAAAAATAATATCGATATTGATTCCATAACTGGCAGAACTGTTCTTTTTGAAGGCTCTGCAACCGAGGCGGTACAGTCATTCCCTGCAAATGTGAATGTGGCTGCTACTCTAAGTCTTGCAGGGATTGGATTTGATAATACCAGGGTAAGGATAGTGCTCAATCCTGCCCTGACAAGAAATATCCATGAAATCGCAGTTGAAGGTGAGTTTGGAAGGTTTACCTCCAGAGTGGAAAACGTGCCTTCTCCCACAAACCCAAAAACAAGTTATCTGGCTCCTCTTTCCGTAATTTCTACTTTGAAGAAACTGACTCAATCCTTCAACGTGGGGACCTGAAATCGCATAAACTTATATGTTATATAATCTATGTATTCGCCCGGAATTCATTATCCCGGGATTGCAGTGGTAATATGCAGGATAAGCAGGCTATAATAGACAGGATTAATGTCTTGAAAAAAGAAAAAAATGCGGTGATCCTTGCCCACAATTACTGCCGTGGCGATGTACAGGATATAGCTGATTTTGTAGGTGATTCACTCGGCCTGAGCCGTCAGGCAGTCGAGCAGGCCACTGATATCATTGTTTTTTGTGGTGTGGATTTCATGGCGCAAAGCGCTGCTATCCTGAGTCCCCTCAAGAAAGTCCTCATTCCCGACAGGTTTGCCCGCTGTCCGATGGCGGCAATGGCTACTGCAGATGAGGTAAGGAAAGCCAAAAAACAACATCCTGATGCGATGGTTGTGTCCTATGTAAACAGCAGTGCAGAGGTGAAAGCAGAGAGTGATGTATGCTGTACCTCCGCCAATGCGGTGGAAGTTGTCAACTCACTGGATTGCTCGAAAGTACTGTTCATTCCTGACAAAAACCTGGGGGACTATGTGGCCAAAAACACTGATAAAGAAATAATTCTATGGGATGGCTACTGTCCGACTCACAATCATATGCTTGAATCAGATATGCATTTATCTAAGATATCCCATGCAGACGCTGAGATTCTGGCCCATCCGGAATGCAGGCGTGAGATACTTGAAAAAGCTGATCACATATTCAGTACCACAGGAATGACAAGACACTGCTCCTCTTCGGGTTCAAAAGAATTTATTATAGCTACAGAAAACGGCCTTCTCCATCGCCTGCGCAAGGACAATCCGGATAAGCACTTTTACCCCTGCTCCGAATATGCTATATGTCCGGATATGAAAACCATTGACCCTGCATCTGTTCTGGCTTGTCTGGAAAATGAAGAATATGAGGTAAGAATAGAGGAAAAGGTCACAGCGCAGGCCAAAAAAGCCCTTGATCGCATGCTTGAAGCAGGAAGAGCATAAAGGCGGGCCAGTTCCATGCACCCTTATCTTCAATTAATGCGTATTGCCAATTGTGCAATGGCAGCCTTTGCCGCAGTTATCGGCGTGTTAATTGCCTTTAGAATCATTTTTGAACAACCCTTTCAGGCCCTTCCATTCTTTGAGACAGGGGGTGTGGGAATTGCAGTAATACTTGTAACAGGGGCCGGCAATACCATCAATGATTATTTCGATGTGGCTATTGATACTATAAACAGGCCTGACAGGCCAATTCCTTCTGGAAGGGTAAGTAAGAAACAGGCTCTTTTTTTCGCTGCATTCCTTTTCATTGTTGGAATAACCATTGCCTGGTTCATTAATCTGGTCTGTGCTTTAATAGCGCTTTTCAATTCTCTCCTGCTTGTCCTGTATGCCCGTAATCTTAAGACTACTCCCTTTTTTGGCAATGCTGCGGTGGGTTACCTGACAGGGTCCACTTTTCTTTTCGGTGCCGCTGTATTTGGGATAGAAGGATTGTATGCCCTTTCGGTATTATTCCTGCTTGCAACTCTGGCTACAATTGCACGTGAAATTGTGAAGGATATCGAGGATATGGAGGGGGACCTAAATGCAGGAGCAACCACTCTCCCCCTTCTCATCGGGGAAAAAAAAGCAGGGCTTGTAGCTTCGGTTCTTGCCCTGATAGGTATTGCTGCCAGTCCTTACCCTTACCTGAATTCCATGCTGGGTGAATACTACCTCCCTCTGGTGGGTATTGCTGACCTGCTTTTTATCGCGGCTGTCTATGCAGTGCTGAAAAATGACCCGGCCCTTTCCTCCAAACGCTTCAAACTGGCTATGTTCATGGCATTGTTTGCCTTTGTGGCAGGTGCTTAACGGGATGTATGTCTGAGATATTCCTGCAACATCCGGGGAAATGTTTCGGCGGGAACAAACCTCACTCCCAATTGTTCGGCCCATTTCTGAATCCCGTAATCCTTGGCAACTACGGCTGCATCAAGTTCTTTTGCCAGCAGTAGCACATCGATATCCGGTGCACTGTCCAGTATTCCGTAACGCAGGGCTGAGCGATATTTGTTGCGGAATTTGCCCACAACGGGACCCACTACTTCGCGATCGATATCCTTTTCCACCATATGTTTGGTTTCTGCCTGTGAATTCTGGATAAGACATTCGCGGGAAGCCTCACGTATTGCTTCCTCTGCCACATTCATGCCTTTGTTGATCCTCTCCCTCATGTAGGATACGTATTCGTGGAAGATGCGAGAGGGAATCTGTACCTCATACCTGTCAGGGGTTTTCTTGACAAGCCAGGTATCGATCTTTGCCACTACTTCAGGGTCACAGTTATTGTTATTGGTAAATTCCTGAAGTTCATTATAAACAGAAGGGAAAGGGACATAGCAGCTGATCTGGAGATGCAGCCGGGCATCGGCTATCAGGTCCAGAATATCTTTCATACCTGCGCAGATGGTATCCTGTCCCAGTGACTGACGAGCCTGGATATCGGTAAGCCCGGTAGTATCCATTATAAACCTCTGTCTCAACATGTTACCTCCCCGCTAAAAAATATAATATGAAATAGCCCTGCTGTTTAAAAAAGTTTGTCTGCATGTCAAGCAGGGATTCACGAGCGTAATAAAAAAAATTAGCCAAGGCGGGCGCGAAGCTGTTCTACAAGTTCCTGCTTGATGGATGTACTACGATCCCCCCCACAGACAATACCCCTGACACCCAGGATATCCGGCTTGATGGCTTTTATTGCTTCTATATCCTCGAATTTGATACTGCCTGCCAGAGCCGTCTCCAGTCCATTTGCATGTGCTTTCTCAACGAAATCCTTAAGCTGTGCTTCATTGAGAAACTCGAAGGTGGAACGTCCGTCTTTTACTCCCGTATCAACCATGACCAGGTCAACTCCTGCTTTTGCACCGATTGCCGGTAAGAGGGCCGGGTCGATGGAATTGATCCTCGCATAATCGGAATATGCACATGCGACAACTTTCGCAACATTGTCCATTGTCCTGACAGCTTCAGTAATTCCGGCAAGCATCTCATAGGCCTGTTCCTCGGTCTGGATATCATACAGGCCGATTTTGACATAATCCGCACCTGCAGCTGCTGCACCATAGGCAGCAAGGGCAGCGGTGCCGGGTTTGTAGTTAAAATCCCCCAGGGCGGCACTGATGGGTTTTTGGTTTCCTACAGTTTCCTTTACTTCTTTGATCACTCCCGGGAAATTGGCACCAAGAGAGCCTTCCTTTGGATTTTTGACATCGATTATATCTGCACCGCCTTTTAGGGCGGAGATTGCTTCTTCGTTATTTATTGGACTAACCAGCAGTTTCATGTAATGGCCTCTTTTTTATAGGATGGAATAAAGTGTCATATTAAATATGTTTCGAATTGTCTTTGTATTGGATATATATAATGGTATTGCAGTCCATGCCCGGGGAGGTGACCGGAAAAACTACCAGGCGGTTCATCTATCCAGCCAGGTATGTGAAACTTCCAGTCCCTGTGGTATAATAGAAGCTCTCAGTCCGCGGGAAGTCTATATTGCCGACCTCAATATCCTGCAGGGGGAAGGGGAAAACAAAGCAAATATTGATGAACTAAAATCCCTTTCATCCACATCTAATGTCATGTTGGACGCTGGTGTAGACAGACAGGAGGATGCGGATAAATGGCTGCGAATTGCCGATACTCTGGTGCTGGGCACTGAAACGGCTTCAATGGATGTGATCAGGAACCTGGCAGGCCGGTATCCGGGCCGCATAAGTGTGAGCATTGATCGCAAAAATGGTCAACTATTGTCTAAATCATCGGATATCCCTGAAAATCCTGATCGGGCAATAGAAATGCTCAATGATTTACCCTTGAAAGACATAATTTACCTTGATCTGGACCGTGTAGGCACCTCTTCAGGGATGGACATTGATATGCTTTCCCATCTTGCTAAAATATCCCGTCATCCCCTTCTGCTGGGGGGTGGTGTGCGGGATATGGCAGATATTGCAGAACTTGAAAACGCCGGGATTTCAGGTGCACTTGTCGCAACGGCAGTGCACAAACAAGTTATACCAGTAAAACAACTACGATAAAAATCAGGTGATAACTATGGATGAAGATTCATTTGAGGATGTTGAAGCAGCGTATCATGAAATAAAAATGGGTGGAGGGTGGTATCTTACCATCTCACTGGAAACCAGTGAAAAGTATGAAAAAGAATATGTGGAAATTGCAAAGGAAAGAGGAGGCCAGAAACGGGGTCGTTTTAATCTCAATCCCAAATATGCAAGACAGCTGGGAGAGGCCCTTATCGAATTTGCCGACTCCAATGAGCTTTGATCATTCGAGTCCATTGATGACTTTATCTACTTCCTTTTTCACTTTGTCCAAACTCTGTGATGCGTCGATGATTACAAATCGTTGAGGATTCTCCTCTGCAAGTTGCAGGAATACATTGCGAACCTCCGAAAGGAAATCCACCTTTTCAAACTTGGTTTGTGCATCACGACTGTTACATCTTGATACGGCAATTTCGGGGTCGATATCAAGTAGTAAAGTAAGGTCCGGTACAACGGTCCATCCCCTGTGCAGTTGCTTGATCCACTCCACCGGCTCATCTAACCTGTCTTTAAGGGTAGACGATTGGTAGGCAACTCTGCTGTCTGAGTACCTGTCTGAAATTATCACTCTACCAGTTTTAATTGCAGGTTTGATCGTATTTCGGATGTGTTCTGCATGATCGGCTGTAAACAATAAGAGCTCTGCAAGGGGATCAACGTCCGAATGGATTGCCCGCATTACAGCCTGGCCGATCCAGTCTTTTGTAGGTTCCCGTGTAAAAATAATATCCGAATAAACGGGATTTTGTTTCAGGTATTCCATAATGGTGGTCTTGCCCGACCCGTCGATCCCTTCAATGGTGACAAGTTTTCCTTTCATTTATACCTCTCAGGTACGGACAGTGTCTTCACTGCCACATTGGGGACATTTTATAGGTATGAAGTTGGGGTCTGCCTGAAATACGAAGCTGCATGTATTGCATACAAAATATACCTTTGATTGGTCTATATCATCCATATTTTCACCTGCATAATATTTATCGGTAAATAATATAACTACTTATTCTCCATTTCCAGTGTATGACGATTATAGGAGTAATTACAAGGGGTAAGTACGGCAACAGATTGATAGACACGCTACATCAACATTCGGATTTTTCTGTCAAAACTGCCTCCCTGCCCGCCAGGTTACCCGATTTTCTGGATGAGCCGGAAGAATTTGTAAAGAAACTGGATATCAATCCGGATGTATTCAATGCAGACACCATTATAACTTACTCTCTGCATCCCGATATTACACCGGTGATTGCCCGCCTGGCCGGACAGGCCGGTGTGTCATCATTGATCGTACCCGGAGGCTCGTCCCGGGCCCCGCTTGTCGAACTGGATAGAATATCTTCGGAATATGGTATCTATATCGAGGTGGATGAGGTATGCTGTACTCTTGCGGAAAAGGAAGAAACAGCACCATATTCCAGTGTCTTTGGTCTTCCGGAATTCGAAGTCTCCACTAAAAGCGGCTATATATCGGATGTCCGGGTCCGGAAGGGTGCACCATGCGGCAGCACATGGAAAATGGCGGAAAAACTAATCGGTACAAAAGTAGAGGATGCTCCCGCAAAGGCAGGTTTGTTAATCCAGCAATATCCTTGCAGAGCCGTCAGAGGGCAGCTGGGAGGAATTCATGATTCGGCGGAGTTACATAAAAAAGCAATGGAGAGGGCCCTAATAACCCTCTCCGAAAAATAAAATTACTGGTTTTGCAATTTTATCCTGTCCTTGAGGATGCATTTTCCACCTGTATGGCCGCCCAGGGGATTATGAGGCGTTCCCAGAGAGTTCATACATCGTGCCATAACGGCTGCACCTCTGGCTAGCCCGTCATCGACAAATACGACTTTTTCTTCAATTTTATCTCCCAATCCCATTGTTTCCAGTTTTTCAAGGATAAGTTTGGGTTTATCTCCTGATATGCCGGCCCTTCCGGTGATTCCAATGGAAGTTTCAGGAAATACAACTCCTTCTTTCTGTGCCACTTCCACAAGGCGGTAGATTACACCTGCCATCACTTCATCGATTACTGCGAACAGTACCTTGAGTCCCTCTTCCTTGTATATCTGTGCACCCAACTCTGTTAATTCATGCATTTTTGAACCATTGGTGCCCACGTCACATCCAATGAGCACGACTCCGATTTCAGCTGCAGCGGCAGGATTTACAGGGACACTTCCATAACGGGTGACATTTTCAGGTACCTTTTCGATAGATATTTTTTCCATTAAGCGGTTTGCATATTCTTTTATTTTCTTCCCCTTCAACAACATGGTAATCATGCCCGGTGGTCTTTCGTCAAAGACATCCAGAGCGGTTCCCAGTTCCAAATCCACAAGTTGGGTCCCACGGATTATAGCATCGGGAATGGCTCCGGCATAGCCACAGAAGTTGCCAATGGTCTTTGCATAGGGTTCCTCCGGGCTGATGACACGCCCGTCAAGTGTGGTTCCAAAATCCATCGATAAACAGGGATTACGGAAATCCACATCCACCCATTTAGCTCCTTCTTTTATACCGGCGGTTGCAAGTTCTCCCTCCATCTCATTGGCCACGATTTCCACACCTGTGGCCCCTGTGGGAGGAAGGACACTGGCAACTGCACCATCAAAAATAACTTTATTGAGTTTACTGAACTTCTTGAATCTGGGGTTTATGTTATCCTGGGACATCGGAGGCGTCATGTTCCTGGGTGGGACACCCGCCATAAGGCAACCGTCTGCAAGAGCTTTGATAAATTCTCCCACTTCTTCCGGTACATCGAATCCGGCCACCACGCCGGTGGAGCGGACAACGAAGTGAATATCTTTTTTAATATCCAGATTGGCTTTCTTTACAGCCTCCTGAAGCGTATTCTTGACAAGCTCTGCCACGGATTCGCGGCTTAATTCCACACCTGTAAGCGTCTTGCCGAATACTTTTTCTCCAGGTTTTGGTTGTCTTACATCCCTTGTCATCCTTACGGTTTTCACCACATGGTATGTCGTACCCTTTTCGAGGTCTGTGGCCGTAAGGATGCATTTGGTGGTCGTATTGCCCACCTCTACAGAGGCCACGATGAAATAGGAATTGGATTTTGATTTCAGGTCTATCAGTCTAACGGAAGGAGTCTCGGCCATCCTGGGTTTGTGTGACATAAGGTCTGTCCCTCAGAGGTATGATTTAATTTTTTCCTGTATGCTTACCTGTGGCAATGCACCCACCATTCGGTCTGCAAGTTGCCCATTTTTGAACACAAGAAGGGTTGGAATTGCAGTGATCTGGAATTTTCTCGCAGTAACCTGGTTCTGGTCCGTATCAAGTTTGCCAAAAACAACATCTCCCTGCATCTGCCCGGCAAGGGAATCTATTATCGGTCCGACCCTTTTGCAGGGACCACACCATTCTGCCCAGCAGTCCACTACAACAAGTGGATAACGGCTTACAAAGTCTTCAAAATCGGCATCTGATATTATCATGGCTTCTGCAGGCCAGTTGGTCTTTTCGAGATCTGTCTTAATCTCTTCCATTCTTCTCTTTCTTATTTCTTCGAGTTCGTCCATGCTTCCCCTCGCATCATTTAGATATTTCATAAGCTATATCTGTCATTCTGATTAATTACGAATTATATTGTACTGCATACATTTAAAGGTTTGTATGGTTATTCACAAATAGTGCACAACCAACAATTGCCCGTCCTGGAGGGGTTTCCATTACAAAAGCAGATAGTGAAAAATCAAGCAACCGCACAATATTCGATCAGAAATGTGTAACCTGTGGCACGTGGATGGATAGGATAGAGAATAAAAATAAAAATGCTACCACAACAGTAACATATTCCTGTCCGGAATGTGGTCTGTCCTATACCGTGGATGAATGATTTGATGTGGGAAATTAATCAACTGCTCAATATTGACCCGTATGATTTTGAAAGGCTCGTAGCTCACCTTTTTGATAAAATGGGCTATAATACCCGCTCGACACAACAAAGCAGGGATGGTGGTGTAGATATCGAAATATCTATCGATAATTTTGGTCTTTCCCATCGATGGCTTGTCCAGGCCAAACGTTATTCAGGACCCGTCGGAGTCAAGGAAGTACGTGAATATGGCAGCCTGTCCTACAGGGAAAATGTGGATGGAGTAATTATTGTTACTACTTCCAGTTTTACCGGTGAAGGAAGGAAAGAAGGGGCAAAACACAATCTCAAGCTGATAGAAGGCCCACTGCTTACTGAAATGCTTAATCATTATTGTCCTGATGAAGGAGAGAGTTTCCACCGGAAAGGAAGGGGTGTTGATGTACTTGAAACAGGAGAGGAAGTGTTTGGAAGACATAGCGCAACAATTGAAGGGAACAAAATCTGGCTGGTACTCACAAAGAAACATATCTATTTTGAAAAAATAACTGCCACCCTTTTCTCGAAGAAAAAAGAACTTATCAGGAGAATAGATGCAAGTTCAATTATAGGTTTAAAACAGGATACAAACTCGCTTTATATAGTAATCGATGAGAAAAAACCTGAGGTACTGGCCCTTTCTATCAGGGAGCCAAATAGTTTTGCAGAGAATCTTGAATTGTTTCGTCCTTCTTTTCTGCGGGGCGAAACCCTCCTGAAATTTGAAAAGGAAAAAAAGGGCTGTATGGTGCTTACCAACCGCAGATTTCTCATGATGGATAAAGGCAACACCGAAACTATCAGGTTGAAAGACATTGCAGGGGCAGAGATTGAGAAACAGGGTATTTTGCACAAGGATAAACTTGCAATCCTTGAATCAAAGGAAAGTATTACCAGGCACATATATGATGTGGAAAATGCCTCTGAATGGAGGGAGGCACTCCTGAAAGGCCTGGGAAAGGAATGAATGTTATTTAAGCTGTTGCAAATAGCGCTGGTTCTTGACAACCCGGGTAATTAATGTGGCCACAAAACCAATAGCAAGACCAAGCAATATAACAAGTACCAGATTCCCTTCTTCAGCATACTGGAGAAGGAACTTAAAGAGCAGAGCACTCAGAGCAATCCCCGCTACTATGATATAGCCCACATTGATGTTACAGAGTTTTTCTAACAGACTCATAGTCAACCCCTTGGAATCCCTTTGCAATAAATACTTTCCTTTATTATCGCACAGTGGCATATTTTATAATTAGCACAAAATTTGTCGACTGATTTTTATCCCAGATCTCTATGAGGGCCCAGATCACAACCTGTGCATGGCAGGCACATTGTCCTGAACAGTCTTGTATCAAGCCCTGCTTGATCCAGCTCCTCTTTCAGGAAACGGGTGAGTTTGAGGATACGTTCCTTTGAAGGCCTCTCTATATTAACCTCTTTCTTTCTGAGGGGATGGCTTGTTGCGGGTCTCAGGATAGGAACCACACCTCTTCGTACAAGTTCCCGGATTCCTTCCATTGCGGTTTCATCGCTCTCTCCCAGACCGATTATGAAATTGGAACAAACCTTGTTCTTGCCAAACATCCGGACAGCTTCGGAAAGGCAGTCCAGTATAAAATCAAGGTCCTGTTCACCACAGAGTGCGCTGTACAGTTGGCGGTCCATGGTCTCTACATTATATTTTATCTCATCTGCGCCGGCTTCTTTTAGCAGTTTGTTGGAATTGATTGTGGGATATACTGAAACCCCGATGGGTACATGGTATCTTTCGCATTTTCTGACAACCTCAACCGCCCGTTCAACTTCCTTTTCAACTGTCTCATCAACCCCGGCAGTGATGGATATGGCTTTCATCTTTTTCGTATCATGTGCTTTTTCTATCATATCCAGCACTTCTTCAACTGATTTGACCCTGCCATTGAGTTTTGGGACAGGGCAGAATTTACAGTCAAATATACAGGTCTCGGTCATATTAATATACGCCTGCTCGGGACAGTGAAGCAGTTCTTCCTCAATTTGTCCGCAGGCAAGCAGTTTATCCTCTTTGTAGATACAGATCTTTCCATCCTTTTCAATCGCTTTTAAAGGAGATTTTGCATCTGCTCCAAGTTTTACCCGGCGTCCTCCGGAACTAAAAAAGAATCCTACTTTGCCGGCACCCGGTCCTGCAGTTGAAACAGTAGTTTTCCCGAGTAGTTTTTCATCGATTGCCACTCTTCCTGTTGCCAGTAATTCGGCTTTTGTCTGGGCATCCATATACTCATGGTGGGTAGTAAGATTAATTATAGTTTTCTGCCATCAGTTTATAATAGTGCAGCTATATCCTATTATAGACAGTTTTTGCGGTGGATATAATGAAACAGGATCCGATTTGTAAAAAAAAAGTAGAGGAAGACACTTCTTTCCAGCAGGAGTATGATGGTAAGACCTATTATTTTTGTTCAAGTGAATGCCTGAAAACATTTAATGAGATGAAAAAAAGCGTAATACGTCTCAAACGCAGTCTTGATGAGAAAAAACGTGTTTCTTTTGGCAAACTTAACAAAGATGTTATCAAGCCAGGCATATGTACCCTTTGCGGAGCCTGTGCCGCATCCTGTGAATCCATAGCAATAAAGGGTAAACGTCCCAGGATTGTAGGCCCATGTACGTCCTGTGGTGTGTGTTACAACCAGTGCCCTCGCACTATTACTACAGAAGAGGAACTTGTGGGCAAACTCAGGTTTGCATACAGTGCCAAAAGCCTGCTTCCCCGACATAATGGACAGGATGGAGGTGCTGTTACGGCATTGCTGGCTTATGGACTGGAGGAAGGCCTGATTGATTGTGCGGTAGTAACCACTCATTCAAAGGATCAACCCTGGAAACCGGTTGCAATTATTGCTGAGGATCGTGCACAGGTGCTTGAGTCCTCTGGTAGCATGTATTCTCACAGCATGACAATGGAACAGTTGATGCAGGCCATTCAGCAGGGTATGCGAAGTATTGCTTTTGTAGGTCCAAGTTGCAATATAGATGCGGTCCACAAGATGCAGCGCAGTCCCTATGGCTTTTTGCATCTGTTCATGAGAGCCAATGTGTTGCGTCTGGGATTATTCTGTATGGATACATTTTCTTACGAAGGCATTAAGGAATTTGTTGAAACCCATGGTATGAGACTTGCGGATATCGATGCAATGAAGATTCGTAAGGGTAAGTTCGAGTTTGAGCAGGCAGGTCAGATAAGCAGATTCTCTCTGTCCGAATTTGATGAATACAGGTCCTCCTCATGCAAGTTCTGTACCGACATGGCGGCAGAAAATTCCGATATAAGTTTCGGGGGTGTGGGTACGCCGGATGGTTACACCACGGTTTTTGCCCGCTCCAGTATTGGTTATGAGATATTCAATGAAGCTGTGGAAAATGGTTTTCTGGAGGCCCGGGCCCTGGAGGATTATGAGATGGACAGGGTACTCAATCTTGCCAGGATGAAAAAGGTACAGATGTATGGTGTAAACCGCAGGAGTAAAAAGACCTGATAAGAACATATTAATAGCATTACCTTTTGTGTAACACATACGCTATATTACGCTTACAGAGGCTTCATATTATGATTACAAAGGAACAGGTAGAACACATCGGCTGGCTTGCACGGGTCAATATCGATGAGGAGGACGCTTTTGAATTTGCATCGGAACTAAGCACTGTGCTGGATTATTTCGGACAGCTGGATGAGGTGGAAACCTCGGGTGTCAAGCCTACATATCATGTTGCCGATGTCATGAATGTATTCAGGGAAGATAAGCCAACAGATTCCCTGGAGCAGGCTGCCATTCTTGCAAATGCTGAAGACATACAGGAAGGCTACATAAAAACTCCAAAGATCATCTGAGGGCCAAAAAATGCTGGAAGGTTTATCTGATCTAAAAAACAAGATAGGTTCCTCATCAGCCGAGGATGTTGTTGCCTCCTATCTGGAAAGAATAGAAAAAAGTGATATTAATGCCTTCACCTGTATTGCAGAAGACGCTATTGATCAGGCTAGAAAAGTTGACTCTCTGGACATTGAAGGCCCTCTTGCAGGTGTGCCCATTGCAATTAAGGATAATATTTCCACGAAAGGGTTATCCACAACCTGCAGTTCTGCCATCCTGGATGGTTATGTGCCACCCTATGATGCTCATGTGATCGAAAGATTGCGAAAGGCCGGTGCAGTGATAATCGGTAAATCCAACATGGATGAGTTTGGTATGGGAACCTCCACTGAAACAAGTACCTATGGCCCGACTCTTAATCCCTGGGATGCAGAAAGAGTGGCCGGGGGGTCATCAGGTGGCAGTGCCGCTGCTGTAGCTGCAGGGCAGGTTCCTGTCTCGCTGGGTTCGGATACAGGTGGCTCGGTGCGCTGTCCGGCGGCCTTTTGTGGGACTGTGGGCCTGAAACCGACTTACGGGGCGGTCTCCAGATACGGATTGGTTTCTTATGCCAACTCTTTAGAACAGATTGGTCCACTGGCAAATCGTGTGGAAGATGTAGCAGCCCTGATGGACGTTATTGGCACATATGATAACCGGGATTCAACCTGTGTTAAACATAATGCTGGTTATACTGATGCCCTGCAGGACGATGTGGAAGGGTTAAAGATCGGAGTTCCTGCCGAATACTTCGGGGAAGGCATCGATGATAATGTACAGAAATTGGTATGGGAGGCTATTGGCAAGTTTGAGGATATGGGAGCTGAGTACACAAAAGTTTCGATGCCAAACACACCCTATGCACTGGCAGCGTATTATATCATAGCCATGAGTGAAGCCTCCTCCAACCTTGCCCGTTTTGACGGTACTCGCTATGGAAATCGTTCAGAAGGGGAAAACTGGCATATGATGGCTTCAAAGACCCGGCAGGAAAAGTTTGGTGCAGAGGTAAAAAGGCGTATCCTGCTTGGAACCTATGCTCTTTCTGCGGGCTATCATGACAAATATTATCTAAAGGCCCTCAAGGTTCGCACCCTTGTAAAACAGGATTTTGAAAGAGCTTTTGAGGACGTGGATGTATTGATGGCACCCACAATGCCAACTCCTGCCTTCAAGATAGGGGAAAAAATGGATGATCCCCTCTCCCTGTATCTTTCGGATGTCAACACTGTCCCGATTAATCTTGCAGGAGTGCCTTCCATATCAGTGCCATGTGGTTTCTCCGAAGGTCTGCCTGTAGGACTGCAGGTAATCGGGAACTACTTTGATGAAGCTACCATTCTCAAGGCAGCCCACTCTTTTGAGAAAAATACCAATCATCATACTAAACTGGCCCCCGGAGTGGTATAAATGGTATACGAAAATCCCGATGGTGTCATGATAGGCCTGGAGATACATGTCCAGCTCAACAAGCTTGCTACCAAGTTATTCTGTGGCTGTTCCACGGACTATCATACTTCAGAACCCAATACTCATGTATGTCCGGTATGTATGGGCCTTCCCGGATGTCTGCCGGTGCTGAACAAAAGGGCTGTGGAATATGCTATCAGGATCGGACTGGCCCTAAACTGTGAGATTGTGGAACAAACCCAGTTCCATCGTAAGAATTACTACTATCCCGATCTTCCAAAAGGTTTCCAGACCACCCAGTATGATTACCCGATTGTCAGTGATGGCAGGGTGGTAATTGAAGGTGAGGACGGTGAACATGTCGTTCGGATCAGGCGCGCCCATATGGAGGAAGATCCGGGTAGACTGATGCACATGGGTACCATTGACAGGTCCAGGGGTACACTGATTGACTACAACCGCTCGGGCATGGCCCTGATTGAGATTGTTTCCGAGCCGGATATGCGCAGTCCCCGGGAAGCCAGACGTTTCCTGGACAAGCTGCGTAACATCCTTGAGTATCTGGACGTCTTCGACAGCACCCTGGAAGGCTCGATGAGGGTGGATGCCAACATCTCTATTGCGGGGGGTGACCGAACCGAGGTTAAGAACATCTCTTCCCACAAAGGCGCCGAAAGGGCCCTGCTCTATGAGATCATGCGTCAGAAGAATATCAAACGCCGTGGAGAAGAGGTTGTTATGGAAACACGTCACTTTGACGAGGCTCGTGGGGTCACGATTTCCATGAGGACCAAGGAAGAAGAGCACGATTATCGTTATTTCCCCGAACCTGATCTGGTACCCATGAGGGTTGGAAGCTGGGTTGAGGGTATCCTTGAAACCCTTCCCGAGCTGCCTGATGCCAGGCGTAGCAGGTTCATTTCGGACTACGGAATGGTGGATACCCATGCCAAGGCGCTGACATCTGACATCAGGGTGGCGGATTTCTATGAAGAGGTTGCCTCTAAGGTAGATCCTGCAGCAGCAGCGGTATGGGTTTCCGATGTCCTCAAGGGAGAGCTCAATTACCGTGATCTCACCGTAGCTTCCTTTACAGTAGAAGATATGGTAAAGATCATCGAGCTGGTAGTCAGTGGTAAGGTTACCGAAAAGGCAGCTGTGGAGATCATACGTACCATCCTTGATGAAGGCGGGTCCCCGATGGACATTGTAAAGGAGAAGGGGCTGCTGAAGGTAGAAGGGGATGTGGTCGACCAGGCTGTAGAGGCAGTTTTGAAAGAAAACCCGCAAGCTCTGGAGGATTATTTTGCAGGTAAGGAAAAATCCCTGAACTTCCTTGTAGGTCAGGTAATGAAGAAAACACGTGGTCGTGCGGATGCCCGCTCAGTACGTGAGATGATGCTGGAGGAAATTGATAAGAATTATCGATGATTGCCCCAAAACAATTATATGTTTTGAGGGCTATTTAGCCAGCCCGATACTATTAATTTAATTACAATTATTACAAAGGTGAGAATATGGCAAGATTCCCCGAAGCTGAGGAACGTATACTTAATAAGAAGATTTGCATGAATTGCAATGCCCGTAACGCTGTAAGGGCTGTTAAATGCAGAAAGTGTGGTTACAAAAATCTCCGTGTAAAATCCAAGGAAGTAAAGAGAGGCTGATCGGTCTGATGCAGGTGGAAGAGTACCTCAATAATATTGTAAAGAGGGACGGTTGTGTCCATCTGACACTTATAGACCCCGCCTCCCAAAAACCCGAAAGGGCGGCAGAGATTGCAAAAGCTGCCGTTGAGGGAGGCACCGATGCTATAATGATTGGGGGTTCCACCGGAGCGATGGGTCAGGTTCTTGATCAGACCCTTCAGCTGATGAAAGAACAAATTGATGTGCCAACTATTCTTTTCCCCGGCGATTCCGCAGGCGTGAGCTCATACGCCGATGCTATTTTTTTCATGAGCCTGCTGAATTCCAGGGATATCAACTATATTGTTACCAACCAGGCGATGGGTGCACCTCTTGTACGCAAATTCGGCATTGAACCCATTCCAATGGCCTACCTGATAGTGGAACCAGGCGGCACGGTTGGATGGGTAGGGGATGCACGTTTGCTGCCCCGTACAAAACCGGAGCTTGCTGCAGCCTATGCTCTTGCAGGATCCTACTTTGGAATGCGCTATGTTTATCTCGAGGCAGGTTCGGGTGCAGATAATCCGGTTCCGGTTGAAATGGTGGGTGCTGTGAAACATGCTATCGATAAAGGACACTTGATAGTAGGTGGAGGTATCCGCGACCGTAATGCTGCAGCTGCCTGTGCAAAGGCAGGGGCGGATATGATCGTGACAGGTACTGCCGTGGAAGATGCTGGCGATGTCCGCGCAAAGATTGCTGAATTCGTTTCTGCGATCAAAAGTTAAAAATGGATTTCCCTTAATGAGGTGGGAAATGCTTAAAGTAAAAGGTATTTCAAAAATTTACGATTCTCCCTGCGGGAAAAAACAGGTACTTGAGGACATCAGTTTTACCGTACAGAATGGCGAAATACTTGGTATTACAGGTAAAAGCGGTAGTGGCAAATCTACCTTGCTTAAAATTTTGCGTGGAATTGAAACCTTTGACAGTGGGACGATTGAGATTGACGAAACGGCTATAAGTCCGGATATGGGGCAAACCGGTCAACGTTTTTTGATGAGCAATAGTGCCCTTCATCTTCAGCGCAACTTCAGCCTCTGGTCCGGTAAAGCAGTTGAAAATATAATCCGCAGGCTTTATTATGCAAGGGAAGGTTACGAAGCCCTTCCGGATAACGATCACCCTCTTTACGATGAAATGTATGAGGAGGCAATGGCCTATCTGGGTATTGTGGGTTTGAAGGAAAAAGCCCTGCATTTCTCCGGAGCATTGAGTGGAGGAGAAAAACAACGTCTGATTCTTGCCCGCCAGCTTGCATCCCGGCCATCCGTGCTGCTTCTTGATGAGCCTGTCACAATGGCTGGACCGGATTCCAAACAGCAAATACTGGACATAATTCTTCTTCTGAAAGAAAAACTCAACATTCCTATTCTGGTAGTATCCCATCTGCCGGAAATTTTGAGTTACCTTGCCGATGATATGCTCTGCATTGATGAAGGAAAAATTGTAGCATCAGGTGACTCTGGACAAGTTCTGGACAAGTTCCTTCATGGGATGGCTGACAAAAAACCTCTGGGTACTTTTTCAGAGGAGGTTTGTGTCAGGGCAGAAAATCTTGCCAAGCGTTATTCCCTCTGGAGGGTAGGAGAAGTTCTGGACCTGAAGGATATCTCTCTTTCTGTTAACAGGGGTGAGATACTGGGTTTGATAGGCCCTTCCGGAAGTGGCAAGACAACCCTGCTGCGGATGCTTGCCGGCCTTCTCGAACCTCAAAGCGGAAGGGTCCTTTATTCTCTTGAGGATAACTGGATTGATATTTCCCGTTTCAGCCCGCAAAGAATGGAAATGCGTCGCAGAATGAGTATCATGCATCAGGAATTTACGTTGTCCCCCCATTCCACAATAGGACAGCATATTGCCTTTAAACTCAGGCTCAAAAGACAGGGTGCGATAGAACACGCCCGTCAAAAAGCAGAGGAGTTGGGTATTTCTGAAAAGATGCTGGATACGATTTATCAGTTGCCCGATATGGCAGAGGCAGAAAAAGAACAATCCCTTTCAAAAATGGGACTGACGCCACAGGTCTATCTTGAATTATTCCCCGCATGGCCGCAACTCGATGTGGCCAAATATGCAGAACCTGTATTTGATGCTCTGGATCTTTCTCCTGACATACTTGAAAAGAAACCTGCACAGATAAGTGGCGGAGAACATGTGAGGTCCTACATAGCGGTATCTCTTGCCACATCTCCGGATATACTCATGCTGGATGAACCTTTTGGAGATCTTGACCCGATTACTCTGAGAGATGTTACCAATTCGCTCAAGGAAATAAATCGCAGGTTTGGCACGACAATAGTTTTTGTCAGCCATCATATGGATTTTGTGAAAGAAGTAGCCCACAGGGCAGTTTTGTTATCCGGAGGTTCGGTTATTGAAGAGGGGGATGCCCGGCAAGTATGTGATAACTTCATAGAATCAACCGGTGTGACCTACATTGGAAAGGGTATTGACGGGATGATTTCAAAGTAATTCTGATATTTTTTATGCGGATACAGTTTTCAGGCTGTGTGGTAATTCTTTCTTCTGCTTGTTTTCATTTTGTTTATATATGGTGAAATACAATATACTTCTTGGAGGTTTAATAAAATGTACGATCCAGTATATTATATGAAAAAATTTGGGCTTTTTACCGTGGGCTTGTATGCCCTGACCGAAGAGAAGATTAATGAATATGTGAAAGAACTCGTCGAAAGGGGGGAAATTAACAGGGAAGAGGGTAAAAAGTTCGTGACAGACTTGATTGAATCCAAGAGAAAGCAGCAGGAAGAGATGGAGGAAAAGATGTCTTCCCGGGTCAAGGAAGCTGTCAACAAATCCGATGTTGCAACCCAGGAACATGTAAAGAACCTGGAAGAAAAAATCGACCGGCTTGAAAAGATGCTTGCAAAATCTTTGGGCGAGGATGTACCCGCTGAAGAAAAAGACAAGCATGAAAAAGATGATGAGTGGTCCTGATACCATTCATTTCTAACATCTCTTTTTTGATACCATGGTACCGGGTATTTCTCACAGATATTCAATGGTTAAACGATACGGGCGTATCATAGACGTACTTGTATCGAACGGATTTGGTTACTTTGTGGATAAAATGGGCCTCAGGTCAATGGGGTCTGTTCGCAGCCGTGTAAAAGGTCGGTTTGGAAGGGAGCAGGAAAAGGATACCCGGCCGGAAAGGGCACGTAAGGTACTTGAGGAACTGGGCCCCACCTATGTCAAATTCGGCCAGTTACTCAGCATGCGGGAAGACCTGATACCCCTGAAATACGCACAGGAATTTACAAAACTTCAGAACGATGTTCCTCCTTTTCCCTTCGAAGATGTAAAAGCAGTACTCAAAACTGAACTTGGCGGGGATATACCTGAACTTTTTTCTGATTTTGATGAAAAACCGGTCGCAGCTGCATCTATAGGTCAGGTTCATAAAGCACGCCTCCATAGTGGGGAAGATGTGGTTGTAAAGATACAGAGGCCCGGTATCCGCCGCATAATTGAAGCGGACCTGGATATCATGTACAGTCTTGCCGGATTTGCCCAGCAGCACATCGAGGAAATAAAACTCTATAATCCGGTAGCTGTTGTAGACGAACTGTCAAGGTCAATTCACTCGGAAATGGACTATACTCAGGAAGCAAGAAATATCGAACACTTCCTGTCCAACTTTGAAAACGATCCTGTTATTGTAATTCCCCGTGTATACAATGATTACAGCAGTGATCGCATCCTGACCCTCGAATATATTGAAGGGATAAAATGTAACAAATTTGAAAAGCTGGCAAATGAGAATCTGGACCGGGAAAAAATTGCCACAGATGTTTCTGAAGCTTTTATGAAACAGGTTTTTGAACATGGTTTTTTCCATGCTGATCTTCATTCAGGCAACATATTTGCCCTGGAAGACGGCAGAATCGCCCTGCTGGATTTCGGTATGGCGGGTCATCTGTCCGAAGATATGCGTGGGCTTTTGGTAGATGCCCTTCTAGCCGTAACAAACGGGGATAGCACCCAATACATAGAGGTTATGCGTGATCTGGGAGTAGCGGATGAAAAACTGGATGTGCGTTCCTTCAAAGTTGATTATGATCATTTCCTTTTCAAATATTACGGACGCACGCTGGATCAGGTGGATGCCACAGAGGTTTCCTCTGAAATGCTGTCTCTTTTGCGTAAACATCAGATACAGGTACCTCCGAATATTGCCCTGCTTTTTAAAGGAGTAATGACTGTGGGTGGGTTTGCTATGCAAATGGTCCCGGATTTCAATGTAACTGAGATCGCCGAGCCCTATGCACGTAAATTCATGAAAAAGCGCTTTTCTCCGCGTAATATGGCCAAAAACAGTTCCAAAAATCTCTGGTATGTAAGCAGGCTTCTCAGTCGTGCCCCGCTGCAACTTTCACACATTCTCGAGGTCGCCGAAAAAGGTTACCTCAATCTTAAATTTGAACATGAAGGCACCGACCGTCTCCTTTCGGAAATAAGCGTTGCCTCCAACCGGCTTGCTTTCAGTCTTATTATTTCTGCCATTATAGTTGGTTCTTCCCTGGTTATACAAACCGGTATGGAACCCCAGGTGTGGGGTGTTCCGTTATTTGGTCTGTTTGGCTTTTTTGCTGCCGGGATTTTCGGTATGGGTCTGATTATATATATTATTAGGACTGGAAGTCTATAATATCACAATTTACATATTGCAAATATGCTAAATATAATGCCCATAAAAACGGAGGAATCCTATGACTGATCCCCAGATCGAAAGAAAACTTATCGAAATCATGCGTATTATCAATGAAAGTGACAGGCCTGTAGGTGCCCGTATCATTGCCGACGAATTACGCAACAGGGGTTACAATCTTGGTGAAAGGGCGGTACGCTATCACCTCAGGATACTGGACGAGCGTGGCTTTACCGAAAAACACGGCTATACAGGTCGCTCCATCACATTAAGAGGTAAGGAAGAACTGGAAGAGGCCCTTATAGGTGACAGGCTTGATTTTGTAATCACAAGGATTGAGGACTTGATCTATCGCACAGATTATGACCCCGTAACAAAGCAAGGGAATGTGATAGTAAACGTATCTTATGTGGACAAGGATGATTTTGAAAAAACTGCCGACTTGATGAGAAGTGCAGTTGATTACTCAATAAGTCCCAGGGTGGGAATATTTGAAGAAGATTCGGAGGATATATTTGTTTCACCGGGGAAAGTGGGGATTGCGACAGTTTGCAGTATTACTTTTGATGGGGTTCTCCTGCGGCATGGAATTCCGGTCAAGCCTAACTTTGGGGGAATTCTTGCCGTGGAAAACAATGAACCAGTGGTGTTTAAAGACCTTATCTCGTACAGGGGTACATCTATAGACCCGATTAAGATTTTTTTGATGCGCCAATCCACATCGGTAACAGGATTGCTTCAGTCGGGTTCTGGGACCATACTGGCTAATATGCGTAGTATTCCACAATCTGCTGCGGGAGATGCCCGTCTTCTTTTCCAGCAATTGCATGAATCTGATATAGGCGGGTTACTTGCAATGGATAATGAATCGGGTAATGTGCTGGGAGCACCTGTAGATGTTGGTATGTCGGGGATTGTTGTTTCTGTAGGTGTAAACGCCCTGGCTGTTGTTGAAGAATACGGTATCGATGTAACTACCCGGCCGGTTTCAATGATTATGGATTATGGAACAATGAAAACCCTGTAAGATCATCTATTTTCATTTTTTATTTATATCGTAGGGTTTAAGGAATTGTCCTTCTACCTCATCCCTGTGGAATGTATTGTAACTACAGAAAGGTATTATCCTTCCGTCCGGTGTGGCATAATGGATGCCACAGCGGCAAACTCTTTCCAGGTCAAAATTGTAGAGATCCTGGAAATGCATTGCTCCAACAAAAAGCGTTTTTCGGTGGAATTGGCTGGTTACTTCCCGATCCCCTTCCTTTATTATGTTGATCAGCATTTTTGTAACATTGATTGATTTCGGGGCTTTTTCCTGATTGACCAAACCCGGAATCTGTCGGACTACTTTGGCAAGGGTAATTAAATTTCTGGTTTTTTTACCGTTGAGATTTTGTGTGGCATCATCAAGCAACTCGACGAATCCCTCAACATCAAGGAAATCCGTAATCGGTATTATCCTGCCCTCCTCCACAAAAAGGTATGTTGCAGCTCCACAGTGCGGATGGACTGTGAATTCGGGAAGGTGTTTTCCCTGTATTCCTTCTATAAAACGCGAGATGGGTACAACAAAAGGTACTGGGTACCAGGCTGTTTCGGGTACTTGGCCAGAGGTTTGATCTGCAAGTCCCTTGATCAGGTCAGGTATGGTGAATCTTTGTTTTTCTCTGCTTTGTCTGTCGATTCTACCGGTGAATGCCACAGGCTGGAAGTTGATTCCTTTCACCACGTCCAGTTTATCGGTGGCAAACTGAACAATATCGGCAAGTTGATCATCGTTTTCCCCTTTAACCAGGGTGGGCACGAGAACAATACTGCGAATACCCGCTTCACGGCAATTATTTATTGCTTTTTCTTTTACGGGCAAGGCATTGAAATTACGTATCTTTTGGTAAGTTTCTTCTTTGACCCCATCAAAGGAGAGGTATATTGTATGCAATCCCGCATTTTTCAGTTTTCGGGCAAATTCAATATCCTTTGCGATTCTGACGCCGTTTGTAGCAATTTGAATCTGGACAAACCCCAGTTCCTTTGCCTTCTGGATCATAGCAGGCAGGTCATCTCGGACAGTTGGTTCTCCGCCTGAGAATTGTATTGCCGGACAGGGGGTTGGTTTTTCTTCTCTCAGAGTTTTTAGCATATCTTCTATCTGCTGGAAACTAGGTTCATAAATGAAGCCCCGGCTCTTTGCATTGGCAAAACAGATGGGACAATTGAGGTTACAACGATTTGTAACATCGATGTTTCCAAGAAGGGTTGTTGTTTTATGGGACGGGCAAAGTCCGCAATTCAAGGGACAACCCTCATCATCTGAAGTCCGCGGGTTTGAAACTTCGTTTCCTTCATGTCGATATTTCTGGAATTTTCGGTACAGGTTGGCATCCGACCAGTAGACTTCTTCGAATTTGCCATGCTCCGGACATTCTTTTTCCATCAATACTCTGCCATTTTTCTCAAATATACTGGCTTCTATGATTTCCTTACATTCCGGACAAACAGATTTAGTGCTATGCATATATGTATCCTTCTCAACTGTGAACTTATGTTCTGCATCTATTTATCAGGTGCCTATAAAAGGGAGGTATATATCACCCCATCAGCAAACCTCCCTTAAATATCACTTATTCTTCAAGTATAATTCTTGCTATGTCATCTCCCACATCAGAGGTTTTAGAGTTGCCTCCCATATCATAGGTTTTGACATTGTTTTCCATTATGTTCTGTTCAATGGCAGAAACAATACTTGCACCAGCTTCGGTTTCTCCGAGCTGGTCTATCAGCATGGAACCGGCCCATATTGTGGCGATAGGGTTGACCTTGTTCTGCCCCTTGTACTTGGGTGCAGAACCGTGGATTGGTTCGAACATGCTGGTTCCTTCGGGATTGATGTTTCCGCCGGGTGCAAGTCCCAGTCCTCCCTGTATCATTGCGCCCAGGTCGGTGATAATGTCCCCGAACATGTTGGGGGTTACAACTACATCAAACCAGTCGGGATTTTTAACAAACCACATGGTAATAGCATCAACATAGTTGAAATCTGTATCAACATCGGGGTGTGTGGCAGCTACCTCTTCAAATTCTTCTCTCCAGAATCCATAGATCTCGGAGAGCACATTTGCCTTATCCACAGAAGCCACATGCCTGTCTCTTTTTTCTGCAAGATCAAAGGCATACTCGATAACCCTTTTGGTACCCTCTTTGGAGATCATTCCTATCTGATAGGCGATCTCCTCGCTGTCGGTTTCGATGTCAAGGTCAAATTTTGCGGAGTACAGGGAACGTGAGACTTCAAGCATTTCCTTGCTGGTACCCTTTTTGGACCTTCCACCGATTCCGATATAGAAATCTTCAGTGTTTTCCCTTACCACCGTAAAATCAATATCTGTCGGGGTTTTATCTTTTACAGGAGTCCATACTCCCTCGAGAAGTTTTATTGGACGTAGATTAATATACTGGTCAAAATAAAAACGTGCAGCAAGCAGGATGCCTTTTTCGAGCACACCCGGTGCAACCCTGGGATCCCCTATAGAACCCAAGTATATGGCTGAATAGTCGGACAGTTCTTTGAGTGTGTCCTCGCTTATCAGTTCTCCGGTTTCAAGGTAATGGTCAGCACCGTGCGGATAATCAATCCAATCCACATCGAATCCGAATTTTTCTCCTGCGGCATCTATAACTTTCATTCCTTCTGCTACAATTTCCGGGCCGATGCCATCTCCGGGAATTACAGGCACTTTATATTGGGTCATTGTTAATTATCTCCGGTATTATTAAGATTTATCGATTATCTTTCGTGTGTACTCTATCAGTCCACCGGTATTTACAATCTCCCTTACAAAATCAGGGAGGGGTGTTGCCTGATACTTTTCTCCTTTGGACAGGTTCTCGATTACACCGGTGGAAATATCCACTTTAAGCTTATCGTTCTCATCTATCCTGTCGGTATCAGCACATTCCAGTAATGGTACACCGATATTGATCGCGTTTCTGAAAAAGATTCTTGCAAAGGATTTTGCAATAACGCATCCAACCTTTGTCCCTTTTAGTGCCAGGGGTGCATGTTCTCTGGATGAACCGCAGCCAAAATTGCTTCCAGCAACGATTATGTCATTTTCCTTTACATTTTCTGCAAAATCTGATCTCACTCCTTCGAATGCATGTGCTGCAAGTTCTTCAGGGGTGTTTAGGACCAGAAATCTTCCCGGGATAACCGCGTCAGTATCCACGTCATCTCCGAATTTCCATACTTTTCCTTCCATTCTATCACCGGCAAATCAAATCACTGGATGAGATGGCATCTTGTATCCAGAATTGTGCTAATAATACAAATAATCATATAATAATCTCATCCCTGAATGATATATTTTTCCCACATTTCATCTGAAATAGCAATTTGTAGCATCATGTATGGTTGTATCGGGTTTCCAATAGCAAAATATATCCACTTACCTGCCAGATTCCAGATGATGGCAGCTCATAATAATCCATTGTGCGTCAATGAATCCCTTCCTTTACGCAAAATAGTGCATATGTCGGGAGTGGCGGTTCCTTTTATCGCGGATATTTATGGCAGAGAATATGCCGCACTGGCACTTGCGAGTGCAACACTTATTTTTCTCATTATGGAAGTTATCAAACCGGCTGAAAAGAAATGGTATGTATATGGTCTTTTATGGAGGAACAGGGAGAAAGAAGTGTTTGCACTGGATCCTTTTTTTTACATTCTATCTTTCTTTGTCCTTCTGGGTCTGAGTTATTTTGTAAACGAAGGTATATGTTATGCTTCCATGGTAGTTTTGGCTCTGGGTGATGGAGTAGCTCCGCTGATCGGTCATCTGGGGAAATTGAAACTGCCTGGCTCATGCAAGACGGTGGAGGGCACTACCGGAGGAATAATCCTGTCTTCTATAGTAGGATTTTATTTTGTTGGAGCGCTGGCTGTTGTTGGTAGTGTGGTTGGTATGGTCACGGAATGTTCAATTTCCCGCCATGACAACCTTTTTATACCATTTGCTGCACTTGTGGCAATGCTTTTAGTAAGAGTATTTTTTAAAATTAATGTATGAAATATTTTTTAAAAACCTCTTTCACTGAATCGGAATCTGTATTTTTGTATTCAGGATTGTTAATTATTATTAGTTGAAATTAAATAGAAAACAATATATGGGTCAACAAGGAAAGTCTTTTCCCTAGGGAATGATTTTATCTAGCTCATTTAGATTCTATCTCTGAGTTTATGCTGCTTTAAATTGATATAATACAGGTTGTTACAATGCACAAAGATGAACTGATCCAGTTGCATACTTTGATGGTCCAAATCAAAAGGTATCTGGAAGATCAGGGTGTAGAGCATGATTTTGAGGATTATAATTCCCTCTCCATAAGTCCGGTCCACATCCATCGAAGCAAAGCAGAACACAAGCATGCAATCTTTATCCTCGGCAATCACCTGGCATCCATCATATCAGAAGATGAGATCTCCAGTATAAGCAGGACTTCTGTCAGGATGCAGGAGTTTGCCGAGAGATCGGGAGATGGGTTTTCACATAGTAACTGAAAGGAACTTAAGATATGACAGGCCAATTATCTGTCAATAAATCTTCATACAAACCTGCGGGATATAGATATTTCTTCATAATTATTCCGCATTCCCCGTCGATGTAATAACCCGGTTCATACCAGCAGTCAACAAATCCCATGCGACTATAAAGACGTCGGGCGTTTTTATTGCTGGCACGTACTTCCAGGCGCACATATTTTACATTACGGTTGCGGAAATGTCTCTGCATTATCTGCAATAATGCCTGACCGATTCCCCTTTCCTGAAATTCTTTTTTAACGGCAAGGGAAAATATCCTCCCTTCCTGTTCACTACTGCGATATCCCATTACAAAACCTGTAATGTTTTTCCCGCTTTCAGCAACAAGAAAACCTTCCGGGTTCATTTCATAGAAATTCATGTAGGTGTAGGGGTCATGGTCTTCGAATGCCTCCATTTCAATCTGCAGTACTTCGGCAAAATCCCTTCCTTCGAACCTTCTAAACAGCAATGTTGCCCTCCAGGCACTGTTATAATTTTTTGACGTGCCTTACATCCACGGCAATGCCCCGGCTGGAGTGTATCATCTCGGGGCCGCTCATTGCAGCACGTCCAACACAGAATGCTTTATCTCCGCATATGAACACTTCATCATTGGGGCGAATCCGCTCATCTGCATCGATGACTCCCGGTGCCAGTATTGAACCCCGCGGCACGAAATCATCAATATTTACAACATAATCTCCTGTTTCAATAATCCTCTTAGCTCCTTCGATGGTCAGGGCTATCGTACCATTTTCGGGTATCAGGGTTATGAGTTGTTCCTTATCCAGGAATGCCTGGTAGCGGGGGAAAGGAGCTTTTATTTTTGAATCAGGGGGTAATAGTTTTTCACCGGCACCTGCACCAAACTGGTAATCTGCAATGGCTTTTAGCATGTCCCGTCTGTAATCTCCTCTATAGCTGAGCCCGCTACATAATTCTTTCATTGTATCTTCCAGTTTGTGCAGGGAGGTTGGAGACGTCACATTTCCGTCGGAGGTGTAAGTTATTTCCAATCCGAGTTTTTTGGACACGTTCTCACATATACTGCGATATTCATCTTCCACATGCGCTACAATATGTTTGTAAGGATGTTTTAGCAGGAAGTCCTCCAGACATTCCTCTACCCATCTGTGTTCCTCTGCATCCCAGTAGCCCGTTACTGTGGTGTCATAATGTGCTGCAGGATATGTGACTTCCAGTTCCCGGGGTACTATTCCCAGGGGTGAGGTAATTATGACTTCCTGCACAAGTTTAAGATTCTTACCAAGTGCCTTGCGGAATCTGGAATGGGTCATAGAAATAGAGTAAGGTTTGCGGGCCGAACAGGGTAAAAGTAGCAGGATATCTTTTTCTGGTGGTGTGTATCGCTGCTGTACTCGTCGGGCAAAGCGTACAACTTCAGGCCTTGTCAGGGATTCAGAGGTTGTTGCAAGCAGGGGTGCGGGTTTGAAAAGGGCTGTTCTCTCTTCGAGGAAATCGTATTCTACATCACTCAAACGCAGCATTGCCACAAGGGCGGGGTCATGACGGCATCTTCCTTCCACATATTCCCTGAGAGAGGCACTGCGTATCCGTTGTCTGACAAGGGCTACTTCTGCCTCAAGGGTGGCGATATTATGTTTTTCAAGTAGGCGGGCGCGTTGCTTTTTATCCATGCCTTTCACTTCTTTTGCACTCGTGCCGCTGCAATGGGCGCAGCAGCAAGGCAATTCTGCAAGTCTGTCCAGATGGATGAAACCGGCTGATGTCATGTATTTATCTTCAAAGGCAGCGATCGTTGCCCTTGTCGTATCCAGGATGTCCACGCCCAGATAAATCAGCATGGCAACATTTTCAGGCAGGGCGATATTCGGTGCATACAGGGCCGAATCCGGTGCAATGTTCTTCCTTACCTTCATGAGCTCGGCCAGCAGCCTGCGAGGGTTGCCTTCATGACAGCCGATGCCGTCTGCCACATAGAGGTCCCGTGTAGTTTCCGGGTCTCTTTCAGAATAGGCTATACCCGTGGGTCCCTCGTCAGCTGGCACATCAATCTTTTCACAGGTAACATCTCCTGCTACCATGGACGAATATGTGCAGGAAGGCATGATTATGAGTTTATTTTTTCCCACACGTTCCCTTAATTTCAGGGTAGCTTGTGTTGCTGCTTTTCCATTCCCGAAATGCCATTGGCTGCCTGGATATATTATATCTCCTTCTGCCTCTGGTTTGAGGGAAGAAGGGTCAATTACCGCTGGTGTAGGGATTGTGTTGTTAAGATAGAGGCTTCCCGTTCTTGCAGCCCCATCTCTCTGGTGGACTTCAAAGTATCTGGTCATGGCATAGAATAGAACTATATAGATCTAAACGTTTTCTACTCAATCACATAATATTGATCAATACATTACAGGTTGAACGTATATGCTTCTTAACAGGCTGAAGGAGATAGTCGGCGATAAAAACGTAAGTAATTCGGCCTCGGACATTTGTTGCTATTCTTCGGATGCATCCCGGGTAAAAGGTCGTCCTGAATATGTGGTACGCCCCCATAATTCAGAACAGGTAAGCAAGATAGTAAAACTTGCTTCTGAAAATGAAATGCCTGTGGTGGCCCGGGGTGCTGCCAGTGGGCTTGCAGGTGGTGCAGTACCGGTACGTGGTGGAATTGTGCTGGATATGAGCGGTATGGATGAGATTATCGATATAGACATTGATAATCTGCAGGTAACCATCGGACCTGGGGTCGTGCATTCCAGGCTAAACGAAACCCTGAAACCCCATGGTTTTTTCTTCCCTCCCGATCCGGGCAGTACTGCTATGTGTACCCTGGCGGGCCTTATAGCGAACAATGGCAGCGGAATGCGTTCCGTGAAATATGGAACTACGAAACGTTATGTGCTGGATCTTGAAGTAGTTCTTGCGGACGGCAGCATCATAAGGACCGGTTCAAGAACACTAAAAATGGCTTCAGGTTATGATCTGACATCCCTGATGGTAGGTTCTGAAGGAACCCTGGGCATAATTACTGAGGCGGTTTTGAAGATTTATCCCCTGCCCCGCGCCAGGCTGGTAATTCTCCTTTCCTTTGATAGTGCAGAAAAAGCGGGAGGCGCAGTTGTGCGTATCCTTTCCTCGGGAACTATTCCCTCCGCCTGTGAAATACTGGATAATACCACTATTCGTGCCCTGAAATCCTATGATCCGAGTCTTGATATCCCTGATGCAGGTGCTATTCTTATGGTTGAGGTGGACGGTTCAGAAGGTGCGGTCTCCGAGGCGTCAGAAATGGTGAAAAAGGTATGTGAAGGGATTGCAGATGACATACGTGCGGCAAAGGATGAACAGGAAAGTGACCGCATATGGGCCGGTCGGCGTATCGTGGGGGCGGCAATAAGTCGCCTGGACCCCCTGCGCAATCGGGTGTATGTAGGAGAAGATGTCGGTGTGCCAATAAAAAAGATACCTGAGATGATCGAGAATGTACACAGGATATCCGATGAAGTAGGAATTCCGATCATGATATATGGCCATATAGGAGATGGCAATCTGCATACCGGTATGAGTATCGATATGCTCAGTGAGGAAGAATGGGACAAGCTCCACAGGGCTGCTGACCTTATCTATCGCAAGGCAATAGAACTGGGGGGGACTGTCTCCGCAGAACACGGAATTGGTGGTGCACGCTCGAACTATATGGAACTTGAGCATCCTACATCCCTGCCGGTAATGTCCCTTATCAAGAAAGCCCTTGATCCCAAAGGAATCCTCAATCCAGGAAAACTGGGGTTGGATAAATGAATGATGAAAATCGCAGGTCGATCCTGAAATGTGTGCACTGTGGAACCTGCAGGGCTTATTGCCCGGTATTCAATGAATATGGCTGGGAATCCACCAATGCACGGGGCCGAATGCTCATCGCCCAGCAAATAGATGAAGGGGCGGATATTGATGACAGTTTCCGTTTTTCCCTGGATACCTGTACAACCTGCGGCATATGTGAGCAAATGTGCCCTTCAGGGGCAATACCTCCGGATGTAGTTGAAAATGCACGTGCAGCAGTTGTGCGCAAGGCCGGAGCCAGTAAGGCTCAGGAAAAACTCAAAAAGGATACTGTTGAATGGGGCAATCCCCTGCGCGAATCCCGGCAACGTCTGCACTGGCTTGAACCGACGGAGAGAGATGAACTGCCTGATAAATGCGAATATGTTTATTTTGCAGGTTGTATGACTGCATACAGGTATCCGGAAGTTGCACGTAAAACCTTTGATATACTCAAGAAGTTTGGGGTGGGTGTTTTGGAGGACGAGGTATGCTGTGGTTCCCCTCTGCTTCGCACAGGCTCTGATGCCTGTGAATTAATCGAGCACAACATGGAGCAGATAAAAAAGAGCGGAGCAAAAACCATAATCACAGGATGTGCTGGTTGCTACACTACTCTGAAAAAGGACTATCCCGATGGGTTTGATGTACTTCATGTTTCCGAGTTTTTAGAACAAAAACTCGATGAACTGGATATCCACAAACTTGATATTTCCGTGTCCTATCACGACCCCTGCCATATAGGCAGGGCACATGGTATATACGAAGCACCGCGCAATGTTATCAGGCGTATCTGCAATCTAGAGGAGATGGACACCCACCATGAAAATGCACACTGCTGTGGTGGCGGAGGTGGTGTGAGGAGAAGTTTCTCAGATCTTTCCCGCTCTCTTGCCTCCAAAAGACTGGATGAGATTCCAGAAAAGGCCGAATTACTCGTAACTTCCTGTCCCCTGTGCCGCTCCAATCTTGAGATGGCTGCAGAAGACTGTGAGCTCATAGATCTTATTGAGCTGCTCGAAAGGGCAATGTGTTAATTTTGCTATGGCGGAAGTTTCCATATATCGATATCCTCCCTTTTCAGGGTTGTGATGGATATTATGGAATCTGTCGTGTCTATGTACTTAAGTGCCAGGTCCCTTTCCTGGCGGATCTGCTCCTGCAATCCTTTTACTTTTAGCAGGGTCTCAATACGGCTCTTGAGTATGAACTCATCAATTGGTTTCAGGACAAAATCGTCTGCACAATTATTGAAGGCCCTGATTTTATCTTCCCTGTTGTTTATGGCTGTTGGATTCCCACATGCCGTTTTTGCCGGAAATCAGACATTTCCAGCTGTTACCCACAAGATCCATTCGGTCTGCCGTTTTTAAAGCTTCAAGAATATATTTACGATTTCGTTTGTCCCTGTAATGGAGGATTGTGCGCTGGATTTTCTTGTCTCTTCGTGATGTAGCAACTTCTATATTTTCCCCTGTGAAGGGATCAATTCCGGTATGATACATGCAGGTGGATGCTGTCATGGGGGTTGGTGTAAAATCCTGGACCTGCTCACTATAAAGTTTATTATCACGTATGTATTCGGCAGTTTCGATCATCTCTTTTAGCCCGCAACCCGGATGGCCGGACATGAGATATGTCTGGAGGTATTGCTCTTTGCCCATTTTCTTGTTGATTGCTGAATACATTTCCACAAACTTTTCAAAAACATCCCTGCCGGGTTTTCTCATGCTGTCGGTGACTTTTTTTGAATAATGCTCCGGTGCCACAGCAAGTCTCCCACTGACATGCTTTTTACATATCATTTCCAGATACTCAGGTTGGGTCAGGGCAAGGTCGTAGCGCACACCGTAGGTTATGAAAACCTTTTTCACCCCCGGAATTTGTTCCAGGCGATTTAGTAGTTCCATGTTTTTGCTGTGGTCAGTATTCATTGAGGGACAGACCTTGGGGTAGAGGCAGAACTTGTCGGTACACACGCCCTTGCTTTTCCATTGGGGGCATTCCATTGAATACATATTTGCGGTGGGTCCTCCCACTCCATTGATATTTCCCTTGAAATCTTTCATTTTGGTGAGGCTTTTTGCCTCTCTTAAGAGTGATTCAATACTCCTGGAATTAACCATGCGGCCCTGATGGTGGGCGATGGCGCAGAAAGAGCATGCACCAAAGCAACCCCTGTGGGTAGTGAGGGAGAAGCGCACCGGCTCAATAGCAGGGATATCTTCTTTGTAAGCGGGGTGTTTTTGTCTGGTGTAAGGTAACTCATAAACCTCATCCAGTTTTTGGGTTTCAAGAGGTTTTGCCGGAGGGTTCTGGACAATGATAGTTTTGGGGTGGGGCTGGACCAGTACTTTCCCATTTCCCGGATTTTGCTGCTGCCAGAGGGTTCTGTAATTTCTGGCAAAGGCTTCCTTTTCTTCTGAAACCGTAGTGTAGGATTCCAGTTCGATATAATACATGCCTTTAAGTTCTTCTTTCCAGCTCTTCACCGGGGTTTTCCAGACGGTACCGGGAATGTCCTTTATTTGTTTGATATCTTCTCCTGCCTGTAATCTGCGTGCGATTTCTTCTGTCTGGGTTTCGCCCATCCCATATATAAGGAGGTCTGCCGGGGCATCTGCAAGAATTGATTTCCTTACCTTTCCTGACTGGAAATCATATTGTGCAAGTCTGCGCAGGGAGGCTTCCACACCTGCAATCACAATAGGGGCATCCGGGTATGCCTGATGTATACGATTGGAATATACAATGGTCGCCCTGTCCGGTCGCATACCGGGAGTACCTCCCGAAGAATACATATCACGTTTCCGTGGTTTGAGGGATGGTGTATAGTTGGACACCATTGAGTCCATGTTGCCGGCAGTTGCGGCAAAGAAAAGTTTTGGTTTTCCAAGTTTCTTAAACTCTTCCGGTTTATCGTGAGTCGGCTGGGCTATTATTCCCACTCTGAATCCTCTGGCCTCAAGGAGGCGGCCTATCAGGGCAGCCCCGAAGGAAGGGTGATCAACGTATGCATCGCCTGTCACTATGATTATGTCAAGGGTGTCCCATCCCCTCTGATGCATTTCTTTTTTTGACATGGGGAGGGGCTTTGATGTTTTCTTATCGTGTTTCATTGTTATGGATCACCATATGGTTCGGGATGCACGCATTGAAAGCTGGATCTGGCGGTTGGCATCACTTTTTATCACCGGTCCATGGCCTGGATAGAGGGTTTCTACATCTATTTCTGCCAGTTTTTCGATTGATTCTGTGAGTTGCCTGGCTGAGCCGCCTTCAAAATCCGTGCGTCCAAATCCGCCGGATGCAAAGACTGTGTCTCCCGAGAACAGGCTTTTGGAAAAAGGTTCGTAGAGACATATGCCTCCCGGAGTGTGGCCGGGTGTGTGGATTATCTGAAGGGCTTCGATTTCGTCTAATTTGATCATATCCCCATCTTCATAGAGGATATCCGGCTCAATAGCAGGCGCTTTTTGCCCAAAGAATGTTGATACGCTTCCCATATCATCCGCGAGCATGGCCCCATCTGCCCTGTGGACACCGACCTTTGCCCCGCTGAGTTCCACAAGCAGGGGTACAGCTGCTGTATGATCATAGTGGCAGTGGGTCAGGATTATCAGTTCCAGTTTATTGAGGTCTATATGACTTTCAATTTCCCGGGCAAGTCTTTCTCCATTCAGGCCGGTATCGATGAGGATACTGTCATTTATAAGGTAGGAGTTTGCATCATTGGTAGTGGCATTGCATTGTATGACTTTCATGTAAATCCCTTTAGATTTTGAATGCGTTATAGGTATTTTTCCGTGTGATTTCTGCCACATCGGCAGGTTCCATGTCCTTTATTTCTGCGATTGTATTTATGGAATCGACCAGGAACTTGGGTTCATTGCGGCCTTTACGCGGTGAAAGATAAGGGCTGTCTGTTTCTATCAGCATAAGTTCTTCAGGTACGGTGGCAGCGATCTCTTTGTGATGGCTGGAGAAGCAAACCAGGGTAGGTATGGATATGTAGTGGCCGGCATCAGTTATTTTTTTCATTGTCTCTAAGGAGCCGCCATAGCAGTGGAAGATTACTGTGTCGAGATGACCTGCCATTGCAAGCGCTTCATCTTCGGCATCCCTGCCATGGATAACCAGGGGTTTTGCATGATTCTCTGCAATCGTGATGACCTGTTTAAATACTTCCCTCTGTTTTTTACGTAGAGTTTCATCGGTGCAGTGATAATAGTCCATCCCTGCTTCTCCAATGCCGATAGCCTGGGGGGCATACTCATCAAGCTGGGAAAGGACTTCCGGTACCCTGTCTTTATCGGGATTGGTGGCAAGCATGGGGCTTAACCCTATTGTTGGGTGGATGCAGTAATGGGTTTTGGCCAGTTCAAGGGTTGAAAAGTTGGTTTTCAGGTCAATTCCCGAATTGATCATTTCTCCTGCCCCGGCTTCCTGTGCACGGAGGATGACTTCTTCACGATCCTTGTTGAACTTGGAAAAATCAAGATGGCAGTGTGAATCTATAAAATAAGGTGACATGTTCCTCACTTCTGGAGGAGCATGTTAATAGCGGTTACGAGTGCTTCAACGGATGCATATACAATATCTGCACTTGCAGAACGTGCGGATACTATCCGTCCGTTTTCATCCTGTACGCCGACTATTACCTCTGCAACGGCATCCGATCCTCCGGTTATTGCTTCAATACGGAAGTCATGGATACTGATGTTTGCGTGTTCACCGATTATTCCTGTAACTGCTTTCAGTGCCGCGTCGACCGGCCCGATTCCGATATTGGAGAGTACTCTCTCCTCATCGTTAACCAGTGCTTTCACAACTGCTGTGGGTGTTGTGACGTTACCCGTCATTACAGACAGCTCTTTGAGGTCGATTGCAGGCTTGCCCATTGGTTTGTGCATGACTGCACAGGCAATCGCGTAAAGGTCAGCATCTGTCAGTCGTTTGCCCTTGTCTGCTATTGTTTTTACCTTTTCAATGATGTGATTGAGTTGTTCATCATTGGGGTTAAGGTTGGCAGCTTCAAGGGATCTGCGTACTGCATGTTTGCCGGCATGTTTGCCCAGTACGATACGGCGCGTGTGGCCCACCATCTCCGGAGTCATTATGCCCGGTTCGAAGGTGTCAGAATTTTCGAGGACGCCGTGGGTATGAATTCCTGATTCATGCGCAAACGCATTCTCACCAACCACCGGTCGATGGGCTGTGATTGGAACCGTGGTGTAGCGCTCGACCATACGTGCAGTTTCAACCACATATTCAGTATTGATATTCAGACTGGCACCGTATATGGATTTGAGGCTCATAACCGTTTCCGCCAGGTCTGCATTGCCGGCTCTTTCACCAAGACCGTTTACCGTCACCTGCGCCTGGTTGGCGCCTGCTTCGATTGCCATCAGGCTGTTTGCCACAGCAAGCCCGAAGTCGTTGTGGCAGTGTGTGTCTATCGGTATACTGATCTCTTGGCGAAGGTCACTTATCAGGTTGTACATGCCCGACGGGGACATGACACCCACGGTGTCTGGCACGTTAATAATGTCGCAACCTGCTTCTTCTGCTGCCCTATAGATTGCTACCAGGTAGTCAAGGTCGGTTCGGGTGGCATCCATGGCAGAAAACATGCATCTCAGTCCGTGATCTTTTACGTATCCCACGGCCTGGGTGGCCATTTGTTGCACCTCTTCACGACTTTTGCGTATGGTGTGTTCCCTCTGGATGTCCGATGTGGAGACGAAGGTGTGTACCATGTCCACTCCTGCGTCTATACAGGCGTCGATATCTTTTGTGAGTACCCTGGCAAGGCCACAGACCTCTGAAGTTAGACCTGCATCGGCTATGGATTTAACCGAATCCTTGTCTCCTTCGGATGCAATTGGAAAACCTGCTTCAATCGTATCTACCCCAAGTTTGTCAAGCTGCTTTGCAATATTGAGCTTCTGTTTTGGGGTCAGGGATACACCAGGGGTCTGTTCCCCGTCGCGAAGAGTAGTATCAAAAATGGTTATTTCTTTATTTCTAATCGATTCAGCGCTGTAAAAAGCGATCCCTCAGTTTGTTCTTCGCATACATGATAATTCCTGCAAGCCACTTTGTTTTTCTACTATTTATATTTGCGTGTTATTTATGGTTTAATTCCGGAAATCTATGTGAGATGTCCCGCCACGAAATCTATATATACTATGATGGTATCTTAGGGCTGCTTTCGATGACCTGTTTCATGCGCGAACCTTCCTGGTTTGCCGTGTGAAATGTTCCGGTCTGGCCGGAACATAAGGTTTATATACCAGAAGCAATATTCATGAGTTCCCGCACAGAACGTGTGTGGGAGAATAAATCACCTTCATATTCATGGAGACAGGAGATAACAATTCTGTCTGACTCACGCAATGGCAGTTCGGTGAATTCTGATCGTTAGTATTAAGAATTC
>NZ_OBDR01000021.1 GCF_900215215.1 Methanohalophilus euhalobius | reverse complement strand
ATCGTTATCAGCCTGTTATAGAAAAGGAGTTTGGCGAGGAGTACGATATGGTTCACATGAATATTGCCCAGTTCACGGCCCTGGCGCTGGGTGGCGATCCTCTCAGGGTTTGTGGCTTTCAGACACATTCGGTTGATCTGACTGATTTTCTGGAGACCCTCTGAATATCGGAAAAGGTTATTGTGCATAACATCTATACAGGGTTAAAACGTATTTTTCTCAAGAATCTCACAGGTGTTTAATTTTGAGTACTATCAGCGAGAAGATATTCAGCCGGGCAGCCGGCAAAAAGGCAAAGGCCAATGATTTTGTGATAGCTGATATTGATTATGCAATGGCCCACGACGGTACCAGCATTCTGGCAGTCCGTTCTTTCCGCCAGATGGAAGTTGAAAAGGTATGGGATCCTTCACGTATAGTGATTCCCTTTGATCACCTGGCACCAGCGAATTCCGATACTACGGCAGGTCTGCAAAAGGATATTAGGGGATGGGTACGTCAACAGGGCATAAACAATTTCTATGATATTGGCAACGGCATCTGTCATCAGGTGTTGCCTGAGAAGGGTTTTGCAATGCCGGGCAAGTTGATTGTGGGTGCTGATTCCCATTCCTGTACATATGGTGCCTTCGGTGCCTTCGGTACTGGTGTAGGGGCAACGGACATGGCCGAAATATTCGCATCCGGCAAACTCTGGTTCCGTGTACCGGAATCCATTAAGGTTGCAGCTGAAGGAAAAATGGGAGAGAGGGTTTATGCCAAGGACCTCACCCTCAAGATCATCGGTGAGGTGACCGCTTCCGGGGCGACCTACAAAGCGGTTGAATTCTATGGTAATGCCATAGAGGAACTTTCCATGGCAGGCAGGATGACCCTTTCCAATATGGCTATTGAAATGGGTGCCAAGGCGGGTATAGTACCTCCCGATGCAACGACATTTGAATACCTGAAAGACAGGGCAGTCAGTGATTATGAACCTGTTTATTCGGATGAGAATGCAGATTATGTAGCCGAATATCACATTGATGTGAACTCCCTTGAACCGCAGGTTGCCTGTCCCCATGAGGTGGACAACGTTTGTGGTGTGTCAGAAATTGCAGACAAAAAAATCGATCAGGCATTTATCGGTACCTGTACCAATGGCCGGCTGGAGGACCTTGAGGCTGCAGCAGAAGTGCTGAAAGGCAACGAGGCTGCGGTGAGGACAATTGTAATACCGGCTTCCAGGCAGGTTATGAAGGAAGCCGCAAGAAAAGGATTAATAGAGATATTCCTCGATGCAGGCGCTACCATAGGTACTCCGGGATGCGGTCCATGTCTGGGTGGTCACATGGGGGTTATTGGTGAAGGTGAAGTATGTATTTCCACTGCAAACCGTAACTTCCGGGGTCGTATGGGTACAGGTGGCTACATCTATCTTGCTTCACCAGCAACGGTTGCCGCTTCGGCTATAAAAGGTGAGATTACCGATCCGCGTAATATATGAGATGGTACAATGGAAGAAATAAACAGGGATAAACTGAAACATTTGCTTGAACATTGGATAGAACACAACGGAAACCATTGTGATAGTTTTGAGAAATGGATTCCCCAGCTTGAGGATGCGGGGTTCCAGCAGGCTGCAGAATATGTTTCTGCTGCCTCTTCTGAAATGGAACAATCAACGAATATGTTGAGAAAAGCACTGGAATCCCTTGAATAACTTCAAGGGATTACCATTACCGCTGTTTTTGCATGTCTGAGGACCTTTTCAGAAACGCTTCCCATAAGATAGCGCTCCAGACCTGTGCGTCCCAGTGAGCCCATAACGATTATATCTATTTCATTTTCTTTTGCAAAATCAAGTATTTCTTCTGCAGGATAACCTGCCAAAAGAACTGTATCAACCGCTACTCCCTGGGGATTTCCCAGTTCTTCCACATACTGAAGGGCTTGTTGTCCTTCTCTTTTTATGTCTTCGTGGGGGATGTCAAAATTTGTGATTCTTGCTCCATATGGAAGGGTTTTTGATGAAAGTTCTTTCATTACGTATACTGCAAATACCTTTGCTCCATAGATTTTTGCCAGCCCGATTCCTTCTGAAGCTGCCTTTTTGGAGTGTTCAGATCCATCTGTTGCAATTAATATCTTTTTTACATTATTCATTATATCCCCACTACATAATAATGAAGGTAGGTTATATTAACATTTGGAAGGATACTCATTCATATATCTTCGAATAAAGGTACGTCCAGCACATAACCCAACAATGCTACAACCAGTGTAGCGGGTGCATAAATAGGAATATTATCGCCCGCCATGTTGAAATATCAGGTTAATTATGGCAACATATACCATTACTGTAGTGATCAACACTATAATCTGGAAAATCCCTTTTTCAGGTGGCATGATTGTTCACTATATCAATATTTGAAATCTGCCTATTCATGATTTGCGGTGCTGTCTGCCTATAGGCATTTTCCTGCAGAGGCGATTAACACCGTTACGGACTTATTTCCTATTGGGGTCACAGTACTTCTAATATTCTTGTTACGATAGCCGTACTTAATTTGATTTATATAGGGCTGGCATCCAATATCAGTACTGTAGTAATATTGCAACAGGCGATTGTCATGAAAGAAAGAGTACTGATACTTGGAGCCGGTTATGCGGGTGCGGTGATTGCAAACACACTGGCCCGTGAGTTCAGGCGTAAAATTGCAAAGGATGAACTTGAAATTACAGTGCTTGACAGGAACGATATGGGAGTTAACCAGGGTGGTTTTACTTTACTGCCCTTTGGGTTATACACCCCTGAGGACCTGGTCAGGCCCAGGAAAGAATCACTGAGTCCCAGGATTCAGAGTCGTTTTGGTGATCAGGGTGAAGTCACGGATATTGACCTGAACAGGCAACAGGTAACGACCAAATCCGGTACAAAGTATTCCTATGATCATCTTGTGATCGCAATGGGTGCAAGACCGGATGCTTCCGGTGTGCAGGGTCTTGAAGATGATCTGAATACATTCTATACATCTATGGATGATGCCCTGGAAGTAGGGGAGCTTATCCGCAATTTCAAAGGTGGCAGGATAGTGGTTTCGGTTTCCAGGATGCCGATACCCTGCCCCGGTGCGCCGGTAAAATTCTCCTTTTTGCTGGAGAGTTACCTGAGAGATATACGCAATATCAGGGATGATGTGCAGCTGACGCTTCTCTGGCCCATGGAACCAATAGGTCCGCCGGAGTTTAACAAACTGGTTACCGGTCGTCTTGAAGAAAAAGGAATCGAGGATATCAGGCAGTTCCAGCTTGGTAAGGTTGATGCTGCAAACAAGATGGTTGAATCTACCGATGGCAGACAGGAAAACTATGACCTGCTTATCACGGTTCCTCCCCACAAACCACAACAGGCTGTACTGGATTCGGGTCTTACAGATGAAAAAGGGTGGATTGCCGCGGATAAAACAACATTACAATATCGTGGTCCTGTCGGGGATAAGGATAATGTGTATGTTGTGGGGGACAATGGTCCGGCCGATATCATGAAAACGGGAATTGGTGCGCACTATCAGGCACAGGTGGTATCCCACAATCTTATCAATACGATCAATGGCAACAATATCAAATCGAAGTACAAGGGTGAGACCGGTTGCCCGATAATTACAGACATGGCCTCTGATGCCCATGCCGGTAGAGCATACATTGCAACCTGGAGTTACAATAACCCGCCCCAATCGTTCGATACCACTCAGCTTGGCTGGTATCTGTACCGGATGTATTACTACCTGCACTGGGACATGAGTATTAAGGCATTGATGTGAGGTGATTGGTATGGCTGAAGATATAGAGAATGTTAATATAGGAATGACACAGGCAGACATCGACGCCTTCCTGGATATTGTCAGGACTGCCCGTATCATGCAGAGTTACTTAAATGATGAGACGGTCCACGGTGTTGCGAATGTGATGACTCCCCTGCTAAAACTGCTCAACGGGGTTGCCAGTACGGATCTTGTGGATGTACTGGAAAGGAGTATGCAGGACCCTGATATGGATCGGGCTTTGATGAACCCGCCAAAGGTGGGGATGTATGGTGCACTTCGTGAGATGGGAGATGAGGATTTCCAGAAAGGGCTGGGTATAGCCATTGAATTCCTGAAAGCTCTTGGCAGGGCTTCGGAGGATATAGGAGACTAATTTCCCGCTCTTTCCTGTTTTCCTCCTTTCTTTTTTCACTTCAATTTTGCTATTCCACCACAACATTTATGCTTGCTGCCTTCCTAATTTCTTTTAAGGTGTTTTATGCATTTAGCCAAAGACAGGGACATCGGCCGTGTGGCCTGTTGCAAGGAGGCTATCGATGCTTCCTGGGCAATCTATGACAGTTTCTCACTGCTGGATTATTTCCATGACTGCGAATTTGCAATGCAGTCCCGCAGATTTTCCTGGGGAGGGGCTGTAGCCTATGCATATGATGCCAGGGATGCTATCTATATATTGCTTCTTTTTTCCCGCCAGCAAAACAGGGGGCACGGCCACAGATTGGTCAATTGCATCATTGAGCATGCCCGTTATAAGGGATACAGCCGTGTTTATGTGACTACTTCCTATAGGTCTCCACACCACTACGCTGCAGGTAGGTTCTATGTTTCATGCGGTTTTCGCATGATCGGCTCGGATGAGGAACATATGTATTATGGACTGGATGTCAATGATGTACCTGTATTCCACTGTCCGGATACTTCGACCCCCTCTGCGAATTTTGAATATCGTTTATCAGATTTTTTACTTATTGGAATGGCACTAATGCTTGATACTTTGAACAGGGATAGGGGGGAGCCAAAGGTTGTACAAAAGTTGGGGAAGGTTATTGGGGAAAAAGAAAAAAGATTTTTTAAATAATGGTAAATAATAAAAAATAGGAAAGAGTGACTAATCTTAAAATATCATTATCTTCACGAATTGACTAAGGGACAAACAAGAGGGGTTTTATTCCCTTGTCAATGATTCAATTAACTCCCTGTGCTGGGCAAATCTTTCCAGTAATTCATCTTTCTTATGTAGTGTAAAGTCCTCAAATTCAAAACCCGGTGCAACCGTACATCCCACAAGTGAATAGTCATATTTGGAATTATCACACACTGTTGCACCAAAGACTGAACCTGCAGGGACAATACCCTGTGGTATCTC
>NZ_OBDR01000008.1 GCF_900215215.1 Methanohalophilus euhalobius | reverse complement strand
TGTTTTACAACTTTGGATGCTTGGTATTTCCATGAACCATCAAAATACTGTTTCGCATAGTCATAATTCAAAATGGAATAAGGTTTTCTTCCGTTAAGAGTGGTTATTTTGATCGCATCTTCATCAATAACAAAATCCCTTTTGTAAGAAAAAGTCATTGATGACGGCGAAAACTCTACCTTTTGCCATTTTGCCCTTTTCTGTTTATGTAATGTTTTGTAACATCCTGCAACCTGTCTTGGGATATTACAACTCATCTGGGATTTTAATTTTAATGTTTCACGAAGATAGGAGTAAACTTCCTGCTGTAATTTCATTGCTGGAATCGGTTTACCTTTGTCAAAAAGAACTTCAGAAGCATAATTCATTCCATCTGAATATTTCTGCATAGTTTCCACCAAATCGTTATCAGGATTTGCTATTTTCAAGATAACTGTTTTAGTGAGAAACATACAATAGTATGTTCACATGCAAAGTATAAGTAGTTTTCTGTGAATTAACATGCACATTCCTCTCCTACCTTACGGAAAGGAACTCCTGCTCGATGAGTTGAATATTGCGCAATTGTTATTAATGAAGCTTGCTCATTGGAAAGCATGACTGAACTGATTTTCGATGATATCGGCAGTTTCCCCCTTCAAGGAGGAATAAGTGCAGAGTGGTTAAGAGAAGCAATACCCGCACATGAACCTGCGGCTTTTGATGTCATCAAATCCACATTCCGGCAAAAACTGGATGCCGGTGTGGACGTTGCAACCTATCCTCAGTTTCAGGATATGAATAAGCAATTCCTTTCAATCCTCAATGATCCTGAATGTATAGAGGGTCCCTTTGACGTAAAGGCAAGTTGCGCGAAGATTATTGAACTTGAAGCGATTGAAAAAGCTGCAGAAGAGTATCAAGCGGAAACCGGTACAAAACCCGATGTCCGTGTGTGTGTGACCGGGCCACTGGAATTATATTTGCAGGAATTCGGTGGAACTTCTTATGATGATATACTGGAACTCTTTGGACAAAGCATTGACAAATTTGTAACCAATGCCATTGATGAGGCATCCAATTTCAATGTACATACCGTATCCATTGATGAACCCAGTATTGGTATCAACCCGCAGGTCATGTTTGATGATGATGAGATTATAAATGCACTGGAAAAAGCCTCTGCAACCGCTTCCCACAAGGGAGTGGACGTAGAGATCCACCTGCATTCCCCGCTGTACTACGAGCTTGCCTGTCGTACATCAGGTATCAATGTAATTGGTGTGGAATCAGCAGCCAATCCCACCTATCTGGAACTTATTGATAAAAAAGTCCTTGAGGAAACAGATTCTTTCCTCAGGGCCGGTGTGGCACGAACTGATGTTTTCAATCTTGTAGCCACTCTCAATGAAAAATATTCAACCAATGCCTGGCAGAAGCCTGCAATGCTCCAGGAACTGGTAACTAACATGGAAACTCCCTCTATCATCCTCAAGCGTCTGGAACATGCTTATGGAATATTTGGGGATCGGGTCAAATATGTCGGGCCGGATTGTGGCCTGGGTTCCTGGCCGACTCCGGAAATAGCTTCCACCCTGCTTGGTAATGTAGCAGAGGCTCTTGATACTTTCAGGAATTGAGCAATGAGGATACAAAGGGCTCCACGAATGAAAGGGCCCGGGTAATTATGTGGGGTGTAACCTGCGTCTCTATGAAAGCGGTTATCAGAAGCAACAGTACAAATAATAAGTAAATTTTCCAGAATAAGGCAGAAAACAGGATTGTTCCTGTATTCCTCTCTTCTGTTGCTATATCGGCCTGCAGGTTCGCTATATTATCGGAGACGAAAAGATTTTTGTCCCTTACAAGTCGGCAATTGGAATCTGCAATTACATACCCGATAGAAGTACTGGCAAGAATGACTGGAATTTCGATTATCCCGTGGGGCAGGATTGCGGATATGAAAAAAGTAATATTATAGACAGCTCCACCCACAATTCCATTGATTCCGGCCAGCTGGTAGCCCGAAAAAGCTCCGTTGAATAGGTGGAAAGCAAAAAGCATTCCCAGAATGGCCCCGTTGGCGGCTGCTACGAGGAGGGGAACTGAAAATGGGACTATTGCTGCAAGTAGCTGGAAATGATACCTGCTGTAGCCTGTATAATTCCATACTGAATTTTCTGCTGTTTGGGTACTGATGGGCCGGAATCCAAAAAAGCGCTCAGCAGGCCACTCCAGCAACCTGTAGATCGGATAGAGTCCTTTTTCCATTGCAATGGAGATTTTTGCATAATTGTGATGCTGCCTGCGGGATGTGATATCTTTCAACAGGAAGCGGTTGAAATAGACAAAAAGTGCAGTACCTGCCGAAGCGGTAAGGACAGCGAGGCTGTTGAACAGGAAGATTGACCAGGTAATTCCCACGTATCCTGCGCCCCGATGGACTTTTGAGGTTGCTGCGGATGTGGCTCTCTCAATAGTCTCATTTATAGTTACAGGTTCTGCCAGGGTCGTCATAATTGCATAAGTTGCCAGTGCCAGTAGAGCTGTCATTGTGGCTGAATAGATAAATACTTTCAGACACCACAGAAAAGCAGGCCATTTTATCAGGGAATTTGGTTTGGATGACATGTTGCGACCATCTTTGGTAATGTTAACTATAACTTTCATGTACCCTTGAAGTATAATATTAATTTAGTTCAATATAACCTGATGTATGCATTGGATACCTGGAAGTTTTTTGCATATATTATTTGAGGGTAGTGATGAAGGTAGAGACTGGAATTGAAGGGCTTGACGAACTGATAGGAGGAGGCTTGCCAGAGGGGAGGGTCTATCTATTGAATGGCTCCCCGGGAAGTGGTAAAAGTACCTTTGGTATGCAGTACCTGACACATGGGGCGTCTTTCGGAGCTGCAGGTCTCTATGTCACCTTGATGCAGAATTCCGAAAATATTATAGCTGATATTTCTACTTACTCCCTCAATCTGCCGGCCTTGCTGAAAATGAAAAAATATTCTTTACAGATCTGGACCCGGAGATGGAATATGGGTACATGGATGAATTAAAGGAAGTCATAAACCCAAAATCCGACATGAATCCCTATCCTGTGGAAGGGGACCTCCCTCTGCCTCAATTGTTTTCAGGGAAATATCTGCACATGTTGCGGCCAATGATATCAAAAGGGTTGTAGTGGATCCTCTCTCATCCATACGTTTTTCCAATAAGGACGAATGCCTGGAAAAGATGGAAATGGCACGATTTGTGCGCAATCTACAGGCGCTGGGTTGCACAACTCTTCTTATAGACGATCATCCCACTCCTCTAAGTGTATCTTCAGAGCATTTCGCTGCCGATGGTGTAATATTATTCCATAATCCGGCTTCAGATAATGAGGATCGTTCTCTTCAGATTATAAAAATGAGAGGGGTGCCTCATCCCATATCCAGACAGGCTTTCCGGTTCGGGGAAAAAGGCATTGAGGTACTCGGCAGAAGATAATTATTACTTAACGAAGCCGTAACCTGTAAACCGCTGTTTTGCATCCAGGTTCGTGATTATGAATCTGTCCTGCTGTCTGTAGGCTATTTCATGGGAGCCGCTTAAATGAAGTGTGCATTGCTGACTGGCATTTACCTGCTCGGCTTCCTTTCCATCAATCTCGATCTTCTCAATACGCATGGGTGATGACTGCAGACCTGTGAAAATATGTGGTACATCGGATATCTTGAGAGGAGAAGCAAAGGAGGAAAGGGTACATTCAAGCACAAGAGATTCAGCAACCTCTTCTTTTTCAGAAATAATGAAACCCCTCTCAATATCCTTTGACTGGACACCCTTAAGGGCAAGGCCGACTCTGGCACCTGCAGGAGCGTTTTTTACATCTTCATCATGCATCTGGATAGACCTGACTTCCAGGGGTTTGTCTGCAGGATAGGCTGTCAGTTTTTCTTTTGCATTCACCGTACCCTGTTCCACAATTCCCAGTACCACACAGCCAATTCCCGTGACATTGAATGACTGGTCAACAGTTATACGGACCGGTTTATCGTTGAGCTTTTCATATTCGGAATTGACCTGCTCGTCAAGTTCAAAGATCTTTTCCTTGATCTCATCCAGACCTTCGAAGGACTCGGTGGACAGGTTTACAAATTCCCAGTTTGCCAGGGTGGTTGGGGACAGGATTTTCTGCAAGTTTTTCTGCAGCTCTTCCTGGGCGTAAGGGTATGAGGTATCCGCTTTGGTGAGTACGACAATCCCGTGCTTGTACTGCATGAGGTCCAGGGCCATGATACATTCCCCTGCAAAGGCATCAGGGCCTTGCGGTGGAATACAGAGCAGGGCTATGTCGGAAAGTTGCAGGGCAGTGACAAGAGGTTTGACGGATTTGGGGTAACCATTGGCATCGATGGTTGTCATCACCACATCGTTCCTGGCATAATCATACATGGTGATATCTGCAGCTGTGCTCTTTTTACCCAGTTTTGCCGCCAGGGAAGTCCTGCCGCTTCCCTCACTTCCGATAATTGCGATTTTAGTCATTGGTACACCTGTGCACTAACAGGGGCTTGGTGCATAAATGTGTTACTTCACCAGAGGTTGCCTTCCCACATTGATTCGGTTTTGTCGGTGGTACTCTGGTTGAGTTTTTGCAGTTTAACCATAAGTTCCCCTCCTGAATACCCCACCTGGTCAAAAATAGCATCTATACCAAGCCGGCGGAAATATTCCTCAAATTCCTGCAGGGTTTGTGGATTCTGGAAACGCAGGGTAACCTCATCATAGAGTTTTTCACCCTTGCCAACCCTTCGGACAGAATCGGCCATAGGAGAGATGATGCTTCTGCCAAGCCTTAAAGCTCGTTTATCCATTGTCTCTTCGTCCTCATCCCATTCCACGGTCTGGAAACCTTCCCTGACTACCCTGGAATACAGGTAATCCCGTCCCACCTCGTTGTAGAACTTGAAAGCATGTTCAAGATCGGCGCAATTACTCTGAGAGCATGTATATTTGATAGGTGCCAGGTCCATGTCCAAATCCTTGATGACCACCCCTTCATGTCCCATCTCACCCAGTTTTTTTATAATTTGCATAATCTTTTCAGCAGCCTCTTTCCTTGCAAACTCTCCCAGGAAAGGAACCTGCTTGAAACCAAAGGATGAAGCCAGTTTTCTTCTTTGTTTGACTGGAAGAGGTTGTCCAGTCTTTTTATGGCGTATATCGAAGACGAAAAAATCCAGTGTCTGTGTATCGTAGACCTTTTTGGAGACATAAGGATTTTCGGGTCCTGCCATCTCTCCGTGCACTACCAGGTCTTGATATTGCCTGAAAAAGGAAAGGTCTAAAAGATAATTGACTTTTTCTGTGGAATAGGGACAGACATGCCCGCTGCGGGTGAAAGCGATAAGTTTCCCTGCGTCTTCAATCACACGGACATTATAGCCGTTCATCTTTTCTTCGACTATGAGTTTATCAATTTCTGAAAAATGGTTATTTATGGAAGGCTCAAGCAGCATCGCACGTTGTATTTTTGGGAAACCCAGGATTAAATCCAGTTTCCCATCGCGCTTTTGCAGGAGTACACTTCCTCTTTCTATACCTGAGACTGAAGTTTCAAACCTGAAAAAATTTGTGTACTTTCCCCAGTTTCTTGACAGGAGTCTTTTTTCAAGCAACCTTTCCAGCCTGGAGACTGACAGCCCTAAAAAGCGGGCTGTCTTTTCCATATCAAGTTCTGGTTTCTGAGAACCTTTCATTCTTTGCCTTCACTTTGCCAGGGTATCAACAAGGGTGCGCCGGGTGATAAAGCCCGCGAAATCCTCCTCCAGGTTGAGTACCGGTACCCCGCCTATATTGTTCTTGAGCATCATATCAACCACCTCGGCAACAGGTGTGTTGGTGTAGGCGGTCTTGGTACCCATTTTCATTATATCCTCTACAATCAGGTTCTTGATCCTGGCATCCTGCTGGTTTCCGGATACAAGTTCACGGAAAGCTTTCATCGCTTTGGCAATATCCTGTTCGGTAATTATGCCCAGCAGTTCACCGTTATCCATTACAGGGAACCTGCCCATATTGTTCTCGAGTATTATGTGCCTTACATGACTTACCCTGTCGGCTGGATTGACTACTACCGGGTCCTTTATCATAATTTCACCGGCAAAACCATCGAAATAGAGGTTTTGAAGGATTTCCTGGGGAGTAACCCAGCCCATTATATCCTCGTTATCGGTGACTATCAGAACCCCGCCTTTCTTTTTCATCAAAGTAATGGCATCATCAAGGTCGGTATCTGGCAGAACTTTAACGAAATTATCCGATACAGCAGTGGCCACATGAAGGGAAGAGGCAGGTTTGGCCCCCTTCTTGCGGGTTCCCAGTTCCTTGGTAAGATTTCTCATGGTCAGGACACCTACAAGCTGACCGTTGTGAGTAACCAGCAGTCTTCTTGTATCGTTCTTTTCCATTATGTCCAGTGCATGAGAAATAGTGTCTGCTTTATCTACGCTTATTGGTTGTACCATTATGTCCTTTACCTGCATAATAAACATCTCCTGGGAATTTACCTGCTTAAGCAGCCCTTATTATATCGATTCTGCTCAAGATTCCTACTATCTTTCCTTCCTTTTCGACAGGAAGGCCTGTACGATTGTTTTCTACCATTACTTTGGCCGCATCTGAGAGGTTATCTTCGATATTTACAACCCCGTCAAGTTCGACCATTATATCCTCTGCTACCAGAGGTACATCTTTTACATACCTGTATGTTTTTTCACCCCCCTGCGTGGGTTTACGTGCCATTTTGATATTCTTTGACTGCATTTTACCTTCATTATCCTCCATGGCACTAAGAGCAATATCCCTGGTGGAGATCATACCGACGGAGTCTCCAACATCGTTTATCACTATTACTTTACTGACTCTGTGCTTTTCCATTTCATCTATTACATGGTTGATTGTGTGATGGCGGTGAACCTCCACAGAGTCATCGGTAAGCATTTCGGAAATTTTAGTTGTTATGGCTTTATCTGCTACATAACGGACTACATCCCCGATTGTTACTATTCCCTGAAGCTTGTTCTTGAACACCGGCAGGTTGTTGATCTGATTTTCCAGCATCAGGTTAATGGCCTGGGATACGGATGCATCGGGATAAATAGTGATAATCGGTTCAGCAGTCATCACTATTTTTGCCGGGATCTTGTCAATAGGGCGCCGTCTCCACATTGGTTCTGCCTGTGCAAGGCGGCTGCTAATATCACTTTTTGTGATAATTCCCTTTATTTCCTCCTCTTCAACAACTATCAAAGTACTAATCTTGTGACGAAACATCAGGTTCCTTGCGTGTGATACAGGTTCCTCTGTTCCAATCACATAGACCGGAGTACTCATTATATCCGATACATTCATTTTCCTATCCTCCGTAAGAAATTTTATTGTTTGTCTGCCAGTGCAAGCAGGATATCCCTTTCTGTCAGGATTCCCTCCAGATTACCATCTTTTATTACAGGAAGGCATCCAATTCCTTTTTCAAGCATAATTTCGGCTGCTTCCCCGAGATCAGCATCCGGTATTGTCCAGATAAGATCGTTATGCAAAAGATTGCCAATCGGGCTGTCGAAAGCCTCGTGGATGTTACCTGTGGTGAGTTTTTCAAAAGCTTCCCCGGTTCCCAGATAATTGAGGATGTCGGAAGATGTAACGACTCCGATAAGTATACTGTCTCTGACAATAGGAATCTTTTTGAACTCATTTTCAATCATTGTCCTGGCAACATCCCAGATCGAAATTGCTGCATCCGCAGTTTTGACATTTCGGGTCTGCCACTTTTCGACCTTTTTCCCGGTCAGCACTCCTACTATAAAGGTAAGGAAATCCCTTTCGGTGCAGATTGCTTCCAGATGACCATCATTGTCCACTAAGGGCACGCATCCAATATGTTTGTCTATCATCAACTCAAAGGCCTTTTCAATATGGGCATCATTCCTCAAACTGTGGACATTATGCTCCATTACGTAGCGTACCTGTGCATTTATAGCTGAAAGCAGGTTCCCCTTGAATTTTTTCTCCACGAAAAGGCTTCTTTCTCCTCCACCCAATAGGTCCATTATATCCACTGAAGTGATTATACCTTCAAGTTTTGATGTTCCTGCATTGACAATAGGCATATGCTTGAAATGCATCTTGCTCATTTTTTTAATGATATCTATTATGGGAGTAGTGGGATTTGAGGAAGTTACATCTTTTGTTGCAACGGCCAGTATACTTCCCTCATGTTGGGCTATATGAGCCTTGAAGTTGACATTTCCCCTGTCCATTGTACTCTCCATACTGTAGGCCTTTGGATCCTTGCTGATATCCGTCCCTCCTGGATTACCGGCATTTTTTTGTCTGGAACTCATTTTATCCTCTTTTTGAATACGTGTTTTATCCTTTGAATTTACCTATACCACCCGTATAATGTGTTATATCATCTCTACAAAGCCTACTTATTCGGTATAGGCCCTGAGCAGGTCGCTTCTGTCTACAATGCCTACGGGTTTATCTTCAACAGCCACTGTTAATCTGCCGACATCATAATGCAGGATTTTTTCTGTGCATTCTTTCACGGATGTATCCTGTTTGATGCTGTAGGCAGGTGTTGACATTACTTTCTCAACTGGCTGATTGTGTATGCGGCCGTCATTTTCCCTGACTCCTATACGTGCAAACCCCGATTTTATCAGGTCTCTCCTGGTAACCATGCCCATCAGTTTATTTTTCTTTGAGACCACCGGAAGGCCTGTATAATCATTTTCAAGCATAGCAGACCAGATTTCCCCGATGTTATCTGTCGGTGTGCATGTGGTGACAGGAGAGGTCATGATCTCCCTGACTGATTTTGATAAATCCCGACTCACCATTTTGCCAAGAAGATCGGTATTGCTTACAATTCCTACCAGGTTTTGCTCAATGGTACTTTTAACCACGGGACATCTTTCAAGTTTTGCTTCCAGTAGCAAGGAAGCGGCCCTGTAAATATCAGTCTCAGGTGTTATCTGTGGGACCGGTTTCACAAAACCGGCAACAGTGACATTTGATTTTGTGGATCCCACTTTCAAAATATCCTGATCAGTGATCATTCCCGAAACCTTCCTATTGTCATTCACAACAGGAACTCCCCTTAGAAAATGATCTCTCATCAACTGGCGAGCATGGGTCACAGTGTCACTTTCGTGCAGATACACTGCGTCCCCTGACATAGTTTCATTTATCTGCGTACAAAAATCCCCCTTATTTGCGGCGTTGGTTTGATGGTTTTTTAGTCGTAGTATCCTTCTTCTTCCTTGCAGTCTTCACAGAGAGCCAGTCCGTTTACGCTTGTGAGTTCATCCACATACGAACCGCAACGCTGGCAGATTCCTCTTTCCAGATAGCTCTCTTCAGGAATCCCTGTTTCCCGGTTCATTTCAATGAGGTTCTCTAAAATAGTGTTGAGGCCCGGAGAAATTGTAAGGATATCTCTATCTGTAATAATACCAACAATATCTTCCCCCTTATTGACTGCAAGTCTACGTATATTCGACTTTACCATCAGCCTGGATGCTTCTATAACGGTAGTAGAAGCTTCTACCATTATAATCGGAGATGACATGACCTCTGTTGCCGGGACAGAGCTGGGTGTTAGGTCCTGTTTTACCACCTTGCCAACAATATCACGCTCTGTGATTATGCCAATAGGTTTACTTCCCCTGCTTATTATGACGCTGCCGGTACCTTTAGCCATCATTTCCCTGGCAACCTCAAAAACGTTGCAGGTAGCATCTATGCTTACAACATTGTGGGACATAAGATCCCCCACAGGTATTTGACTCTCGATTCCCCCATAAGACGAGTCCTCGCTGTTATGCTCCTGCACGACCATTGGCATCACACTCCTACATAGAATATTTCTGTTTATGCCTTATATAGATGTCCATTTTGCATTCAAAAGAAATTTTCTGGGAAAATGGTAGAGTATTGATTATGAAAATAAGCATACCTGAAGGCTAATATTACCAAATATTATTTAAGTAAGCATTAAAACCTGTCCTAGAACATGTGCAGAAGTAAAAGAAGTACACGACCTTAAGCCGTGGAAAAATTGGAAGACAAAACTCACTCTTTCAGGAAACAATCACTTTACTTCGTCCTCCGGCGTTGAGCTCTACTTCTTCATTGAAACCGGATTTAGCAAAAGCGTCGATGATCTTGATCGGGGTATCGATATCGACTTTGTCCACAATCTCGGCCTTTTCATCCCAGAGTGCAATCCTGATCCTGCCCGTTTCATCGGAGACATATATATTGGAAACCTTGCCTTCACTGCCATTGCTGCGGGTAAATTCCTTGAGGTCTCCCATACCCGATACTGCTCCTTTGATTGAGTAAGGTTGGCCCGGGACGATATCTGCAATCGGGGTATAATCTTCTTCAAACTCCACTTCCCTGTCGGTTTTGCGCAGACTGCTGTGGTTGCCCACCTGTATCTCTACTTCCTGGCTGTAGCTGTTAAGCCGGGCATAACCATTGATTATTTCCACGCTATCCCCCGTTTCAAGTTTATCTGCAAGTTCGGTACGCCCGTCCCACAGGGTAATCCTGATCTTGCCGGTCTCATCTCCTATTGTAATGTTGCGTACCCGTCCTTGAGAACCATCACGTTTCTGGAAAGTGCGAACATCCGATACATCCAGGACCATTCCAACGACATTAACATCAGAATCTCCGTCCTTTATCTCCGAGATACCGGAGAGGTTAATATTTGCCTTGACATTTTCCTCACTTTCAGAAATGCCTCCACCTCTGCCGATATTGACTTCAATTCCTGAATAACCTTCTTTGGCGTAGCCACTAATATTGTAACTCTTACCAGTACTGATATCACCGGTTTTTAAAAGGTCTGCAAGATCGTCCCAGAGAGTTACCCTGATCGAACCGGTTTCATCCGCCACTATAATATTTCCAACCCTGCCTGTGGTGCCATCGTCACGGCTGAATTCCTTTGGTTCAAAAACAGAAATTGCCTTTCCTGTGAAATTCACGTTGGATGATGCCTCATTTATGTCTGCAATCTTAATCGTTTCAACGCCCGCATCCGTAGCACCGAGGTTATGTGCTACCAGCAGGGCGGCTGTCTGGACATCACAGAGGTTATGCATCTCCTCTATTTTTTCCTCTACCTTTGCTTCAAATTCTTCCCTGGAAATTATGCCTTCCAGTTTTTCATATACTGTATCGATATCGTCCATCAGCACACCTGCATTCTTTAATAAACAATGATTGGTTTAGTCTTCATTGCAGGGCGAATGTGATAAACCTAACGAAACAGGTCATTCCGATAATATAATTAACCATAAGTTCCATCCCCCTTCTGGTATCATGATCCGAAAATGTGGAGAACACGGCTATTTCCGTGGTGAGGAATGCCCCCGATGCGGGGAAAGAGGTAAATTTATGCTCGATGATGAGCATGAGATGAGACTGGGACGTTTCGTTTCCGGTGTCCTCAGGCATTTTCCGGATGATGTAGGGCTGGATATGGACGCTCAGGGATGGATCGAGCTTGATGCTTTTTGTGAGGCAATGAAAAAACGGTATAAGTGGGCAGGCAAGATGCGTCTGGTGTCCCTTGTGGAATCTGATCCCAAACAGAGATATGAAATTGATGACTCTTTTATACGTGCCCGCTATGGTCATTCTATAGATGTGAATCTTGATTATCCCCTGTATGATTCTGATGTACTCTATTATGGGGTCAGTCAGGAAGAGGTTGATATGCTTCTGGAAAATGGTATCAAACCTTACAGGCAGACCTATATTCATCTGAGTACTACCAGCCAGCAAGCAAGACAGGCGGCGGCGGTGCATACCGATAATCCGGTTATACTTGAGATAGATGCTGCCAGTGCTGCAAAAGATGGATATGAGTTCCTCTGTGCTAACGATGAGATAGTACTCAGCAAGGAAGTTTTGCCAGAATATATAGAAGTTGCAGATGAGTAAATGATCCTCCGTTAAATGGGAAAAGACCAACAGCAGACCCCCATATTTCCACTGGAGACACATCTACATTTTTCTTTTAGTCTGATCTTTTTGTTCTTTGGTAAGTACCATAAAGTTCTTAAAGGACAAAATCCAACTAGAATTGGTCATTAAAAATATATGATCATTATTAAGATAATCAAATTTCATTAGGTGTTATGATCTAATGAATAATCAGCCAATGCAGATAAATTTGGATCATTACGATTGGCTGCCAACATGGGTGGCCAATGATCAATAAAACGGAAGCATTATCAGATTTCATCACTCATAGAAGCATATATTTCCGATAGGGTCGGTTATATAACATTGGATAATTTAGATAAGATCCAATCACACAAGCAAAATTGAACTTAAACAAGTTAGTTCACAGTCTTATGTGTTCATTCGGACTGTTGGTACAACATTTGTCCGTGGGGGACAAAAGCATAGAGCCGGCATTATCCGGGCTTGATGTGGTGACTTCTGGAAATATTGATTCTGTTTTACTTTGTTCTGATCGCGATTTTAATGCATTCTCTAAGAATAAGGAGTGAATCAACAATGCAAAGTACTGATACAACAAAGTATATCATTCATTCAAAAATCAATGCTGACGGGGTGATAGAACGCCCTGATATTGTAGGAGCTATCTTCGGACAGACCGAAGGTTTGCTGGGGTCTGATCTTGATCTGCGTGATCTCCAGAAGACCGGCAGGATTGGCAGGATCGAGGTCGTTGTAAGCACCAAAGGCGGAAAGACCAAGGGCAACATACACATTCCTTCCAGTCTGGACAGGATCGAGACATCAATCCTTGCAGCATCCCTGGAAACCATTGACAGGGTAGGTCCCTGTTCTGCGAATATCGAGGTTAGCAATATAGAGGATGTTCGCGCGACCAAACGCAAACATATAGTTGAAAGGGCCAAGTTCATTCTCACAGGTATGTTCGATGCCAACCTGCCTGAATCCCAGGAAATCGCTGACGAAGTACGTCAATCCGTGCGCATTGAAGAGATGCAGTTCTTTGGTAAGAATAAGAACATCCCCTGCGGTCCCAATGTTGTTGATTCTGATGCCATTGTAGTGGTAGAAGGACGTGCCGATGTCCTGAACCTGCTGCGTTATGGTATTAAGAATGCTATCTGTGTGGGTGGTACCAATGTGCCTCCAGAGGTTGCAGAACTTACCAGGAAAAAGACCGTAACAGCATTTACCGACGGTGACAGGGGAGGCAAACTCATTATCAAGGAACTGCTGCAGGTAGCAGATATAGATTATGTGGCACGTGCCCCTGATGGTAAAACTGTTGAAGATCTTGTACAGCGGGAAATCATACGTGCCCTGCGCCAGAAAGTACCGGTAGAACAGGCCATGGAAGCCTATTCTATCGATAAACCTGCTGAAAAAGCCAAAACATCCAGCTCTTCAGGTCCGAAAAAGGGTGGCCGTATCTCCAGGGTTCCAAAACGTGAGAAAAGGGTCAAACCTGATCGTGCCAGGAATCCCGCTGCCAAAATGAAAAAGATTGCCGAACCACCTATCAAAAAAGAAAAGCCAAAACCTTCCACAACAAAACCTGCAACATCGCAACACCCGGTTCTGAAACGTTTGAGTTCTCATTCGGAATCTCTTGCAGGTACCCTTGGAGCACGCTTACTTGATCAGGATGATAAGGTCGTCAATGAAACACCTGTACGTGATCTTGTGAATACATTGAAGAATTCAGAAGATAATGTGAAAAGTGTAGTATTTGACGGTGTTGTTACCCAGCGTATACTGGACATAGCATCCAATAAAGGGATTGATACCCTGATCGGCGTGAAAAAGGGCAATATCACCAAAAGTCCTGCAAACGTTAAGGTTTACACGTCTGCCTGATTTATAATACGTAAAGTATATTAGTATGTTCACTCCTCTCCTTTGCAGGAGGAAAGTTCTTGCAAAGAAGGGGAGTACTTTTTTCGTTTCTAGTATTGTTCTTGGTATTGTTTATCTCGGGATGTTCTGATCTACAGGATACAATAAATGATGTCGAAGGTACTGTATCTCAGAGCAAAGAGGATGTTGAGTTTCTGGCATGGATGAAAGGTTCGGTTGATACCATCAATTCAGATTACAGGGATATCAAACAGGCCTTTGAAACACAGGATTCAAAAGCTCTGGAACAAGCAGCAGCAAATCTGACTGCTCATTCTATCGAATCCAAAAAAAATCTGGCGTCCTTCAATCCTTCTCCTAAGGTGCAACCTGCAGCGCAAAGATATGGGCAATTGTTGAACCAATCTTATACTCTGGGAATAATTCTGGAGGAAAATGCCCAAACCCTTGACATCACCAAGGAAACCACCCTGCAGGAAGTTGAGGAAAATATGGCACGGGTAAACTATGCTTATATTTTCAATATGATGAACAGTTCAAGCTTTGAAGGTTTGGACAACATGAAAGAGGGGTATACGGTTATGCAAAATGCTGATACTGCCAATTATACCAATGGATCGATGCCTGCAAGTCTGGATGATGTAATAGATATGGCAGAAAACCCTGATTCATTGGGAATGGATAATTAACATCTGGATGCCTTAAACATTCAAAACCGTAACGAAAAATAAGAAACTATATATATTATAGATTATTTGAGGGGAATAGTTGAGGAATACTGCGAAAATACCCCAAACTCCCCCCAATTGAGTATTGCAGTACTGATCCTCCAAAACTCATCCCCCATAATCGAGTATTCCTCAACAACCCCTCTTTTTGGTCTACTTTTTTCAAACCATAGCCGGCTATTGAGACATAATTATTTCAAAAAAGATTTAATGAAAAAAGAGAGACTGGACTATTGTCTTCCTGATTTTTCAGGAAAGGATTACTTCCAGTTTTTCCTGCTCTGCTGCACGCTTGACTTCCTGGGAAATACGTTTGCCTGTGGATAGTCCTTCCTCTATGAAATCGGAGTATGGGGAACCATTGGTGTATATATTGGTCCCTGCTACTATCCTGGCTGAAATCTCGAAGACCTTGATCTCAAGCTGGTCTGTAAAAACCGTTTCCAGACAGAAGGACCCGATCATGCCACCAAACAGTTTGAGGGATTCTTCCACAACCTGTTCTCCGAGGGAAAAAATCTTGGGCATCAGGGATTCCCTGGCTACCAGGGGGATATTGCCGGTAACAACATAGGTAGGCTGCACGTTTGATTCTTCGAGTTCTTTAGGAGAACCCAGACGGAAGATCTCATCGGCATTGGATTCGACACGCCTGTCCATACTCAGCATTTCAAGAGTTCCGTTACTGAGCCTGTATCCTTCTTGCTTGAGAGGAGAATAGAAGAAGTGCAGGTAATAACGCGTCCCTACAATGAATTCCTGGACGGTGTACTTCTCACTTTCATCGATATTTTTCAGAAATTCCTCATAGTTCTTGGCAATGAAGAAACCACGTCCTCCTTTGGCACCGTGATATTTGACCATTACAGGACCGTGGATATCCTCTGGTTCTACAAGCCGGGGCATGTGGATTCCTGCTCCCTCCAGCCATTCCCGCTCTTTTGTGCGGTCTGATTCCCAATTGAGTACAGCACGGTTACCAAAGGTGGGTACTTCAAGATCAAGGAATTTCTCGGCACCCATGTATTCCACAAAGGAGCCATGTGGTATTATTATGGCATTTTTCTGTCTTAAAAGGGGGGCGATATCGGGAATATTCTTGTAACTGTCAACGGAAATGAACTCATCGGGTTTGGCCAGGGGATAGGCATCATAAAAGCGCGGAGGTTCACCTATGCAAATTCCGATTGTTTTTAACCCCTCTTTCCTGGCTCCATGAAATATCTGGAGGCTAGTATGAGAACATACCGTTGCAATCGCCAGGTCATCGGTATTGTAATCTTTCAGGATGTCGGAGATTTGCTTTTTCGTAATCATGATATCGCCTTAAAAGTTACATCACATTGTAGGAAGTAGTATTTAAATTTAAGGATATACTACGGAGTGGTCCGCACATTACACTAAATTTATTACTTCATTAATTGATACTCCTTTGTATGGAAAACGATGGCAATACGGAAAAAGTATTGGTCTTACCTTTAAATGAAGATTCACGTAAAATCACCCAGGCCCTTTCCAATGAGAAATCCCTGAAGATCCTGGAATTACTCGCAAGACAGTCCATGTCTGCAACTTCGATAGCCGAAGAGCTTGATATGCCCCTTACCACTATCAAGTACAATCTGGATGGTTTGCTGGAAAGCGAACTCATACAGGTAAAGGAGACCAAATGGAGTCGCAAGGGCAGGGAGATCAAGATATATGAACCCGTGCAAAAAATGATCGTGGTAGTTCCGGGCAGCAGCAAAACCGATCGCTCCAGTATCCTCGGTATGTTGCGCAAATATGTGGCAATGGCAGGAGCGGCTCTTTTTGCAGCATTGGGTATTGAATATTTCAGGGATTTTGAACCTCTGGGCCAGACCATGCCACCGGTCGCCCCTGCGGTGATGTCTGAGATGCCGGCTGGCAATGCCAGCAATGACACGGCTCTTTTTGCTGGCGAAGCTCCCACAAACGCAACCACAGAAGCTGCCAGGGCAGCCGGTGAATCAGCAGGTACAGCAGATGCCAGCAGTCTGATATCTGTGGATTTCCTCTCCCATATAGGCGTATGGTTCTTCTTTGGATGCCTGTTTATAATAGCAGTACTTGCGTTGTGGGAAATTTATAATAGGAAAAAGGTGTAATTGGACACAAGTGATCCTGTATGAGAGTTGCTCTCAAAATCGCTTATATAGGCTCTTCATATCGTGGTTCTCAGGTGCAGCCTGGAGTATCCACTGTGGAAGGGAAACTTTTTGAAGCCCTGCAGTCCCTTGAGATTATCGAGGATCCTTCCTCTGCCAGATTTGTAAGTGCCGGGCGTACGGATACCGGAGTGCATGCCATGGGACAGGTGGTGGCTTTTGATACCGATAAACCCAAGCTGGCTATTCCCAGGGTGATCAATTCCAAATTACCCGGGGATATATGGGCGTGGTCCCGTGCTGAAGTCGACAGTGATTTTCATCCCAGAAGGTATGCCAGAAATCGTACCTATCGCTATATAACACCTTCAATGGATGCCGATATTTCAAAAATAAGAGCCGCTTGCAGTATCCTTGAAGGCAGTCATGATTTTGCTAATTTTTGTTTCAGGGATAACGGACGCAGTACCATTCGCAGAATCGAGAAGATCGATGTGAGACTTGCAGGCAACCTGCTCAGGATCGATATCACGGCCAACAGTTTCCTGTGGAAAATGATTCGCAAGATTGTAACTGTCCTGTTGCTTGTGGGCAATGGTGCCAGGGATCTGGAATGGCTGGAAAACATGCTGGATCCTGCTTCCTACGAAGAGGGTATTAAACCTGCAAAACCCTATGGGCTTATTCTGACGGATGTGAATTATGGCGATTCAGTCCAGTGGTTTGATGACGGTTACTCCATGCGTCGCTCCCGTGAAAGAATAGAGGAATATCTTGTTTATCATCAGGTGTTAGCCGAGGTAATGGACCAGTTTTTGCCAAAAGAATAAAAGGCTGAATGATGCAGTTACATATTCGAGATGCTGTAATAGATTATGATATAGTTCACCGTCCCGTCAAATACGCAAGATTGGAGTTTAAGGACGGAATGTTGCGGGTAATTGTTCCCAAAGGATATGGTAATGCTGCAGCCTTTATCGAGAAAAATACAGACTGGATTTACAACAAACATCTGCATTTGCAGCGGGTTATTGCTCTATCCGGGGAAAAGAGACTGGAGAAAAAGCGCGCAGATCCTCTCTTTTATAGTTTCGTGGAAAGTATTGTACAAAGGCTGCAACGTGAACTGGAAGTGGAGGTCAGGGATTTAACTTTCAGGAAAATGAAGAGGAAATGGGCCAGCTGCAGCAGTGATAAAAAACTTGTTTTCAACCGGCACATGATGTATCTGCCGGATAACCTGATAGAATTTATTGTGTATCACGAGCTTTTGCACCTTATCGAGTTTAAGCACAATAAGAGATTCTGGAACCTGGTAGAAGCCAGATATCCTCTACGACAAAAGTATGAACTGGAACTTGCAGCATACTGGCATCTCATTAAAAAGACATTTTACTGATTATTTTTTTGCAAAATTGTAATATTGCGGGTCAGGCTTCTGTGTATTCTCTGGCTGTACTGTTTCACTATTGTAAATCCCGCATCCAGTGCGAGCCTGTTAATCTCCATCTCCGAGACGATTACTGCTTTACTGCTGGGTTTGAGAACCCTGTACATTTCTGCGAAGGATTCTTCGTATAAATGCCGGATGGATTCTGCCTTTATCATGGCGGACCTGCCATAAGGAGGATCGGTGATCACTGAATCAATGCAGCTGTTTTTGAGGGGTAATTTACAGGCATCCCCCTGCAGCAGGTTATAATCCCCGCCGAAATATTCCAGATTCATTTTTGCTCCCTGTATGATCTCATTCCGCGCTTCCAGGCCGATTACTCTTGAACCCAGCATGGCCGCTTCCACAAGTATGCCGGCAGTACCGCAGAACGGATCCAGCAGTCTGGTATCCTTGTTTACCCCTGCAAGATTCACCAGCGCCCGGGCTGTAATGGGCATGAGTACCCCTGGATAGAAAAAGGGTTTCTTGTGGGGTGCACGTGCATGGAATGCCTTGCGGTCTATGGATGCAATGACACAACCACATACGCATTTTTCGGTCAGTATGAGCCGCAGGGTAACATCGGGTTGGTTGAGATTGGCCCTGTAACCCTTCCTGAAAACAGCTCCGCCTACCCTCTGTTCCAGGTAGGAGCCTTCCACGGTGGTATGGTGATTGACCTTCCGGGCACGTACTACAAAGGTCTGGCCTGCAGAAAGATGGGGTTTGATGTCGCAGTTTTCTGCACTGGAAATAATGGTTTCGGGTTCATTATTGCAGATGAAAGTAACGCGCAGGATATGATGGCACATGGCCAGTTTTCCGGCAAATTTTTCCAACCTAATTTCGGCATCCGGCTCTTCAAGTTCCACCACAAGGCAGTGATCATAATGCTGCGTGTATACCGGTTTGAGACCTTCGGTAGCCAGACAGGCCAGAGCCTCGTCTGCAGCGATTTCTTCATGGTCTCCGGAAAGCTCAAAAGCGTAGCGCATATCAGAACATCTTTTCAAGAGCCTGTCTGCCGGTCATCCCTTCCTCAATTCCGATACCAAGGGCTTTTTTGCTTACCGATTTCAGAGATGCCTGCAGTACATCTTCAAAACTGTCCACACCACTTACCACAGCAGCCACATCCCCCAGTTTGTCTGCGGTTTCCATATTGAGATAGCCACACATCACATAACCCATGTCGGCTTTGATCAGGAGCAGGGAAGCGTTTTCAAATTCCCATTTGAGACCCTGTGCTGTACCGTTTTCCAGTTTGATCTGTTCTATTCTCATTTTGCTCACCTGATTATTCAGTGTAAAGGGAAAAATACGATGTATTCCCTATATTGCCCCTCACAAAAGTAGTATTTTCTCCTTCTGAAACAATAACATTCTCCATTCCTGCTGTAGAATTTATCTCCACTGTATCAGCAAGTTCGATAACAACTTCAGACTGATTCTGCCCCCTGAAGGTAAAGTTTGTGTCGGAATTGAGAACTGGAGTATCAAAAATATAGTCGACACTGTAACGGTTGTCTATCCTGTCTGTTTTGTTGATGTTGCCCAGTGTTTCAAATCCCATTTGTGCTGCGATATCGGTTACCTGGATATTCTCGGAGGAACCATTGATCTGTACATCCATCTCCTCTTCCAGTTCTCCTTTGAGATAATTGCGCACTTTGACATCCATTTTCAATACTTCCCAGGCGTTTACAAGCCCGCTGTCGTCTCCCAATTGTGAGTCGATGTAGTCTCTGTAAAGAATGGCGGATGAATTTGTGTAACTTTCGTTGTAATTCCATTTCATGATGTTGTTTTTAAGTATTATGTGATTGCTCCAGGTCATCTGGGCAGATGCAGGCATAATCAGAATAAATAGTACAAGCAGGATAGGTATTGCAACCACAAGTTTACGCAAAACGGACACCTCAACGAGTAGTGATCTCACACCCATCTTCAGTGACAATCAGCGTGTGCTCGGCCTGGGATACCATTCCTCCGCCCACCTCTTTCAGTACAGGGAAGGAAGTGATGATTTCAGCCTTTTCAAGTTGCATCAGGGCAAGATCGATTTTGGAAGAGGTCAGCCATCTTTTGGCAAAGGGAAGGGTGCTGTATTCTTTCAGTTCCTTGAGAAGTTTGCGGGCTGCAGGCATACGTATGGGCTTTTTCTGTATGAACTGGTAGATTTCCGTGAAACTACCATCTGAGATCTTGCCCGCACCATCTGTCGCAAAGGGCTCGATGGCTATGATATCGCCTGCCTGAAGTTCCATCCCCTGTCCGATATGGCGGTTGGGTATGCTTGGCGGGGTATGTGCCTGATAACGTGCAAGGCCGTGGCCCGTGAGATTTGCAACCGGTTTGAATCCCTTGTCACGGATTGTATCCTCGATAACCGCTCCGATCTCTGCAGTATTCACACCGCTTTTGACAGTATCTATGGCTGCATCCAGTGCCTCTCTGGAAGCATCTGCCAGATCCTTATTTCCTGAAAGGTCAACGGTCAGGGCGGCATCGGCAATATAGCCATCCACATGTACTCCCATATCCAGCTTGACTATGTCCTTGCCAAAAACTTCCGTATCCCCTGCCATCGGGGTTGCATGGGCGGCTTCGTCATTACGTGAAAGATTGCAGGGGAAAGCGGGTTTGCCTCCAAGTTCCATTGTACGTTGTTCCACAAACTCGGCTACATCCAGCAGCTTTGCCCCTACCTTGATTTTATCCGCGGCTTCTCCCCGTACCTGTGACAGAATCTTACCGGCGGTTAGATACTTATCGAGAATCTCCTCGACTTCCTGAACTTTATCCTGCATGCTCATCACCTGTTATGATTCTGGAGATTAATGTTTATACTACAAATTCCTTTTCAAAAGTGTTCAGGTTCTCATAACCATGTTCTGTTATCAGGACCAGGTCTTCCAGGCGTATCCCGCCGATCTGTGGGTAGTAGAGCCCCGGTTCAATGGTAATGATATTGCCCGGCTGCAGGGGTATCTCCCTTAAACCGATCGAGGGTGCTTCATGCACTTCCAGTCCGACACCATGCCCTGTGGAGTGGATGTATCCTTCACCTTTTTCAGCATCCGTGAAATATCCCCTTTCTTCGAACTCGTCACAGACCGCTTGATGCACATCATTTGCTGCAACACCGGGTTTAAGCATTCCCAGAGCCTTTTCCTGGGCTGCAAGCACGGCATCGTACATCTGCTGTAATTGTTCTGTAGTTTCTCCCCTGGTAACGGTACGGGTCATGTCGCCACAGTAGTGATGCATTTTATGCTGCGGGAAGATGTCGATCACAATGGGCTCGCTTGCCAGCAGCTGTCCCTCACCATGCCAGTGTGGATCGGCTGCACCCTTGCCACAGGCCACAATGGTTCCATGGGCCCGACAGTCATGATCAAGCAGGCAATGTTCAATAATCCTGCGTACCCTGGATGCTGTCAGGGGTTGACCTTCAAGGAAGAGTTTATTGTCCTCGATCTCAGCGGTCCTGATGGTTTCAATGGCTGCCTGCATTGCCTCTTCGTTGGCCTGCTGGACCTGCCTGATAAGATTGACCTCCCCCTTTTCCTTGACCTCACGCAATTTTCTAAGGGGGCTCTGGATCGGATTGACGGTAAAGCCCATCTCTTTGAGCACCTGAGCCGTATAAACGGGGAAATCCCGGGGTACTGCCACATGTCGCACTCCTTCCTTCTGCAGTAACTGGCCGATACATTCCCCGTAGGCCCTGCCCGGGTCGGCTGTTTCCTTGAGGCGTTTTTTGTAATCGCAGAAACTTAAAGGCACGATTTCCTCGATCCTGCTTTCCTTCTGAGCCCTGCCCTTTTCCATATCCGATATAAGCATCATGTCCCTGGCATTGCGGGTCTGGATGTAACAGAAAGGGTCGCCTGCACGGAATTTCGTGGCAAAATACATATCGGCGTTGGAAGAATCGGCAACAAGGAGGTAGGCTTCACATCGGTTTTTTGCAAGGGCTGCAGTAACGTCCGGGAAATTGTTCGTTTGCTTCATGTACTGAAATTTGTACTGATGCTACATAAGGGTATCAGCGGAAAAAGAAAAAGTCCTTGAAAGAGCTTAACAATCCAAAACACAGGAAGGAGGTTGTAGAAAGGCCATTTTAGATTTTTCGCTCACCCCCTGTTGTAGCCGTGGCCCGAATAGAGCCGATACATCCTGTTGCGACGTACTCTGCCTTTATTGTCCAAAATGGCAGAAAAGACCACAGCCGGGTCAATCTTTTTCCCCTGTTTGTACAGTACAATTTTTTCTATCATTTATTTATTCCCACTCCTTGAGGTTTTAACCCTGAAGAGTAGATTGGCAGGGAGATATTTATACTGCTGCAATTGGGCTACACATGTAAGGGATTTGGGTAAGGATAGTTGCAGAATACCCCATCATAACAGGCATCATGAATGCCAATATAGAATTTTTGTGTAATTTGTAGACAAAGCATGTTTTGTATAGGACAGATATTATTATATACGTTATGTCTCAAATATTAATAATATGAACAATTAGCCCCCTCTTCAATCCCGGGCTTGCATAATTCTAATTAAAACAGCAAGGTGTCCAGATGAAAATCCCCCCTAATACTTCTGATTTTAACCATTTTGATGGTTGGTACAGCAGGTGCAGATACACTTAATGTGAACGACACTGGATGGTGGAAAGATGGCAACTCTTTCAATGAATCCTCCACTCCTATACAGGCAGCTGTGAGTAATGCAAGTAGTGGAGACACTATTCTCGTGGATTCAGGTACCTACATTGAGAATATCGAAGTTTCCACATCATTATTGAATATCACTTCGGCAAATGGTGCTTCTGTCACACATGTCATTGCAGCCGATCCAGAAAATCCTGTCTTTGATATAAAATCTGATAGTGTAACTATTAATGGATTTAATATTAGTGGTGCTAATGGTAATAATGGTATTTATGCATCAGGCATTTATTTGAATAATGCAAACTATTGCAACCTAACTGATAACACAATTCCAGATAACTACTTTAGTGCTATATATTTAAGTAGTTCTTCCAATAATAACATAACAGGCAACACTATTGCAAATAATAGTATGATTTATGGAATTTATCTGGCCTCTTCTGAAAACAACAATCTAAGTAATAATATTGTTTTTGGTAATAACTATGGGATTTATTTAGCAAATTCCAACAATAACAATTTGACAGGAAACGATGTATCAGAAAATCCCGGAATTGGAATTTATTTGCAATCTTCAAGTAATGATAATAAATTGATTGATAACATCATTCAAGATAACGAGGGTCATGGCATTCTTATGGATGATTGTGATAATAACAATATAACTGCCAATAATATTTCAGACAATGGATATTTTGATGGGGACGAATTTAGTGGTATATATCTACTAAATTCTATTACTAACAATATAACTGCCAACACAATTTCAGGCAATGGCTATCATGGAATAAAATTAGAGGGAAGCAATTCTAATAATCTTATTGACAACACAATTTCAGGCAATGGATATTTTGATGTGACCGCATATAGTGGTATATATCTACTAAATTCTATTACTAACAATATAACTGCCAACACAATTTCAGACAATGATGGCAATGGAATTTATATGTCTTCGCCTAAAGATACTTCCAGTGACAATAATTTTTCCAGTAATACTGTATATAACAATTCCAATGGTATCTATTTACAATATCCTCAGGATAGCACTTTGACTGATAACACTGTATATAACAATTCCAATGGTATCTATTTACAATATCCTCAGGATAGCATTTTGACTGGTAACACTGTGTTTAATAATACTGAAAATGGTATTACTCTGTATGATGTTGATAGAGTCTATAATGAAAATAATACCCTTATAGATAACACAGTTTTGAATAACAATAATGGTATAGATATTTCATATGTTTATAACACTACCCTTATTGACAACATAGCTTTGGATAACAATAATGGAATAAAGATTGCTCACTCTAAATACAACAATTTGACTCAAAACAATGTGTCAAATAATATCAACAATGGAGTTTATTTTGTTTCTTCCCACGAAAACAGGCTGGTTAATAACACTATATTGAATAACAAAATTGGACTACTTTTGGGCGGGCAATACGGATCATCTAATAATTTTGTTGGCAATAATAATATTTCTAATAATGGGGACAATGAAATAAATTCAGATCAAGGATATGGATGTGGAATATATATCCATGAATCTGGAAAAAATGAATTGAGTGGAAATATCCTGTCCAATAATGATCGGTATGGAATTTTTTTATATCCAGGGTATAATAACTCCATCTACAATAATACTATCTCAATGAATGGGGGTGGTGGCATATATTTAAGTGGTGGAAGTTCTGAAAATCATATCTATAATAATTATTTCAACAATGATATTCGGAATGCTTACATTTCTGGAACTCTGACCAATTACTGGAACACCACAAAAACCCTCGGTCCCAATATTGCAGGCGGAGACTATATCGGAGGTAACCTCTGGGCGACTCCGGATGGCACCGGTTTTAGTCAGGAAAATACTGATACTGATGGCGATGGTTTTTGTGATACTCCCAACGATACTTACACAATACATGAAGCAGAGAATAATTACGACTATTTGCCTCTTGTAATGCCGACTTCTCTTAAATTCACAGAATCACCGGCTGTCTTTTTCATCAACAATGATGGCACTAACAGATCTGAAAATGCAAATTTCACCTTTGCTTACAGTGGGGAGAATATCAGTTTGTGGACAAAACTGGATAATAAATCGGATGCCAGCGTAGTTGCAGATTTTTCCAATATAACTGGAAATACTAATCCCATTTCATTTGAGCATCAGGGTGATGGTGTATTCACCCTTCTGAATCATACTATGCCAGATAATGATACTGGTGTCTATTATATTTCCATTCATGCCACAACAGCTACAGGTGCTAACAATACCGTCTGTCCTGTAATGCTGAATTTCAATCCCCAATCAAATATAACCGGTCTGGGTAACCCCAATACTACAGATTGGACTACTATTGAAGATCTTACCAATGTAAGCAACCTGACCTTTGAAGCAAACGACAGTAATGGTGATGTAATTGGAAGTCTGGAATTCACGGAATACGTAAATCTCTGTGATATTGAGTTTGCCCAGAAATTGCAACAATTCGGGGAATATGTAGATTTCGATACAGCGCAGACAACACTGGACTCTGCAAACCTGAGCAGGTTGAATAATTCAACCAGTCTTACAATGTATGGCCTTGGATCCTTCGAAAACCAGCCGGGCATACTGCTCGATGGCCAGCCAATCCTGGAAGCAGGCAATACCTCCAGTGACTCGGTTTCAGGGCTTGATTGGAACGCAGAGAAAGGTACATTGACTTTCAGTGTAGATCACTGGTCGACCTATACTGCTGATGGTAAAACACCCGAGGTCACTGCAATTTCTCCAAAGGAGAAAAGGGTAAAAGTTGGAGACACTCTTGAGATGAACGTTTCGGTAAAAGACACATCCGGCATCTCCTCAGTGGTGGTCAATGTCTCCAGTATAAATGATACAGTAGATGAAGCGGTTCTCAAAAATGTTAGTGGCTACTGGGTAAACAATTCCATAATGGTGGATACAGATGCTGAAGACACATATTACCTGAATGTAAACGCCACTGATGTTCTGGGTAATTATAACAACACAGTCAACCTGTCCGTGATCAGGGCTGATACTCTCAAAGCAGATGACTATAAAAAGAGCAGTTCCGGTGGACGCTCTTCAGTAGGTCCAAGTATGCCTCCTGAAGATGTCGAAGGTACAGTTTCCGGAATTAAACGTGTGCTTGCTGGATCGAATGTGAAATATGATTTCTCTGATGGACAAGGACCTGTACTTGGAATCAGTTTTGATGCAAAGGATGACAAAGGCACAGTTGTAGCAAAGGTGCAGGCACTCAAGGACAAACCCGATGATGTGGATGATCCAAAAGGTAATTCCTACCAGTTGATGAGTATCACCGTTGGCAGTGAAGGTACTATCTCTGATGAAAATGCTGACAACATCCTGATCGAGTTCAAGGTCAGCAAAGAATGGGTTGAGGAAAACAACATCGACCCTTCCACAATACGCATGACCAGATTCCATGATGGAAAGTGGCAGGACCTTCCAAGTAATCAGGTCAGAGAAGATGACCAATATCTCCACTTCACAGCCGAGACTCCCGGATTTTCTGTATTCAGCATTGTTGGAGATGAATACAAAGAAGGGATTGAAGAACCGATTGCCGAGCAACCTGAAGATGAAGAAACAACAGATGAACCTGCATCTGAAACTGAAAATGCTCAGACACCCGGCTTTACCGCCATTTTTGCAGTGGCACTGATTGCAGGTGCAGCACTCATAATGCGGAAGGACTAAAAGTCTTGAAAATGAGCGGAGTCACCCGCTCATAATATTTCTTTTTGATTGGTAAATTTTCTATAGAACCAATACCCTTATAGTTAGAAGTAATAGTACTAAAATCAGATGAAAGAATCATCACAGATTAAAAAGGATGTAAATGCTGTTCTGACAACCACATTGTTATATGTTGTCTTTGCAGGTCTTTGGATCCTGTTTTCAGATATGGCATTGGGATGGTTTGTTTCTGATATAAGATTATATGGCCTGCTGCAAACCTATAAAGGATGGCTTTTTGTTCTGGTAACCGCCCTTTTGTTTCTATTTTACGTAATACCCCACATTAATGAAATCAACAACTTCTACGAAGAGGCCTTAAAAGCCAAAGAGGAATACAGGTCCATCTTTGAAACCGCTGCAAACCTGATTACCTCTATAGATTCTGATGGCATAATTGTTGACTGCAACAACCAGGTCCAGAATTTCCTGGGTTATAAAAAAAAGGAAATCATAGGCTATCCAATGGCAAAGATAATTCATCCGGATTATCTGGGCAAAGCTTCCCAATCCCTTCAGGAAATCCTTGAAACCGGCTATTCTTACGGTAAAGAATACAAGATGGTTAGAAAGGATGGCACTCTTATTGATGTCATCATAAATTCCTCAGGTATGAATAAAACCAATGGAAACTATGAAAGAACGATATGTATTATCAATGACATCACTCAACGTAAAACGAATGAAAAAAGGATTGAGTACCTGACTTCGGTGTTAAAATCCATACGCAATGTAAACCAGCTTATCGTAACAGAAAACGATAAATTAAAACTTGTACAGGGTATCTGTGACATCCTCGCTGAATCCCATAGTTTTTACAGTGCATGTATATGTTTGATGGATCATAATCAAAAGCCAATCCTTTTTGAGGAAAGTAGCGGAGTTAGTAAATATTCACTCCTTTCCTCAAAAATGGAAAAAGGTGAAACCCCTGATTATATCAGGACTGTTTTAGAAAAAGACGAATTGCTTATTGTGGATGACTTATTTGAGCAATATACCGATCATACTCCGGCAAAGGAATATACAAAATCAGTACACCTGCTTTCTAAACTTGAATACAAGGATAATGTATATGGTGTAATTGCAGCCACCATATCCCGGGAATTTGCACAGGACGGCGAAATAATCGGTTTGTTTGAAGAAGTAAAAGGTGACATTTCTTTTGCCCTCTACAAACTGGAACTGGAAGATATTCGCCAGGAAATAGAAAAACATCTCGTGGAAAGTAAGGTAGCAGCTGAGGAAGCAAATCGTGCCAAATCAGAATTCCTTGCCAATATGAGTCATGAATTAAGGACACCTCTTAATTCAATCATTGGTTTTTCTAATATCCTGAAAGATAAAAAACATGGTGATTTGAATGAAAACCAGACCAGATACATATCCAATGTTCTCAAAAGCGGAAAACATCTGTTGAAATTGATCAATGATATTCTTGATCTTTCCAAAATAGAAGCGGGTAAAATGGGGTATGAACCTGAAAACATGAACCTTACAGAAACGGTGGATGAAGTAGTAACCTTGATGCAACCCATGGCTAATAAAAAAGATATTGAACTTACATCCAACATCGAATCTGAAGATATAGAAATATTTGCTGATAAGGTAAAATTCAAACAAATCATGTATAATATACTCAGCAATGCAATTAAATTCACACCTCAAAAAGGTAAAGTTACAATTACATCCCAGCTTGTCGGTGATAATATTGAAATATCTATCTCAGATAATGGTATAGGTATTCCTGATGAAAAATTCCAAAGCATATTTGATCCCTTTAAACAGGTCGATTCGTCTTCCACCCGTAAATATGGTGGCACCGGTCTGGGGCTTGCCATTGTAAACAGATATGTGAAAATGCATGGTGGAAGTATACGGGTGGAAAGTGAGCCTGGAATGGGTACTACTTTTACGTTAGCGATACCTGTACCAAAATGATTTCCGTTTCAGCACAATCTAATATTAACCACTGTTTGAAAATCAATTGTCATATCTTTTCTTTTATATCTGTAAGATTTTGATTCATCATCCACTATCATCTCTGTAAGATAGCCTGCAATAATGGATGTCAGAATAATGTACACTGTAAGTATTAGAGTGTGAACTACCACTTGGCTAAACCAGATGGCTTCCTGCTTCATACCTTTCCCAACGAAAAACAAGTTTATCTTCCGGTAGATGCTGAGAAGCTGTACTTTGATGTAAAAAAGTGCTGGATTTAATCAATAACAAATGTGTATGTGCCAACTCATGATTGCGATCACTGCAAAAAACTCTTTCTGAGAAGAATTGGTTCACTTTAGATAATACACTAAGCAAAGCACACCAAGCATCATCGATCCTGCAATGATAATCATTGTCCAGGTAGCAGTAGATAGCAACGTTTTGCTAAGCATACTCCCTCCCATTAAATATTCAATGGCTAATAGTGCAAAAACCGTAAACATTAAAAATAGAATTGAAGATATAATTATAATAAATTCAGATATAACCTTGTTCATCTTAACTCTAATTTGCAACTATAGTTAATATATTATATATTTGTATGCCAATACAACATAAAAAATTCAGTATGCCAGAGAAATAGATGTTGCGCCGATATCTCAAATAATCGATCACTGGTATCCTGGTTGTGATGGATATTGCTGATATCCTCAAAATAAAGAATGGATCTGATAAATCCATTCTCATTTGAGAATTCTGATCAACGTTCCTCTTCCAGAACTTCTATAAAATTTGTTCTTATTATCACTCTACTAGCCTGTTTCCCGGGCAATTATTCTGAAATATCTGCTTATTTTTAGATAGTTTCCGCCCTCAGTCCACCACCTTTTTTCTTTTTAACGTCCTCATTTGATGCAAATTGAAACAAAACGCCGTCACCATCACCTTTCCCGCTTTGAATACGCCTTTTGTCACCGCATACACCCTTTCACAGGGCATCCTCTGTACACTAATCCTGTCATTGCGCATAATCTGTCTGATATTCAGTGGCTTTCCTCTTACCGCTCTTTGCATCGTTGCTGCAAATCCTTTTGCCGCCACTTCGAAATATCCCTTATCCCTATACACCACTTCTCCTTTTTTTGACAGATCCACCTGTGAATCATGTACTGATGCCACAGTCGTTTCAAACCTTCGAATCAACTCATTCTCCTTATCAATAATCGTAGCAGTTTGTACCCAAAATATGATTTGCCACCTTTTTTTGACCAATTTCCAATCCTCTACAATCAATCTGTCTTTGTGGTTCAAGTTCTGGATCAAAAAAGACCATGCCATTGTTGTAACACAAGCATTTTGAACATCATTACAACATCATTTTCAGGTCGACCACCTTTGTCTGTCCTGTTGATATACATAGATTCCAGTATGGGACGAAATGGTTTCCAGTCGATCAACTTGTCTATTATCATATAGTTTGTCACCACCAGCTATCAAACGGTCATATTCTGTGTTTCAGGGTGAAATTACTGAAAGTACTCATATAACTAAATTTATCTTGATAGAATATAAATATTGTTGTTTAGTTTGGGTGAGGGGAGGAGTTAATCAGAAATCTCTATAGGAATATTAATCAAAATTATACACTCATGGATATCGAATGATAGAAGACTTCCAAGGAAGTGATACAGGCAGTGTTTCCTTAAACTGTAGACTTATTATTTATGAGTTCATTAATGGCCATATCGGCATAATTAATATTTAATAATAACAGATAATTATAAATTCTATTTTTGAGAATGCAATAAATGTTATGCCTGACCACAAGAAAAATTAATGTGAATTGCTTTTGGAAGATTCAACCCCGAGAATACCTGCAATCTCCAATCCTTCACTACCAAGCTCAGAAAGACGGTTGAAAATTTCGCTGCGATCCACGTACTTTTCAGTGCGTGTTCCATCTTCTTGCTCAATCTTGATGGTAATTTCACCTTTCACATATCCCCTTTCACGACACTGGGTTATAATGTCTGAATACTGTTCTGCAACAGCCTTTAAGCAGTCAAATATCTCATTACTGTAAATGGCATTCTCATCACCGGCCATCAAATTGACAAGTTTGCGGGAAGCAATACTGGACCGGGCAAATCCCACAAGATTATTGACAAGTGAATCAATCTCTTCGAGGGTTATTGATTTAAAAAGCGCAGGGTCTGCAGTAATATCAGTATCATCAAAAATCACGGAATACTCATCGCCGTCTGAAATAATTCTCAGCGAATGGTCTGCCTTTTTATTGCTGAAAGAGGCGTCCACGTGCTCCTTGCCATCATACTCAAACGATTTCAGTAAATACTCGGACAGGTCTTCCATTTTGATCTTTTTTTCCTTGGATATTAATCCGGTTCTTGTCCACGTAGGGATAAAAAGGGTATCAATCAGATCTTTTACCGCAACAGAAGACCTGTTATAACCCAATTCAAAGAAAGATTGCATTGACCCAAAAGTTGAGACCTTCTTGCCGGTTAAATGGCCATTTTCAGCTTCCATGGAATAACTTTCATGAGAACCATAAATTCCGCCTTCAAAAAGAGGATTCAACATAGAAAGGACCTGACTGCCGATAGAATTCATGAATTTGTTATAGTCATTTCTTTCCTTTTCGATAGAGAGGTTTACCTGTTCCAAGCCTTCATGTACAGCTCTGTCACAGGCTTCCAGGACTGATTTTTTATATTCATCCAGATAGTGGCCGGCAAAATCAGAATCCAGGGATTTGACACATTCCACAGTTTTATCATTGGAACTATTCAGTTCCTCCAGTGCTTTTTCCAGAGAACCGATATTTTTGTAATAATTTTCATTTTTTTCAATCGCTTCCTTTTCTACAGGAAGAACTTTGGAACAGGCATCCACAAAGTTCTTTAAATCCTCAATGAAATCCCGCTGTACAGGCAGATCAGTAGAATCCTGAAATGTATATTTCATGTTTCCCCCGGTTTAATGCTAAATATCTGCCTGCAAACATTATATATGTTATCGTGGGGATTTACAGGAGAACTTCCCTGACAGGTGCAAGTAACAGGCTCATGTATTTTACAGCACCGTTTTTAAGGTCCATTGGGTGCAGGGTCCCGTCTTCAAAGATTTTTTCAAGTTCCTCGTAACCATTGCATGTAAGATTGCCTCCAAATTTCTCAGGCCTTTCAAACACGACCTCTTCATAACGGGGTAATATATGGTAGCGGAAGAGCTGTAACACAGGATTATCAACTATCTCACCAGCAGGACAGAAAGCTTTTTTCATCTTTTTCTTGATGGTTGCCTCATCATCATCCACAGAAATATAATTGCCTCTGGAAGATGCCATTTTATCACCGTCAAGTCCCAGCAGGATTGGAGTATGGAGACATATCGGTGCCTTGTAACCCATTCCAGGCAGTCCCTCACGGGCAAGCATGTGTATCTTACGCTGGTCGATACCACCTACAGCTACATCAACATCAAGCATAGCAATATCAATAGACTGCATTATCGGATAGACCATCTGGGAAACCCGCGGATCATCCATTGTTCTTCCTACCTCATCCATACTGCGGCGGGCCCTGTTCAGAGAAGTAGTACAGGTGAGTCTGAGTACATTGAGCATATATTCCTCACCCAGCTGGAAATCCGAACCATAAACAAAATTGGTTTTATCAGGGTCAAGCCCCAGTGCAAGAAAGCATCTCCTGTTATAATCAGCAATTTGTTTTACTTCTTCCATAGTACCTTTCTGATTCAGGAAAGCGTGCACATCTGCAAGGAGTACCGTTATATTGAAGCCGGCCTTCTGAAGGTCGATCAATTTGTTTACGGTAAGCACGTGACCCATATGTATCTTACCGCTTGGTTCGTAACCGGTGTAGGCAGAAGGCTCTGCTTTTGCTTCCATCAGTTCATCCAGTTCCTTCTCTGTAACAATTTCCTGAGCATTCCTTTTAACAAGATCTATTCTGTCCATGGAGTCACCGCATAAGATAATTTAACTGATAATAAGGTCAATAATTGTGCAATCTCTATTCAATCCAGAGATATATGTCTTTTGAGGAAATTATCTCCCTCTTCTGTACTGAAAAGAGGCAAATCCCAATCCTGGTAGATACGTGAACGTGTGGAACGTGTCTTTTCCTCCAGAAGAGGATTATACCCTTCTATTGGATATTTCACCCTGTATACAGCCACACCTCGCCTTTGCCATGCAGGTTTCTTTGCCAGATTTGTGCCTCTTTCAAACATCATCTCATGTATGTCCTGTGATTTTTTGCCATGCATGATCGAAGCTGCACTTTTTCTGTCAATACCTTCATCTATAAGAGTGTAATAACCATAAGAACTAACAAAATTGCGCCAGGCTTCCTGTTGTCGCCACTGCATATATTCGGTAAACTGGCCACTGCATACAGGAATCACGCGGCAGTCAAAGGCCACAGGTTCCTCAATTCCTGAAAAAAGGGTAAAAGAGCTGCTCAAAAAAGAAGGTACAACCGAATCAAGTTTCTCCACTCTTCTGTCAAAGGGCAGATCCGTGAATACAATGCTTGCCTCATCAGAAAAAGTGTACGCAAAAACCGGGTTCATGTTGCTTTTTTTGAAAAACAGCTCTATTGAATCGGCCATACAGGTGGCAAAGAAAAGGTCATAGGGTTTTTCAAACCCTTCTTTTTTCAGGGTATGCTGGAAGTTCCTGCCATCTACTCGAAGAATTACCGGAGACACACAACGCAAATCAGCATAGATCTCTCGCTCTTTCATGAGATGATCAGTCTTCTTCTTTCTCTTTATTCCTGAATTTGCTGACAACATCCCTGATAAGAACGATGTCCCCGCTTGTGATTACCCAGCGATAGGGAATTATGACACCCTTTGTAGGAACATCGAAAAAATCACGACTGATGTCAGAAAGAGCAAGACCACTTATTACCCCCTCCTCCACATTCATTACAAGGTCATCAACTTTACCCACATAAGTACCGAGGTTGGTATATACGTTTAACCCAAAGAGTGATGTAATATCTGCGCGCATGTTATCCCCTGTTATAGTTGTATATTGTATAAGAATTTACGTTGGTCATATATATAAATACATTTTCTTAAATGATATATATTCTGGCAAATTTAATTACATGAGCTGAATCCATCATATAAAATATTGGTGACATTAATGCTTACAAGTACTTATATTCATATCCCGGGCATCGGGAAAGAAACCGAGAGGAAGATATGGTCCGGTGGAATTACGACATGGAATGAATTCCTGCAGAATAAAAGCGCAATAAACCTCCCGGGTTCCAAAAAAGATAAAATTGCAATGGAAATTGAAAACTCCATCGAAAAACTTGAGATACGCGATATTCCTTATTTTGCAAAATCGATACCTACATCCGAACACTGGAGAGGATTCCGTAATTTTTCGGACTCTGTAGCCTACGTGGATATTGAAACCACAGGGCTTTCACCTGCATCCTCTGAAATAACTGTCATTGGAGTTTATAACGGTAAAGATGTGAAAAGTTTCGTGCGGGGCATAAATCTGGAAGAAATAGTGCAGGAGATGGAACAATACGATTTCCTGGTAACTTTTAATGGTGCGCGTTTTGACCTTCCTTTCATACAGCGAGAGTTCCCACAGATCACAATGGAACAAATGCATACCGATCTTATGTATCCTTTAAGGAGAATAGGGTTTAAAGGCGGACTCAAAAATATAGAACACATGCTGGGAATTAACCGCTCCGAAGAAACTGAAGGAATGGATGGTTTTGAAGCCGTGCACCTGTGGAAAGAATATGAAAAAGGGAATGAAAAAGCCCTTGACCTGCTTCTTGAGTACAACAGGCAAGATATAGTGAATCTGGAAACTATCCTGGAGATTACATATGACAGGTTTATTGAACATTGCTTTAAGGGGTGTACACCACAGAAATGAGTGAAAATATTGTGCCGGGACATCCGGACATATCGGATTTTCCCCACCTGCCCGGCGTATACCTGATGAAGGATGCAAATGATACCATAATCTACATCGGTAAAGCTAGGGACCTGAAGAAAAGGGTCAGCCAGTACTTTCAGACTGACAAAAACAAGAGCCAAAAAACAAAGGTTCTTGTCAGCAAGATCAGGGATATAGAATACATAGTTACATCCACAGAAGTTGAAGCCCTTATTCTGGAAGCCAACCTTATCAAAAAGAACAGGCCCAGGTACAATATCAGCCTTAAGGACGACAAACGTTATCCCTATGTGAAGGTAACCATCAATTCCAGATACCCGCGCATATACCTGGTCAGACGCAGGTTAATGGACGATGCTGTGTATTTTGGCCCATACACCAGTGTAAAGCCAGTGCGCACCACTCTTGACCTGATATCCCAGATCTTCAAAATCCGCAGGTGTCACGGCAATCCCACACAAAAGAAAAGGCCCTGCCTGAATTATCATATAAATCGCTGCATGGGACCCTGTACAGGAGATGTGGATGCAGAAGAATACAGGGATAATGTGAAGGCGGCAGTAAAGTACCTCCGGGGGGACACCGGTGACCTGCTGGGCAAACTCAAAAAGCAAATGCAGGAATACGCAGAAAAGCAGCGATATGAGGCAGCTTCGGTTATCCGGGACCAGATTGAGGGCTTAAAAGAACTTGCAAAACAGCAAAGGACAACTGCAGGAATCGATGACAGGGATGTAATCGGGTTACATGTGGATGAAAAGGATGTCTACGTGCAGCTCTTCTACGTGAGAAACGGCAGCATGGTGGGACGGGCGGATTTTGAACTGAACCGGGGGAAAAGTACGTCCTCTGAAATTATTGCCGAATTCATCAAACAATACTACCAGGATTCCCCTGTACCTCCCGAAATTGTTGTGCCAGAAATGCCACCGGAGGAAAAAGTAATCCTGAAATGGCTGTCTGAAAAGGCTGGCAGGAAAGTCACCCTGAACATTCCCCGGATAGGGGAAAAGAAAAAACTCCTTGATATGGCGATGAAAAATGCCACAATGGCCCGAGAAAGGGCAAACACGGAGAAGGCAAAAAAAGAGGGAACACTGAAAGGGCTCGAGGCTCTGCAGGAAAAACTGGGAATTGGCACCCTGCCGCGACACATAGAAGGTTTTGACATATCCAACATATCGGGAAGCGATCCGGTAGCTTCGATGGTGGTATTCAAAAACGGTACACCGTCAAAAGCGGATTACAGGCATTATAATATCAAAAGTGTTGAAGGAATTGATGATTTTGCCATGATGGCCGAAGCAGTTGGCAGGCGATATTCCCATAAAAAGGACAAACAAGCCATGCCAGACCTCATACTTATCGACGGGGGAGAGGGACAGGTCAATGCCGCAAACCGGGAATTGCAAAAACTACAGATGAATATACCTATAATCGGCCTTGCCAAGAAATTCGAGCACATAATCTTTCCTGAAAACCATCCACGTAAACTGCTGATTCTGCCAAAAAAATCGCCTGCACTAAAAATACTCATGCAGGTAAGGGACGAAGCACACAGGTTTGCAGTGGCTTCCCACAGGAAAAGAAGATCAGCGAGACTTTCCCATTCCGAGCTGGATGGGATTGAAGGTATCGGGGAGAAGAAAAAGAAAGAACTTCTGCAGCATTTCGGCTCTGTGGAAAAGATCAGACAGGCTGAGGAAAAAGAGGTCGCAGAAATTGAGGGAATCGGAAAGGAACTTGCAAGACGTATTGCCGAAAAGCTCAGGGAACAAAAATGAGCACGACAGTTATATAAAAAATACTGTCCTAATTAACTGCAAGGGTGATTAGATAATGAGTTACACCAAGATGCTTATTTCCGTTGACGGTTCCGGCTATTCGGAACAGGTGCTTGAAGCGGGGATGGAAATTGCAAAGAGTTTGGATAGTAGTATTTACGTAGTTTATGTGGTACATCCCGGTTCATCCCTTCTGTCAAATCCTGATTCCTGGAGTCCTTCTAGCCGGGTGCTGGAGGAGATGGGCAAAGACACATTCCGGAAGGCAATGGCTATTGCAAAAGAGAAGGGTTTGTCCTGCGAGACAAAAATGCTGGAAGGATATCCGTCAGATGAGATCATGGATTTTGCTGAACGAAAGAGTGTTGATATGATCGTCATTGGTTGCAAGGGCCAGCAGAGCACCAAAGAATTCCTGCTTGGCGGTGTTGCGGAGAAGGTGATACGCAATTCCAAAAAACCTGTATATGTAGTCCGTTGAAAATATTCTTAAATACTATGCCAGCGCGGTTAGTCCCAGGTGATGCAGATAACTTTGATAAGTAAAGAGCTCTCACAGACCAGATCAGACCTCTCTGCTGTAGAGGCATATCCTTTTGGAGAACTGGTTGATATAATCAAAGATGTGGGTTTTGAATGCAGCAGGTGTACACGCTGTTGCACCCGCGATTACAATGACCATGTTTTCCTGCTTGAGAATGATGTTGAGAGAATCGAGATGGTTGATTCTTCAAAAATTACACCTGCACCTTATTTTGATTACTGTGATAACAAGGGCAATTTCTATGTACAGGGGTATGCCCTGACCTACAAGGATGACGGGACCTGTGCTTTCCTGGGAGAAGATGACCTGTGTGCCATATACACACAGAGGCCCGCCATATGCAGCATATATCCGTATATGCTCAATCGCGAACCCAACAGCAGGGGCAAACTCCTGTGGAGATATGTAGCAGGCCTGAACGAACACGGTTACTACCACTGTGAAATGACTGAGAAGGACGCCATGCAGATAGCAAAAGATGTGTTAGAATATGAAACCGGATTCCTGCAGCACCGAATAGATTTCCTTACTACCCTGCTCTCCTATTTCAGGGAAAATAAACTCAAACCTTCCCAGAGACAATACGAAAGACAGATGAAAAAATACAATTCAGGAAAAGAAATTGTCGTTAACGTGTACCATTGCGGACAATTTCATACTCACCATCTTGCATATAAAAATTGAGCCCATTTTCCTGTCAATTTCCCATCCAGTGCCAGTTTACCCAGAAGTTTATTTACATCCGGTTCAATCGGTGCAGGAACTATATTTCCATAGGGAGTCGAAGGTAGTGGAGTCAGGTAATGAGCCCGCACCTTGCCACCTTTACTGATTATCCAGTTGATCATATCTAGGGTAATTCGCTGGTCCTCTTCGTTTTCACCGGGAAAACCGAATATGAAATCCACCATCGGCACTATATCTTTGTCCACACAGTGCTCAACGGCATTAAAGATATCTTCACTGCTATGTCCCCTGCGAATTTGCCTGAGTATCCTATCACTGCCTGATTGGCCACCCAGGCTTATGCTTTTGTTTGTGCAGTATTTATCTACCAGTTCCAGGGCATCCTCGGACACGAATTCAGGACGCACTTCCGAAGGAAATGTACCAAAGTAAATGTTCTTTCCCTCAAGTTCTGCAAGGGAGGCAAGTAATTTTTCCACCTTATCCGGCCTTGGATGAATTCCGTCACTCCCGTAGGCAAAAGCATTTGAAGAGGTGAATCTCAGGTCATTGTAGCAGCGTGCATAACGAACAATGGAGTCAATACTTCGATGACGCATTTTGTGACCTAAAAGTCTGGGAGTCTGGCAATATTTGCAATTCCAGGGACATCCCCGGCTGATTTCAATTGGCGATCGGGGCCCATCACAGTCAAAACAGGGATAATCATCAAGGTTTACCGGTTGCCGGGCAGCCGTATACACAATATTACCCTCTTTTTTGTAGGCGATGCCGGCTACTTTTGAAATATCTCCACCCATCTGCAGGGTATCCACAAGTTCTGGCAGGGTTTCTTCTCCCTCCCCTATCACCACATAATCAAAAAACCCAAGAGTTTCTTCCACTGATCCTGATGGATGCGGCCCTCCTGCTATATAGACAGAATCGGTGTTTGAAGAGGATACTTCCCTAAATATGTTTCTTTTTTGTGCGGTGGAAAAGCTGTACACCATTATGCCGTCAACCGGATGCCTGACAAAATCGGCATTTTCAAGCAAGGGATAAAGCGTCGCCAGACTGTATGAGTTCTTTCGATGCCATCGGAGATTTATATCCATTCAATTCACTTCCTTAAACAGTAACTACAGTAAAAGGAACCGGTGTGAAACACAACAGGCCCAACACGAAGGTAACTATTCCCAGTAACATCCTTTTCCCGTCAAGTTCATGGCTGTCTTCCATTGGTCGGGGATGGCCTGCGGTAGCAAAAAGAAACAGTAAAACCGCCCAGAAAAACCAGATTCCGGCATTCTGTCCCATTACAGTGCCTATATATATGGCTACCAATCCGAGTATAACCGGCATTGCTGAAGAAATGTATTTCGCTTTTTCACCAAGCATTGCACGCATGGCATGCCCTCCGTCCAGCTGGCCCGAAGGTAGCAGGTTGAGCAGGGTGACAAACATGCCCACCCAGCCGGCAAAAGCCACAGGGTGAATGGTTTGACCACTGGAACCCATTAGCCATTGCAGGAAGGCAAATAGGGGAGGCATCTGCAGGTCTATCATAAGGGTCCCGGGTGCCTGAGAGAACTCCAGCGGGGGTTGCATCAAACCTATGATCGTTACAATTACTGAGGCCACAAGCCCTACAAGGGGGCCTGAAACTGCCACATCAAACAGGGATTTCCTGTCCGGTATCATTCCTTTGTGTTTGATAACCGCCCCCATTGTTCCGATTATGGAGGGAAAGGGAATAAAATAGGGCAGGGAAGTTTGCATGCCATGCCTGCGAGCTGCGAGATAGTGCCCCATCTCATGTGAACCCAACACACCCATTATAGCGATAGTAAAAGGCAAACCTTCAAAAGCAGAGATCGGATCTGCAATTACATCTGCCCCAAACATGCTTGCACCGGCAAACATGGTTGTAAAAAAAGTGGCTATTGCCAGCACAGCGTTTATCCAGACTCTGTCTTTTCCTTGTTTGAAGGGAACCGCTGCAATTACCTCTTCCCCTAACTTAGATTCGATAGCAAGGTTGTAACCCCTGGAGGCAAACTGCACTGTGAGGGATTCCTGTATGATCTTGCGGCTAACCCGTGACATTCCATAGAAATAGACCGACCCGGCATGGTAGTTCACCTCATATACCCTGAAAAAAGGACTTACCTGAAGATACATCCAGTCAATAAGCTGTTTGACCTGAGGGTCTACTGAAGGTTTCCGTTTTAAACCCATCTTACTCCTTTGTTTCCAGCCAGCCTTCATTTCCGTCTACATTCACGTGCATACCATCCTTCAGCATCTCAAATGGATTACTTTCCAGACCATCAACCAGAGGAATTTCGGATATGATCGCTCCCACAGCTACTATCGGTTCACATTCCAGGTTTACCATTGCAACCGGAGCAACACCATTTTTGAAAAGCTGGTAAATTACATAGGAACCCACTGTTGAGCCTTTCCCATGTGGAAATACCAATACCTTGCCAGCTATATTTTTACCGAAAAGACAATGCTCCGGATCAACAATCTTACCTGTTTGCGGGTCTACGTTGCCCAGAAATGAGATTGGGTCTTCTGAAAGCAATACTTCACCATCAGCACTTCCTTTTGAGATACCCCTGCCTTTAATCCGAATGGGCTCCACCCCCTTTTTCCATGCATTTCTCAATATTGGCAATTGTTGCGGCCACCTTGCACATTCCAGGCAGGTAGGCATAGGCTTTTCCGGAATTTACTGCCATGTGAGAGAACTTATCGGTTGCAGGGGAGACCACCATGCATGTGTCACAGAGGACCTTTGCACCACTTCTCTCGATACTTTCTACTATCTTGGGATTGGATACAGCAACTTCCCTGGAAGTAAATATCCAGACATTGTTGTCCACAACCTTACCTTCAAGCTTTGCAGCAACATCTTCCAGTTCTTCCGGTGAACAGTGAGGACAACCCACAGCAGCGCTGTCACATTCTGTAATCCCATCACCTGATACTGTTTCATATACTTCATCTATCTGGCTTTTTTCAATCGTCAATTGTTCCGCGGGTGGCTCGAAATCTTTCCTGCAGGTTTCAGGAGTTACACCGTCCACATGATAGAGGGCTACTGCGCCGGATGCAGCCATTGCAGCACCCAGTGCTTTGAGCTGATCCCTGTGGGGTGTAGATCGCATCTTGAATAGAGGCACACGTTTACCTGCTGCTTTGCCTGCGATATATCCCAGGACTGCATAATCCGAAGCATCCAGTTCACAATCCACGGATATCATGAGTTCAGGTATCCTGTTCTCATCCAGATGATAGCCATAGTTTGCGGTTTTACCCACAAGAGCTGCACAGAGAGCAGAAGGGCCACCTTCACGATTGGTACGGGCCCCGATAACGGAATTAGCGTAGGATACAGCTGAGGATTCACTCCAGGCAAGATGATCACCGTAGGTTGCCGAGAAACTTTGCAGGTAATACGGCGTGCATGTACACTGGACCCCTATACCCAGATTCCTGTATGCTTCGATGATCTCCTGCTGCTTTTCGGCGAATTCGGCAGATATTCCCATCTCCTGCCATCTTTCAAGATCCATGCCGGCAGGGTTGAGGATGGAAGGCACCTGCACCTTGCCTTCAAGATCGGATATCCATTCCAGACCGGCATCACCCATCGTTTTATAGGAGACACCTGCAATCTGGGCACTTTTAATGGGAATCAGGCGGTCTGCCTCGTAGATATCACCCAGTGCGACCAGGATTTCCATAGCCTTTTGCAGGGTAGGGCCGCTTTCCCCTGCCATCATTCTTTCTTCTTCAGGTGTGAGATACATATAATAAACCTTCAAATATGATCAGTAAATGTTTTTTGGCATCGTTGCTCTTTCGAATTTCTCTTTTTCTGCCAGCACTTTTGTGGCATCAATACCCATTTTAGTAGTTGTACCGTCCAGAGCACCCCGCGGATCAAGAGAGCTTCCCCGGACCCCGGGAATTATCATAACATCTGAATCCGCCTTCACACGTGTTGCCATTGCGAATTCGATGTCGTTACTGTCAAATATATCTATATCCTCATCCACAACAATCACATGTTTGAGACTGGTATGGGCGGCAAACGCTGCCATTATGGCGTTTTTTGCATCCCCCTCTGTCTGCTTTTCAATCTGGACAATGGCATGAAGGTAGCAGCACCCTCCTTCGGTCAGAATTACATTCTTTACTTTTGTAACTTCTCCGACAGCCCCGTAAATACGGGGTTCATAAGGCACACCCATCATCAACAGGTGTTCGGGACCTGCAGGTAATATTCCGTGATATATGGGGTCTTTACGATGCCATATTTTGGTAACCGTTATGACAGGCTCCTGGCGCACAAGATCATAGGTACCCGTGATATCCACAAATGGACCTTCATCTGTCCTTTCTTCGGGATAGATGTAACCTTCCATGACGATTTCGGAATGTGGGGCCTTTACACCATTGTCACATTCAAAAAGTTCCACAGGATTGCCCATCAGGGAAGCCGCATAATTAAATTCCTTGCCTTCCCCGACCCGTGTGGAGGATGCAAAAGCAACCGCAGGATGAGGGCCCAATACTATGGAAACAGGCAATGGATCACCATTGTTCTCCGCCTCCTTTTGCAGAAGATATGTATGTCTTGGAGGCACGAGGCGTGCAGCCAGTTTGTTTCTTCCCACAACCATCAGGCGATGGATCGAGGCATTTGTCACACCATCATATTCAGAAACAACTATTCCTGCCGTAATATAGGGACCGCCGTCTTTCTCAAAATGAGTCATTATAGGAAGAGAATAAAGGTCCACTTCCTCCACACAAACTTCTTGTGTGGGAGAGGAATCCACAATCCTTATTTCACCATCAGGCTGTATCCTGGAAAGACTCTGGATAATGTCTTTTCTATTGACATTGAGCATTGCTCCCAGCTCATCCCTGCTTCCCAATACGTTCATGATCGCCCGGTAACCATTAATATTTTCGAAAAGGACCGGCCCGGCGGTCTTTTTTGCAATCATTGGTGCCTCGTACTCGGCATTCACTTTTTCTTTGATTACGGTAAGCCTGCCGGAAGTACGGATCCTGTCAATAAAATCTCTGAGGGTCATTGGTTATACTATAAAAAGGGATGATAAATACATATTGCCATTAAAAAGTTGTGAGCTCCCCTCAGATAATTGTGGGAAACAGGATAATGGAAAGGAGGTTGACAGGAGCCCACAGATATTCGGCAATTGAGAGAATGATACGACATTATAAATACCATATATTTTGCATCACGTGTGTAATCCATATAGCTAACAATATCATTAATCAAATCCCTCTGCTTCATTGATATTTTTGAGGACTTGTGCAATCAATAGCTGCACTTCCTCTGAATGGGATTCGGATAATTCCCCGCCTTCAATCTTGAGCAGTTCTCCTATATCATCTATCATGCTATGTATCATGGTTAGGATTTCTTCCTGGCCTATCAGGCCTGCATAATATGCATAAAAAAATGTTGTGCCACTACGCCTGACTTTTTTCTTGAAGGTGGAATGGGCATTGGATACTTCCTGTCTGGAATACGGACTCTCTGCAAATGGCACAATATCCGGCAGGTTTTCACCTATCCAGGTCATTTCCGAATGGTCGGATACATTTTTGAAATCTGCACAGAGACGGGCAATCATCCATTCACGCGCTGTCAAATGAGTTGTAGACTTAAGGTACCTGTTGACTTCAGAGTATGTCTTGTTTTCCATTTTCTTGAATTTCTCATACCTACTCATGCTGATACCTTCTTTGTATTGCAACCACTATAATACTCATTGCTGTAATGTTTTAATAGTTTTTCCATAAGAAAATGGAACAAGGTAAAAATATCCCCCTCTGCACACAGGTATCCATGCATGAAATCAAAAAATTAGAGAAAACGTCTACAGGGAAGGCCTGTATCCCGTGAATTCAGGGAAATATTTCATCCAGTTTATTCCTTCCCGCAATGACATCATCCAGAGAAAAGACTTCAAGATTGAATATTCCATCAAATCCCGACAATTCTTCAAGTACGGTATAATCAATACAACCCGCACCTAGACCAAGGTGTGCATCTCCGAAATAATCACCCGTGCACTTTCCGTGATTATCATGAACGTGTACATGGACAACATGTTCTGCAAAACGTCGGGCAAAATGTCTGAGCAGGCCACAGTCCCCCCTGCAGGTCAGATTGGCATGACCAACATCAAAAGTAATACCAAGAGAGGGAGAATCAACTTCAAGGACTGCCCTTACAACTTCCTCTGCATCACAGCAGAGATTATCAGGAGCTGTATTTTCCTTATTTTCAAGTCCCAGTACCACACCTCTGTCTGAAGCAAAGGCGGCCAGTTGTTTCAGGTTTGCAATCATTTTACTGAAAGATTTTTCATAATCTTCCCCCTGAATACCGGGATGGATGACTACAGCTTGGGAGCCAATCTCTGCGGCAAGATCAATGGACTCTTCCATGAGTCTGAAATCCTGTTTGTCCATGGCTGCCGTATTAACCACAAGACCAGAAGGATAGGTTGGCACATCGGCAAAGTAAGGAGCGTGAATCGATGTCTCCAGATCACAGGTGGATAATTCATCAAGTATTGAAAAGAGCCGCTCCCTGTCCAGTGTTCTTCCATCATATACACCAAGTTTGGGAATATAGAGTTCAACAGAATCAACATACTCATCGAGTCCGGGCAGCGGGGCTGCAAAGGAAGATGCACCAATCATATAGAATACTGTTCTGCAAGTGATAAATAGTCTTTTTGGTAAGGCAAAGAGGTACTGTTCAGTTAAAGCATCATTCCCATTGATACGGCGTATATGAATTTAGATTTTGATGATTTCTGATGTAATTATGGTAAGTGATAAACATATTGATCCAATTGTTGATATGCTGAACAAATCCCTCTTTATGTGGGAAATATAATCGATTTCAGGAGACAAATCCGAAAGGTTTATGAATTATATTAAATAATCCAAACCCACCTTAGATGAGTCTATGTTATAATTCATAACATACAGAACAAACCCCAAAAAGTTGTTCTACAACAATACATGGATTTATTATAATTAATTAAAAGGAGGATAAAATATATGGAACCACTCATAGGAATGGGTGTGTTGGCACTAATGGGTGCAGCGGCAACTATCGCCGGTGCATCGGAAGATCTGGAATCCGATGTCGGTTCACAGAGTAACCCGAACTCCCAGGTACAGCTGGCACCCCAGATGATGTATCCACACAGGATTTTCAACAAAGCCATTTCAGGTGAACCCCCCTCCAATGCCTTACTGGCAGCGGTCGGAGGTGCATCCGCATCGGTGCTTATGAGCGCCTACAGTATGTCAGTGGTCTTTGCCATCGCAGTTGGAGCTCTCATTGCAGCCGGTATACACGGCACTTACGCAACAACTGCATATTTGGGAAGGAGCGCAAGTCAGAAAAGATTCAGACAACCCATATATCTTGACATGGTCCGTTCACACGTACCTGTTATGATGGGATTTGCCTACATTACCACATTTTGTATCCTTGTTGTGTCATATCTCATGACATCTGTCCTGGCACATCCTTTCCCGCTTACCCTGCTTGCATTCATATGGGGTATCACAGTGGGAGCAATCGGATCTTCTACAGGGGATGTACACTATGGTGCAGAGCGTGAATTCCAGAATGTGGAATTCGGATCCGGGCTTAATGCCGCAAACTCCGGTAATATCGTGAGAAAAGCAGAGTGCGGACTGAGAAACGGTATCGATAATTCCTGGTTCTGCGCCAAATTCGGTGGACCTGTAACAGGACTGGCTTTTGGTATGACCGTATTCCTCAGTGGCTGGATTACTACAATATTTGACCCTTCAATGGGTGCCAATATTGGCTGGCTGGCAATTATCGCCGGACTGGCAATCATACTTATTTTGATCTTAGGAAACCGCAGACTGGAAGTTTTCGCACGTAACCAGTACGGTCCGTACAAAGAAGATGAAGAGGTGACTGCATGATAGATATTGCAGGAGTACTGGCAGCCAATTTCCTATACGTGATCCTCATCACACTTGGAGGAGTGCTCGTATCCGGAAGTGTCCACTTCGTACCTGTGGGTGGTGCCCCCGCGGCAATGGCCCAGGCTACCGGAATTGGAACAGGTACAGTACAGCTGGCTGCAGGTGCGGGTCTTACAGGACTTGTAACAGCAGGCGCAATGCTTAACCTGACAGACAGTATCGCCCTGATCCTTGCAGCCGGTATGGTCGGTGCAATGATTATGATCGGCGTAACTATGATAATCGGGAACCTTGTATACATTTACGGTGTCGGTGTCCCCCCGGCTTCAGCAAAGGTAGACTATGACCCAATCACAAAGGACAGGCAGGATATCTATGTATCACAGGGTACCGAAGGACACGGTCTTCCAACTGTATCATTTGTAAGTGGTATTATTGGAGGAGGTCTGGGTGGTATCGGCGGTGCGCTTGTCTATTATTCCCTGATGAGTATTGCAAACGGTATGGCCTCTGCAGACTTTATAGGCCTTGCAGCTATCTTTGCAGTGGGAATTTTCTTCGTCAACGCTGTGATTCCATCTTACAACATAGGCGGTACAATCGAAGGATTCCATGACCCTAAGTTTAAGAAGTGGCCAAAAGCAGTAGTAACATCTTTAATTGTCACATTTATGTGTGCAATTGTAAGTGTAATTACAATAGGAGGTCTGTAAAATGTCTGCAGGAGGAAGTGGCGGAGGTGCCTCAGAGGCAATTCCCCAGAATAAACTTATCGCTTTCGGAGCAGCAGGCGGACTTATTGCAATTTATTTGAGCTATTTCATGGTACAGTTTGCAGGACCTGCCTTCTCATTCATAGGCGCCCTCGGTGCAATTTGTGCCATCGTATGGGGCTCAGCTGCAGTACGCAGAGTTGCCAGTTATGGACTTGGTACAGGTGTACCTTCCATCGGTATGCTCGCTCTGGGTATGGGAGTGGTGGCAACAATGTTTGGCCTAGCAATCGGAGGTATTGCCGGACCCATAGTTGCATTTGTAACCGCAATGGTTATCGGCCTGGTAATCGGTGCCCTTGCCAACAGAATAATCGGAATGGGCATTCCAATCATGGAACAATCCATGACAGAAATCGCAGGTGCCGGTACGCTGGCCATTGTAGGCCTCAGTACCGCCATGACAGGCACTTTCATGTTTGATGTGGTTCTGACAGAGGTAATCGCTACAGGTTACATCGCATTGATTTTCATCGCTGGAGGTATGGCAATTCTTCATCCGTTCAATGCAAACCTCGGGCCCGATGAAAAACAGGACAGGACCCTTTCCACTGCATTCGAGAAAGGTGCTATTGCAATGATAATGGCCGGTATCGTCTCTGCAGTTTCAGCCGGTGCATCCGCTGCCCCCACAATCGTCATCGGACTGGCCATATGGTATGTTTCGTTCAGCCAGTACAGGAACTATGTTGTCAGGGATGCATATGATGTGGTTGGAACAGGTCTCCTGCCAAAGGAAGAGGAGGAATCGGAATGAGCATGGTACATGTTGCACCTGAAGTACATTTAGTACTGGATCCAATGTCATCCCTGCTTGCAGCAGAACGGGATGATGTGATTCAATATTCCATGGATCCAATAGTTGAAAGAATAGATGATCTTGACAAGATTGCAGATGACCTTGTAAATTCCCTCGCCCCGGACAGGCCACTTCTAAGTTCCTTCCCGGGAAGAGAAAATACATCATACAATGCCGGTATCTACAGCAACCTGTTCTATGGCGTCATTGTAGGACTGGTATTCTCAGGAATTCTGGCAATTGTGATCTACATGCTTAGCATGACCGGAGGATTGTAAAATGGCAGAAAAGAGAGAACCAGCACCCGGATGGCCAATCCTCAAGGGAGAATACGAGGTAGGAGATCCGGAAAACTGTGTTGCAGTAATTACCCTGGGTTCACACCTGGAGGGAGGACCCATGCTGGATGCAGGAGCTTCTATTGTTGGCCCCTGTAAAACAGAGAATCTGGGTCTGGAAAAAGTTGTATCCCATATTATTGCAAACCCCAATATCAGGTATCTGGTCGTAACCGGGTCTGAAGTAAAGGGACACATAACCGGTGATGCATTCATAATGCTGCACAAAAACGGTGTCAGTGATAACAGGATCGTGAATGCCAGTGGTGCTATTCCATATGTGGAGAACCTGACCGAAGAAGCTATACAGAGGTATCAGGAACAGGTCGAATGTATCGATCTTATTGGTACTGAAGACATGGGAACTATCACCGGTAAGATAAAGGAACTTGCAGCCAAAGATCCTGGTGCTTTTGATGCAGATCCCCTTGTGGTAGAAGTCGGCGGTGAAGCAGAAGAGGAAGAAGAAGTCGGTGGCCTAAAACCAATGGCATCAGAGTTCTCTGTAATTCGTGGCAGGATACTTGATATCGAAAGGGAAATGGCCAGGATCGGAGAGTTCAATAAATTCCATGCCGGTGTTCACGCAGGCAAGATTGAAGGAATAATGATCGGACTTACCATTACATTGTCCCTGCTTGGCCTGATATTATTCGGGAGGTGAATGATATGGCGGAAGAAGAATATGGAAAAGGCGTGCCAATGGTCATTGAACCAAAAATGGGCGCTATTGATCGAGTGGTCGAAGATATCCGTTACAGGGCCCAGCTGATTTCCAGGAACCAAAAACTTGATTCCGGTGTATCAGCCGCAGGAATAGTCGGTTTCACAATCGGATTTCTTTTTGCACTGATAATGGTAATCATACTACCACTATTGGTATGGCAGGTGATTTAAGATGGCTGACGAACAAGCGAATAACAATATTCCAGCCGTAGTGGTGGACTCGGAGGATTTTGATGAAATACTCAAGAAACTCAATGATATAGACGAGAAAATCGAGTTTGCCAACAGTGAAATCACACAGAAGATAGGCAAGAAAGTAGGAAGGGATATAGGAATACTCTATGGAGCAGTTGCAGGCATATTGATGTTCTTGCTCTATATCTCGATATCACCGATACTTTTCTAAAATAGAGGTAATAACATGTTCAAATTTGATAAGAAGCAGGAAGTATTCGAGGTCGGAAATGTCAAGTTCGGCGGACAACCCGGCCAATACCCAACCATCCTGGTCGGGTCAATGTTCTACAATAGGCACAACATTGTCACTGACGAAGATACAGGAGAATTCGACAGACCAGCAGCAGAAAAACTCTGGGACAACATGCTCGAGATGGCAGAAACTACAGGAAACCCCTGTGCCAACCAGATAGTGGGTGAAACCCCGGAAGCCATCAAAAAGTACATAGACTGGTTTGTTGAGTACGATGAAAAGACTCCGTTCCTGATAGATTCTTCAGCAGGGGACGTCCGTGCTGCAGCAGCTGATTATGTTACAGAGATAGGTGTTGCTGACAGGGCAATCTACAACTCCATCAACGCAAGTATCCACGAAGAAGAGATAGAAGCGGTCAAGAGAAGTGACATTGAAGCATCCATCGTACTTGCATTCAATGCAGTTGACCCCACCCTTAAGGGTAAGATCGAAGTACTCGAAAAGGGTGCATCCGGTCAGACACAGGGTATGCTTGATATCGCCAAAGACTGTGGAATCACAAAACCTCTTGTCGATGTTGCAGCAACTCCCCTTGGTGCCGGTGCCGGTTCATCCATCCGTGCAGTAATTGCTGTAAAGGGCCACTTTGGCCTGCCTGTAGGTGGAGGTTACCACAACATGGCATCCGCATGGGACTGGATGAAGACATACAAGAAACAGTTCGAGACCAAGGAGCAGCGTAAGGCAATCTACATGCCTACAGACATCGGTACAAACCTCGTGCCACAGATCCTCGGATCCAACTTCCAGCTCTTCGGTCCAATCGAGAACACAAACACTGTGTTCCCGGCAACCGCAATGACCGATATCATCCTTGCAGAAAATGCCAAGGAACTGGGTCTTGAGATCGAAGACGAAAACCACCCAATCAACAAACTGGTCTGATATTTCAGATCGGTTTTACTTTTTCTTTTCTTTTTTAGCACATAAATCTTCTATTACACAAGCCACACAATCCGGATACAGAGGTTTGCACACCGTTTTGCCAAACTGGACAAACAATTCGTTAACTTCTCTCCAGTAAGACAGAGGAACCTGTTTTTGTAACTCAATTTCAGTCTGTTCTGGGGTTGTGGTTTCCACAAGACCGAGCCTGTTTGAGATCCTGTGTACATGAGTATCCACTGCGATTGCTTTTTCCAAAAAAGCATAGGACAGAACACAGTTTGCAGTCTTTCTTCCAACCCCTGGTAATTTGAGTAACTCATCCATGGTAGCAGGGACCTGTGAATCATATTCATCTATAAGTATCTGAGAAATCTCTTTTATCCTGCCGGCTTTCACCCTGTAAAAACCCACATCCCTGATAAGGGTTTCAATACTTTCTATATCTGCTTCCACCATCTGGACAGGAGTGGAATAGTGCTCAAAAAGTCTCCTGGAAGCAATTTCTGTAACTTCATCCCTGGTGCGCTGGGAAAGAACAGTTGATATCAATATGTAGAAAGGATCCCTTTCAGTGGAAAAGTATTCATGGGGATAGAGGGGTTTCAATCTGTCGAATATTTCTTCTGTGTCCATGGATAACCTAATGTTATGCAAAATAATAAGGTTTACCTGATGGAGAATCGGAACCAACAGATACAGGAACACGAACAAGATTACGATTTCCAATTACAAGGAAACAACCGAGGATGTTGTGATAGTGGAACGTTTCTATGGAGACTGGGGATTCACCGAATCATCCCATTCCTACAACCAAGCAGGATGCAAACACCATCGAGTTCAAGGTGGAAGTACCTGCCAAGGGAGATGTGGAAGTTACCTATACATCCCTCTACAATTACTGAGCCCAGGGCGCTCAGTCTTTTTTATTTACCAAGTAAATTACAGAAATCCGAACAATCCATTTCATTGAGATCTATACCGACAGCCTCTGCAGAATAGCCCAGTGAGAGGGCCAGTAACTGGGAGTAGTGAATTACGGGGATGCCAAATTCCCTGCCTTTGCCTGCAAGGGATACCTGGCCCGCATCAAACTGCATGTGACAGAAAGGACATGCTTCCACGATGCAATCTACACCTGCCTCTTCAATCTTGCCCAGTTTGTGTTCGGTGATTGCAAGGGCCGTTTCACCCAGGGCTGACCTGACACCGCCACCGGCACCGCAACATTCCATCTTATCGGGATAATCCACACTTGTGCAGCCCAGTGCTTCCACCAGTTCATCAAAAACAGAAGGGCGCTCAACACTGTCAGTAGCCCTGCTTGATGAAGGTTTGAGCATATGACAACCGTAATGAACGGCCACTTTCAGATCCAGGGGCCTGACAATTTTTTCTTTTATTTTTTGCACACCGATTTCAGAATACAGGAATTCGATGATATGGCGTACATCAATGGTACCGTCAAAATGGCGACCTATTTGTGACAGATGGCTGTTGGTCTGCTCTTTCAGGAGAGAGTTGTTTTTCAGTTTGAGATTGGCATCCGCCAGGGACCCATAACAACCGTTACAGATTGTCAGGACATCCCTCTCATCCGTCTCCGACAATGTGATGTTCCTGGAAGCCAGGGCCAGCCAGGTGGGCTCATCGAACGAGCGGAATACACCGGGTGCCGGACAACAGGATGCGCCTTCCAGCTCTTTCCAGTCGATACCCAGATATTCAAGGCAAATCCCTGTGGCTTTTTCGATTCCAGGATAGCGGTTGGGCACAAGACAGCCCAGGAACAGGGATATTTTCATTGCTCCTCACCTCCTGTAATTTCCCCGAAACCACAACTTGCAAGCAGGCGCTTTACGTCTTTCAGGGCATCGGGATGGCTATGGACCGTGGAAGGCAGGGAGTTCAGGCCCAATTGCATGCGTTTTTCTCTGTGAGTGTCATCAATAGGTACAGCATGGCCATGTTCCTGAAGCAGATTGGCCACATGCCTGTGTCGCTCCAGAATCAGTCCTTCATGAGCAGCAATACTTCGCACAGCGAGTATGGCATCCACAATTGCAATACCCCTGGGACACCTCTCCTGACAGTTGTAGCACGTCGTACACATCCAGAGGGTCTCATCGGAAATGGCTGTATGGTCTTTCCCGATTTTGCGCACAAGCCGCCTGACATTCAGACTGGCCTGCCTGCCGGAGGGGCAACTACCACTGCATACGCCACACTGCATACATTTCAGGACATTGAAATCCTCTATAACCTCCTCAATTGAGGGCGTACCTGCCATGATTATATTCACCTACCTGCAAGTAGATTTTCATTTGTTATAAAGATGAGGCATTTCGTTGTGGAAGTTTGTGGGACCGGATTATTTCTGAGGTGCAGCTGGCAGAGTATCCAATAATGTTGTCTTTCCTGTAAACTTGGACAGGGGGCAGCATACCTGCTAGGTAAAATATTTTTAACTTAACCTAAACATAAGAATAAATATTCACTGCCAACAACACTATATAGTATAATATCAAACATAATTTTCGATGTGAGGTTAGAAAGTGTTCAATCAGTCAGGACCCCACATCTTTGCCTGCAAAGCAACGATTGCGGCATTCCGGGCACCATAAACCTGAAAAGATTTTGTAAGACATCAATTGTGTGAAAGTCCTTCACATAATTGTCTTTAATTTATTATTGAGGGAATCAAATATGGAGCACTATTAATAGCATTCATCATCCTTACAATCACAACACTCCCTGCAATGGCAGATACACTCACAGTTGACGGTAGCCAAGGAGCGGATTACAGATCAATGCAGCAGGCTGTAAATAATGCAACATCAGGAGATACAATCCTTGTGTATCCCGGGAATTACACGGAAAGTGTCTACATTAATAAAAAACTCACAATAATTTCCAAATCCGGTAACCCTGCCGATACAATAGTGAATGCTGCCATTATCTCAGATCGTCATCATATAGAGACAGATGACGTATTTAATGTGAATGCCGACGGTGTTGTTATCAGTGGATTCACCTCCTTTTTTCATTCAAAATCACACTAGGAATTTTTTCTTATAGAAATGCTGATTTATTAGCTGAAGTCATATGAAAGGAATTCTACAGAGAATGATTTTCATTTATGCAAATAATGCAGGGGGTTCAAGAGGCCCGGCGGTTTTTTGGACCCGAACCAGTTGCCTCCCAGATACAATTTATTATCTGTAACAGGGTATTTTTCCCATATTTCAAGATGCAGCATGGCAGGATTTTTTTCTTTGAGTGCCTGGATGTATCGGGGTGATGTGCTATCTATCATCTCAGGGTTGAGTACCTGTCCGACTTTTCCAATCCGGTCATATTTTTTGACCCTTGAACCCTTTTCCGGAATGGTCATGCCCATTTCCCCGTATTTGTAATATTTCCCGGAATTTCCCCGTACTATTAGATGGTAGGTTTCATTCCAGTACTCTATCATTGAGGAAGAGGTCATTATTTCAATTTCTACAACTTCCCCTTCCTCTATGGCAAAAACCGGGGTTCCTTTTTCTGCATAAAGGTCAATGCCACAGTGGTGGCGGTCTTTTCTGTCTTCCCAGAAACAACCCGATTCACCATCAGCAGGTATATGTACCGGTACTTGAAGGGCGCAGTTTTTTTCATTCCCTGTTTCCATAGCCTCCTCCTCCGGGAGTTTTAATTATGAATACATCTCCTTCTTCCACTTCCATTTCATCAGCTGCTGAAAGTTCAATAGTTTGCCCACTTTTCTTTTTTAAGATGTTTTCGCCGGTGCTTGCAGTTTCTCCGCCTGCCATTCCCTTTGGCGGGTATTTCCTGTGGCTTGAAAGAATTGCTGCCTTCATTTTTTTGAGAAAACGTATCCTTCTGATCACGCCATTGCCTCCCTGAAATTTTCCCGCTCCTCCACTACCCCTTCGAATACTGAATTCTTCTATTCTGACAGGAAAACGTAATTCCATTATTTCGGGGTCTGTAATCAGAGAATTAGTCATGTGTGTCTGAACCGCATCTTCTCCATCAAAACCATTGCCTGCTCCTGCCCCTCCGCAGATGGTCTCATAATACTGGAATCTGTCATTGCCGAACGTGAAATTATTCATTGTTCCCTGGGACGGTGCAAGTATACCGAGGGCTCCGTAAAGGCAATCCACGATGTATTGGGAAGTTTCGACATTGCCGGCCACAACAGCTGCAGGATATGAAGGATTAAGCATCGAATTATCGGGAATGATTATCGTAATAGGCCTGAGACAGCCCGAATTAAGCGGAATATCATCCTGCACAAGTGTCCGGAATACATAAAGTACCGCAGCTTTGCAGACTGCAGACGGTGCATTGAAATTGCTTTTTGTTTGAGGTGAAGTGTTTGTAAAATCGATGGTTGCTTTTGTGTTATCCCTGTCAATTCTTAACCTTACTGCAATTTTACTGTCATCATCCAGTGTGTACTCGAAATCTCCATCTTCTAAAATATCAATCACTTTTTCCACTGCCATTTCGGCATTATCCTGTACATGTTGCATGTATGCAGTAATGGTTTTCAGGGAATAGGTATCAACAAGTTTGCGGAGTTCTTCTATTCCTTTCTGGTTGGCAGCAATCTGTGCTTTGAGATCTGCGATGTTCTGGTCGGGGTTTCGAGGGGGATATGTTGCCTGATTGAAAAGTTCCACAAATTCTTCTTCCCGAAATTTTCCTTGCTCTGTAAGTTTGAATTCTTCAATAAGAACTCCTTCTTCCTCGATCCTCTTGCTTAATGGTGGCATGGAACCTGGAGTAATCCCGCCGATATCCGCATGGTGGCCTCTGGATGCTACATAAAATTGTGGTTTTCCGTTGCTAATAAGCGGGGAAACTGCGGTTATATCGGGCAGATGGGTCCCTCCATGATAGGGGGAATTGAGAATGTAGGTATCACCTTCGCTGAAATCATTCTCATGATTGCGGATTACCTCTTTTACTGCGTCTTCCATGGAGCCCAGGTGTACCGGGATGTGGGGCGCATTTGCAACAAGGTTACCGCTGCCATCAAAGATTGCACAGGAAAAATCCAGTCTCTCCTTAATATTTACCGAATGGGCTGCATTGCGCAACCTGTATCCCATCTGCTCGGCTACTGACATGAAACGGTTATTGAATATCTCAAGCATGACAGGATTGACTTCAGTACCAATATCCGGTCTGGACTTTGTCATCTTTTTTTCCAGTAGCAAATGATTGTGTTCTGTTACGCAAGCCTGCCATTTACGTTCCAGTACAATGGTAGTTGTATCTTCCATGATCAGGGCAGGACCGGTGATCCGATTGCCGGGTTTGAGAACATCCCTTGTGAACAAAGGTATCCGGTGCCATCTCCCTTCCATGTAAACTTCCTTTGAAGATGCAGGTTTCGGGTTTTTATCTGTTAATAAATGGGTGGTTTCTGCAGGTATCTGGTTCTTCCCAATAATTTCCACATAAACAGAATCTACTACCAGTTTTCTATTTTCGCTTACAAAACCAAAACGTTCTATGTGCAGGTTGTAAAACATTTTTGTCATTTCGTCTATAGGGCCATATGGCACATCAAAAGTTGTTTCAGTACCTTCATATTTCAGGCGGACCCTTTCCACGGTTTCGATGTCAATATTCCTGTCACCTGTGGCAAGCATGCGTTCCATTCCTTTTTCAGAAAGGTTCTTTGTAACACCTGTCAGTTCCTTTTCAATCCCTTCTTCAAGATACTTTTCCAGAGCCTTCTCCTCGATTACCCGTCTGTCTGCAAGTCCCATTCCGTAGGCTGACAGTACTCCTGCAAAGGGATGAATCAGTATTTTTTCAATTCCCAGAGAATCAGCTACAAGACCCGCATGTTGGGCTCCTGCACCTCCGAAACAACAGAGAATGTAATCTTCAAGATTATACCCTCTTTTCACCGAAATATGTTTGATGGCATTAGCCATATTTTCCACTGCCACCTTCAGGAAACCTTCGGCAACTTCTTCCGGATTCATGCTTTTGCCGGTTTGCAACTTTATTTCTTCTGCAAGTTCACAAAATTTTTCCACAACAATTTCCCTGTCAAGGGATAAATCCGCATTTTCACCGAAAATGCGGGGAAAATTCTGTGGGCTGATCTTGCCCAGCATTACGTTACAGTCAGTAACGGTAAGTGGCCCTCCTTTCCTGTAACAGGCGGGTCCGGGGTCGGCTCCCGCAGAATCAGGTCCTGCCTGGAACCTGCCATCTTCAAAATGCAGGATTGATCCACCGCCTGCAGCAACAGTATGTATGTTCAGCATTGGAGTGTGCAGATGTGTTCCTGAGATAGTTGATTCAAGGGTTCGTTCCATTTCTCCCCTGTAATGGGCTACATCGGTGGATGTACCTCCCATATCAAAACTGATTACCCGATCAAACCCTGCCATCCTGCAGACTTCTGCTGATCCTACGATACCGCCGGCAGGTCCAGAAAGAATACTGTCTTTGCCCCTGAAACTGTTTCCGTCGACAAGTCCGCCGCTGGATTGCATGAAAAAAAGATCAGTCGAGTTTTTCTGATCATTGAGTTTGTTGCGTACCAGGTTTACATAATGTTCCAGCACCGGGGACAGGTATGCATCCACAACTGTTGTTTCTGCCCGGGCAACCAGCTTGCTTAACGGGCTTGTGCGATGGGATAGGGATATATTGGTATATCCTGCATTATGTGCAATCTTTTCGATTTGCTCTTCGTGAGCAGGATAGCGAAATGAATGCATAAGGGCAACTGCGACAGAGCGGTAACCTTTATGGTAATATTCCATAAGTTTTTCTTTGATGTCCTCACAGTTCAGAGGAGTTACTATTGTTCCGTCAGAGCTGTATCTTTGCCTGACTTCAATAACTTCCTCATAGAGGACTTCGGGTTTTTTTATATCAAGTGCAAATATAGAGGGGCGGTTCTGGTATCCTATTTTCAGGATATCCCTGAACCTTTCCGTTATTACAAGTACTGTAGGCTCTCCCCTGCGCTCAAGCAGTGCATTTGTTCCTACAGTGGTTCCCATACGGATAGATGCAATTTTTTCTGCAGGAAGGGTTTCATCTTTTCCGAGATTCAGGATTTGTCGAATTCCTTCTATAGCAGCATCTTCGTATTGTTCGGGATTGTCGGACAGGAGTTTGTGTGTCAGGAGTTTCCCGTCCGGTTTCAGGGCCACGATATCGGTGAATGTGCCACCTCTGTCGATCCAGAAGTCCCAGGAGTTTGAATTGTTTTGCATGTTTTCACAGCGATTATCCTGCAAAATTATTTATATCTGGCTTATAATATTATATCAATGCCATTTTAGGAATTTGATTTACAATTATTTCATTACATAAATTCCATTCAGGCTCTTGATTTTATTATGGTCCCCCTGACAATAGCGGGAAACCTGTTTATATGGTTGTTAATCGCTGCATTTCTATATATATTTAAAGGTAAATCCTATGCAGTCTATTACTTGTCACTTTTGTTCATAATATGGCTGCTTGTTTATTGGATTAAATCATTATTCATGGTCCCCAGGCCAGAAACCGGACGTATCCTTGTGGATGCAGCCGGTTATTCTTTTCCCAGCAGTCACACAGCACTGGCTTTTGGAACTGCCAGTTTTTTGCATCCAGTTTCAGGCAAATCAAGTTATTTATTCTGGATATTTGCCATAATGATGGGTATCAGCCGGATAGTGGTGGGTGTACATTATCCTTCGGATGTTATAGCAGGTGCAATAGCAGGTATTATTCTGGGTTATGCAGGTTTGCTTTTGTATCCTGCATTTGTAAGAAAAGTAAAAAGGTTTAGAATTGATTAAGCCGGGTTTGCCTGCACTGGCATTTTTCCCCGGGAATTTCCAGTGGATATACTTCTGTCAGACATCCCATACATAGATCTTCTTTGTCAAGACCTATGGCTCTGACCAGTCCGTCGATACTTAGATAGCCCAGGGAATCTGCGTTTATGGTATTACAAATATTTTCTACTTTGTTGTTGGCCGCAATTAATTCCTCACGGGTAGCCATATCAATACCCATATAACAGGGGGCAATTATAGCTGGGCTCCCAATTCTGGCGTGTACTTCTCTGGCACCGGAGTCTTTTATCATATTGATGATTCTTCGGGAAGTAGTTCCCCTTACAACACTGTCATCGATGAGTATTACCCTTTTGTCCTCTATGTTTTCTGCAATAGTGTTCATCTTGAGCCTGACGGCTGTTTCCCTCATTTCCTGGCCCGGAAGAATGAAGGTCCTGCCAATATAACGATTTTTCATCAAGCCTTCCTGATACTGGATGCCTGATTCCCTGGTATACCCGACAGCAGAAGTTATGCCCGAGTCAGGCACAGGGGAAATAATGTCTGCTTCTACAGGATGTTCTTTTGCAAGTTCCCTGCCAATACGTTCCCTTACTTTGTAGACGAGCTGCCCATCAATTACAGAATCAGGTCTTGCAAAATAAATATATTCAAAAACACAATGTGCCGCATGTGTGGTATTGTATACCTGATGGCTTTCCACTTGACCATCTTTTAATACAATGACTTCGCCGGGTTTTACATCCCGGATAAGTTTGCCGTTTAATGTATCAATGGCCACACTTTCGGATGCAACTACCAGCCCAAGGTCAGTTTTTCCTATGCAGAGAGGTTTGATTCCAAGGGGGTCCCTGGCGGCTACCAGGAGGTTATCGATCATTATGGCCAGGGAATATGACCCCTTAAGCCTTTTCATTACATTCTTGATAGATTCTACAGGTCCATGCTTTAGCAGTTCCTTGACAAGAAGGTGGGCAACAACTTCGGTGTCAGAATCGGTAATGAAAATCCTGCCTTCTGATTCCAGTTCGTCCCGCAGGTCGCTGCCGTTTATCAGGTTGCCATTATGAGCAATAGCTACAGTACCACTTTTGTAATTCACAATTAGGGGCTGGCAATTTTCTATGCGTGACTGGCCCGTTGTGGAATAGCGGACATGACCGATTCCCACATGGCCTACAAGTTTAACAATGTCTTCCATTGTATAAACTTCCGGGACAAGACCCATCCCTTTCAGCGAATGGGTTGAACCACCATTGTAAACAGTAATGCCGGTGGATTCCTGGCCCCTGTGCTGTAGTGCATAGAGAGAATAGTAAATCTGAAGTGCGGCGGTTTTTGATTGGGATTTTGTATCATCCAGTAAAATCCCTACAACACCGCATTCTTCCTTCATTTGCACCTCAGCAAAAGAATAAGAGTAATCAGTATTTGCACTTGCGCTGCCACTTGTAACTTCTCATACGTGAAGTCTTACCAAATCCGCATGATGTGCACTGTTTGGTATGGATGTTAAGAGATACGCTACCACAACGTCTGCATTTAGCATGTGTACGTTTCTGTCTTTTTCCTCTTGAGGGAGTACCTTTTGACATTATTTATCACCTTGTAATATGGATAGTAGTAATCAGTATTTTGAAGGGTACCATTGATTGCCCTGATTATTCTTATAGGTTACGGAGATACATATACAACATTATCGCCACGGACAACAACGCTGCCAATCTTGCGGACTATTTCTCCTTCCTTGATTTCTTCAGCTTCATCCAGTACCAGATTCATGTGAACGTCATATCCCTGAAGTGTTCCACGAAATTCTCTTGCACCTTTCAATCTTACGATTACGGCTGTGTTTAATGCGTTGTTCAGTATATCCAGAGGTCTGTTTCCCATATTGAATTGCCCCGTAGGTATAAATATTTAAATCTAAGTTACCCATACGAATTTAATTGGGTGTTTGCATGCAATAATGTAAATCTCTCATGGTGCAAATACTATATATAAAGGTATCGCAGATATTCTGCATCAGTCAAAGAAATTATCATCAGGTGGAATTATATGAGCAATACAAAGGTAGCCCTTACGATAGCAGGTTCGGATTCCGGCGGCGGTGCCGGTATAGAAGCAGACATTCGTACCTTTTCGGCACTGGGAATGCATCCCACATGCGCCGTTACATGCATCACCTCCCAGAACACTATGGGACTGCAGGATTCAACGGAGGTGCCTCTATCCCACATATCCTCTCAGATTTATACGGTATGTACGGATATGGATGTAAAGTGGGCAAAAACAGGAATGCTTTCTTCTCCTGAAATTATCGATGCGGTTGCATCTGAGGTAAAGAAGCATCGTCTTAAACTGGTTGTGGATCCTGTAATGGCTGCCGAGGCCGGAGGCACCTTGCTTGCTGAATCTGCGCTTAATACCCTGAAAGAAACATTGTTGCCTCTGGCTTTTGTTGTAACTCCCAACATATATGAGGCAAAAGCCCTGTCAGGAGTTACGATAAACACCTGGGAAGACGGGCAGAAAGCAGCTCGCAGGATAGCAAAACACGGTGTGGATAATGTAATAATCACAGGAGGCCATTTTGATGCTTCGGATCTTGTCTACGAATCCCACAATGACACATTTACAACAATATCAAGTCGATTTGTTGAAGGGGGAACTCATGGTTCCGGGTGTACCTATTCGGCGGCTTTGCTTGTTTATCTCTCAAATGAATTGAGAGTGCCCGAGGCTGCAAGGTGTGCCAAAAGATTTGTAGAAAATGCCATTTCCAGAAGTACCGATGTTGGAATGGGTGTATCCCCGGTAGATCCGCTTGCTTTTCTGCGTAATTCAGCTGCAAAATACCATACTTTTGTGAATACTACCGAGGCCCTGGATCTCTTGCTTTCGGAAAAGGCTTTTTCAAAACTCATCCCTGAGGTAGGGTGCAATATTGCCATGGCAACTCCCGAGGCGGAAACAATATCCGACGTAGCCGGCGTACACGGTCGTATAACCCGTTCAAAAGGCAGGCCTGTGGCATCAGGGTGTGTTGGGTTTGGTGCCAGTAAACATGTTGGAAGAGTGGTACTTGCTGCTATACATTCCAATCCTGAAATCAGGGCATGCCTGAATGTTAAGTACAGTAAGGAGATACTTGCTGCCTGCAGCCAGATGGGCTTTGGCATTGCTTCCTTTGAACGCAAGGACGAGCCTTCCGATGTGAGTACAATGGATTGGGGCACGGCTTATGCAATAGAAAAATATGGTAAGGTTCCTGAAATCATATATGATGAAGGCGATGTCGGAAAAGAACCCATGATAAGACTGCTTGGCAAGAATGCTACAGATGTGGTGGAGATGGCCCTGCGAATAGTCGAACGAATTAACTGATCGGTTTTGGGTATAGGTATAAGTAAGTACAGATTTATACCTAATATTTGTTATTTCCAGTATTAATGGAGGAATATTGTATCGCAGTAGGGGCCGATGATTTTTATTTGACGATAATCATAGTTATATTGACATTGCTGGTGATCCTGCTGCTCCAGTATCTTTTCAAAAAATCTTTGGTTTTCAAAGGTGACCCTTTCATAAGGAATCTTTTCTTTACCCTTATAACATTCCTGGGTATGATGCTGGTTATATTTTCCCTGCCGATATCCAGTGATTCAAAACAGATCATTGTAAGTGCGATAGGTATTATTGTTGGTGCTACGGTAGCTCTTTCTTCTACCACTTTTGTTTCAAATGGAATGTCCGGTATAATGGTTCGGCTCATCAAGCCATTCAATGTGGGTGATTATATAAGAAGCGGTGAAATCTTTGGCAGGGTGACGGACAAAACCATACTCTACACACGAATTCAGTCAGAAGATCGTGACCTGATTACCGTGCCAAACCTGAAAATAATGTCCAACCCCCTGACTACCATACGCTCGTCGGGAACTATAATCTCTACTAACGTTTCACTGGGTTATGATATATGCCGGCAGGATATTGAAACAGCCCTTCTCAAGGCGGCTGATGAGGCAGGCCTGGAAGATCCTTTCGTACATGTTCTTGAGCTGGGGGATTTCTCCGTCACCTACAAGGTGGGAGGTCTGCTGAAAGAGACTAAAGCCTTGCTAACTGATCGTTCTAATTTTAAGAAGGAAGTGCTGGACTCCCTTCATAGAATGGATATTGAAATTGTATCTCCTACATTCATGAACCAGAGAGTCATGAATAATGGCAAACGATTCATTCCTCCTCTACCGGAAAAAAAGGAGAATGAGGAGGAATTCCGTCCAGATAGGGACTATATTCCTGAAGTATCCACCGAAGAAATTATTTTTGATAAGGCTATAGAAGCTGAAATGCTGGAAAAGGCCAGAAAAACGCTGGAATATTTTGATAATAAAAAGGCAAAAGTGGAAAAACAAATTTCCTGCCTTCCCGAAGAATCTGCCGAAATCCAGCAGAATAATTGGTCTTCTATAAAGGATCGCTTGGGCAACATAGAGCAGATTGTTGAGGCACTGGAAAAAGCCCCGGAACCGGGAGAAATGGAATCATCGCCCGAAGGCCTGCTTCACTCCAAGGTGCTTGAACACCTCAGTTCCATCATGGACAGCATTCTTGAGGATTATAACCAAATGGTGAAAATAATGGAATCCGAGTCCTGTGAGATTGAGGACAAAAAATCTTACGGTTTATCAGAAAGTAAAGAATCTGTCAGTGAAAATGATGTTAATTAAATAACTTATTTAGGATCACTTTTAAATACCAGATTGCTATAGTGACCGGATATGGACGTTGTATCATTCTTTATCTACTCCTTTGTTAGCATCTTCATTATAGTGAGTCCGATCGGAGTAGTCGTAACGTTCATCTCTCTAACAAGCAGCATGACACAGGAAGAAAAAAACAGTATAGCAACCCGTGCAACCCTTCTTTCCTGTGCGATATGCATTTTCTTTGCCGTTACCGGTCACGGCATCCTCAATGTTTTCGGGATTAGTGTAGATTCCCTGAGGGTGGCTGGTGGAATATTGCTGTTCAAGGTAGCCTTTGATATGCTGCTCTCAAAAGTATCCGGGGAAAGTGTAACTGAAGAGGAAATTCATGAATCCCTCAGCCGTGATGATGTCTGGATATTTCCCATTGCCCTTCCATTGATGACGGGGCCTGCAACAATCACAACCGTAGTCGTGCTTTCAGGTACCTCCCCTTTAATTTCCTATAAACTAGTGGTATTGCTGGCAATTCTGCTGACATTTGGCATATGCTTTGTGACTCTATATTATTCCCGCCGTCTCTATAAATTAATAGGATACACCGGAGCACATGTTATCACCAGGCTGCTCGGGCTTTTCCTTGCAGCTCTTGCGGTGGATTTTGTAACTCATGGTGTGTGGAATATATACAGTAACCTTGCAGGAATTACCTGACCGACATTACATCACAGCTGGCATTATGGATCACTCTTTCTGCTACACGTCCCAGCCGGAATGTCCCGTCAGAACCCATGCCCAATGTGCCCATTACAATCAGGTCTACGTTCTTATCGGAGGCAAAATCAAGGACCTCATTTGCAGGTTTGCCTTCGATATGTACTTTTTCGACATCTACGCCCTTATTTTTCCCGAGTTCTTCTACGTAGGAAAGAATATTTTCTGCTTTTTCCTCGAGATGTTTCTTGCGCTCTATTCTCCAGTTCTCGTCGGCAATCTTTGCAAATTCGCGCCACTGGGCCGGAGATATGTGTTCTGGAAGTGACACCTGCATTGCCGTTTTCCAGTCCCGGTGTATTGCTTCCCTGGTCAGGCCTCCGGGATTCATTTCCATTACATAAAGTGCATAGACCTTTGAACCACATGCACTTGCTAAATCTATTCCCGATTGCACGGCTTTTCGGGCATTTTCAGAACCGTCGGTAGTTATCAATATAGTGTTATAGACCATTGGTATTCCCCCATAGAAACAAGGGGAGTACTCCAATAAATAGCTAATTCAGCGCAATATTACGGCCATTACATCGCTGACTTCAATAACATCCACTGTCCTGCCTGCAGACGTCACTTCTTTTATTATTTCCACACTTTCAGGTTCCAGACTTATTTTTTCTCCATCAACTTCAATATCAATGGATCCGGATTCCTTCATCTGTGCAACCCGGGATGCATCCATGCTTTTCAGGGTAGTGATGATACTGCCAGCCTGTTTGCGGAATTTTGGTCCGATAATTCCCATGTTGGGTTTCACATCCACAGGCACATGTTCAAATTCGGGTTTTCCTTCTATAACTTCCACCGCGGAATTTGTAGCTCCCTCAAGATCGGTAACATCATCCATTACAGAATATATCTCGATCTTCTTGAGAGGAGCATTCAGAGCCATCCCTGAATCGGATTTATACCTGCGGATACTGCTTGCGAGGTCTTTTATTATTTCACCCTGCTTCTCAGAAGTTTCATCGATCATTTCCCTGTGTGCAGAGGGCCATTTTGTTTGGTGGACGCTGCCTGTAGAAATATGGGAATAAACTTCCTCTGCAAAGAAAGGCGCAAAGGGTGCAAGCATGCGGGTCAGAGTTTCCAGAGTTGTGTGGAGGGTGTAACGAGCTGCTCTCTTTGAAGTTTCATCCTCTCTATATAGTCTGGCTTTAACAAGTTCGATATAGTTGTCTGCAAGGGTTTCCCAGGCAAATCCGCGTATGGATTTGCAGGCTTCGTCGAACTGATAGTTATCCATATTTTTGGTTACTGAAATTATCAGCCTGTTGAGTTTGCTGAGCAGCCAACGATCCACTGTGCCCAGGCTGGATGTGGCAACTTCAGGGATGTCGGGGAGTACTTCTTCCAGATGGGACATTGAAAAGCGGAAGATACTCCACATTTTGTTAAAGTATCTGGACCCTGATACCACGTCTTTCCATCTAAACATTACATCAGAACCAGTAGAACCTCCGATTGCAGCCCACTGGCGGAACGCATCCGCACTGTACTGGTCAACGACCTCTTCCGGAGAAATGATGTTGCCCCGGGATTTGCTCATCTTGTGTCCGTCTTCTCCGAGTACCATTCCATTTATCATGATAGAATCCCATGGCTTGGAATCCTGAAGGGCTTTGGAGCGCAGTATGCTGTAAAATGCCCACGTGCGGATAATATCGTGGCCCTGGGGTCGCAGCTGTGCAGGTGATCTCATTTCATGATCTGTAAGCCAGCCTGTAACGTGCAGGGCTGTCAGGGATGAGTCCATCCAGGTATCCAGTACATCTTCTTCACCTTCAAAATCAGTCGAACCACATTCACAGGGTATTGGAGGTTTTGTCTGTGTGGGATCAAGAGGCAACCAGTCCTCTTCTGCAATCAGGGATTTTCCACATTTTTTGCAGTACCACACAGGTATGGGGGTGGCAAAAATACGCTGTCTGGATATACACCAATCCCATTCCATGGTGTTTGTCCAGTTCTCCAGACGTATCTTCATGTAGTCGGGAATCCAGTTGATCTCATTTGCAGTCTCAAGGATTTTATCATTTTCAATTTTGACAAACCATTGCCTTTCAGAAAGGATCTCTATCGGTGTGTTGCAACGCCAGCACATTCCCACATTCTGATCAAGGCTGTCCTGATCGTACAGGTAACCCTGCTCTTTGAGATCCCTAATGATTGCATCCTTGCATTCTGAAGATTTCATTCCTTCATATTTGCCGGCAATACCTGTCATAAAGCCATTCCGGTCAATAGCCTTACGCAGAGGTAGGTTGTGCTCGATCCACCAGCGTACATCCTGTTTGTCACCGAAGGTGCATATCATTACCACACCTGTACCGAATTCCGGATCGACCTCTTTGTCAGCGATTACAGGCACTTCATGGTCAAATAAAGGTACTTTTACATTTTCACCAATCTTTTCCTTATATCTTTCATCATCGGGATTGATTGCCACAGCCACACAGGCAGCCAACAATTCAGGTCTTGTGGTGGCGATTTTGACTTTATCAAAGTTCAAATAGTTCAGTTTTGTGTCCCTTGCTTCATATTCGACTTCCGCAAAGGCAATAGCTGTTTCGCAGCGCGGACACCAGTTCACCGGATGGTCGGCCTGATAAATACGTCCCTGCTTTTGCATCTGGACAAAGGAGCGCTGTGTTTTCACGAAGTATTCGGGTTTCATCGTGATGAATTCATTACTCCAATCCACCGAGAAACCCAGCATGCGCATTGTCTGGCGCATTTTCTCTATATTTCCGATTGTAAGTTCTTCACAGAGCTTCCTGAATTCAGCTCTTGGGACCTGGTTTTTAGTAATGCCATGTATCTCTTCCACCTTCACCTCGGTGGGAAGGCCGTGACAGTCCCATCCCTGTGGGAACATAACATTGAATCCCTGCATGCGTTTGTATCTTGCAACAAAATCGATGTAACACCAGTTAAGGGAATTTCCAATATGGAAATTGCCTGTAGGATAGGGAGGCGGGGTATCTATTATATACTGGGGTTTATTCTCATCTTCCCAATCAAAATGGTACATTGACATGTCCCAGGCATTCTGCCATCTTTTTTCCACTTCTTGGGGGTTATATTCTTTAGGGATCGTCATCAGGACACTCCGATAATTATGATAAATAAGTTTGATATTCAGTACCGGATGGCATAATATGTGTATGTCCGGCAAATCTCGAACAACATCTTGTCTAATCTTATATTAAAGGTTTGCTTATGTGTAATAGTGGCTTCTATAGAATAGCATGGCCACAAAGTATGATTTGGTGAACTCAATTTAAGTTATACAATGACTGAAACAAAGGTACCTGCTATGATTATTGCCACGATTGATGCAGATAAAAAAATAGACCGGAGTAAAATATAAGATCTCTGTCATGTTCCTGCACTCCGTACATCAGGCCAAAAATGGTAATAAATATCCCGCCAACAGCTATAGCTATCAGATCACGGTATACCGTATACAGAAAAAGAATTGCAATGATATAGAGTACTGCTATAAGATATGGGTTGCGATATAATGATTTTTCTTTTTTCATCCTGTCACCTGGGTACTTTTTTATCAGGTATGGCCTGCAACTTGTTGCGGTTACCAGAGCTTTTAAAATTAATGTTTTTGATGGTTGTAGTTATAATATTCAAATTACAAAAGCTACAAAAGGAAAGTTGAGTAAATCATTCCTTTTCTTCAGGGGGTTTCCAGCCAAAACGTTTCATAACCATCTTAATACGGGCATTAACTTCTCTTTTGTCAAAGGGTTTTGAAATATAATCATCGATACCCAGTTCCATTCCCTTTAGTTTGTCATCTACTTTTGTTTTGGCTGTAATCATGATAATTGCAATGTCTCTTGTGTCCCTTTTCTTTTTCAGGGTCTCAACGACCTCATAACCGTCCATATCAGGCATCATTATATCCAGTAATATAAGGTCGGGGAGTTCTTCTCTTGCAATTTCAATGGCATCTTTCCCGTTATATGCAACTAAAAAATCGTAGGGTTCATCTTTAAGGGACAATTTCAAAAGATCAGGAATATCGGGTTCATCATCTACAATAAGTATTTTGAGTCTTTCTTTTTTGACCTTTTTCTGGATATAGTATAGATTGATTTTTCCCTTGTCTACTACGTATTTCACATCAAGACTATTCAGTCCCATTTCAACATGCATCTCTCCTGTATCCGAGGCATCTATTACAACATCGAAAAAGGATACCAAAGTTCCTTCTTTTTCACCAGCAGAACCTTTATTGAGCATTGATACAGCGCTTCCTTCATGCTGGTGGACATTTGACATGACGTATTTCAGGAAATTTTCAACAACCTGGAGATTATCCTTTGAAAGGATGTTCATGTCATCAATGACCATTGTTGACCCGGGCATTTCAGAAAATAGTTTAGATGTATGTGACCCGATTTTCATATAATCGGTCTGAGAAGAATAGTAAAGGATGTTTTCTTTTTTCTCTTTTGAAGGGTCTTCAATATCTATAAACCACATTCTGGCCAGATAGTCTTCGATATCCATCCCGTAATCTCTAAAATTAGCTATCACTTTGTCTCTTGAGTTTTTCAGGCAGAGCCATATTATATTCTTTTGATCATCATTTTCGAGTATGGAATGAATATAAAAATAGATTAACCTTTCACTGGATACACTTGCAGGAGCCAGAAAAACAGTAGTTTTGTCGGCAAGTCCTTCACGAAAAGTATCCATAATCTCTGCGGTATCTTCGCCGGACATTTCCCTCTACTCCTCCTGATATCTCTATTTGGCGTTTTAGAATATTAATGTTTGGGACTTCTGTTCACATTATAATAAGTCCCAAACCTGTTTGATGATTAATCCCTGAGTTGCTCTTCTACCATCCGGCGACCCAATGCAAGTCCTTCGTCAATCTTTGCACTATCCTGACCTCCGCCACGTGCCATTGAAGGTTTACCTCCTCCGCCTCCGCCGGTTAGACTTGCTATTTTACGTACGATGTTTCCTACGTTAACCCCTTTTGAAACTGCACTGTCACCCGCAGCAGCTGCGATCTTGACACCTTCATGATCACTTAAGAGTAATGCAACAATATCGTCACTTGAAGCAAGTTCTCCTGCCATTCGGGTAAGTTCATCGGCATCTGCACCGTCGACTCTTGAACTTATAAAGCGAATATCCTTTAGATGTTCAGCATTTTCAATTAAGTGATTTACGCGGGATTCTGCCAGTTCTTTCTTGAGCCGGGTATTTTCTTTCTTAAATTCTTTCCATTCAGTGAAGAAACGTTCAATGGTTGACGGTAGCTGCTCGGTAGATACCCTCAATGTTTCTGCAGAACTTCTGAGAAGTTTATCCCTTGCCTGGAAAGCTACAACAGCAGCTTCGCCTGCTGCATATTCAATACGTTCCACTCCATCCTGTATCCGTTCTGTCTTCAGGATTTTGATGGGGCCAACCTGACCGGTAAAGGTGCAGTGAGTCCCAGCACAGGCTTCAATATCGCTTCCTACATGCAATACGCGAATGCGGTCCCCTGGTGGTACTCCGCCCTGATAAAGGCTAAATCCGTATCTTTTTTCGGCGGTACTGCGATCCATCCACTCGCTAATTACTCGTTTGTTCTCCATTACCATCTGGTTTGCAATCATCTCAATCTCATTGAGTTCCTCAGGAGCAATCCTTTTGTAATGAGAAAGATCAAGCCTGGCGCGGTCGACGAATTTCTGTGCACCTGCCTGCCATATATGGTCTCCCAGCACCTGCCGCGCTGCATCATTTATTATATGGGTTGCAGTATGATTTCTTGCATGTGCCATACGACGTTTTTCATCCACTTTTCCCGTAACCATATCTCCTTTTCGAATATGGAGTTCATCTTCGATTTCTTCTATGGTATGGGTGACCACCCCGTTAAATATCTGGACATCGATTACTTTGAGTAAGGCATCATCTACCATGAATGTGCCATGGTCTGGCGGCTGTCCCCCTCCTTCAGGATAGAGAAGTGTGCTGTCGAGCACTATATTATTGTCAAAAACATCAAGAACAACAGCTTCGAATTCCATTCTGTTTGGCTCATCGTAGAAAAGCCGTTTTGTAGGGGGGAGTTTCTTGAGATGATCTGCATAGGGGATTTCTTTTTCCTCTTCCTGTACGGATTTGCTGTGCCGCTCAGCGACAAGGGAGTAAAAATTATCGGGTAGTTCGATTTCCACTCCTACTTCAGAGGCAGCTTCTTTGGATATCTCAGCCGGTATGCCATGACTGTCATACATGTCTATAACAGTGTCAAGAGGCATTTTTTCTCCCTTTTTCTTGTAGTGCTTTGCAGATTTTTGTATGAGTTTCTTCCCACGCTGCAGGGTTTCCTGGAATTTCTTTTCTTCGTTATCCAGTATGTCGTTTATTATATCAAATCTGTCGGCGAATTCAGGGTATTCGGGGAGATGGTTGATGTGCATCTGTATAATGTCAGATAACGGGATTGTGATGCCAAGGTCCTGCATCATCTTCATTGTACGTCTGATCACAAGTCTTGCAAGATATCCTGCTTTGACATTTGAAGGTATTATTCCGTCACCCAGCATAAATGTTATACAACGGGCATGGTCTGCAATGGCATATGCCGTTTCCACGGGCTCCATTATGGTGCCCAGTTTATCAGCAGTAATTCCTATGTTTGAAGCTACCTGTTTGCGCAATTCCAGCAGGTTTGCTTTTTCGCTTACATCCATCAGGCCTGCAAGCCGGGCGTTCTGGGATAAAATATTTGCATAATCTTCATCTTCCAGCCGATGTTCCACACCTGCCAGTTCCATAAGTTCCCCGACAACTTCCGGGAATATAGCATCATATACAGTAGGGGTTCCCTGGGATGCCCATACCAGCCTTTCCAACCCGTACCCTGTGTCCACGATGTAATTGTCCATTTTCCTGTAAGTATCACCTTTAATCACGATATCTCCGTCTTTGGATTGCTGGAGATTCATAAACACAAGGGTTGCCACTTCCAGGCCACCTATAAGAACTTCAACACAGGCACCGGCGTTTCCGCCACCTGCCCAGGGTTCTTCTTTGTAGGTTACAGCAAATGGGTCTACTCCAAGTTCGTTGAGCAGGCCGTCACAGAGCTGTACTGTCCGGTCTTTCCAGTAGATCTCATTATCCTTTTTGTTGAATGCGTGGTGTGCCATCATCTCAAAGGTAGTCAGATGACGGCCACTTCTTCCTACTGCGTCAAGATCAGAAAGGCGAATACATGGTTGTGATATGGTGAGTGGATTTGCAGGGGGAGCAACCTGTCCGGAAGTTACAAAGGGCTGGAAATCTGCTATGGAGGCGATAGTAAGATAGATATCATTTCTCCAGCGTGCTATCACAGGGTATCTTTCAATACGTGTGTGTCCATTTTTCTCAAAGTAACTAAGATAAAACTCCCTCATCTGTGCAAGATTAAACTTTTTCTTGAAGACGGGGTTGCCGATGAATGAATATGGGTCACAGGGTGCATCTCCGCATGTATCCCTGTCTCTGTCACGGGTCCAGAAATAACTGCCACATTTTTGGCACTGTTTTCTGATAAAACCGTTTTCGTAGAAGAAATTTATATCGTATTCCTCTTCAAGCATAATAATCCCAAATTGAATAGTTAATCGTAACAATAGAGCCTCAGATTCTTATGCCTAATGCCCCCATGTTTAAAAATATTTCTCATATATACACCTTCTCAATCACTTATTATTTGATATTTATATTTATTGTGCCATATTTTTTGAACACAAGCATACATTAATAAGCTTACTTTTGAGCAATTTGTGTACATCTAGGTTATATGAATGTCCATAAGTAGATTCTTCTATTTAGGAGATGATATTAATGCAGACTATTAATTACATGTCAATGGTTTTCAGGAGCGCAGTAGAAGATTACGAAAAAACCGGTGTTCATCCTTCAGTATTCCTTGATCCAAATGGGCAACTCCAAATATATCTCTGTGATCCTGTTGCAGCGGAAGAAGAATTTGAAACTACCTATGGAATGGGTGACTATGAAGTTAACGGAGCCCAGTTTGTGAGTGACATTTCCGAAAATGAGAATATTCATGAAGTTAATTATGCAAAGTTAGTAACTCCCTTTTCTATGAATGATTGAACTCTTCTTACTTTTCTTACCTTCTTTTTATGCGAATCAGTAAATATACAATCAAAACTTTTTTATAACTTGTCTCTGTGCCAGTCTATTATATAGATAGGAGGCAACATGCAGATAAAGGCAAGTCCCGGGTTTCAGGTAAATCCTCATGTTTTTTATGTATCGGCAGTTCTGGTATTATTTTTCGTGTCGATTGGGGTCTTTTTTACAAAAAGATTATCTGAAATTTTTGGAACATTCCAAAATACGATTGTAGTAAACTTTGGCTGGTTCTACATTCTCTCAGTTGCATTTTTCCTCCTATTTGTTATCTGGCTATATTTCAGTCCCTATGGATCCATCCGGTTGGGCAAGGATTCGGATCGGCCGGAATATAAAGATACCACCTGGTTTGCAATGCTTTTCAGTGCAGGTATGGGCATAGGGCTGCTTTTCTATAGTGTCGCAGAACCAATTCTTCATTTCGCTTCTCCCCGGGATGCTGCACCCGGGACAATTGAGGCGGCAGTTGAAGCGGTGAACCTCTCTTTTTTCCACTGGGGGCTTCATGCCTGGGCAATATATACTGTGGTGGGGCTTTCGCTTGCATATTTTTCCTACAGGCATGATATGCCGCTGACAATTCGCTCTACAATGTATCCGTTGTTTGGTGACAGGATATATGGAATACGTGGAAACATTGTAGAAGTGCTGGCCATCTTTGGCACATTGTTTGGTGTTGCCACTTCACTGGGTCTGGGTGTAATGCAGATTAATGCAGGAATGGATTATCTTGGTCTGATGTCGGTGTCTATAAATAACCAGATTTTGCTGATTGTATTCATAACTCTTGCAGCCACTACTTCTGTGATATCAGGTCTGAACAGGGGAATACGTATATTGAGTCAGGTTAATATCCTGCTGGGTCTTGCCCTTGTCATATTCGTCTTTATCGTAGGTCCCTCTGTTTTCCTTTTGAGTTCATTTGTACAAAGTATAGGTTACTATTTGCAAAACATTGTTTACCTTACTTTCCAGACCGATGCGTTCACTGGTCTGGAATGGCAGAAAATGTGGACCATGTTCTACTGGGGTTGGTGGATCTCCTGGTCACCCTTTGTTGGCATGTTCATTGCACGTGTATCCCGGGGGCGCACAATCAGGGAATTTATCAGGGGAGTACTGCTTGTTCCTGCAATTGTAACTTTCATCTGGATTATCGTCTTTGGTAACACAGCAATTCATATGGAGGTGTTTGGTAACGGTGGTATTGTAAATGCTGTCCAGACAAGTATTCCGACGGCCCTTTATGTCCTGCTGGATAAATTGCCGGGTTCATTGCTAAGTTCTGCTCTTGCAACGATTGTCGTAATGACTTTCTTTGTTACATCGTCTGATTCGGGTTCCCTTGTTATTTCCATCCTTTCCTCAGGGGGAGATCCCAAACCAGCAATTCCCCTGAGGCTATTCTGGTCCCTGCTTCAGGGTGCTGTTGCAGCTGTTCTTCTGTTGACCGGGGGGCTTGTGGGGTTGCAAACAGCTGCCCTTACCACAGCTCTGCCATTCTGTGTCGTTTTAATTCTGATGTGTTACAGTGTATCGAAGGGATTAAAAACCGAGTCTGATAGCTACAGGGTCATAGATTCGGAGAAAAAACCGCCGGAAAATACATCAGATAATAGAGCTAAACAACTGGTAGGAGAACTTTTCAAAGGCGGGTCCAAATGAACATGTGGGAACAAAAATTGCGGGATATTTTTCAGGCGGAAAAGAAAAATTCCGGGGAAAGGACTACGGAGGAAATGCATGTCAGGTTTGCAGAACTCAATATGAGGGATTTTTTCAAACATGTGGTATTTCCTGCCTATGACGACCTGAAAAAGGAAATTGAAAAATATGGCAGAACGGTTGAGGTCAATGTGGATGATACCGGGATGAACTCCGCCTCTCTGACAGTTTATGTCCCCTCCGTCAAAAAACCAGATGAACAGGTTGAAGAATTCTATTTTGAAATAAGGGGCAGGGCCTATCAAAAGGCCGGTTTTGCTTTTCCGGCACATGCAGATGAAGAGCAGCCACGTATCCGTAAGGTGGAAATATTACTTCGCAACGGTACTGTCCATGAATATGATATAGAGAATCTGACCCGGCAAGATATCATAGAATGTTTTGTCGACGAATACTCAAAATGGATCAATTACTGATTTTTTCAATTCATTACCTTTAAAACCCTTAAGGTCAATCTGGCTTTCCATGTCGAAAAAAATTCTGCTTACCAATGATGACGGTGTGTATTCTGCGGGAATACGTGCTGCTTACAAAAGTGTGGATTCACTGGGCGATGTGACGATTGCTGCACCGGCTTTCCAGAAAAGCGGTGTAGGGCGGTCAATTTCTATTTTTGAGCCCCTGCGGATGAACCGTACAAAGATAGATGGCGTGGATGCTTATGCAATAGGCGGTACTCCCACTGATTCAGTGATACTGGGGATATTTTCGGTTATGAAGGAAAAACCCGACCTTATTGTGTCGGGATTCAATATCGGGGAAAATATCAGTACGGATACCGCGACTACCTCAGGAACCGTGGGTGCGGCACTGGAAGGTGCAAGTTATGGCATCCCTGCAATTGCAGTTTCCATCCAGGTCATAGAACAGGGTCTCAAATTCGATGACCTGCGGGATTATGAACATGATTTCGAGGTCGGTATCAGGGTAGTGAACCGGATTGCGAAAAAGGTCCTGGAACACGGGCTGCCTGAAAACGTGGATATATTGAATGTAAACCTGCCGCATGATGTGAAAGAAGATACCGAGATCGAGATCACCCGCCTTGCAAGAAAGTTTTTCAATATGGAAGTCGAAGAGCGCCATGATCCCAGGGGCAGGCCATATTACTGGCTTGCAGGCGACCCGATACCAGAGGGTGAAGAAGGTACCGATGTACATGCCGTTACCCAGAAGGGGCACATATCGATAACACCTCTGAGTCTGGATTCGACTTCCAGGGTGGACAACTCGGAAATAGAAAAATTATTTTGATTATTTTTTGATGTGGATGTCGATCTCTTTCCAGGTTGGGTCGACACCATGCAGACTTTCTGCAGCCGCAGCCGCAGTTTTTCCCAGGAATTTCTGTACAAAATCGTTTATTTCTATATTTTTACCATCAACATTAAGTTCGACTTTCATTTTTGACACTTCCCTTTTTGTGCATATAGAATGGATTCCAATATTTATTATTCTTTGTATCCCAAGTTTGACAGTATTCACTCCTTGCTGAAGAAACCGTCTCCTCTTCCAACCTAAAAATTTCACTTTTTTGTCAGGAAAACCCATTTGACAGTATTAAATAATTCAAGTCAATTTCTACGATTTCATCCCTTTTTGCCTTAAAATCAGTGTATTTATTGCATCAAAATTAGCGTAAATGTATCTTTTTGCCTTATTTCTCATGTAATCCACGGTAACTGTCAAATTCAATAAGCTATTTTTAATGAATTTTGTAGACTTAGA
>NZ_OBDR01000024.1 GCF_900215215.1 Methanohalophilus euhalobius | reverse complement strand
ATAAATTTACCTAAGACGGAGATTTCCACATCATTCCCACCATTGTTGGGGTCAATTAATGCAAGAATATCTGCATAGTCTTTGGCAAGTTTTCCAGATTCATGAAATATCTCCGGCCACAAACATTATCAATATACGAAACATAATCATAATAAACATGTTTCGTAAATTTGTGGATCGGGCCGAAGAACTCAATTCCCTGGAAAAGGAGTATACAAACGGCGGATTTTCCTTCACGGTAATCTACGGCCGGCGCAGGATTGGCAAAACCGAATTGATAACACATTACATCCGGGATAAGCCGCACATATATTTCCTGGCAGACCATAGGGGCACCTCTACCAATGTCGAGAGGTTTAGAAAGAGGGCTGCAGATTTTTTCGATGATTTCGAACCCCGTGTGGAGGGCTTTGACGATGTCTTTGAGTATATCGCCAAAAAGTGGGATAGAGAAGAAAAACTGGTGGTGGCAATCGATGAATTTTCCTATCTTGTGCAGCAGGACGGTTCCATTCCTTCAGTCTTCCAGTTGATAACCGACGAAATACTCAGAGAAAGACCCGTTCATCTAATCCTCTGTGGCTCCTCGATCTCTATGATGGAAAAAAGTACCCTGGCCCATTCCAGTCCCCTCTATGGCAGACGCACCGGCCAAATTCAGACAAAACCAATCCCTTTCAGGCATATTCAGCAATTTTTCCCGGATATATCATTGGAAGAATGCATGCAGATCTATGGAGTGACAGGCGGGATTCCCTATTACCTTTTGTTCTTTGATCCGGAAAAAGAATTTGCCGCAAATCTTGAGAACAATGTGTTTGCCACGGATGCAGTGCTCTATGAGGAAGGGGATTTTCTGCTGCGGGAGGAACTCAGGGAGCCGGCAACTTTCATGAATATCCTGTATGCTATTGCCACAGGCGCATCCAGACCCGCAGAGATTGCCACCAGAGCATATCTTCAGCCCAAGGATATTTCCTATTACCTGAAGATACTGATGAAACTTGGGTTTGTAAGCAGACAACATCCGATTGCAGACAAACCTGCCACAAAAAAGACCATTTACAGATTGGAGGATAATTTCCTGAGATTTTGGTTTCGGTTTGTATTGCCTCACAAAGATGAACTGGAGCCGGGCAATGTAGTGCCTGTACTGGAGGATATAAAGAAGAATTATGATCGTTTTCTGGGGATGACTTTTGAAGATGTAGGCAAAGAGACATTGATCCATCTCAACTCAGCAGGCAAACTGCCTTTCACTTTTCGCAAGATCGGCAGGCAATGGGGCAAAATTGCTGCAGCTGCTAGGGGAAAAAATGATTACGAGATCGATCTTGTGGCCCTTAATGCAGAATCCCGGGATATCCTGTTCTGCGAATGCAAGTGGCAGAAGCAAAAGGTTGGACCGGATGTGTATTATTCCCTGAAGGAAAAGGGGGGCTTTGTGGACTGGCATTCTGAAGGCCAAAAACATTTCGCCCTGATAAGCCGGGCAGGTTTTACTCCACGGATGCGGGAGATTGCAGAGGAAGAGAAAGTGATTCTGATTGGTCTGGCAGATATGATTAAGGGATGAGATACATTCCAGTATGATTGCTCTTTTTCAAAAAATTAGACTGATTCAGCGTTTTTATCACAAAAAAATTGAAGGAAAGGGGGGTGCAATTGTTTTGCAACCTCATTAAAACTATCAGTACTCTTCGCACTTTCTCTCGAAATAGTTGAAGGGATGGTCGCATGAGGGACATTCTTCAGGAGGTTCGGGTCCTCTGTGCACATAACCACATTTGCGGCATACCCATTCAACCTCTTTTTCCTTTTTGAAAACGGTCCCGTTTTCCACTTCCCGGAGAAGTTTTTCAAAGCGCTCTTTGTGATGCATTTCGGCTTTACCGATTGCTCTGAGCCTTGCTGCGATTTCAGGCAGGTTCTCGTCTTCAGCAGTCTGTGCAAATTCGGGATACATGGTGGTGGTTTCATAATCCTCACCGTTGATTGCGGCTTTTAGATTCTCAGCGGTGGTGCCGTAGTCGGTCGGAACGTCAGCCTGAATTGCAATGTCATCGAAGAATTCCCCGCTTTCTTCTTTCAGTTCATTGATCAGCCGGAAACTCCATTTTGCATGCTCTCTTTCGTTCTCGGCGGTGAGGAGGAAAAGATCTGCAATTTGCTCGAAACCTTCCTTTTTAGCAATCTTTGAATATATTGTATACCGGTTTCTGGCCTGGCTTTCCCCTACAAATGCTTTTGACAGGTTTTCTACAGTCTTTTTCATGATTTGTTTCTCCAGATGTTTTTTATGGATTGTTCTTTATATGATTGGTTGATAAATATATAATGCTTTTTTTGAAGAGTGTTGTCAGAACCTGGAGGAAATCATCTCAGGATTGATATTTCCGATAGATTGTTTTACGATCCCCAACTGCTACAATAAATATTAGCATTCTGTTGTTTTCGATTGTCAGGATGACT
>NZ_OBDR01000026.1 GCF_900215215.1 Methanohalophilus euhalobius | reverse complement strand
AAGGAGGTTGTAACAACGACAAAAGAAGAATTATACAAAGAATTGTCTGACGCTATTGTAAGTTGCAAGAAAGACCAGGTTCTTGCTGCTGTCGAAAAAGCCCGTGGTGAACTCGAGGCTCCCGACATCATTGAGAATGGTCTTGCAGCAGGTATGAACGAAGTCGGTACCCTTTTTGAAAGGGGCAAGTTATTCCTTCCACATGTCATGATGGCTGCAGAAGCCATGCAGGCCGGTGTGGACGTACTTAAAGATGATATGCCTGAATCATCCGAAAAGGCTGCCAGCGTAATTGTCAATGGTACAGTAGAAGGAGATGTCCATGACATTGGCAAATCCATTGTCTCCACCATGCTCCAGACATCCGGATTCGAAGTCTATGACATCGGCCGTGATGCACCTGTAGCAGATTTCATTGCCAAGATCAAGGAAACAGACGCAAACATGGTCGGCATTTCCGCACTAATGACCACCACTCTCCAGGGCCAGAAGGAAGTAATCGAAGCCCTCGAAGAAGAAGGTCTCCGTGACAAGGTAAAAGTCATGGTAGGCGGCGCACCTGCAACCAACTCCTGGGCCAAAAAGATCGGTGCAGACTGCTATGCAGAAAATGCAACTGAAGCTGTCAACAAGGCAAAGGAACTTCTCTTATAAGGTGATTATTTATGGCAAATGAATATTTCTTAAGAATGGGAGATGGTGAAAGGATCTCCATGACCAGGGAGCAGATCATTGCAGACCTCCAGGAAGGTACTGCAGATGCAGCAGACCTTGGTAACATTCCTGAACTTTCCGGGGATGAAATCGACAAGCTCGCAGATATCATTATGGATCCCAACCGTATAGTCAGTGTCGAACCAGGTATGGAAATCCCGGTTACCCATGACATTGGAACTCTGAGGATCGATGGTGACCAGGGTAATAGTGGTGTAGGAATTCCATCCAGCCGTCTTGTTGGCTGTATGATGCACGAGAGAGGTTTTGGTGCTGACACAATGGAACTGGGTCATATCGACTACAGTTTCAAACCAGTCAAACCGGTTATTGCCCAGGAACAGCAGGCAATGGAAGTCTGCCAGGAAAACATGACGATTCCACTTCTCTATGGAGCAATGCCAAATCTTGGTCTCTATTACACCCCAGATGGTCCATTCGAAAACCCTGGTGACCTCCTGAAGGCTTTCAAGATCAACGAAGCCCGTGAATCCATCGAGCATGCAGGTGACCATGCAACCCGTGACATGACCTGGATCATGCAGCACCTGCAGAAAGTAGGCTGTGACGGTGTCAACTTCGATACCATCGGTGCAGCAGGAGATGGTGACTTTTATGCTTCCCTTTATTCTATCAAGGCACTGCGGGAAGAATTCCCTAACATCTACATTGAAGCAGGTATGGCCGGAGAATGTACTCTTGGTATGCACGG
>NZ_OBDR01000027.1 GCF_900215215.1 Methanohalophilus euhalobius | reverse complement strand
TTTAAATCGATACAGGTCTGAGAAGAAGGCTGGTACACTTATCTCTCACGAGGAACTGAAATTATGAGTAAATCAGAAAAAGTCCCACCGGGATTGGATGAAATCAAACTCCTGATCAATGAACACCGGAAAGAGATCAGGCAGGAGTACAAAGCCGAGGTTGTCGGAATCTTCGGGTCCTATGCCAGAGGGGAAGAAAAACCGGGAAGTGATGTTGATGTGCTGGTCAATTTTGATACCGGAGCAACCCTGTTTGATCTTGTGGGACTTGGCGACTACCTTGAAGACTTGCTCGGATTGCCTGTGGACGTGGTATCAAAACGAGCCCTGCATCCCAGGATGCAAGATGATGTCCTGAAAGAGGTGACCCCATGAGAGATTCTGTACTTTATATCTCAGAAATGATCGATGCAGTCCCTTTCCATAGAGGATTGCCAGTCTACTTCTAAATGAGGATAATTACTAAATATCTGAAATAAACAATGCTATATACAATCCCCAAAGTGATAATTGCTTGAGATGATAAGTCGATGTTGATCGAATATATACAGGCAGCCCTTGAAAGAGCCAAATATGAGATAATTGAAGATGAAAAGGAGCCTTACTATGGAGAAATACCTGAACTCGAAGGGGTCTGGGCAACAGGCACTTCTCTTGAAGAATGCCGTAAGAACCTGGAGGAAATCATCGAGGAGTGGCTCATTTTAAGATTGCGTAGAAATCTCCCCATTCCCCCTCTTGGCAACCATACAATAGACGATCTCGGAGAATTTGCCGTTGCCTAAGCTAAATCCTGTAGACTGGAAAACCCTTGTAAAAAGACTCAGAGAATTGGGTTTTGAGGGTCCCTATTCCGGAGGAAAGCATCCGTTTATGGTAAAAGGCGATCTTGTTTTAACCATACCAAATCCACACAAAGGGAAAATTGGTGTGGCTTTACTAAAAAGAATTCTTAAGCAGGCCAAAATCGCCAGGGACAAATGGCTTGAAACAAATTAATATTGTTATTTTCACTCCCCC